>JAVBLK010000030.1:0-8172 GCA_031553565.1 Eubacteriales bacterium
TATCTTTGTGTCCCCGCCTTACTATACCCAAACTTTCTTTGTCCGTCTTCAGCTTTGCATTTAGGACAGCTCTGCTCCATTTTTATTCTCGCTTTTTTCATACACCTATTATATCACTTTAAACACTATTTGTCCACTCCTGTTTTATCAGGAGCGGGCATTTTTGCGGAGAATAGATTCCGGCTGGATTTATGTCTGTTTGAACCTTAATGACGCCAAAAGATAACTCCATAAATTTGGCAGCTCTGTTTTATCGTTTCACAAACGTTATCTTACCCTCGCGGTCAAGCCCCGCATAAATATTATCGCCTTCCTTAAACTCACCCGTAAGTATTTTTTCGGCCAAAACGTCCTCTAGGCTCTGCTCGATCGCGCGGCGCAGCGGCCTTGCGCCGTATTCGATATCATAGCCGTCCTTAGAAAGCTTCCCGATAACGTCCGCGCCGCAGGTAAGCGTGATATTCTTTTCAGCCAGCTTCTTATTGACCTTTTTCAGCATGATGCCCGTTATCTTCTCGATATCGCCCTCGCTGAGCGGGTTGAATATCGTGATTACATCAACGCGGTTGATAAATTCAGGCTTGAATTTCCTTTTCAGCGCAGCCATCAATATCTCGCGCGTGTTCTCGCCCTGCTTCTTGCCCTTGTCCTCGGTAAACCCAAGCGCGCTGCTTGTCTTCAATTCGGACACGCCGACGTTGCTGGTCATAATGATTATCGTATTTTTGAAGTTTACTACGCGCCCCTGGCTGTCTGTCAGCCGCCCGTCGTCCATTATCTGCAGCAGCGCGTTAAAAAGGTCGGGATGCGCCTTTTCCACCTCATCGAACAGCACGACCGAGTACGGCTTGCGCCTGACCTGCTCGGTCAGCTGCCCGCCCTCGTCATATCCGACGTATCCCGGCGGCGACCCGATCAGCTTGCTGACGCTGTGGCTTTCCATGTATTCGCTCATATCGAGCCGGATAATAAGGTTCTCATCGTCGAACATCGCCTCGGCGATAGCCTTGCATAATTCGGTCTTGCCCACGCCCGTGGGGCCGAGGAATATGAAGCTGCCTATCGGCCTGTTCGGATCCTTTAGGCCCGCCCTGGCGCGTCTGATGGCCTTAGAAACGCTGTTGACTGCCTCGTCCTGCCCGACAACGCGCTTATGGAGTATTTCTTCAAGCTTAAGCAGGCGTTCCTTTTCGGTCTCGTTTATCTTGGTGACAGGTACGCCCGTCCATACCGAAACGATCTTTGCGATGTCGTCGGCGTCAATGCTCATCTTGACTTTTACGCGCGCGGCTTCCCAGTCGCTTTTCAGCCGTTCTATCTCCTGCGCGGCAGCGTCGTATTCCTTCCGCTTTTGCTCGGCCTTGGCGTAGTCCTCCTGACGGGCAGCCTCACGCTTTTCATCCGACAAGATCTTCAGCCGCTCCTCCTTCTCCTTTAAGTCAAGCGGCGCGGTGTTCCCGCTGACCTTTGCCTTGCTGCAAGCCTCGTCCACCAGGTCGATAGCCTTGTCCGGCAGATACCTGTCCATTATATAGCGGTCGGATAATTTGACCGCCGCGTCGATCGCCTCGTCGGTTATCTTTACCTTATGGAACGCCTCATAATTGTCGCGCAGTCCGCGCAGGATCGCGATCGTCTCCTCGATGCTGGGCGGGTTGACCATGATAGGCTGGAAACGCCTTTCAAGCGCCTTGTCGGCCTCGATAAACTTTTTATACTCGTCGGTCGTCGTTGCGCCGATAGTCTGCAACTCGCCGCGGGCCAGGTAAGGCTTCAGCATGTCCGCCGGCGATACCTCGCCCTTTTCATGCCCGGCCGTAGCCAGAGTGTGCAGCTCGTCGATAAACACGATGATATCCTTCGATTCGACTATAGTGTCGATGATGTCCTTTAACTTTTCCTCGAGTGAGCCGCGGTATTTTGTGCCGGCCATAAGCGAGCCTATGTCCAATGTAAATATTATCTTATTCTTCAAAAGCTCCGGCACGTTGTTGTCAACGACAGCCTGGGCCAGCCCTTCGACGACGGCGGACTTGCCCACGCCGGGCTCGCCTATAAGCACCGGGTTATTCTTTGTCTTGCGGCAAAGTATCTGTATAATACGTTCGATCTCGTCCTTCCTGCCGATTATAGGGTCGATCTTATGATTGCGCGCCTTGGCGGTAAGGTCGATCCCCACATCCTTCAGCTTGTCCGGAAGATTGCTCTTATAATTCGCCCCGGACGCTTTTTCGCGCGCGCCGCCGCCTTCGTTTACGGGCTCGGCGCCGATACGCGACTGCAGCTTTGCGATAAACTCGTCAATATTGATACGCAGCGCCTTTGTCATAAAGCGAACCGCAACGCAGTCCTTTACAAGGCACAAGGAAAGCAGCAGATGCTCGGTCGTGATATACGACAAGCCCTGCTCGATCGCAAAATCCCTTGCGCGTTTAATGATGTACTTCACGTTGGTCGAAAAATCGACCTGACCGGAAAAGCCGATAAAGGCGGTAGCCTGCTCGAATATATCCTCCAGCATCTCCGGCGCGACATTGTATTCGGCCAGAAGCCTGCCCGCCACACTGCCCTTGACCGTCGTCAGCCCGTACAGGATATGCTCGGTGCCGATCTCACTGGAATTATTGCCCTCCGCCGCTTGCCGCGCCGCCTCCAGCGCCTTATTCAAATTTTCACTGATGTTGAATTGGTAACCTGCCATATGCTCCTCCGCTGCGCTCGCCGCTGAAATTTTCCCTTTCAGGGAAAATCCCGCTCTGCTTGCTTGCTCCGTCGCCTTTCCGACCAGGCGCGAATTTTTTGACGTGGTAAAATTTTCGGTCGGACTTAAAGGCGGATTCTTTTATTTTTTGCTTTTGTTTTTATTCTTTACTTGTTGCGCTTTTCAGAAAAATCAGTTCCCGGAAATACTTGCCGCTGCGCTCGCCGCTGAAATTTTCCCTTTCAGGGAAAATCCCGCTCTGCTCGCTTGCTCCGTCGCCTTTCTTGGCCAGGCGCGAAAATTTTGACGTGGTAAAATTTTCGGTCGGACTTAAAGGCGGATTCTTTTATTTTTTTGCTTTTGTTTTTATTCTTTACTTGTTGCGCTTTTCAGAAAAAACAGTTCCCGGAAATCCTCGTTGCTGCGCTCGCCGCTGAAATTTTCCCTTTCAGGGAAACTTTTTTGCTGCCTTTCGATCTGCGGCCTTATATCAGTTTTTTCAATTCTTTTGCCACGTACTCGCTTCGGAATATGTCCCTTGATACCGCGTCCAGCTCTCTTTTAGCGTTTATGGAGAGGTTTGCCGGCTGCGCGTCAATGATGATCTCCTCCAGCGCGTCGGGCTTGGTAAGCTTGATGATCCCTAACGCCGCGCCCAGACGAACCTGGCCCATCAGCGCCATGAATTCCTTGCTGTCCATCCTGTATGAGTTTGTTAAAAGCCCCCACGCGCGGTAGACCGTATCGGTCAATTCGACCTCGCTTGTCTTTAACAGGGTGTTCCTTGCGCTGTCCTCGGCCTTTGCGATCACCGCCGCGATCTTATTGACGGTATCCAGAATCTCGTCCTCGGAAAGCCCCAAGGACCGCTGATTTGAAACTTGGTACATAAAGCCTTCCGCCGCGCTGTTCTCGCCGTAGACGCCCCTGACCGTTATGCTGTAGCGCGAGACTTCCTCGATTACCTGCGAAATATTCTGGTTCATTGTCAGCGCGGGCAAAAACATCATAACGGACGCGCGCATCCCCGTTCCTAAATTTGTGGGACAAGCCGTCAAATACCCGTATTCCTTGTCGAACGAATACTCCATATCGCGGGCGATCGCATCGTCTATCGCATTTATGATACCGTATGCCTCGGTCAGCTTAAATCCCGGCAGGATACACTGCTGACGGATATGGTCCTCTTCATTCAGCATTATTGCCACCGAATTATTGCGGTTTACGATTACCGCGCCATCCTCGCCGGCAACCAGCTCGCTGCTGATAAGATGCCGCTCCTTCATGGCAAGCCGCTTCACCTCGGTCAGCTTATCCATCTCGAAAATACTGTAATCGCCCAATACGCTGACAGTATCGAAAACCCTGCGTTTTGCGGCAAACATCCTCTCGTCATAGGGCGGCAGCTTCCTCGGAAAAGGCATATTGGTAAAGTTGCGCGCCAGCCTGACGCGTGACGACACCGCATACGTTCCGTAATCTATATCGTTCTTCGCCATAAAAAGATCCTCTTAAAATCGATCCCCGATCGATATCCGGCAATATGTACAGTAATCCAACTTTTATATATTATTCACACGCTGACAGCTGCCTATACCGCGTTTCCTTATCCTATAAGCTTGTCGATCTCGTTCTTAATAAGCTGCGCCTCGGCAAACCTTTCTTCGGCGACAGCCGCGTTCAGCTGCTTTCTAAGCATCAGGATCTGCTGCTGCTTTAAATCCTCCGCCGACGGCCGCGGCCTTTTCCCGGTGTGAAGCCCCGCACCCTGAGTCTTGAATATGATAGGCGACAGCGCGCTGCGAAACTCCCGGTAACACGCGGCGCAGCCCAAATATCCCGTCCTTAAAAAGTCACCGTAATTCTGGCCGCATTCCTTACATACCGCATGTTTTTTCCTTTCCGGCTGGGGCGTTTCGGTAAAAGTCGAGAAAAGGCTGCCCAGCCCCGAAAATTTCAAGAGTGCGAAATCGTTGAATTTTTGCTGGCAGGCGGGGCACAGATGCCTCTCGGTCTTGTGCCCGTTTATCTCGAGTATTTTATGGTATTCCGCCGGCTTCTTTTGACACTCGTCACAAAGCATTTTTCTCTACCTTCATTTTTTCCATTATTGGGTTTACGCGCTTCCCGTCGTAATGTAAACATTATACAACACAAAATTAGCACTGTCAAGCGTAGAGTGCTAATTCATTTGCAGCAAAACGGCCCGTTTCCAATTGCGAAACGGGCCGTCAGCTTTTTCCTTAATTCTTCTCTTCGTTAGGTAAACACTGAATAATTCGGAATAATTTAGTAGCGGCGTCTTTTTCGCCTGAAAACGTCTTCTTTTTTTGCAAATAGTTCTACTATTTCCTGCAAAAACAAGCCGTTTTCATACTGAAAAATACTTGCTCTAAATTAACCTCATTTATTCAGCGTTTACTTAAATTATAATAGTATGCAGATGATCCCGCCGCGGCCCTCGTTGACTATCTTTTGCAGGGTCCTGCGCATTTTCTTCTGCGCCTCTTGCGGCATGGAGTGGATCTTTCCGGACAGGTTTTCGTTGACCAACAGGTGCAGGGATTTCCCGAACATCTTCGTTTCCCAAATACCCTTCGGGTCGCTCTCGAATTCGGACAGGAGAGATTTGACCAGATCCTCGCTCTGCTGCTCGGTGCCGACGATCGGGTTGACCTCGGTCTCGATGTCAACGCGCATGATATGTAAGGAAGGCGCCGACGCTTTTAATTTAACCCCGAAGCGGTTGCCCTGCTTGACGATCTCCGGATCCTCCAGCGACATATCGTCCATAGTAGGGATCACCACGCCGTAGCCGGTCTCTTTGACCTCGTCGAGGGCAGTCTTGATCTTGTCGTACTCGACCTTTGCGTGCGTCATCTGCTTTATATAGCTCATCAGATGAAAGTCGTTCGCTATCTCGCAGTTGCACTCCGCGCTCAAAACCTTATAGAACAAGCCCTCCTGAGGCTCGATCTGAAATACGATCTTGCCCTCGCCCAGCCTTACCGAGTTGACGGTGACGGGCTTGATATGCTCGTTTTCGGCAAAGAATTTGTGCGCGTCGCCGTAGTCCTTCATTTTCAGCACGGCGTCGCTCATCTTTCTCGCCTGCTCCATAAGGTCTTTTATGATGAAGTTGTCGGCGGGCAGCGTCTGCATCCACTGCGGCATCTCGATCTCTATCATGCGTAAAGGGAACTCGAAAAGCACCTTTTCCAAAATGCCGTTGATGTCCTCCATCTGCATATTCAAGACGTCCAGCGCCATGATCGGCACGTTGTACTTTTCGCTTAGGCCCTCGCGCAGCTTGCCCGTTTCGGCGGACAGCGGCTTTGTGGTGTTCAGCACGACGATAAAGGGCTTTTGCAGCGCCTTTAATTCGGATATAACGCGTTCCTCGGCCTTTATGTAATTGGCGCGCGGTATGTCGGTGTTGATAGTGCCGTCGCTGGTTATCACGACGCCTATCGTCGAGTGGTCGGCAATTACTTTCCGCGTGCCGATCTCGGCCGCCTGCTCAAACGGCATCTCCTCTTCCGACCAGGGCGTCTTTACCAGCCTTGCCTTACCGCCCTCTTTGTGGCCCTGCGCGCCTTCGATCATATAGCCCACGCAATCGCACAGACGCACCTTTACGTCAACCTTTTCGCGTATCATTATGCTGACGCCCTCGTTGGGTACGAATTTTGGCTGCGTCGTCATAATGGTCTTGCCGGCGGCCGCCTGCGGCAGCTCGTCCACCGCCCTTTCCTTCTTATGCGCATTTTGTATGTTGGGAAGCACCAGCGCCTCCATAAACTTGGTGATAAAGGTGGATTTGCCCGCCCTTACCGGCCCGACCACGCCAACATATATGTCGCCATTTGTTCTTTCGGCAATGTCCTTATACAGGTCAAAACTTTCCATATTGCTTTAAAAACCTCCTTCATAGTTTAAACAATATATAGCAACAGCCAAGTGCGGATTAGGCAAATTAATCAGCTTTCGGCCAAAGTATATAGTATTTATATGACAACGTAATATGCAATATGATAAGGGGCTTATCCCAAATTCAAAACGTGTATGCTCATTGTTTCCTAAAAAGAAAAGCCGCCGTCACTTTTATCGGAGTGCCGGCGGCCTGCAACGGCGTATTATTTTATCTTTCTTTGAAAAAAGACTTTGGCCGGCATATTCCCCGGACGGTTTATCCGGTTCAGGAAAAACAGATCTGTACCCCGGTCGATACGGTTTATTTTTTCGTAACAGGTAAACCCCGCCTTGTATCCGGCTTCTTTCAACGTCTGCCCGATGTCTTTTGTATACGCGCCGAACGGATAAGCGACTGCCGCGCTTTCCGCGCCCGTCTTTTCCCTGATCCGCACGCGCATCTTGTCCAGGTCATTTAATAAGGTTGTTTTATAGCTTCCGGCATCCTCGTACTTATTGCGCTTCAGACCGCGGCGCGACACGGTCTGCTTATGCATATCATAGGTATGGTTTTGTATTTCGCAGAGGCCGCTCTCATAAAGCTCCTTAAGCTGCTCCCAATTCATATGCGAGCGCTTATTTTTAATTACAACGCCGTCCGCGCCGTAATTCGCGTCCGTCAGCGCGCCGACCGGCGATACGATGAATTTAACGCCGTATTCTTTTAGGATAGGCCATGCGTACAGATACACGCTCAGCGCGGCGTCGTCAAACGTCAGCATTACCGGTTTTTCGGGCATTGGTACGCCGCGCTCCGTAAACGCCAAAACGTCCGAAACTGTGACCGTTATATATCCGTTTGCCGATAAATACTTAAGATCCTCTTCCAGCGTTTCCGGCCGGATTACATATTTCCCGACGCCGCGCGGATAGACCGCGTGGTACATGATTATAGGCAAGTCGTAAGACCGGGATGATACGGCCTCCCGTTTGACGCTTTCCGGATGTCCATCGTCGTAATAATCGGTCAGATTTTTATACGCCATCGAAACTATATCGCCGAAAGCCGATGAGCAGCAGAAAAAACAGACGCATAAAATGCCCGCAGCAAGCGCAATAGTTTTAAAAGCGCCCCGTTTTCTTTTCATTAAAATAGGGTGTGCAAAAAGAGATGTTTTTATTTTTACTGCAGCGTTTCTTTTGCGCTCGCATTTCAACAGCCGCCGCGCCTGTCAGCGCACGTCGCCGCTCAAGGAAACAATGAATAAATACTCGAGCTGAATTCGGACAGATTTTTGATACAGATTTTAAATTGCCGCCGCAGGCAATGCCGGGGCATTGACAAGGCGGGAATTTAAAAGCTAAGTAAACGCTGATTAAATGAGCGAGATTTTGAAGGAGCGAATTTTCGAGCGAGAAATGGCTTGTTTTTTGCGGGCGTAGCAGAGCTACGTACGCCAAAAAGAAGACTTTTCGCAGCCGATAAAGCCGCCCTGTAAATCGAAGTGAATTAATCAGCGTTTACAAAGCAAAAAGATGCCGAAAGCAGCCGAAAAGGC
>JAVBLK010000014.1:0-103984 GCA_031553565.1 Eubacteriales bacterium
AATGGCTTGTTTTTTGCGGGCGTAGCAGAGCTACGTACGCCAAAAAGAAGACTTTTCGCAGCCGATAAAGCCGCCCTGTAAATCGAAGTGAATTAATCAGCGTTTACAAAGCAAAAAGATGCCGAAAGCAGCCGAAAAGGCATATTCAATGGAGTTTTCGCCATAAAAATGATATAATAACCATATGGAAAAACAGGTTGGAATAGGCGAATTATTGCAATCGGGATCGAAAGCGACACGGAAGCAAAAATTTTTAGCGGATATGGAAAGCGTAGTGCCGTTTAAGGAGTGGACTGCGTTAATAGAGCCGTATTATTACAAGGAACGCGCCGACAGGCGCGGCCGGCCCGCGATAGGCATAGAAAAGAGCTGAGGGTATACTTATTACAATCTTCAGGACGAACACAAACGTAAAAGAGCCAAGTAAACGCTGAATAATCCGCTAATTTACAGCCGCGTCTTTTTCGCCTTAAAACGTCTTCTTTTTTTGCCAATAGTTCTACTATTTGCTGCAAAAACAAGCCGTTTTCATGCTGAAAAATACTTGCTCTAAATTAACCTCATTTATTCAGCGTTTACCTAAGGAATTTGAAACTAAAAAATGCAGCATCCGTGCGCGGGTAGAACACGCCTTCCACATAATCAAAAACAAATTCGGCTGGAAGCGTGTGCGGTACCGTGGCGGCGAAAAGAATGACAGCCTTTTTCACATCTTATTCACATCGGTAAACCTGCTGATGCTGGTAAGACGCGGGATAAAACTAAAAACAGCATAAAAAGGAATGAAATAACGGGCAATCTTTGAATGTGGCGTGTCTTTTTGGCTAAAAACCGCCGGACCCGCTTGGCAATATCCCGATATTGCCTGCGCGTGTCCGTCAATTTTTATCTCAAAAATCCACAGCCAAATTCAAAGGTATTTGTTCATTGTTTCCTTAATACAATGATTCTCCGGTTTCATCGCCGGAGGATCATTGCTGATAGTAAAACAAAAAAATTCTCAAAGAATTACGTGCCGGAAAACGGTTTTATGCCGTTTTCTGTGCGCGTTTTTTGGGGTATTACCCATATCAGCTGCAGAGAAGGAGGGAGAAAGCATTGTTTAATTTTGCGATCGTCGAGGACGAAAAGGCCGCCGCGTCCGCTCTTAAAGGATTTGTAGAAACATATTGCGAAGAAAATAAGATAAGGGCGAATATCGTTTGCTTTGACAGCGCGGCGGGGCTCCTTAAAAACTATAAGCCTGTGTTCGACGTTATTTTTATGGATATCATGCTGCCAAACCTAAACGGGATGGATGCGGCGAAGCGGCTGCGCGAACTGGATAACAGGGTCGTGCTTATCTTTGTGACCAATATGGCGAACTTTGCCGTTAAGGGCTACGAGGTCGACGCCCTGGACTTTATTATAAAGCCGGTGGTATACGATTCGTTCGCGATGAAAATGAGAAAAGCCGTCTCTGTGGCGCGCCGGGAAAAGGGCATTGACATAAAAATACAGATAGACGGCTCGATCAAAATACTGCCCGCCGCGAAGATCCGGTATATCGAGGTAAATAAGCATAATTTGATCTATCATTCCGAGGACGGGATCTTTCATTCGCGCGGGACTATAAGCGCACTGGAAAAGCGGCTGGCGGAAGAGAATTTTGTTCGCTGTAACGTATGCTATCTGGTAAACTTAAAATACGTTACCGGGGTAAACGGCGATAATCTGACGATAGCCGGACAGAATTTGAAGATAAGCCGGGCGCGGAAAAAGGAATTTCTGCAAGGCCTCACTAATTATTTAGGTAAGAATGTATGATGTTCGATTTCGGGTCTGCACTTTTTTGGTACAAGCTGTTATTTACGGCGGAGATCATAATAGCGGAGGCCGTTTTTGTCGTAAACCTCAGAAGGCGGGAAAATTTTGTGCCGCGCGTTTTGTGCAGCGTTTCTGCGCTTTTCCTGTTTGCGTTTTTTTTGCCGATTGTGCGTTATAACGCAGCATGGACCTGTTTTATGTTCTTCATGATGTTTTTTGTTTCGCTCTGCGGACTCAAAATATGTTTTAGGGAAAGCTGGTGGAATATTGTTTTCTGCGGTCTCGCGGCGTACACGATACAGCATATTGCCTTTGTGATGTACGATTCGCTGAGCGGCATTGCGCGCGACCTTCTGGGGTCGGGCATACAGTCCAACGTTTATTTAGAAGAGCAGCCTCAGTCCACCGCCGCCGAGACTGCTTCGTCCGCAGTCATATATTTTGCATGCTATTTCATTACATATATTATCGCACATTTCGCCTATACAGATAAGATCCGGCCCGGCGAATCCAGCCGTTTGGGGCGCACCCGCTTTGTAGTGCTGGCGGGTATAATAATCATTACAGACAATATTTTCAGCGCGGTAACAATGTATAACGCTAATATAGACGTCGTTTCACTCTGGATCGAAAAAGGGTACAATATTTTGACATGCCTGCTTGCGCTGCAGCTGCAATTCAGCCAGCTTTCGGAAAAGGAAATCATATCGAGGCTGAGCACGGTCCAGCATATTTTACGCGAAGAGCAAAAGCAATACGAGATCGTAAAGCAGAACATGGATACGATAAATATCAAATCGCACGATATGAAACACCAGTTAAGGGCGATCCGCCAAGGCGGCGCGGTCATCAGCAACGAGGAGCTGGCGGTGATGGAGCAGGCCTTGTCTATATACGATTCTATCGTAAAGACCGGCAATGAAACGCTGGATCTGATACTGACCGAAAAGAACCTGAGATACAGTGCAAAGGATATACAAATAACCTGTATTGCAGACGGCGCGCAGCTTGATTTTATGACCCCGGCGGATATGTATTCGCTTTTCGGGAATGCATTGGATAACGCAGTTGAGGCTGTTTCGGAATTAAATAAATCTAAACGGAATATCAGCCTGACAATAAAACGCACCGGCAATATGCTCAGCATCCATGTGGAAAATTATTTCAAGGGCGAAAGGAAGCTGATCAACGGTTTGCCCAAAACTATGAAAAAGGACAAGGATTACCACGGCTACGGCATGCTGAGCATAAAGACGATCGTCGAAAAATACGGCGGCACGCTGGCAATCGAAATTTCCGGTAATATATTCAACCTGAATATTATGATCCCGCGGGTGTAGGGCTTTAAAAAAGCGGGCATTGAACCGCAACCCGCTGATTCTAAAAAACTTTAGCATATAAGGGCGGAGATCCGGTCACCATAATGGAAGGAATATGATAAAATCCATGTATATGATAAAATCCATGTAAGGGGATGAAGGGGAACGTATGCGTCGGGGCAGATAGCATCTTCGTTGAGGCTAGGCGGAATTTGGGATGCCGGTAACGGAAAGCTGCACAAAAAGTTCCAAAACTCTGCGCAGCCTCTATATTGAGTGGGCGAAAAACAATATAACTATGGAAATGCAAAGAAGTATCTCTACTAAAAATGCAATGATATGTGAATAAATTTGCAATTGCCTATGCTAATTTATTTTGTTAAACTACATACAATTATAACAATATAGGAGGGAAAGTAAATAAGGAAAATAGGAAATCTAAGTTTTGTCCCGTAAATTGTGATTCTGGACGGTCATAATGTTGGCAGGAACAAAACGCTGATAGTTACAATCAAACTGACTGTTGGCGAAATTCAAAAGTTAAGAATCATAAAAAGGGATAATGCGAGAATTGACACCAGAGTACTAAGAGCTTATGCTTATAATCAATTTAAGTAGCCTTGTCTTAAACGAGCAGACGATTAGTACTCAAACGGGGAAAGTGAGATACCGAAAAAAACGATTCATTTTCACAGACAATTTGTACGAGCCTTAGTTAAATTCTTTCCCCAAGCAGCGAAAAAATTATATAATAAGGAGAAACCCTATGAAAAAACGATTACTTACAATAATGCTTGCGCTGTTAATGATGTTTGCCTGCTTTTTAACAGCATGTGCCGGTCCAGACGGTGCTGTCGGCCCTGCCGGCCCTCAAGGTGAGAGAGGCATTCAGGGCGACACGGGCGTCAAAGGTGACACGGGCGCCAAAGGTGACACGGGCGCCAAAGGCGACACAGGCGCCAAAGGCGACACAGGTGCCAAAGGCGACCCGGGTCAGGACGGTCAGGACGGTGCTCAAGGCCAAAAAGGCCCGGGCGGCACGATACTTGCCCCCGACTACTATAGGGCGAGCTATGTTTCGGCTCCCTATACGCTTAAGCAGGGGCAAAAAATCGACGACCAAATTCTCGACCCCGTGTTCTTCGAAAACGAGGATCACAACGGCCCGAGGATTGGCGTCACCATGTTAGGCGTTCTCAAGATTCAAGGCAGCGTCGCGCTTGGTGACGCGGCGAATACGCCCATGTACTTCCGCGACATAAACAACAACAAGCTGTTGGATATTTTTGAGGATTGGCGTTTGCCTGCCGAGATTCGCGCCCAAGCTATGTCAATGACGCTCACCGACGATCAGCTTGCCTACAATGTGGCTAACGTTATGACGCACAGTCCCAAGGGAACAACAGTAGCCAGCGTCACTACGGACGGTAAGCCTGTTTGGTCAAAATTGATGCCCAACACGGTCGCAAAAATGAATACAGACAATTATCGCAATTTCGTTGTTCGTAATAACCCTGAAACAGAAGTCGGCGTATGGTTCAACAACGGCTTAGAGCAATATTCGGAATGGTACGCCATTCAAAATGATGAGACCGCCGTACCTTTCCTGTCGTTTACAAATCCTATCGGCCACGGAATGCCCGGCAATGAGGGCATTACAGCCGCCGCCTTAGGCGACGGTAACGCAGACCTGGTTCTTCAAGATGCTCAGATGGACGGCAGAGTTATGTGGGCAAAGGGCATTGACGGAATCTACGGGCCGCAAATTGACCTTGTTACCGATCCCCGTTGGAGCCGTAACACCGGCACTTACGGCGAAAGAGTGGATATGGCCGAAAAAATTGCCAGAGCTTTAACAATCGGGTATCAAAACGGTGCCAACGGCATGGTTAAGGGCAGTACTCTGCTTACAATCAAGCACTTCCCCGGTGACGGCGCTGCCTATAACGGTTTGGAAAGCCATGCTAATCCCGGCCGTTACCGTATATACCAAACCGAGAATTCCCTTGCGAACTATCAGTTGAAGCCTTTCATTGCCGGTATCGAAGCTGGCGCGGCAGGCATTATGCCCGGTTATTCCCAGCCGTCAAATGACCCCCGTAATGCTCCTCAGTCTATTACATACAATGGCAAGACGACTGACATCCTTTTCGGCGGCTACGGCAATGCTTTCAACGAGAATATGACAGCGCTGCTGCGGGACGTCTTAGGTTTTAACGGCTTGATCAACTCCGACTCGATTTCCGGCAACAACGCTCACGGCGTTAACCAATACGGCGACAACTTGACTCCCGTGGAGCAGGCCGCCTTATTCGTTAAAAACTGCGACTCTGGTGTATTCAATAACGCTACCGGCGCGCTGATCACGCAAGCTTTGACCGAAAAAATGGTTACCCGTGCGGACCTTAGAAGAGCGGCTTATTATCGTATGATGCCCAGGGCGCAAAGCGGCGACTTGGATAATCCTTACCGTGATATGGCAGAGAGCATTGCGACTGTAAACGGACTCGCTCCCCAGATTGCGGCGCTTGCCGAAGCGACTCACTTGAAGTCAGTTGTACTGATGAAGAATACAGGTAACCTTTTACCTTTGAAGACCGCTGACAAAACCAAAAAGATTTATACGCGCGGCTACACCCAGGCGGCTACTTCTGCAGCTATCGCAAATTTTGATACTCAGCTTACCGGTTTAGGTTATACAAATATAACAACCAATTATAACGAAGCTGATATCGCATATTTGCGGGTAAGTCCCACTTTGGTAGGACAGGGCAGCGGCAACTTGGCGGTACTTGATCTGGGTCAAAATTTTACAACAACAGTGTATGACAATAATGCCAAGCCCAGCGGCACTACGACAATCCATACCGTCAGGACAATGGCGGAATTCAAACAAGTTGCTGACGCTGTACATGCTAACGGCGGTAAGGTTATCGGAGAAATTGTCGCCACCAACGCATGGATCCTTAGCGAAATGGAACCCTATTGCGACGCTCTGATCGGGTCGACCGGCTCGTCCGAAGCGGCAATTGCAAAGGTTGTTACGGGCGGTTACAACCCCACGGGCAAACTGCCTATTACGATGGTTGCCCACGCTTCCGTCATCGCTGTGGAAACCAAAACTTTCAACGGCGAGGCATGGGATATCTGCGTATCTCCTAACGACGTCCCCGGCTATGCTAAACCGCAATATATGAGACCCGAGATCCTTGCCGCTTCTCCCTCCGGCACCTATGCTTACAAGGATACTGCCGGCAACCTTTATTGGTCAGGTTTTGGCTTGACATACTAAGCTTTTGAACTAACCTCCACATCATAACCAGAGCGGCAGACCGCCGGAAAGCGGACTGCCGCTCTGGAAACTTTCCGAAGATTTAATCACGGAGCGAAAAATGAAAAAGTCAAATAAATTTCTATTAACCGCATTGCTTGTCTTGACATTAACAATGTCAACTGTACTTGTTGCCTGTGGCGGCAAGAAGATATGGAAAGTAACATTCGATTACAATTATTCGGGCGCGCCTTCCGCAACTGTAGTTGACGTCAAAGACGGGGAAAAAGTTGCCGAACCGACAACTGCGCCTACAAGGGAGAAGTATAATTTCACGAAATGGTTTACTGATACTGCTTGCACTGCTCCCTTTGTTTTTACGACTGCTATAACGGCAGACAAAACGCTGTATGCCGGTTGGGAGCTGATACCCGAGCAGAAGATATGGGAAGTAACATTCGATTACAATTATACGGGAGCGCCTTCTGCAACTGTAGTTGAGGTCAAAGACGGGGAAAATGTTGCCGCCCCGACGCCGGCTCCCGAAAGACCGGAGTATAGTTTTGAAGGATGGTTTACTGATACTGCTTGCACTGCTCTCTTTGTTTTTACAACTGCTATAACGGCAGACAAAACGCTGTATGCCGGCTGGGAGAGCATAGTTGAAGATCCCGAAATTGCCAAACTGAATTTTGGCAGCAGCGTCACCGCATTGGCAGGAACCTGGCAGGTTACGAAGGTCTATGCCGATGGCAGTACCTCGAACGCCGTTGCAAACGCGATTACCTTGAAAATTGAATTAGAGTTGGATCCTTGGGAGCTTGTGGACTTACCCACTTATACTCACAACAAAGTCTACAACGTTAATGGCATCATGACATTCGGTCTGCCTGCCATTAATGCGGAGCTTGCCGAGGACGATATAGAATTTTACGATGGATTGGCGTGGTGGGAGGACTTCAGTATGGGCGAAGTTTCAGCGGAAGACGAATTCTACAAGCAGCCCGGCCCCTCGATTATGAAGTTCGGACCAGATGTTCGTTATTATGGCCTGTTCCTGGATCAGGTTGCCGGTGTTTCCGCTGACATCAAGACGTTGCAAAACGAGCTTATTATCGGTATGAACAACGCCGGCCAGCTTTTACTTGGTTACAGCGAGCAGGCTATCGAGTTCCCCGAAGTTACCGGGAATTGGACCTATTGCCTGATCTTCGAAAAGGTATAAGTATGATTAAAGGAGAGAAAGCATGAAAATTACAAAACCGGCTAATATGGCCGCAGGCTTTTATGTTACCGCAGCTTCCGCACTGCTTGCGGTCATAACCGCAATATGTTACGGTGCGTTATTCAGCGGAATCAGCTATAAGGAACCGGTCTTTAGTGTGACGATTTGCATTCTGCTGCCCGTGGCGGCTGTTGCTGCCGTTGTATTACTGTTATTAGGTAAGCGGTTTGCCGGTTTTTCTCCTGTTATACTGTGCCTGTGCACGGGCATTTCCTTTATGCTTTTTGTTAAAATGGTCATCTGGCCTATTGCCGACACAATCTACGGCATTGAGCCGTTCCCGCAGTTTGCGCAGCTTATTGTCTGTGCGGTGCTGCTTCTTGTGAATTTTGCAGCTTCCGAAGTAGCGCTTTATATGAAGAAATATAAGGTGGACGCGATACAGGAAAAGGAGATGGCATAATGGAAAAGTTGAAAATCATAAAAAAACCTCTGACAAATGTCCTCGTTGCATTACTGGTTTTATTCTTTTTTGCAGGCAGTATTGCTGGACAATTTTCAAAGCAGATAAATACTTTCTTGGGAATCCAGACCAGCATCGTCGTTAATGACGAAACGGATGGCGATAATAAACCCTATAAGCGTTATTATGACTCGGCTTACTCCTCCGTTGCCGGGCTGAAGGCGGCGGGACTTGCAAAGACTAAAGAGGTGGAGGCGGAAGGGGCGACATTATTAAAGAACAACGGCGTTTTACCTCTCACGGGGAATGTCTCTTTATTCGGCGCTTCTGCCGCCGCGCCTGTTTATGCCGGAACCGGTTCGGGCGCGGTAGATACCAGCGGCGCGCCTACTTTTGTCAATTCATTTGAGAGCGCGGGCTTGACAGTGGTCAATAAGGCGCTTATGGACTGGTATGTTACGGAAAAATACAGCCGCACAGAGGGAAAAATTAACGAAGCAAGATGGACCGGAAGGGCAGGCATTGCGCAAAGTTCCGCCGCCGGCACATTTGGCAAAGGTGAAGTTGCTGTTTTTGTCGTCGGCCGCATCGGCGGTGAGGCGAGCGATTTGCGCATTACGGGATATTCTGACGGCGGTAACAATCCTTTGGCGTCGAGTGGAGATTATCTAATGTTAAACGAAAACGAATTAAGTATTCTCACCGGATTGAAAGGATTGAAAGATGCAGGCAAATTGAGCGGCATTGTGGTGCTCTTTAACAGTGCCAACCCCTTATCCTGCGCGTTTCTAGAGGAGCCTGCATACGGCGTAGACGCGGCCCTGTGGATCGGCTCCGTCGGGCAGAACGGTATTTATGCGGTCGGCGAGATTTTAACCGGCGCGGTCAACCCTTCCGGTTCGCTGCCCGATACCTGGTGGAAAAACAATCTTTATAACCCCGCCGTGGCAAATTTCGGGAGCTATACCTACACCAACGCCGCTAATTACAATTACGCACACAGTGCGGAAAAATACACGAGTTATGTTGTATATCAGGAGGGCATCTACGTCGGCTACCGTTATACCGAGACACGGTATGAGGACGCTGTATTAGGGACTGCCAAGACAGGCAGTTTCGCGTATAATAATATAGTCGCTTTTCCGTTCGGCTACGGACTTTCCTACACTGCTTTTAAGCTTGGCAAGCCGGTTGTCACGAAAGAAGGAACCGGCAGCGACACGGCATATAAAGTCAGCGTTGAAGTAGAGAATACGGGCAGTAAGCCGGGCAAAAAGACTGTCCAAATTTACGCCCAAAAGCCCTATATTTATAATAATGCGAATAAGATCGAGAAGGCGGCGGTAGATTTGGCCGGCTATGGCAAGACGCAGGTTCTGAAACCGGGCGATAAGGAGACCGTGACGGTTTCGGTCCCCGAATATTTCTTAACAAGCTATGACGCATTAGGAAGCGGGGCATATATTTTAGATGAAGGAACCTACTACCTGACGGCGGCGGGAAGCAGCCACGAGGCAGTAAATAATATTTTGGCAAAAAAAGGCAAGACAATTGCCGACGGTATGACCGCCAACGGTAATGCCGATATGGTTTACTCTGTTCAATACAGCGCCGACAAACAGACGTATTCCAAAGCCTATGGTACTGGCGCTGACGTGACCAGCTTATTTGCAAGTGCGGATATCAACCGCTATGCAGGTAAAGGAAGCAATAACGTTACATATCTCTCCCGCAGCGATTGGGAAGGCACATTGAAGCTTTGGAAGGACGATAACGCGGACAGCGCCAATGACAGCTATGAAAAGCTTGTCTTGACGGACACTATGTATGCCGATACTATCCTGGATTCGGCGGATATTCCCTTAAGCGATAACAATTGGCCTGTCATGGGGTCGACCGCAACAAAGCATGTACTTATTTCCCTGATGGATAAGCCGTATAATGACAAAATGTGGGACGAACTATTGGACCAATTGACTTATGAGGAGTTATCCAGATTGTGCGCTGTAGGTTTGAGAATGACCATTGACGTCGAGTCAATCGTCAAACCGGAGACGCTCGATCATAACGGGCCCTCGGGTGTTACGCAAAAATATTCCGCCGGCCCCAACGGCTATGCAAACCAAAATAATGACCCTGACAAGAATATGACCGGTACCTGTTATCCCTGCAACGGAATTATCGCCGCAACGATGAATGACAAGCTTGCAAAAGAGGTGGGTGAGCTCATAGGTGAAGACGCCATGTGGGCAGGCTATGCAGGTTTTTACGGCAGCGGTCTTAACATTCACCGCACTCCGTACTCAGGGCGTGTATTTGAATACTTCTCCGAGGACGGAACGCTGACCGGACTTATCAACACATATGAAACAAGAGGTATTCAATCCAAGGGCGTATATGTGTATAATAAGCACTTTGTGCTCAACGATCAGGAACAGGCCCGGTCGGGTCTGGCTACCTGGTGCAACGAACAGGCTATGCGTGAAATCTATTTGCGCGCCTTCGAACTGCCTATTGTAAACGCCGACGCAAAATGCGTTATGACCGCTTTCAACCGGATAGGCGCCGTTTGGGCAGGCGCTTGCAAAGAGCTGCTCACTGATTGGCTGCGCGGAGAGGCGGGAATGAGCGGTTTCGCCGTTACGGATATGTATGACGGCAGCATTATGAGCAAACCTCATGAAGTTCTTGCAGGTAACGACATTCCTGACAATTACCCGGGCGGCACAGGCACCGGTACATCCGGCGCGACCAACCTGGGATTTGAGTTTGAGGCATACGGTCCTAACGGAGCGACGCCTAACGCGCAACTTGCACGGGCAATGCGTGTGTCTGCACACCGTATTTTGTATACCGTACTCCACTCCCGCGGGATGGACGGTATAGACGAGGGCTCGCGCCTTAAAACGATTACACCTTGGTGGCAAACGACTTTGACCGTATCCACCATCGTGCTGGCAGTACTCAGCGCGGCGTCGATTGCTTGGGTGGTCATGGATATGATCCCAAGAAGGAAAAAGGCAACTGTCTCAATGCAGTAGCGTTGGCCAGTGACGAAAGTCAACCTACAATTTGAAAAATTCTTAAAAAGAATTGTCACGAACTTTTAAAACCGGATAACGGAGTTTAGCAGCTTTAGTGTTTTCCCTCAAGAAGCCAGCTTCTTGAGGGAAAATTTCGTTCCGGGGTGCTGTGCCGTGTCGGTCCGGTCGGTTTAGGGCAAGATTGCAAGATACAGATTCTACTTCCTGACTGACGGCGGCTTACCGAGCAGCTTTTTATATGCCCTGAAAAATGTGGAATAGTCGGAAAAGCCGCATTGCTCGAATATCTTTACCGGCTTTATGCCGCTTTGGATAAGGCTTTCGGCAAGGAGGATCTTTTTAGTGCGTATATACTGCATTATCGGCGCGTTCATACACTCCTGGAATTCCTTGCAGATATACGACTTTGAATAGTGGAAATGTTTGCAGATATCCTCTAAGGTCAGCTTCTGGGCGATGTTTTCGTTGATGAAGTTGATGATGCCTACCATGTTTTCATTATATACGGCGTATTCAGCCGGCCGGCTTTCGCTGCATGAAAAATAGAGGATCTCACGCATGACGCATTTTAAAAGGCCGCACATATCGATACCGCTGTAATTTTCCACATGCGAGTCGAAGCGTGAGAACAGTGAGGGGATTGCTGTGTTTTCGGTATTATAACAGCCCGCCTTGTCTTTTATCAGATGCTTAAGCTGCTTCGGCACATCGTATTCGGGAAATTTGACGACATAGCGCTCGTACGGCACGGAAGGGTCCACATCGATATTGTGGTGCTGGCCGGGAGTAATAAACAGCAGGTCGCCGGGGTTGAGCGCGAATTTTTTGTTCTCGATGATAAACTCCGCCTTACCCTTGATAAACAGCAGCATTTCGTAGATCATATGAAAATGGTTCTCGAATTCATCGTTTTTCGTGGGGTTTTCGTCAAACTTGTGCGCGAAATTATAATTTGGGTAGGTTAAATTGAAATACATACCGTTTCTCCCTGCGGCGCGAAAACTTTGCCGCCGTCCCGGCCGCCGGGACACAAATGCTCCCCGGCATGCCAGGTATAAGTATAGGAACCGCTGAATAATTCGATATAATTTACAGCGGCGTCTTTTTCGTATTACTATAGTTTAATACATAAATATGTTATTTGCAATATCTTTTCAAAATAATTGCAATTTATTTTTATTTTTCTTTATTATAGAATATTATTACGCAGGGCGACGAGCAACTTGCCCTACATCGGTTGCAAGGAGATCTAAGCAAATCGGTGTAATACCCATAAGCTCTGCTGCGGAAAGAATATTCAAAAACTTTGTTTTTGAATATTCGGGTCCAGGGCTTGCCCTAGGGTATAATACCGATTTATTATGTCATTTTTATGGCGAAACTCCATTGAATTAGCCTTTTCGGCTGCTTTCGGCATCTTTTTGTACAGCTTTTAAATTCCCGCCTTGTCAATGCCCCGGCATTGCCTGCGGCGGCAATTTAAAATCTGTATCAAAAATCTGTCCGAAATCAGCTCGAGTATTTATACATTGTTTCCTTAATTCATTGTTTCCTAAAGTACGTACATCCCGAAAATCTCTGCGTAAGCGCTCATATTTTTTCCGGTACGCGCCTTAAAATATCAGCTTTGACACCGCCAGCCCGATAAAGATAACTCCGCTTAGCCAGCCTATATTCAGGCTGGTTTTTTTTGCTATTTTTCCCCCGATGATGCCGCCGGCGATCAACGCGGCCAAATCCGAAACAAGCGACATGCCTATTATCAGCCACCATACGCTTTCGGTCATCCCGACGCCCAGGCCTACTGTCAGGCTGTCCAATGAGAGGGCGACCGCCAGCGACATTGCCTCGCCGATGCTTAAGATTTTTGATTCGTCCTTATCAGCGTCCTCCGGGTCGGCGTACACGTTCAATATGAATTTCAAAGAGAATAAGTTAAACTTGATACTTTTGCCGGCCGGCTTATGTTTTCTGATATAGCCTTTTATCAGGCTGTCCGACAGCTTGATAAGGCCGATAACCAGCAGGATGGCAAAGCATAGGCCCCTTGAAACCGCTTCGCTGATAACGCCCGACAGCAGCCGCCCCAAAAACAGTGATGCCGCCAGAAAACCGGAGCATACCAGATTGACTATCATGAGCGACCTGAAAGGTATTTTAATCTTGTTGACGCCGTAACTGAAGGCCGCGATCAGCGCGTCCAGCGACAATGCGGAGACTAACAGCGCGGCGGAGAGTACGGCCTGAAACGTGATCTGCATATTTTTTCCTTTGGTAAACGCTGATTAATTCGATAGAACTTTGACGTATCGTCTTTTTTGGCATAAAACATCTTCTTTTTTCGTCAATAGCTCTGCTATTGCCTTCAAAAACAAGCCGTTTTATGTTAGAAGAATACCCGGTCAAAATTTATCTCTTTTAATCAGCGTTTCCTTTGGGCTGCCGCAAGGCCGCAAGCATATATTTTGGCGTTGCCGTCCGGCAGAACCGCGGCGGGCGGAAAAAAGAAAAAGGTGTCAAAACATAATATTCAAGTTGCGGGGAATAGGTGAGGGGCGCGCCAAAACGCAGCAATACGGCAGGAACAGTTGCACTTTGCGTTATAAAAAATGTTTTTTTGACTCGCAGGTATATTACTCAGTTAAGCAAACGCGATTAATGGATAAACGAATTAATCAGCGGTTACTTAAAATATGGCTTGTCTTTTTTGCGGAAATGGGTTATTCTATATAAAATACTTTAGGAATCGCACGAAAAAAAATTAGATTTTCGGAGGGAGAATAACTATGAAAAAGAATCTATTCAGGACAATTATCGCGGCGGCGCTGTTACTTGCCATTTGCGTTTCTTTTTCCGGCTGCGCTATGGACGCTACGCCGGACGGGATAAAGAAGAAAGGCGAGCTTGTTATCGGCACCGACCCCAACTTTCCGCCGTTTGAATATATGGAGGGCACGAAAATTGTCGGGTGGGACATGGATATTGCCCAGATCTTTGCCGACGAGCTGGGCGTGAAATTGAAAATCAAGGATATGAAATTTGAATCTGTACTGGCATCCGTCAAAAAGGGCAGCGTACATATCGGTATGGCGGGTATTTCCAATACGGCTGAACGTGCAAAGAGCGTTGACTTTACCGATCCGGTAATAGACAGCTCGCAAATGATAATCGTAAAGAACGGCGAAACGGCAATAACCGACGCTATGTCGCTTGCGGACAAGAAGGTGGGCGTGGCCAAAGGCTATATGGGCGAAATGCTTGCCGACCTTAACCCTGACGTAGCATATGACGGCGATGATGCTATATTAGGCAAGCCGGGCGAAGTGAAAAGGTATAATAGCGGCGCCGAGGCAGTCGAGGCGCTTATCGGCGGGCATGTGGACGCGGTCATTATGGATAAATATCCCGCCGAACAGTTTGTAAAGGCCAAAGAGGGCATCATGATCCTGGAAGGATCCATTTATGACGATGAGTATTCGTTTGCCGTCAAGAAGGGCAATAAGGAGCTGCTGGATATTTTGAACGCCACGATTGCAAAGATCGTCTCGGACGGCAGGATGGAGCAGATCACCAAAAAACATTTCGGCTGATTTGTTTAAGGAACCGCTGAATAATTCGATATAATTTATAGCTCAAGTCTTTTTCGCCCTGGAAACGTCTTCTTTTTTTGCCAATAGTTCTACTATTTGCGTCAAAAACAAGTCATTTCTGCCTTAAAAATACTTGCTCTAAATTAACCTCATTTTATTCATCGCTTCCTTCAGGAACCGCTTTAGGCGTCAAACAAAATAAAAGGCGATACATTAATGGCAAGGATCATAGAGGTGCTTTTCGGGGCCGACCGTTGGAAGCTTTTTCTGACCGGTTACCTAAATACGATAATAATGTCAGTGGGGGCGGTGGTATTCGGGATAATCCTGGGTACCCTGCTTGCCGTTTGCAAGGTTTTGCCGCGCGACCGCCTTTACGCCAAGATCTTAAACAAAATCGCCGATGTCTATATCACTGTCATACGCGGCACGCCTATCCTTGTGCAGCTGATGATATTCTATTTTGCGGTTTTTCCCGCTGCCACGCCCGTTCTGATAACGGCGATCGTGGGCTTCGGCATCAACAGCGCGGCGTATGTCGCCGAGATAATGCGCAGCGGCATCATGTCGCTTGACCATGGCCAGATGGAGGCGGGCAGAAGCCTGGGGCTGTCCTATAAGCAAACTATGTTCAAGATAGTGCTGCCGCAGGCGGTCAAAAACATTTTGCCCGCGCTGGGGAACGAGCTTATTGTCCTGGTAAAGGAGACTTCGGTCGCCAGCCTGGTGACGATTACAGAGCTTACCGAGGCCGCGCGGCGGGTCTCCACAGTCACATATGAGGCGTTCATACCCTACTTGTTCGTCGCAGTGGTATATCTGTTGACTGTCATGCTTTTAAGCTTCGGGCTTACAAAGCTGGAAAAGAGACTCAGGAAAAGCGAAAGGAAGGCAGCATGAACGAAACGGTCTTTACCGTCAGGGATCTGATAAAAATATACGGCGAAAAGCGTGCGCTCAGCGGCGTAAACTTAACAGTGCAAAAGGGCGAAAAGGTGGCCGTCATAGGCCCGTCCGGCAGCGGTAAGTCCACGCTTTTAAGGTGTCTCAACCTGTTAGAAACACCGACAGCCGGCGCGATCGCGTACCTTGATAAAACGATTTTCGATTCGTACTGCTTTTTTACCGAGGAGAAAATCAAGGAAATCAAGGCTGCCGCCAAGGCCGACCCCGCGAATAAAAAGCAGATTTTAAGCGGCGCGGAAGAATTTAAGGAGCTTTTGAAGCGGCAGAAAGGGAACAACAGGCTGCTGGACGAAGGGATGCGGACATATATCAACACATACCGCCAAAAGGTGGGGATGGTTTTCCAGCACTTCAACCTGTTCCCGCACCTGACCGTTTTGCAGAATATTACGCTTGCCCCGACACAGCTTGGGCTTATGACGGAGGCGGAGGCGCGCGAAAAAGCGGAGTTCCTCTTAAAGCGCATCTCGCTTACGGACAAGATAAACAGCTTCCCGTCGGCGCTCAGCGGCGGGCAGAAGCAGCGCGTTGCTATCGTCAGGTCGCTTGCACTTCAGCCCGACGTAATGCTGTTTGACGAGCCGACATCCGCGCTCGATCCCGAAATGGTAAAAGAGGTGCTGGACTTTATCAGCGAATTAAAGGACGAGATCCCCACCATGCTTATCGTCACGCACGAGATGGCGTTTGCGCGGCGCGTTTCCAGCCGCATCCTGTTCATGGATGAGGGCAGGATCATGGAGGACAGTCCGCCCGAAGAATTTTTCACGCGGCCGCAAACCCCGCGCGCGATTGATTTTCTGAAAAAGGTTTTGTAGTTTTTACTTTAAAGCGTTGGTTTTGTAAAGTAAAAGCTTTTACGTCTAAACATAAAAGCCGTTGGCATTAGAAGCGTATTTTTGTTGCCAAAGGAAAAAATATGTGCTAGAATATGCAGGCTTAAGGAATACGTTGAAATTTATCGGAGGAATATATAAACATGGCAAGAGTATGCGCGATGTGCGGCAAAGGCAAACTGAAAGGAAACCTTGTAAGCCACTCCAACATCAAAACTAATCATCACTATGCGCCTAACGTTCAAAAGGTCAAGCTGGACGTAGACGGCAAGAAGACCAAGGAATACGTTTGCACACGCTGCTTACGTACAATGCGCCAGTCGACCGAGGCGTAAGTATCGGCGTTTTCCGGCAAAAAACAAAAAAAACGTCAATTTGCGCCCCCGAAACGGGGCGCATTTTTTCGCTGTTGCGATATTCAGCTTGCCTATAACGGCTTTACGCTGACCTTGTTCCCGGGCTTTACGAACCGCCACAAGAAGTCGCCTATGATCCTGGGGCATTTGATACAGTATATCCTGATTTTTTTCATAATAATACGCTCCGCGGCCGATAAAAATATTGAACGGACGGTATTCCGCCGTTTATGTCCCATAATATGCCGTGATTACGCGGTTTGTCACACGTCAGACTGCGCAAAAAGTCCGTGATCGCCACTAAAAGCCGGATTTTTGACTACGTCGCGTACGTCTATGTACGCTTCCTCCGCCAAAAATCGCCGTTTTCGTGCCGCTGACGGCCATTTATCGCAGTCTGACTGCGAGCCGTCAGAGTTTTTGCGCAGTCACACGTCCGGGCTGTGCCCGGTTTTCCGCTGCCTGCCGCGCCTTTTATAAATGTCCGCGGCCTGCCGCGCCTTACCGCTTGTCCAAAGGCGCCTTTTTTGGTATAATCCGGTTATGGATGAATTCCGCGATAAAATCATCAATACTATCAAGCGGCAGAACCTTATCCCCGCGGGGGCGGGCGTATGCGCGGCAGTGTCGGGCGGCGCGGACAGCATGGCGCTGCTCTGCTTTCTTCTAGAGGCGCGCGGGGAGCTTGGCATTACCTTAAGCGCGGTCAACATCGAGCACGGCATACGCGGCAAGGAGTCTATACGCGATTCCGAATTTGTAAAGGACTTTTGCTTTAAGGCGGGGATCCCGCTGAAAATATTTATGGTCAACGCCCTAAAGCACGCCGAGGCTACAAAGCAGGGCGCCGAGGCCGCCGCAAGGGAGCTTAGGTACAAGAGTTTCGAGTCTATGCGCGGCCGGGTAGATCTTATCGCGCTTGCGCATCACCGCGGCGACCAGGCCGAAACGATCCTGATGCGGCTTTTCCGGGGCAGCGGCGCCGGGCTGTCGGGGATGGGATATATCCGCGACGGGTTTTACATAAGGCCTTTTTTGTCGGCCTCGCGCGCCGAAGTAATGGGTTATGTCACGCGCAACGATATTCCGTTCGTCAGCGACTCGAGCAATTCGGACAACACCTATGACAGGAATTTTATAAGGAACCGTATCATGCCCAAGGTGACCGAGCGTTGGCAGGGGGCGGAGGCCGCTATCGCGCGCGCCGCCGTAAACATTGCCGCCGACAACGAATTTATCGAGAGCATGCTGCCCAAAGTTTCCTTCGAGGACGGCGAGGCGCTGATCGCCGCCGAAAAATTTGATTTGCACGACGCGCTTATAAGCCGGCTTATCTTCCGGTCGCTTCAAGCGATCGGTATCGAAAAGGATATCGAGGCTCGGCATATCGGCCTTATAAAGGAACTCGGGAAAACCGGGCCTACGGGCGCGGCGGTCATGCTGCCGCAGGGCGCGTCCGCGGTAAAGGACAGCGACGGCGTCGCGTTCACATTGAGCGGCGCAGCCGCCGCGCCCGTATACGGCGGATCGTTTTCAGAGGCGGTTAAGGCCGGAAAGTTTGACGCGGGAAATTATGTCCTTAAGTTTGAGTTTGTAACGCAAAAAGAGTATAATGAAAATGTACGCGAAAGGAACAGAGCCGCAGAAGGCGCAGTTTTATATTTCGACGCGGGGCAGGTCCCCTGCGAGGCCGTGATAAGGCCGCGTATGGCGGGCGACGTCTTCACCAAGTTCGGCGGCGGCACACTGCCGTTATCGGACTTTTTCATCGATAAAAAGATCCCTTCGCGAAAGCGGGCGAATTATCCTCTGATCGCGGACGGCAACCGTATCCTTTGCGTTTGCGGGATAGAGATCAGCGACGGGATAAGGATAAGCAAAAAGTCGGAAAAGATAGTGAAGGTGACATTTGCGCATATTTAAACCTGCGTTGCTTAAAACCGGCACGCGCCGCATTTTTCTTTGGCCAAAATCATTTGCTATAGTAAACATAAAAGTGTCTGGAGTATTTAAATGGCTTATATACCGTATCCGATGAGGCTCTTGCCGGTCATAAGAGAGGACCACGCAGGCGGCGCAGTACTGAAAACACGTTTTTTTAAGGAAGGTGGCGAAAACATTATCGAGAGCATCGAGCTCTCGGCCGAGGACGGCAGCCTTTCCGTGATCGATAACGGCGAGCTTTCGGGCAAAGCCCTGGCGGCGTTTATCAAGAACGAGCCGCATACGCTGGGTACGCGCGCCAAAAAATTCCCGTTCTTTCCGATGACTGTCAGGTTTATCGACACAGGCCGGGACACCGGCGCAGGGCTGCATCCTGCCGACGGCTTTGCCCAGCGCAACGACAAGCGGCGCGGCACGGACAAGTGCTGGTATATTGCCGCCGCCGAGTACGGGGCGGGGATACATCTGGGCTTTTGCCGCGATATCGGCAGGCAGGAGTTTTTTGATGCGGCGCAGGGCGGACGCGTCAAGGAACTGATGAATTTCTACAAGGTTGCGCCCGGCGAAATATACAATATCCCTGCTGGGACGCCGTTTGCCGTCTCGCGCGGCGTAACGCTGATCGAAACTGCCGAAAGCGGCGGGACAATGTACAATCTGGACGGCAGCTCGGCCGCCGATATTGAAAAGGCGTCCTATGCGGGCAGTTTCAACAAGCTGGACGCGCCGACGCAGGGCGGGCTGTTTGCCGCCGAAAAGAACGGCAATGTGATCACGCATATGGCGCACAATAAGTATTACTCTGTTTACGAGCTTAGGATAAAGCGCGAGATGAAGCTGACTATGAACGAGCGCAGCTTTAACGCGCTGACCTTTTTATCGGGCGAGGGGCAGATCCAAACGGCCGGCGCGGATCCCAAAACTGAAAACTACAAGC
Organism: Eubacteriales bacterium; assembly: GCA_031553565.1. GTDB lineage: Bacteria > Bacillota > Clostridia > Christensenellales > DUVY01 > JAVBLK01. The sequence goes on from JAVBLK010000014.1 coordinate 19,758, forward strand.
CCGGCGATACCTTTTTTATACCGTGTCCGGCGGCCGGCTACACGATCACAGGGACGGGCAAGGCGCTGATGTGTAAGCTTGAGGGCGACAATATGCATAAGGTTTTTGATAAGGAAGCCAGGATATCGGACTTTAAGTAGGCGGGCAAGCAGCGCGGCAGGTCCGGGCTGCGTGCGTCAAATTGCCTACGTTTTTAACAATAGCTGCTATGCCGCCGGCTGCCCGGCAAGGACACGGCTTTTTGCCGCCAATAGACATATTCTAACGAATGTAAGAAAAAATATTACAGAGGAAACAATGCGGAACATTTACGTTATCGGCGAATGCGCAATGGACTATATCAAGAACGAGGGCGCGGGGGACAAGACCTACCGCAAAGTCCCCGGCGGCTGCGCGGTCAATGTGGCGGCGGAGCTGGGCAAGCTGATCAAGGCGCAGGGACGTCAGGATATTGTCCCTTATATCGCCGCGCGTGTGGGCGACGACAGCTATGGCAGGGAGATCGCTTCCACGCTTAAAAAAGCGGGCGCCGATGTTTCATACCTTGTGACGGATGAGGCCAGCACTACAATAGTATATATGGATATTGACGCGCGCGGCCAGCGTTCGTGCGCGGGCAGGTGCAGCGGCGCCGACGTCAATTTATGCGAGGCCGACGTTATAGGTATCGGGTTTAAGCCGGGCGACGCGCTGTGCTTTACAAGCGGAGGCTTTTTAAGCGGCTCCAGCCGCAGGGCGCACGAATACGCGATACAAAAGGCTGCCGCTGCCGGCGCGATGATCTGTTTTGATATCAATATAAGGGAAGGGCTGTGGACGGAAAAGGATGCGGTCGATATACTGCTGCCATATGTGCGGTTGGCCGATATAATCCAGGTAAAGAGCCACGAGCTGAGGATGTTGTTCGGAAAGGCAGATATCGGCCCTTTGATGGACGTTGCAAAGGGCAAGGTCTGGGCGGCGCACACGGACGGCTTTATAGAAAGGCATTACAAGCGCGAAACCGCAGGCGGCGAGGTGACCGGCGAGGTCCGGCTGCCGGAAAGGTTTTATCGCGAAGTAGGGATGGGGGATGAGTTGTTTGCCAACCTTGTCCTCAAAGCCGTCGGCGGCGCAGAACCGGCCTGATCCGGAATGGGCTTCGCCCCGCACCAAGCGCGAATTTTTTAGGCATAAAAAATTCGGTGCGGACTACTTAAAGAGTCCTTTTCAGGGAAACCCTGAAAAGTCGGTCTGATTTCAACAAAATTGCGTGCCCGATTGCGGCTCCTGGCGTATTGCGATACGCGTCGTCGCCGAAATCGTGCCAGCTGCCCGGCTGAGGCCCCGCTTAAGGCGACAAGCCATGCGCATAAAAAGTCGGTCTGATTTCAACAAAACTGCGTGTCCGATTGCGCCTCCTAGCGTATTGCGATACGCGTCGTCGCCGAAATCGTGCCAGCTGCCCGGCTGACACCCCGCTTAAGGCGACAAGGCCGTGCGCATAACCGGCGTGTTCCGGAATGGGCTTCGCCCCGCACAAAGCGCGAATTTTTTAGGCATAAAAAATTCGGTGCGGACTACTGAAGGAGTCCTATTCAGGGAAACCCTGAAAAGTCGATATTTTTTTGGCATTGCTGCCCGGCAGACATCCTTGGCTTGTCCGGATTTTTGTTGCGTTTGATTTATGTTTTTAATGGGATTTTAATAATTTTCTGTAACATAATTGTGTACTTTTCGGGCGCGGAATGGTAAAATCTTGCAATATACTTAAAATGTCGGGGATACTTATACGATAACTAAACGCTGATTAAATGAGCGAGATTTTAAATGAGCGGATTTTCGAGCGGGAAACGGCTTGTTTTTTGCGGGCGTAGCAGAGCTACGTACGCCAAAAAGAAGACTTTTCGCAGCCGATAAAGCCGCCCTGTAAATCGAAGTGAATTAATCAGCGTTTACATAAGTACCCACTGCAATTACCGGGTAGCCGGCATTTTTTATGCTTAGTAGGAGATAGTGAATAATGGCAATGTTGAAATTAACTGATATCAGAAAGACCTATCAGGCTGGCAATACTTACGTGCAGGCGTTAAAAGGCGTTTCGCTGGCGTTCCGCCGGTCGGAGTTCGTTTCGATCCTGGGGCCGTCGGGCTGCGGCAAGACAACTCTTTTAAACATAATCGGCGGGCTTGACCGTTACGACAGCGGCGACCTTATCATAAACGGCGTTTCGACCAAGCAGTTCCGTGATTCGGACTGGGACGCCTACCGCAACCGCTCGATAGGCTTTGTGTTCCAGACCTACAACCTTATCGGGCATCAGTCGGTGCTGCAGAACGTCGAGATCGCCATGACTCTGTCGGGCATTTCGCCTGCCGAAAGAAAGCGCCGGGCGACCGAAGCGCTTAACGCCGTTCAGCTTTCCGACCAGTTGCATAAGCGTCCGAACCAGCTCTCCGGCGGCCAGATGCAGCGCGTCGCGATCGCGAGGGCGCTGGTAAACAACCCCGACATTATCCTTGCCGACGAGCCGACCGGCGCGCTCGACACGCAGACCAGCATCCAGATAATGAACATATTAAAGGAGGTCGCAAAGACCCGCCTTGTCATTATGGTCACGCACAATCCGGAGATGGCGCAGACCTTCAGCACGCGCATAATCCGCCTTTTGGACGGCGCGGTTATCAGTGATACTTTGCCGCTTACACAGGCGGAAATGGACGCAGTTTGCGTGCCGCAGGAGGAGCTTTCCGTAGCGGAGGCCGTAGGCGTAAAAGCTGATGCCGCAAACGGGGAAGGCGCGGCCGTAAAGAGCGCAAAGGGGCGTAAAAAGTACGTAGACGGCAAGCCGCAAAAGACCTCGATGTCGTTTTTTACCGCGCTGAACCTCTCGTTCAAAAACCTCCTGACCAAGAAGGGCAGGACGATTTTAACCGCGATTGCGGGCAGCATCGGTATTATCGGCGTGGCGCTTGTGTTGTCGCTGTCAAACGGTATGAGCATTCAGATAAAGAAGATACAGACGCAGTCCGTGGACGGGATCGCGTTAAATATTACTGCGGGCACACAGCTGAATATAGCCGAAACCATGAACCAAACCAGAGGCAGCGGGCAGCAATATGAAGAATTTCCCGCCGGCGATGAAATAATAAGGTATAATTCTAATCTGGCGATATATCATACCAACGAGATAACGCAAGAATATGTTGACTATGTCAAAGGCCTTGACCAAAGGCTTTATAAAAGCATAGAGATCGAAAGCGGCACCAGGATGAACCTTCTTACCAAATTCCAGGACAACAACGTTCAGGCGCTCGCTTATACGCCGCAAACCGGCAGCATGTCCAGTATGTCTTCGCTTATGGGCGGCTCGGGCTATTTTACGGAAACCTCTAAGCGTTCCGGCTATTTGGAGGAGAATTATGAAGCCATAAACGGCAGATTCCCCGACCAGGCTAATGCCGGTGAGATAGCATTGGTCGTTGATAAATATAACCGTTTGCCGGACGATTTTTTTACGACGTTCAAATTTATTCTGACTTCAGGGACAAAATATACTTTCTCGGATTTTGTCGGGAAAGAGCTGCTCAAATATGTGCCTAACAACGATTATTATGAGAAATATTTTCATGATCCTACCGGGGTAAACCGTGAGGCTTATAAGGCAAAGACTAATCTTTCCGAGCTTTATGAAAATGCGTTTGGCTTAAAAATAACCGGAATCCTGCGCGTCAAAGAAGGGGCGAAGGATAATTATTCGGTACAAGGCATAGTTTTTACAGATGCCTTGAAGGAAAAATTGAAGTCAGACAGCCAAGCATCTGACGCCGCTCTTTTGCAGCAGACAGTAAATTACAACGTTACTTCGCCGGGAAACGTTTATAGAACTGATTGGCCAACTAACTTCCCGACAAACACAGGCGATCCGGATACGAATAAGGCGAATGAAACACTTAATTTGACATACGCAGCTTTAAACTCGTCAAATCGCAATACGCTGCAGACGTTGCGTTTCAGACTGGGCGGGGCAGATACGCCGATGCAGATAGAAATCTATCCGGTCGATCTGACGTCAAAGACCAAGATAAAAGAGTATCTTGACGCGTACAACAATAGCCATACCGACGCCAAGATCGTATACACTGATATGGTGGAGCTTGTTTTTGACACGGTCGGACAGTTTATTAACGGCGCGACGTACGCACTGGTCGCTTTTGCGGCGGTTTCCTTGGTCGTTTCGTCCATTATGATAGGCATAATAACCTATGTTTCTGTAATAGAGCGAACCAAGGAAATAGGAATTTTACGAAGCGTGGGCGCAAGGAAAAAGGATATCAGCCGCGTCTTTAACGCCGAAACGTTTATTATCGGGCTTGTTGCGGGAACTATCGGCGTTGTGATATCATTCTTGCTCACTTTCCCGATAAACTGGCTGATCAATATGCTGGTTGCCGGCGGGATGAAGGATCTGGCGCAAATGTCGATATGGCATGTCGTGGGGCTGATCGCAGGCAGTACGCTGCTTACAATGTTCGCAGGGCTTTTGCCCGCGTCATGGGCGGCAAAGAAAGACCCTGTGGTCGCGCTGCGCACGGAATAACAGCTAATATTTGCTTGACTAAACATTGCTGATACTATATAATGCACCTTGCAATTCAAAATTAAATGAGGTCAAAGAAAAGAACATGAAGAAAGATATACATCCGAATTATCACGATGTGACGGTGCAGTGCGCATGCGGCGAAAGCTTTATAACGGGCACGACCAAGAAGACCGACGTTATGAAGGTCGAAATCTGCTCTAAGTGCCACCCGTTCTTTACGGGCAAGCAGAAGATGGTCGATACCGGCGGACGTATCGATAAGTTCAACAAGCGTTACGCAAAATAAGTTCAGTGTGATCTGTGTAACCCTGTAATGTTTCAGTATTGATATTATCAAGAGATGCGGTATATTTGCCGCATCTTTTTTGTATGCCGGATATTTTCAAGTTGATTTACTATACGTTTGTTTTTCCAATGCTTTTCCTTTATAATCTTTGTATGAAAATCTTTGCGATCTCCGACCTGCATCTTTCGTTGAACAATCCGAAGCCTATGGATATTTTCGGCATGAAATGGGATAACTATGTCGAAAGGATCTGTGCGGACTGGCGGGCGAGGGTCGGGGATGACGATATAGTGCTTATAGCGGGCGATATCAGCTGGGCGATGTATTTGGAAAAAGCCGTGCCCGACCTGCAATTTATCGGCGCGCTGCCGGGGCACAAGGTGATCCTGCGCGGCAATCATGACTATTGGTGGAAATCCATATCGCTGGTGCGCGAAGCCCTGCCGGTTAAAATGTACGCGGTTCAGAACGACGCGGTAAGAATAGGGGATAACGTGATCTGCGGCTCGCGCGGCTGGACGGTGCCCGAAACGGCGGGGGCGTTCGAGAGCGAGCAGGATAAAAAAATATATCTGCGCGAGTGCGAGCGGCTTAAGCTTTCCTTTACTTATGCGCAGCGCATAAGAAAAACCGGAGACAGGCTGATATGTATGACGCATTATCCGCCGTTCAACCTAAAGCGCGAGGACAGCGACTATACCGCACTCATTGGCGCGGCGGGCGCGGAGGCGTGCGTATACGGCCATCTTCACGGCTACAACACCCGCAAGGATAACGTAATAACAAAGGGCGGGGTCAGGTATATACTGACGTCCTGCGACCTTATCGGGAACAAGCTGGCGGAAATTTTCTAAACGGAAAGCGCACCGTTTTTATCGGCGCAGAAACGAAGGAACACGTACAATACTATTTTTGCGCGTCATACGTTTCCGCCTTGACTGCGCGCCTTCATATATAGTACAATATGCAAAGCAAAAAAACGGAAGTATCAGGTAACCGCTGATTAGTTCGATTAATCAGCCTTTACTTAGAACTGGCGAAAGAGAGCCGCGCAAGGGAATGCCCGCCCGCTTGTGAATTTTTCTGACTAAAATGCGTGTTTTTAGTTGTAACTTTCGATTTTATATGTTATATTATTGAGCGTATCTGTTTAGGAGAGGTTAAGGTTAACTGACATGAGTAAGATTATTGAGGCCATTGAAAGAGAGAATATGAAAGCTGACGTCCCCGTGTTCAACGTGGGCGACGTGGTAAAGGTATTTGTAAAGGTTGTCGAGGGCACGCGTGAGCGTTTGCAGGCTTTTGAGGGCACTGTTATCGCGCGCAAAAACGGCAGTATACGCGAAACGTTTACCGTCCGCCGCATTTCGTTCGGTGTGGGCGTTGAAAGGTGCTTTCCCCTGCATTCCCCGCGTATCGACCGTATCGAGGTCGTAAAGCGCGGCAAGGTCAGGCGTGCGAAGCTCTATTACCTGCGCGCGCTTTCAGGTAAGGCGGCCAAGATCAAAGAAGTTCAATAAGACTTTCGCCTTTTTCTTTAGGAATGCCCGTTAAGGGTGCATCGTAAGAAATACCCGGCTCTGCCGCCGTGGCGAATGCCCGGAAAAGGACTGCGCTTATGCGGCGGGAAGAAAAGAAAACGAGGATGCTTGGTGCAGCTTGACGGAAGTTTAAGGTAAGAGCGGGCTTGCGGACAAAAATTAATTATAACGATCACTATCAAAGGCTTTAGGGCCTTTTTTCTTACCCTAGGAAAAACCGTCAAAAAATGCTTGCTAGATTTTGCGGTTTAGACGGCGGGTTCAATAAAAGCGAGCGGCGAAGCCACTTTGTTCTGCAAAAGGAAATACCGCAGCAACAAACCCGGGCAGCCACAAAATTGCATTGTGGCGAAGCCACTTTGTTCTGCAAAAGGAAAAATCGCAGCAAAAAACCCGGGCAGCCACAAAATTGCAAGTGTGGCGAAGCCACTTTGTTCTGCAAAAGGAAAAATCGCAGCAAAAAACCCGGGCAGCCACAAAATTGCATTGTGGCGAAGCCACTTTGTTCTGCAAAAGGAAATATCGCAGCAAAAACCCGGGCAGCCACAAAATTGCATTGTGGCGAAGCCACTTTGTTCTTTTTGGGCGTTTACTGAAAACTTGATGTTTTTCTGTGCGTTTTTGCGGTTTTTCTGATATAATTTCTTTTGAGGAAACGATATAATTTATAGCCGCGTCTTTTTTGCCTGGAAATGCCTTCTTAACTTAGCAAATAGTTCTACTATTTGCGTAATAAACAAATCATTTCCCGGGCTAAAAAATACTTGCTCTAAATTTATCTCATTTAATCAGCGTTTACTTAGGTCAACCGCAAAAAGAAAACGGGAGAAAAACAGCAGTGCGGTGTCATCCTGAGCAAAGCGAAGGATCTTAAGGCGACGGTGATCTTAAATTACAAGATTCTTCACTGCGTTCAGAATGACAAGGCGTTAAAACTTTAGACGGCTTTAGCCGTCCTCCGAACGTGGTTTAGTAGCGGCGTCTTTTTCGCCAAAGAGTCATACAAAAGTTTAGGCAAGGGAGTATTTCCGGGATGAGATTCAGATTCAAAAAAATTTTAATTGTGTTCAGTGTTGCGGCTATATTCGTAATGTCAATGTTTGCCTTTTCCGGCTGCGGTGCCGGGGCTCCTGACGATACGAACCTTATTGTGAACGGCAGATTCAACCGGTACACTGACGGTGCCTTGGACAAGGGTGATTTTAATGCCGACAAGTGGGAAAAAGACGCGAAGGGCACGTCGTACGTCAAAAAAACCTATGATTTTTACAACAAATGTATTGCGCCCGGTTACGAGAATACGAAGTACAAGTCTTATCAAAAATGGGCGCAGGAGCTGCCCGAGGGATGGAAGGTCGCTACATCAGATCCCCTTATTGCCTCGGTTGCCGGATATGAGTACGGCGATAACGAAAACGCGCTTACACTGTTAGTGGACGCAACCTCCAAGCCCGCTGCCAGCGGCTGGATAAAGATATATCAAAAGGTCAAGGTCAACAGGAAAACTAACTACAAGCTCTCGTTTAAATACAACGGCACGCTGAGAAAGCCGGCGGATAACGCCGGGAAGGCCGCAGGGCTGACGATAGGCTTTTTTGAGGACCCTTCGTACGTTGATCCGGCCGCTTTCCAGAGCGCGTCGTTCATTGTCAATTTAGGCGCCTTTTCCGGCAGCTATACGTCCCCGGTGTTCAATTCCGGGAACATGGGCAGCCTGACGGTATCGATCGGCCTGGGCGCCGAGGGCCACGCGGCGGGCGATGCGCGCGTAAATATCACGGAAATATCGTTGATGGAGGAGGTCGCCTCTGCGGCGGCGCCGGCGCATACGGTTTATAAGAACGGCGGTTACCGCGATTCCAATGCGCTGCCGGTCATTTTTACCTGCGCGGCGTTCCTGGCGCTTATCCTTATTTGCATTTTCGTAACTCATTCAATAAACAAGAACTACGTTTATGCAAAGCCGGATGCGGGCAAAGGAGGAAAAACCGACGCGAAAAATGCTAAAGGTAAGCCGAAAAAACGCGCCGACCTTTTGGCAGACGACACCGACTCGGCGGAAATACCTGTTGACGGCGGCGGCGCGGCAGAGGATGAAAGCAGCGGCGCGCCGGCTGAAGAAAACGTAAACATGGAAGAGGGTATTAATGCCGGCGGCGTGTCTGACGGCGGCGGGGATGACGGATTTGACGACGGTTCGGATGCGTCTGCCGCGTCCGCCGCGCCCGTGACGCAGAGCCGCGCCGGCGCAGCTGTAAGAAATCTATGCGGCAGGGCATGGGGCGCGTTCAAAATGGCGGCAAGCAAGGCGCCGTTCCTCTTTATCCTTTTGGCGGCGTTTCTTATCCGCATTATTTTCGTTTTTGTTATAAAAGGCTACAGGCCTGACATCACGGCGGCTCTTTCAGCGGCGTCAAAGCTTATGGAAAGCGGCACGGGTTATTACGCGTCAAACGAGATAAATTACGCGCCGGGGCAGTTATACCTTTATTATTATATCGGGCTTTTCCGCAACTGGTTTAATATTCTGGACGGCTCAAGAGGAATGGTTTTTGTCCTTAAGCTGCCCGGCCTTATCGCCGACCTCTCTATCGGGTATCTTATATACAGCTTTACCAAGAGGTTCGTTAATAAAAAGGCCGCCTTGGGCATATCGGCGCTGTATCTCCTTAACCCGGCGGTCATATTCGCTTTCACTGTTTACGGCGGGATGGACGCGGTATATATATTCTTTCTTGTCTTGACCCTGCGCTTCTTACTGGATAAGAAATATCTGAAAATGTGCTTTGCTTACGCCGCCGCGGTATTCTTTTCCGAGAACGCGCTTATGATCGCGCCGCTTTTACTGGTATACCTTTGCGCAGCCGTTGTAAAGGCAATACGCGGCAAAATGCACGCGGACGATCCGAATTTCAAGAAAAAAATATCGGATGCAGACGATGAAAACAGGGCTTTGTGGCAGACGCCCGTCGGCATCGCCGCGTTCTTCCTGACGCTGATCATCGCCTCGCTGCCGTTTACGGTCAAGGGGCTGGAGAGCGGCGGCAAGTTCGCGTTCTTCTCGGTATTCCCGGTGTATTCCAAGCTTTCGATACATTTTTCGATATTCACAAATAACGGATTCAACATCTCGGCGATCTTCGGCAAGAACGGTATGGCGTATGACGGCGCAAACGCATATATTATCGTGCTCTATTTTGTTATGGCGGCGATCCTCGGGATAATCTATGTCATGAAGCGCAACCGCGCCAACCTCTTGCTGCTGTCCTCGGTGTTCTTCTTTATCGCGGCGTACTTTATGCCCGAGGCCACGCCGGTAACAGTGGTGCCGGGCATCGTACTGCTCATCTTTGCATGCGCTGCGATAGGCGACCGCAGGCTGTACGGCAGCTTGTTTATATTCAGTGCGTTAAGCCTGATAAACGTTTCGTCCGTGATGATATCCAACCAGTATATGAACAGCCTGCCCGATTATATTTTTGACCCAAACGCGAATCCGCTGTACGGCGGTGCGGCGCAGCTGCCGAAGGTATTTATGATAGTGTTTTCGGCTGTCAGCGTGCTGGCCTTTTTATACTTTATGTATACGGTACTTGACATTACCGTATCGAACAGGCGGAAGATCTTTATGCCGTTTGACAAGGAAGCGCCGCACTACGCACCGGACACCTTTAAGAGTCTTTTTAGGTGACGGATAAAATATAAGTAAACGCTGATTAAATGAGATAAATCTTGACCGGGTTTTTTTCAGGCATAAAACAGCTTGTTTTTGAAGGCAATAGCAGAGCTATTGGCGAAAAAAGGAGATGTTTTATGCCAAAAAAGACGATGCGTCAAAGTTCTGTCGAATTATTCAGCGTTTACCTAAAAAAATCCGCGGATTTTCATCACGGAGGAGTATATAGATGCTCTCTAAGATAAACAGCTTCGGCCTTGCCGGTATCAACGGCTTTCCGGTCGAGATCGAGGTAGATATCAATAACGGCCTGCCGGGCTATGAGACCGTCGGCCTGCCCGACGCAGCGGTCAAGGAATCGAAGGAGCGGGTGAGGAGCGCGATAAAGAATTCCGGCTTTCAGTTCCCGCCGCTTAAAATAACGGTCAACCTTGCGCCCGCCGATATAAAGAAGGAGGGCGCCGTTTTCGACCTGCCGATAGCATTAGGCATCCTTACGGCGTCCGACCAGTTTTCATATAAATTACTTTCGGATACGATATATTTGGGCGAACTGGGCCTTGACGGCGGCGTGCGGCACATCGACGGTATCCTGCCCTTATTGATTTCGGCGAGGGAGCAGGGCTGTAAGAAGGTCGTTATCCCCGACGCCAACAAGGCAGAGGCAAGCTTTATCGACGGGCTTACGATAATTCCGGTAAAAAGCCTTTCAGAGTGCGCCGCGTACCTGCAAAAGCAGGCGGAGCTCGCGCCGCTTGACTTACGTAAGTTTGAAACGGTTCTGACCGGGGTCAAGCACGCGGGCGACCTTAAATTCGTAAAGGGACAGGCGTCCGCAAGGCGCGCGCTTGAGATCGCTGCGGCCGGCGGACACAATATCCTGATGATCGGCCCGCCCGGCGGCGGCAAGACGATGCTGGCGAAATGCCTGCCCTCGATTCTGCCCGATATGACGTTTTCCGAGGCGCTGGAGACCACCAAGATCCACAGCGTGGCGGGGATCCTGGGCGCAGAGGGCATAGTGTCGGCGCGGCCCTTCCGGATCCCTCACCATACGGCCACGCTGGTATCGCTGACCGGCGGCGGGACGAAGGCAAGGCCGGGCGAGATATCTCTTGCGCACAACGGCGTCCTTTTCCTGGACGAAATGCCCGAATATAACCGCCACACGCTGGAAACACTGCGCCAGCCGCTGGAGGACGGGCAGATCACGGTTTCCCGTGCGCAGAGGACGGTCGTATATCCTGCCAACTTTCTGCTTATAGCCAGTATGAACCCCTGCCCGTGCGGCCATTTCGGAGGGAAAGACAATAAATGCCGCTGCTCGCCGGCAGAGATCCGCCGCTATGTGGGCAAAATGAGCGGCCCCTTAATGGACAGGATCGATTTACATATCGAGGTCGATAACGTCAAGATCGAGGAGCTGTCGGACAAGGAGCTTTCCGAAGGCTCGGCCGATGTAAAAAAACGCGCGGACGCCGCAAGGGAGATACAGCTTAAACGCCTTAAAGGCAGGGGCGTGTATTCCAATTCCAAAATGGATAACGAGTGCGTTGCCGAGTTCTGTGCGCTTGATGCGGCGTGTTCGGAATTTTTGGAGACTGTGTTCAGAAAACTGAATCTTTCCGCGCGCGCCTACAACCGGATCTTAAAGGTGTCGCGCACGATAGCGGATCTAGAGGGCGCCGTGTCGATAGGCATAACGCACATTGCCGAAGCCGTCCAATACAGAACGCTGGACAGGAAATACTGGATGTAAGGATTGTTGGCGTTACGCTTTAGAAAAAAAGTAAGCGTTTATATTACGGATTTCAACATTTTTCTGTTGAAGGCATATAAGACAAGCCGCAAACATTGCTTTTTACAAAAAAACAGCCGTTTTTGAAACGGCTGTTTTTTTTGTAAAACGGCTTTTTTGGTGGGTCCAATTGGAGTTGAACCAACGACCTCTTGCATGTCAAGCAAGCGCTCTAACCAACTGAGCTATGGACCCGCACCGTATTTTAGTCTAATGACATTTTCTTTCCGCAGCAGAGCTTAATGGGTATTACACCGGTTTGCTTGCGCCTCCCCGGATCCGATGCCAAGCAAGCTGCTTATCATCGCATAATAATAACACATTATAGATTTGCCGTCTATCTTTTGGCGGCAGATAATTGATTTTTTTGCTTGCGCGGACAAACCCCCGCGTTTTTTGGTAAGCACCGGTATTGCACAATTTGCGGCGGGAAAAGCTGTGCGGCAAACCAAAATTGACACAGACGCCTTCATAAGATATAATAGCTTATAATATCAACAATTTTTATGAACTAAGGGTGAGTAAAAGGCGGAGAAAAGATGTATAAGGGAAATGCAGGGGACAGCGGAAATCCGGTTTCGGAAAAGCAGGACGGCGGGAACATAATAGGCGTTGCAGGCAGCGAGGGGACGGCCCCGGAAAAGCCGGACGGCGGCGAAAATTTTGAAACCGGCAGCTACAGCTTTGACGGGATAAAACGTGAAAACAAAAAGCTCAACGCATGGCTTGCTGCCGCCGCGGTTCTTTACGCATTATGCTTTGCCGGGCTGTTCGCTCTGACGATAATACTTACAGGCGGGTTCGAGCTGTATGAGGTGTTCCTCTTCGCTTTTGCCTTTGCGGTGGCAGTTTCCGAGTTCTTTGCCCTGCTGCTGGGCAGGACGCACTTAGGGATAAGGCTGTTTCAGCTTTTTAACAAGGAGGCGCGGTGGCCGGCTGTCGCGGGCAATATTCTTGCCGTTACAGTGTCCTTCGGCATTCTTGCGATAGTGCTGCTTTTGTAAGCCGCGCTTTTATATAAACGCTAAAGACATTTTTTTGCAAAATCTCCTTGTGTGTGTGCACGGCATACATTTTATAGCGCGGTGAAAAGCGCGGCGCGCCCTTTGAAAATCACCGCCATATTCTAAATTCTTGTGGTTGTCCATATATTTAATATATATGCGGATCTTCGGCAGGGATTTTTTTATCGGCGGAAAAAAGCCGCCTGATATAAAAGGGGATACGGCCGGCGCCGGAAAGGACGCCGGCTTGCGCTATTATGACGCGTTCAAAAAAAAGGGGCACATAGACTACGTTCTTTTGGGCGTGACGGCGATACTTGTAATCATAGGCGTCGTAATGGTTTACAGCGCCAGTATGTACAGCGCAGAGGTTTATTACGGCGACAAGTTCTACTATATGAAAAAACAGATCCTGGGCGCGGTGCTGGGTACCTTGGCGATGTTCGGCGCGATAAGGCTGCCGTACGAGGTCATAAAAAAGCTGCGTTATGTTATATTAGGCGTGTCCTTTGTCCTGCTTGCCGCCGTGTTCCTGCCCGGTATCGGCGTGGAAAATTACGGTGCGAAACGCTGGATAAATCTGGGCATTTTTACCCTGCAGGCGTCAGAAGTCGCAAAGTTCGGGTTTGTCATCTTTGCGGCCGGCTATATGTCAAAGAGCCGCGACAGGATGCGCACCTTCCGGGGGATGCTGCCCGTGATCGCGGCGGGCGGCGGCATGTGCGCGCTGATCATATTAGAGCCGAATATGTCGATCACAATGTGCCTTGCCATTGTTATGGTGATCATGCTGTTTGCGGGCGGGGCAAAGATAAAGCATTTTTTGTTTATCCTGATACCGATCGCGGCGATGGTACCCTTGCTGATCATAATGGAGCCCTACCGTATGAACCGCTTATTGGCGTTCCTGAACCCGTGGGCGTCGCCGCAGGGTGAGGGCTTCCAGCTTATCCAGTCGTTTTACTCACTGGGTTCGGGCGGCTGGTTCGGCGTAGGCCTGTTCAACTCGCGCCAAAAATATCTGTTCCTGCCGTTTTCGGAAAGCGATTTTATATTCAGCATCATCGGCGAGGAGTTCGGCTTTGCCGGCTGCGTCGCAGTTATCCTGTTGTTTGCGGTCTATATTTGGCGCGCCGTAAAGATTGCTCTCAACGCGCCCGACCGCATGAGCTGTTATATGGCAGCCGGGATCGCCGCTGTAGTTGCCGTGCAGGCGGCGGTAAACATTGCGGTCGTGACAGGCAGTATTCCGCCAACCGGCCTGCCGCTGCCCTTTATCAGCGCGGGCAGCAGCTCGCTGGTGGTGTTCATGGCGGCGACGGGGGTGCTTTTGGGTATATCCCGCCGCAGCAGCGGAAACTTCTCCCCGGCTTGAAAGGCGCAGTGAATACATTATTAAAACCCGTTTTTAATTATTCTTTAATTTAATCACTGTTTGTTTGTGTTATAATAGGGATATGGTAGGTATTATTTGTCCTGTAGAGGCGGAGCTTAAACCGTATTTAGCTTGCCTTGCAAACGCAAAGTCGCGGCTGAAGGCTATGGTGGTCTTTTACGAGGGAATTATTTTCGGGCAGAAGGCTGTGATCGTATCCTGCGGCGTGGGCAAGGTCAATGCGGCCGCTTGCGCGCAGAGTATGATAGATTCTTATTCGCCGGATCATATCATTGTATCGGGGACTGCGGGCGGCATAGATAAAAGCCTTAAAATCGGCGACACTGTCATAAGCGAGGACGCTGTTTACCACGACTTAAAGGAAAGTATGCTGACCGATTTCCCGCCAAGGCTGCGTGAAGCGCATATGAAGGCAGACCCGGGGCTTATCGGCGGCTTTAAAGCCGCGTTAAAGCTTTCCGGGCTGCCGCAGCGGATCGTTTACGGGCGGATGGCGACAGGCGACGCCTTTGTGGAAAGGAAGGGAAGGGCGGCGATCGTAAAAAGCTTTGACCCGCTGTGCGTCGATATGGAGACCGCGGCGATCGCGCATGTCGCAACGCTTAACGGCGTACCGTTTATCGCGGTGCGCTCGGTATCCGACACAGAGGAGCAGGGCGGCCTTGCGGCTTTCCGTGAAAATTGCGCGCTTGCCGCGCTGAATTCATATAAAACTGTGGAATGCTATCTGAAATACAAAGAGGACAGCGGAAAAGCGTTTGATTTTGTTTTGAGGTAGAATGTTTGCCGCTTATACTTGCGGCGGCAAAAAAAAGGAAGTAAGGATTATGGAAAAGACTTTGATCGTGTATTATTCTAATTCCGGTACGACGGAGAAGCTGGCGATGCATGTAAAAAAGCTGCTGCCCGAGGCCGACATCGACCGCATAGGCTACGCCGGGAAAAACTTTAAACGGCACAGCTTTATCTCCGCGCTGTTTAAGGTGCCGGGCAGCCCCAAGATCGAGGGCGATGCGCACGACCCGAAAGATTACGGCAGGGTCGTACTGCTGTTTCCCGTATGGGCGGGTATGCCCGCGCCGGTGATGCGCTCCTATATAAATAAGCACGGGAAAAACCTGACCGTATACAGCGCCGTCTGGACATCCGGCGGCGAAGGGAGCAAGCCCGCGGATTGGATATTAAAACAAACCGGAAAAGCGCCGCAGGAAGCTTTGGAAATCACGCAGAAGAAAGCTGATGCGGGTGACTACAACCTGACCGGGATTATATAGGCGCGCGGCAATGTGCGCCGCGATAGGCGGCGCCGGAATTTAAGAACCGCGTTTCTTCAATTCCGCCCTTAATGGGACAAAAAAAATCTATGATTTTTTTTCGGTCCCTAAGGGGTTTCTCAAGGGGGGGCGTAGGAGCGGTTTTATTTTATCTCAAACGAGATAAAATAAAATTGCGAGTTAGCCCCCCTTGAATAGAATCGTCCTTTATTACAGAACATATTTTTGATGAAAGCTGTAATTTTGGCAGGAGGTGAGGGCGCGCGTTTAAGGCCGCTTACGGACAAAATCCCGGAAGCGCTTTTGCCTGTTCTCAATACTCCGGTAATAGATTATCCGCTGGCGGCGCTTAAGGGTTTCGGGCTGAAAGATTTTGCAGTGACCATAAGGAGCATGCCGGAAAAAATAATCGGGCATTTGGACGCGTCGTCGTACCGTGACGGGATATATTACTTTTTTGAGAACTCGAAAGCAGGCGATATCGCTAAATTTTTGGACGAGACGTTTGTTGTTATCAGCGGCGCCGTGCTGACCGACATAGACTTTGAAAAGATGCTTTCCTTTCATCGCGCAAACCGCGCGGAAGTCACCGCTGCGGTCACGGATTCTGCCGATTGCCGTAATGGCGCTTTGTGCGCCGACAGTTTAGGCAGGGTTTTTGGCTTCAAGGAAAAGCCGGATGCCGGCAGAGGAGCGGATGAGAGCGTAAACACGGGCGTCTATATTGTCGAGCCGCACGTATTGGATATTTTGGGCGCAAATCCGCAATTTGAATTCGGACAGCGGCTTTTCAACACGATGCTGGAAAAATTCATGCGTGTTTTCGCATACCGGCATACCGGCTATTGGCGCGAGGCGGACAGTATCGGAGCATATTTCAAGGCAAATATGGACGTGATGTGCGGTGCGTTCGACGTGTCGCAAATACCCTCGGTCACGCAGGGCGGCAGTTTTACCGAAAGGGACGGCGCCAGGGTGTTTTCGGGCGGCAATGTCTATATCGGCGATAACGTAAAGCTTTCGGGCAATATAATACTGGGCGGCGGGGCGCAGGTAATGTCGAACGCGTCGCTAAAGGACTGCATTGTGTTTTCGGGCGCAGCGGTGCCGGCGTTTTCGGAAACAGGCGGGTGCATCGCTTTCGAAGGCGGGAAAATAGCTGCTGCCGGCGCGGAGGCAGTTTCCGCCCCGGACAATATTATCCCTTTTGCGTTGGCTGTATCCGCTGCGGACGGCAATGCGGATTAACGTTTACAGCGATTCATGCAAACTTTTGACAGAATACTTATCAAATTGTTTTTATTTATGCCGTTTCTGTTAGGAAAAATCAGCCTTTTACTGTATAATTCTAAGTAACCGCTGATTGATTCGATAGAACTTTGACGCATCGTCTTTTCAGGCCTAAAACATCTTCTTTTTTTTTGTCAATAGCTCTGCTATTGCCTTCAAAAACAAGCCGTTTTATGCCTGAAAAATACCCGGTCAAAATTTATCTCATTTAATCGGCGTTTACCTAAGAAACTGTGATTTTTACCTTAACCGAGGTTAAGGAACTAATATTCAACGCAAAGCTTATACTAAGCAGCGTTTTAAATTTCAAAAAACGGCGAAAGGATTTTGACCAAAAAGACTTTGTCGTTTTAGTGATTTAATACGCGGATCAGTATCAAAACAGACGAAGCGATCCCGCCCGGTAACGCGGGCTGAATTGTTTTATCGTTGTTCCGTGTCTTTACTCCGGGTTTTTTGGCGGGGTTCGCGTTGCTATAAAAAAACCCGAGTTTATTTTATTTTAGGAGTACCAAAATTGACAGAACAACTTAAGATCTCGTTTCTCGGCGGAGTGGGCGAGATAGGCAAAAACATGACCGCGCTGGAATACGGCGGGGAGATCATTGTAGTGGACGCGGGCGCAACCTTTCCCAACGAGGAGATGCCGGGGGTAGATCTGGTTATACCCGATACCGCATACCTGAAAAACAACTATGAAAAAATCAAGGGCATCGTTCTGACCCACGGGCACGAGGACCATATCGGCGCGCTGCCCTTTGTGTTAAAGGATATCAAGGTCCCGATTTTCGGCACCAGACTGACACTTGCGTTGCTTGAAAACAAGTTCAAGGAGCATAACAACCGCGACATCATGGCGAACACCGTAAAGCCGGGCAGTATCGTCAAGCTGGGCAAAAATTTCTCGGTCGAGTTTATTAAGGTAAACCATTCGATCGCGGGCTCGTGCGCGCTGGCTATTACCACTCCTGTGGGCGTTGTTTTTCATACCGGCGACTTTAAGATCGACTACACGCCCGTAGACGGCGCGATCATCGACCTGCCGAGGATAGCGGAATTAGGGCGCAAGGGCGTTCTGCTGCTGATGGCGGACAGCACCAACGTCGAACGGCCGGGCTATACTATGAGCGAGACGACCGTCGGCCTTTCATTAAACACAATTTTCAATGAGAATACGGAGCGGCGCATATTTGTCGCGACCTTTGCGTCTAATATCCACCGGCTGCAGCAAATCATCGATCTGGCGGTTAAATACAACCGCAAGGTGGCATTTTCGGGCAGGAGCATGCTGAACGTCGCCGACTGCGCGATGCGTTTGGGCGAGCTGCATATCGACAAGGACATCCTTGTCGACGTCGAAAAAACCTCCAAGATCCCTGACAAACAGTTGGTCATCATCACTACGGGCAGCCAGGGCGAGCCTATGAGCGCGCTGACAAGGATGGCCAGCGACGATTTCAACAAGATCAAGATAGGCGTCAACGATACCATAATAATCTCTGCGTCCGCTATCCCCGGCAACGAGAAACTGGTGACGAGGGTAATCAACAATTTATACCGAAAGGGCGCCAAGGTCATCTACGAGGCCTTAGAACAGGTGCACGTTTCCGGGCACGCCTGCCGCGAGGAGTTAAAGCTGATACATTCGCTCACCAAGCCGAAGTTCTTTTTGCCCGTCCACGGCGAATACAGGCACTTAAAGCAGCACGCCGAATTAGCCGAAAAAATCGGCATGAACGCGGGCAGGATACTTTTGCCCGATATCGGCATGCAGGTGCTTTTAACGAAAGACTATATGAAAACGGGCGATAATATCCCGGCGGGCTTTTTGCTGGTTGACGGCCTTGGGGTCGGCGACGTGGGCAGCGTGGTCCTGCGCGACAGAAAGCATTTGTCCGAGGACGGCATAATCGTCGTCGTCGTCGTTGTCAATACTCTGTCGTTCGAGGTCACCGGCCTGGACGTTATCAGCCGCGGCTTTGTCTATATGAAAGAGGCGGACGGTCTGATGGAGGAGGCGCGCGATACAGTAAAACGTTCGATCCTCGATATTGACCTGACCGAAAGCCACGACGAGTTCAGCGTGCTTAAGAGCAATATCAGAAAGGACCTTAAGAACTTTATTTTCAAGCGGACGAAGAGGAATCCGATGGTGCTGCCGATCATAATCGAATCCTAAAACTGCGGCGCATACGGGGCGTGATCCGGGCTGCGTTTCCAAAATCCGTTCCTCCGCGTACGTCGGTACAGCTCCGTCACGGATCTTGGAACTGCTGCCCGTCTGACACCCCGTCTGCGCCGCAGTTTCGGCGGGAGAATTGGTCGGGGCGTGATGGGCTTCTCCCCGCAAATTTTTCAGGTATGAAAAATTCGGTGCAGACTGCATAGGAGTCCATAACATAGGAAACCCTGAAAAGTCGGATCCTGTAAATAAGCTTATAAACTGCCACTGATTATGTTTTTTCCTGAGATAAAGAAATATGCCTATGAAAACTATATCCCTGTTATACGGGACGGGTCGGCGCAGGTTTTGTTCGATACGGTGAAAGAGAAGCAGCCGGCCAGGATACTGGAGATCGGGACGGCGGTTGGGTATTCGGGGCTTATTATGCTGACGGCGCATGCCGGAGCGGTTTTGGATACCGTGGAAATCAAACGTGACCGCATCGAAAAGGCGGTTGCGAATTTTGAAAAATACGGTGTTCCGGACAGGGCAAGAGTGCTGGAGGGGGACGCCGGCGAGGTGCTTTTCAGGCTTTGCGGTAAATACGACTTTATATTCTTAGACGGGCCCAAGACCAAGTACCCGGTGTATTATGAGACGCTTTTAGGGCATTTAGAAACCGGCGGGATATTGTTTGCCGACAATGTGCTTTTGGACGGCAAGGTGCGCGGGGAAACGGCGACAAAGAAGGGAAAGGAAACCATAACCGAAGGGATCAGGAAGTTTTTAAAGCTGGTGACAACCGACGTCCGGTTAGAAACAAAGCTGCTTGAAACCGGGGACGGGATAACGATATCCAGAAAGCTTTGAAAGCTCTGCAGTAAAAGACGACATGGAAAATCAGAACAATCTGAAAAGCTTAGAACTGCTTGCGCCCGCCGGGAATATGGAGCGGCTTAAAACCGCCCTGCATTTCGGCGCGGACGCGGTATATTTTGCGGGAAAATCCTACGGCTTGCGCGCCTTTTCCGATAACTTTCCGGATGCCGGGATCGCTGAGGCGGTAAGGTGCTGCCACAAGGCGGGGGCAAGGGCGTATATAACTCTCAATATTTTTGCGCACAACGCGGACTTCGACGGGCTGAAAGGCTTTCTTGATATCCTTACCGCTGCCTCGGCCGACGCGGTCATCGTTTCCGACCCCGGTATATTTGCGTTCGTAAGGAAACACGCGCCCGGCCTCGATATACATATATCGACGCAGGCGAACGTCACAAACGCGCATTCCGCGCTGTTTTGGGCGGCGCAGGGCGCAAGGCGCATCGTACTTGCGCGGGAGCTGTCTCTTTCCGAGATAAAGGAAATACGCGCTGCCTTGCCCCGGAATATCGAGCTGGAGGCGTTCTGCCACGGCGCGATGTGCATTTCGTATTCCGGGCGGTGCCTGTTAAGCAATTACCTCTCCGGCCGCGACGGCAACAGGGGCGAGTGCGTCCAAAGCTGCCGCTGGGAATATAAAATGACGGAAAAACAGCGCGAGGGCGAGCCGCTGACCATACAGGAGGACGCGCGCGGCACTTATATTTTAAACAGCCGCGATCTAAACACCCTTGCCATATTGGACAAGCTGGCCGGGGCGGGGATAAAGAGCTTTAAGGTCGAAGGGCGGGTGAAGTCGTCCTTTTATGTCGGCTCGGTCATAAACGCGTACAGAAGGGCTCTCGACCTGTACGCGGCAGGCGGTTTTTCCGATACGGATATGATCGCGCAGCTTCAATCCGAGCTCGATAAGACGGGCAGCCGGGGCTTTACCGGCGGCTTTTATTTAAACGGACGGCAGCAGAAGGACATGCAGAATCTTGAAACGTCCAAGCCGCAGCAGGAAGCCGTTTTTGCGGCTGTTGTTTTGGGCTATGATAAAAAACGCGGCGCGGCGGTCATCGAGCAGCGGAACCGCTTTAAACGGGGCGATATCCTAGAGATCGTTTCCCCGAAAATATTCGGCAAAAGCATCAAGGTGCACGGAATGTACGACGCGGACGGAAATCCGGTCACCGACGCCCTCCTTGTCCAGCAAAAACTGTATCTTGAAACAGACACCGTACTGGAGGAAGGGGATATTTTAAGGCTGTAAAAACACCGTAAAAACAGCAGTTTTAAACGCGGATTAAGTATATAAACAGAAAGGCGTCCTTCTGCGGTTGCATGAAGGAAGCCTTTTTTTCTGCGCCTCTGCACAATGCTGCAAATTGAAAGTTCTATATTCCGGCGGCGAAGTCATATTAATACTTTATGGACAAAAAGACCGCATCAGGAAAAAAGATAAAGCTGAGGCTGTGGCACAGAGTCGTTCTGTGGCTGCTTTTTTTTGTGCTGACGGTTACGGGCATCAGCATAAACGTCACAGACGTGGTCCGGTACGCGGGCTATTATTCGTATTCGTATGCCGAGCCCGAAAAAGCGGGCGAGCCGGGCGAGCAAAAGAAATTTATCCGCTGGGCGGAGTTCAACGTGCCCTATGCCGCGTTGGAGCGGGCGATGAATTACGATATCAAGGCAAAAAAAGAGGGCAAGGACGTTTCCTGGATACAGATGCTTTCGCTGCTGGCGACAAAGTACGGCGGCAACTGGAAAAGGTACGGATACAAGGACCTGGATGCGCTCTATAATAAATTGAAAGCGGGCGAAAGCGTCGAGAATATTACGAAAAGCAAGTATTATCAGTATTTTTACGATGTCTATACGGCAGTTTTATCGGAATTTATAGGCCGGCATAAAATAGAGGTCATTGATCCCGCGGACAAGGCGAAAAAGATCGTATCCGAAAAATACGGGCTGAAGGTTTTTTCGCCGATCGCGGCGGGCTACGCCTATTCCGAATACGACGATTTCGGGAATTCCAGAAATTACGGATATAAGCGCAGGCACCTGGGGCATGATATGATGGGCAGGATCGGCACGCCCGTTATCGCCGTCGAGGGCGGCGTGATCGCCGAATGCGGGTGGAACCAGTACGGCGGCTGGCGCGTAGGCGTAAGGAGCTTTGATACCAAACGCTATTATTATTACGCGCATTTGCGCAAAGATCATCCGTATGCAAAGGGGATCGAAAAGGGCGCGACCGTTAAGGCAGGGGACGTGATAGGGTATCTTGGCATGACGGGCTACAGCGCAAAGGAGAACGTCAACAATATAAACGTGCCGCACCTGCATTTCGGACTGCAGCTGATTTTTGACGAGTCGCAGGTAAAGGGGCCGGCCGAGATTTGGGTGGATGTGTACGCGCTGACGAACCTGTTAAAAAAGAACAAGATGGTTACCGTTTACCAGTCCGGAACAAAAGACCACGAACGGAAATATAATTTTTTATAAATGCGGTTTAAAACGATTCGCATAATCCGCAGTCTGTTACGCGGCGCGGCAAAATAAAGAAGTTGGATCATTCCGCATCTTTACCGTTATCCGTATCTTTTTTCCCGTCGTTGTTTTCCTTGGGCGGCTGAGTCACGTCTACCTTGGTAAACATAACGCGGTTGACCAGCAGCATTGTGACCGACGTGATAAGAAAGGGCGCGGCAAACAGTATAATCATATAGTGCCCGAATATCAGCGCGGTCAGCATGACGCCGAAAGCCGCGGTCAAAACGTAAAGGATTATCCGCACGGTCATAAGCGAGCTTTTCGCATAGCTGTATTTCTTCATAAAGTCCGGATCGGCTTTTTCCTCGTCGGTAAGCGGCGCGGCGGGATGCCGTTTGATGTAGATTATTGTCACGATCGCAAACCCAAGCGCCGCGGCGGCCGCGATAATCCCGAAAACGGCTTGCATAAGCGCGAGCGCCGTAATGCCGCCGGCAAGCATCCCCAGCGCAAGACATTCGAATACCACCGTCCGTGAATTGATTTTGTTTGTTTCCATAGGATAATTTTAACCTTATCAAAACGAAAACACAAGCGCAAAGCAGTAAGTTTTACGCCGGCTCCAAATACTATCCGTCATAACGATATGTTTTACCGGCATGCTTGCCGCAAAAGAAAAAAATCCGCTAAAATTTACTTGATTTTACAAATATTAATAGTATAATAACATATAACAGTCCGCATATATGCGGACTTACGCATACTTACAGGAAATATATTTCGTTATCAGCCGCGCGGCTTTACTTTGACGGGTTTATGGATGCCGCCGGGAACAAGAGAAAAAATCCCGTAAAATTAGGAGAGTCATTATCATGGCAGAGAAGAGTTACAATCCGTTTGAGAACGCGCAGGCGCAGTTCGACCATGTTGCCGAATACCTTAAGCTTGACGGCGGCACGAGAGAGCTTCTGCGTACCCCTATGCGCGAATTCCACGTATCGATCCCCGTCAGAATGGACGACGGCAGCGTCAAGGTATTCAAGGGCTTCCGTATGCAGCACAACGATGCGCGCGGCCCCGGCAAGGGCGGCCTGCGTTTTCACCCGCACGAGACGGCCGACACAGTGCGCGCACTGTCCATGTGGATGACCTGGAAATGCGCCGTTGTGGATATCCCGCTGGGCGGGGCAAAGGGCGGCATCATCTGCGACCCCAGGACGATGAGCGAGGGCGAGCAGGAAAGGCTGTGCCGCGGCTATATCAGAAAGATCTATAAGGAAATAGGCCCTGTTCAGGACGTGCCCGCGCCCGACGTCATGACCAGCGGCAAGCATATGCTGTGGATGCTTGACGAATACGAGACGATCACCGGTACGCGCGTGCCCGGCATGATCACAGGCAAGCCTGTGGGCAGCGGCGGTTCCCTGGGGCGCACCGAGGCGACGGGCTTCGGCGTCATATATACTTTACGCGAGGCTCTTAAAAACCTTAAGATGGACATAAAGAAAACGACCGCCAGCATACAGGGCTTTGGCAACGTAGCCGAATACGCGGCAAAGATGTACTGCAGCCTGGGCGGCAAGCTGATCGCCGTATCATGCTGGAACAATGACGACAAGAAGGCTTATACCTACCGCAGCGAAAACGGCATCGACGCCGGGAAGCTGGCCGGCATCAAGGATAATTTCGGCACGATAAACAGCGAAAAGGCAAAGGCAATGGGCCTTGAGATACTTGACGGCGACGCGTGGCTCTCCGAAAAGGTCGATATCATCCTGCCCGCGGCTCTGGAAAACCAGATCACGGCGCAGAACGTGGGGAAGATCAACAAGAGCGTAAAAGTCATCTGCGAGGGCGCAAACGGCCCTACGTCGCCCGACGCCGATCCGGAGATACAAAAACGCGGGATTTACCTTGTGCCCGATTTCCTGTGCAACGCCGGCGGGGTGACGTGCAGCTATTTCGAGCAGGTGCAGGGCAATATGAACTTTTTCTGGTCGAAGGAAGAGGTCCTGCAAAAGCTTGAGGCCAAGATGGTCTCGGCATACAACGCCGTACACGAGCTGTCGGTAAAAGACAAGATATATATGCGCGACGCGGCCTATGTGATCGCGATAAACCGGGTGGTGACGGCGGTCAAGTCACGCGGGTGGTGCTAAAAACATTCGCCTTTTTCTTTAGGGCGACCCGTCACGGTTGCCGGTCAAAAAGAAACCGGCGAGGGGAAAAGAAAATAAGGATGGATTTTTTCCCTGGGTCATAGAAAAGCTTTATAACTTTACAACAGCCGTTGCATTTAAAAATGCGGCGGCTGTTTGCTTATAAGCATTGTGTTTTGGTGCTTTTATGAGGTTTCCCCGAATATCATATAAGTGAGATGGAACGGGAAAAGGAAGTTGAGAAAGCGGCTGCACAAGATACTTCCGCGGACGGCGGGAAGGTTTCCGGCGGCGGAAAAAATCGGCGCGGGGAGAATTTTTTTTTGAACGTGGTTGTGAACTGCGTGCTGGCGCTGATGCTTATGGGCATTTTCACCGTTACGCTGATGCCGCAGATCAGCCAGGCGTTCAATCCGGAGGCTGGCGGCGCGTACTACCGCGGCAACACCGCCAATAAAAACGTCTCGCTGATGGTGAACGTTTACTGGGGCACGGAATATTTGGATGGCATGCTGAAGGTTTTGGAGGACGAAAGCGTCAAAATAACATTCTTTGTAGGCGGCAGCTGGGCGGCGGAAAACAG
The DNA here is from genome assembly GCA_031553565.1 of Eubacteriales bacterium. Lineage (GTDB taxonomy): Bacteria > Bacillota > Clostridia > Christensenellales > DUVY01 > JAVBLK01. Next base: position 44,871 of record JAVBLK010000014.1, read on the forward strand.
CGGGATGCTTATAAAAATCAGGGATAAGGGTCACGAAATCGGCAATCACGGCTATTACCACAAAGATCATAAAAAGATCAGCGAGACCCGCAACCGCGAGGAAATTTTTATCACGCATAAGCTTGTCGAAAGCGTTGCCGGCGTCAGTATGAATCTTTTTGCGCCGCCATCGGGCAGCTTCGATAAAACGACTGTCAATGTTGCGGCAAACCTGGGCTATAAGACGATTATGTGGAGCAAGGATACGATAGACTGGCGCGATAAGGACGCCGGGCTGGCATATGCCCGCGCCACAAAAAATCTGAAAAACGGCGACCTGATACTGATGCACCCGACCGCGCACACGCTTGAGGCCTTGCCGCGCATCATAAAAACGGCCGGGGAACAGGGCTTCAAGGTCACGACTGTTACAGAGACTATTACATAAAGATGATTCATAATAGCGGCAGCAGCTTCATTTTTCCGTTTAGAAAAATCGTGTGATATTTAAAGCCGCAATCTTTTAAAAGCGACATGACCTCCGCGCGGCTGCGGCAAATGTCGCCGGTTGCGTGCGCGTCGCTGCCGTAAACTATCAGCTCGCCGCCCAAGTCTCTGTACAGCCGTATGATATCGCGCTGCGGCAGGCAGGGGGAGGGCGCGCTCCTTACGCTGGAGTTTGCTTCCAGTGCGACGCCGCCCGCTATCATTTTTTTAAGGATAGCCTCCGCGATTTCGTAATATTCCGTCAGCATATCTCTTTTTTCAAACGGGCTGTTGCGCGTGATATAGCCGAAGTGCCCGACCGTATTAAAGCGGTACGGGGCGGAAAGGCTTTCGTACACGGCTTTCAGATAATTGTTATAGCCCTCTTTCTGCGTTCTGTTAGAGAAGTAGCGTTCCCAATAGCAATCCTCGCCGTCGATCGTGTGGACGCTGTTGATTACATAATCGTAGCCGCCCGCATCCAACTGCGCCGCGTTCAGCTCGTTTGCGAAAGGGTCATAGCCCAGCTCGATCCCGTATGCGATCTCGATTTGCCCCGTGTATTTATGCTTAACGCGCATAAATTCTTTGTGGTATTTTTCCAGGCTGGTTTTGGCCGCGCCCTTGATGTTCCGCGCCGCATAGTCGTTATTGCAATGCTCGGTTACCGCGATATATCCGCAGCCCTTCTCTATCGCGGATATCACCATATCCTCTAACGAGTCGGTGCCGTCGCCCGAAAAAGTACTGTGCATATGATAATCTGTGAGCGTATTCTTCATAGTAGGTATATTATATCACAGTGCCGGGCGAAGTTATGATATAATAAGCGTATGAACGCATTTAATGATATTTATATCGGCCACGCTGAAAAGGAAAATACGGGCGTTACCGTAATTTTCTCGAAAGAAGGCGTGACCGGCGGAGTCAGCACGCGCGGCGCCGCGCCCGGGACGCGCGAAACAGACCTTCTGCGCCCGGAAAAAACGGTGGATAAGGTCAACGCCGTCGTCCTTTCGGGCGGCAGCGCGTTCGGCCTTGACGCGTGCTCCGGGGTCATGCGCTGGCTTTTTGAAAACAACTGCGGGTTCGATACCGGGCTCTGCCGCGTGCCAATTGTTTCGGGCGCGGTGATTTACGACCTTCTGCCCGGCGGCATAAATTTCCCCGACGCGGATACAGGATACGCCGCCTGCAAAAACGCGGTGCCGCTGCGCTTTAAAAACGGCATGGCCGGGGGGATAAACGGCGGGCGCGCGGGGGGCGGCAGGGGCGCGCGGTGCGGCCGCGTTTTCGGCGCCGCCGCGTCCATGGCGGCCGGTATCGGATTTTCGCATATTGAGGCGTGCGGCGTCGAAATGGCCGCCATAATCGTTGTAAACCCCTTAGGCGACGTGTTTGATTGCAATACCGGTAAAATAGCGGCGGGCGGCAGAGGACCCGACGGTAAATTCCTGGATGCGCATAATTTTATATTAAACGGCGGCTTGCTTAAAATTCAGGCGGAACAGGGCGCGGGGCGTAACACCGTCATCGGCGCGGTCGTGACAAACGCTAAGCTTTCCAAGTTGCAATGCAATATGCTGGCCGGGACGGCGCAGGACGGTATCGCCCTGTCGGTACGCCCGGCGCATACCGCCATGGACGGCGACACTATATTTGCGCTGTCGGCAGGGAAGAAGGAGGCCGAATACAATACGTTGTCGGTAATGGCGGCCGAGGCCGTGCGGCTTGCGGTTTTAAACGCGGTAAAGTAACCGCTTAAGAGCGGCAAACAGGCCGGCGCGAAAGAACGGGATACTCATTATGATCGGGATCGATATCATTGAAATAAGCAGGATTGAAACCGCTGTCAAACAATGCGCTTTTATAAAAAAAGTGTTTACTTCTGCCGAGCAGGCTCATTATAAAAGCAGCGGCGGCGATCCTCAAACCTATGCAGGGATGTTCGCGGCAAAGGAAGCCGTTGTAAAAGCTTTGCAAACCGGCTTTGACGGCATAAGGCATACCGATGTCGAGGTGCGCCACAGCGAAAAAGGCGCGCCGTATATTAAGCTTTACGGCGCCGCCGCTGAAGTTTTTAAGGCGTCGGGGAAACAAAACATAGAAATATCGATATCGCACTGCGAAAGCTACGCCGCGGCAGTGTGCAATATTTTTTAAGCTGCTGAAATTTTTTCGAGTCAGGATGTGTTAAGAGCCGTCGTATGAAGCCCCTTATAAAAAAATAGCCCGTTGTCCTATTATGTAGGGAAGCCCAGGCTTATCAATATCGCTTTGTCGGCGCGTTTCATAGTATCGGACTTCAGAGTTCCTATTTTTTCCTTCAGCCGCTTTTTATCCAGCGTCCTGATCTGTTCCAGCAGGATGACCGAGTCCTTGGGCAGGCCGTAGTCGCCGGCCTTAAGCTCTATATGCGTCGGCAGCTTTGCCTTGTTTATCTGGCTGGTTATCGCCGCCGCAATTATTGTCGGGCTGTACTTATTGCCTATGTCGTTCTGTATGATAAGAACGGGACGCATACCGCCCTGTTCGCTGCCCACTACGGGCGACAGGTCGGCGTAAAAGAGATCCCCTCGTTTTATGATTCCGTTTGTTTCACTAACCATTTTTCATATTCACACAGATCGCCGGCGCATAATCCCTGTTCAGCCTCCGTAAGATTGACGGAGCCGGCTTTGCGGTAGCCCCGTTTCATCCGTCTCTCCATAATATGCGGGAAAAAGCGAAACGGTCTAAGTTTGGTTTTAGATTTTCTTTTCATAAAGTTTCTCCCGTTTCCGCACATTTTAAACCTGCCTGTCAATAAAAAGCGGGCTTAAAAATGGAAAAGCTTATCCTTGGTGCAAATATGTATTTTGGTAATTTTTAAAAATTTATTCGATTGTTGTTTTAGTCCCTGAATCAGAATCACCGCGAAAAGGCTGAAACGGCCTAAGAGATGCAGTATTTTACTTTAGTATGAATAACCCCGGCATCTTTTATGCCGGATATACGGCACGTGTTCCGCGGAATTCTAACGGATTTTTCCTATAAACGTATCGAAGGCTTATTGTTTGATTGCATATCCCAGCCCCGTCATAAACTCGATCAGCGCGATATTGCCCGCGCCGTCCTCACGGAACACGGCCGAGGACGACAGCGCATCCTCGCACGAACTCAGTATGTACTCCTCGATGTGCCCGGCGATATCGCCGTCTTCCGGCAAAGCAGAGGACATGCCGCTTGCAAGCCGAGCCGCGGCCGGCGACAGCGCGCCCGCATCAGCCTGCCCGGTCACAGCGGCCGCGGCGGCGCCGACGTCGGCGGACAGCATAAACGCGCCCAAGGCCTCGGCGGCGCCGATCCCTAAAGGCAAAAGATCTGTGCCTGTTCCGGCAAGCCGGCTGTTTAGCAGCATCAGCTCGGCGCAATATTCGCCGCTTCCGTTAATCCGCAATACGGGCAGTATCCGGATATTTTTGCCGGCGGGATTGACCAAACCGATCCTTTCGCCGGAATATGCCGCAAAAGCATCGTGTATCATACAGACAGCGGCAGAAAGCGCGGTGCGCTGGCCGCTCTCGATACGTATTACGGTATTGTACCAATCGGGGACGGTGATACTGACGCCGCGGCCGGGATCGGTAAAGGCCATGCGCGGCGGCGCGGAAAACAGCGGCATATCGGGCAGGCCGCCTGTAAGGCAAAAGTGGCCCCCGGCCTTTGTTTTATCGCTGTCCGCAAAGCTTTCGAAGAAAAAATAGTGGGGGAAGTATTCTATCGCGTCGATAAGCCGCCCGAAAGCGTCGGAAAAATCCCTGGCCGCTCTGTGCTGCGCGGGGTAAAAAACAAAATGCTGTGAAAAAAGACAATTCGCCGAAAATCGGAACAGCCAATCATCGCCGTTCAAACATACGGGCAGAACGCGCGTAAGCGGCGAAAGCTCGGGGCTCGGGCACATTAAACAGCGCGGCGAGTCGTAAGGGCTGCCTTCCGCAAATGTAAGGGCGGTGTTGATCGTTATATGCAGCGCGCCCTTTTTGCCCGGCGCGCGCCAGTGTATATTATGATCCGCGGCGGCAAGGGGGACATAGCCGCTCTTTACCGAAAAGTCGTACAGCCAGTCGGCGGCCTCGCGCATCCCTCCGCCCTCTAAAATAATCAAACTGAAAATTTCGATAATGCGCGACGGCGGCGGCAAAACCGCGGCAAGCAGCAATGACTGCATACGGCTGTCTAAGCCGCTCAAAATAGCGTCCGCATTCGTTTGTTTCTCTAAAAAGTCCGCATCCGCGGCGTAATTATCAAAACCTGCCGGCGATACGCCCGCAATTTCGCAAAGCTTTAAAAACAAAAACTGATTGTCCGCCGTATCGACGGAAAGATGGATGTTTGCGTATGCAATAAGATCGGATAAACGCTTTCGGATATCGTCCATATATATCCGTATTATACATGCAAACGGTATTTAATGCAAGCCCTGAAAATGCGTAGGGTGCGGCTGAAATCCCGCGTGACAGGCTGCGCATACCTTGCTGTTTCAAAGGCGCGGTCTTACGCGCGCTTTTACCGGCAGACAATCATTGTGCATAACCCGCGTGCGGGTCAGTCATGGTTGCGCCGCGTATAATTGCGCCGGCGTAGTTTTTGAAGGCGCTTGCTATCATCTCATATCCTGCGGGCTTTAAATGCAGCCCGTCGTGCGAAATGATCCGCGCGTCGAAATCACGGCAGGATAAAAAGCGCCCGCGCACGTCCACAAGATCGCAGCCGGTCTCTTTTGCGATCCGCGCGATCGAGTCGGAATAAAGCTCGTGAAAGCGGTAGATCATATCGGCGCTGCCCAGCCATTTTACGATGTTGCCGGTATCGAGCCCCTTTGACCCCAAAAACGCGAGATATTTTTCGCTGCTTATAGGCGGCAGCGTCATAAGCACAGGCTTTATATTATGCCCGCGCAGAGTCTTGATCAGCGTGATCAGCGTCTCGCAAAATTGCGGCAGGGGAGTGGCCGGCTCGTGACGCGCATCCGGCGCCGCGGCTACCTCCGCCCAATCATAGTTACAGTCGTTACCGCCATAGCATAGTACGGCGATATCGGGGCGGGCGCCGCTGTCAAGATCGCCCTTTATTATTTGACTGCCGCGTGTGACGGTACAGCCGAAGCGCGAACGGTTTTCAATACGGTAATCGTTTTCAAAGCCGGGAAGATAATGCGAAACCGTGGCGTGGTACTGCCCGCCGCAATCCAATACCGTAGCGCGCATAATAGAGTCGCCGTAAATAAACACATTTTTTTTCATATTTCTGACCTCCGGTAAAAAGCTTTATTATGTTTTTTAGACTAACGGATTATTCCTCATTTGCGGTAATACTATTCCTGTTTAGCTCTCGAATATCAATTCGGGGGAAGCTTTGTAATTTAAGTCGGGGGAAGCTTTGTAATTTAAGCAAGAACGTTTCCGCTACTTTTATATTATTTCAACCGGCGCATTTTTATCAACCTACTGTGGAAATCGCTTACTATACGAAAAGTAACGCCACAGTAGAGTTTTTATCCGCCGCTCTACTGACGGTAGAGTCCGGCTTTTTGCTTGAAAAAAACCGGTATTTTTGATATAATGCGAATAATGGAAGGCGAAAAAGACATGCAGGCGCTGATCGCTAAAAACCTTGCGGAATACAGAAAGGCCGCGGGAATGACGCAGTTAGAGCTTTCTGAAAAACTGAATTATTCGGACAAAGCCGTATCAAAATGGGAGCGCGCCGAGGGCGTCCCCGATATTTTTATTTTAAAGCAGATCGCCGATATCTACGGAGTGACGGTCAACGACCTCATCAGCGAGAGAAAAGCCAAATTGCGCAACAACCCCAGGTTCCGTAAAATAGCGATCACCGCGCTTTCGGTGCTGTTGGTTTGGGTGGTCGCAACGGCAGTCTATGTGCTGATATCCCTGTTTCAGGTGACGGCGCCGAAGCTCTGGCTTATTTTCATGTACGCAATAACGGCCTCCGCGATCGTTGCACTCGTATTCGTGTCATTATGGGCAAAGCGTAAGTTTGCCCTTATCCCGGTCAGCATACTTATCTGGTCGCTTGCCGCCGCGCTGTTTCTAAGCGTTTCTGTACCGAACAACTGGCTGTTCTTCATAGCCTGCATCCCGGTCGAGGTACTGGCATTCGTATGGTTTTTAAGGAAGTAATGATCGCTGTAAATGCAAACGCAGTCGTTATATTTCTATTGCAAGCATTATTCTTCAACGTCTTCTTCCGAAAATACCGGTGCCGCGACTATTTTGCTGTCAACAGTCAGTTTCCATCTGGCAATTGCCCAATCTTCAATTTTTTTTCTTCTTTCTGTTAATGATGTCAGATTCCAAACAGGATATCCACATAATTCGTTTTCAGAAAACAGATGAGATTTTGCATAACAGGGATTGCTTTGTCCGCTTGTTCCTTTTTTAATATCAAATCGATAATTTGAATATGAACTATTATCCTTTGTAAGTACCAGATTTCCAAAATCGTGAGTGTATTTTCCTTCTTCGCCATTCCACAAGTGATTCCAATATTCAGAATCTTCAGGCTTTGGAGTGCGCGGTAAAATATGCTCCACAGTATCTTCTTTTTTCGGCTTGTGCAGTTCATTCCATTCAATACTGACAGATTTACCTTTGCTTTTTGCCAGTGACAGTTCGTATTCAAAAAGAAAATATTTTACTGATTTCCATTCATACCAATTCTTTATTTCCTGAATACTTTTTACAAAAGCGTTCTTGTCGCAATATTTGATTGTGAGCTGCTCTAATTGCCACTGTGCGTCCCCAAGATTATACGCCTTCTTTTTATCATCAACTCCAGCGTAGAGTTTGAATGCAGTATTGTATAGAGTGCTGTTTCCGGCATTGGATCTTTTTTCTTGAAGAGCAAATACTCTAAAAGCAAATTTCTCAGCAAGAATAAGTGTTTCCAAATATTTTGCGGGTTCATTTTCGCTTTTTATACGTGCAGCCATTAATAAGGGCACAAGTGTAGAATAAGTGCTTAAGCGAATTAATTTATTATTAACTTCAATTACGTTCTGCCGGAATTCTTCATTATCAGAATACTTTTCATAAGAGTTTGATTTGCCTGATTTTAAATCGCAATAGGCTAGAAGTGCCTCGTAAAGCGATTTCAGGTACTGGTTGATATAATCTTTAATAAAACCCGAACCTGCATCGCCGTTTGACGTTATACGTCTTTTGAAATCAATCTTTTGTTTTATAGAATTGCATCCATTCCAGCTTTTAGGATCTGGATCTTGTGACATTAGCCAGTGATAACGTAAAAAATCATCATCCTTTGCCTCCACGATCATTAATCTTTCATATATTTCTTTCCAAGTATTATTAATCCTATCTTTTAGTTTTTCGCCAAAATTTTTCAATTTTGAACAAACATACATTAAATAGTTTTTAAGCTTTTCAGTTTCGGTAAGAGGTTTACCGCGGTTGTTCATTACTTCAAAAATTATACCGACATATGATTTGTCGGGCAAAACATATACAGATAAAAATAATTGAGAGGTTATTCTTTTTCTTAATGTCTCAAGCCAGGATAAATAATTTTCTTGAGACTTATAATTATCAAAATATTTTTTAAAAAACTGCATTGCAGCTTTGAGCCTTTTTTCAGATTCTATTTGCTCCGGCCTAAAAAAAACATTTTCATTCTGATTAATTATTGCATTAATGTAATACTCGTTAACATCTCTGTTTAAACTTAGCCGAGGTAATACTTCGCCGTCCTGTCGCGTATGAATATAGGCTTTTCTGATTCCTTCAGCTTTTGTTTCTGATCCGATTTCTCTAAATCTGCGGCTAAGCTCACACAACAGTATGGACAATGTTGTAAGGCGCTGTTGGCCGTCAACAACTTCATATTTCTGCACTGTATTAGCATCATCGTCCGTCATTTCGCCAATGCTAGCTATTACTATTGTACCTGTATAGTGCTGTTGGCAGTCGTCAGTGAGCAGCTCAATATCATCTATTAAATCTTGCCACTGATGCTCTTCCCACGAGTAGCCACGTTGATAATCTGGCACGACATAAATGCTGTTTGCAAAAATGTCTTGTAGCTTTTTAAGTGATGTTTCATGACTCATTTTTCCTCTCCAATCATAATTAGTTATCAATTTTTTGCTAAGGAAATACGCGTATAAATTCTTACGCTATTGCGGCCTCGGTATCCGCGCCCTTTTCCTCTGCAACCGTTTCAGTCTTTTCTTCCTTTGCCTGATCCCCGGCGTTCAGGTTTTTATAGGCCACGCTCATCATCAGCTTGATGCGGTTTAGCTGGTTGACCTCGGAGGCGCCGGGGTCATAGTCTACCGCAACTATGTTGGAGGCGGGGTAGAGGCGTTTTATTTCCTTTATGACGCCCTTGCCGGTGACGTGGTTGGGCAAACAGGAGAACGGCTGCATACAGATAATATTGGGCGCGCCCGCGTGCATCAGGTCGATCATCTCGGCGGTGAGTAACCAGCCCTCGCCGCTCATGTTGCCCAGGGAAACCACCTCGGACGCGGTTTTTGCCATTTTGTCTATTCTTTCAGGATGGCCGAAATCGGTCTTTTTAAGCGCCTTTACCACGCCGCGCCGCAGAAAGTTAATCACTTTTATATACAGTCCGTTCTTAAAGGCGGCCATTTTTGAGCCGTCCAGCATCTTTTTCTTTATCTCGCTGTTGTAAAAGGAGTACATAAAGAAGTCTAAAAGGTCGGGCATAACGGCCTCGCCGCCCTCTCTTTCGACCACCTCCACCGCGTGGTTATTGGCGCCCGGATGGTATTTGACCAGTATCTCGCCCACAAGCCCCACGCGCGGCTTTTTGATATCGCGCCGCTGTATGCCGGCAAAATCCTTAACTATTTTCACAAGGTTGCGCTTGAATTTGCCTATCCCGGCGCGCTTTAAGTCGCGGATACATTTTTCCTCCCACCACCTGTGCAGCGCGTCGGTCTCGCCCTTGTTCAGTTCATACGGCCTTACGCGGTAGACTACACGCATGAAGAGGTCGCCGTACATTATGGCCTGTATCATCCTTAGAAGCAGGGGCAGGGTCATCTTAAAGCCCGGCTGCGGGTCGAGCCCTACAAAGTTTAAGGAGATAACGGGGATGTGTCCCATTCCGCTTTCCTTCAAGGCTTTGCGGAGGAGCGGGATGTAGTTCGTCGCCCGGCAGCCGCCGCCCGTCTGCGTCAGCATAACGGCGGTTTTATTTAAGTCGTATTTGCCCGATTGCAGCGCGTGTATGATCTGCCCGACCGTTATGACCGTGGGATAGCACGCGTCGTTGTTGACGTACTTAAGTCCTATGTCGGTCGCCTTGCTGTCCTCGGCAGGCAGGATGTTTATGTTATAGCCCGCATAACGCATTGCTTGCTGCAGCATGGTGAAATGGATAGGCGACATATTGGGCGCAACGATCGTGTAGTCCTTCATCGCCTTGGTAAACTTGACGTGGGGTACTCTGTCGGGCGCGGGCAGCCCACAGAAATTGTTCCGCTCCCGCTCGTCCAGCGCCGCGATCAGGCTCCTTACGCGGATCCTTGCCGCGCCCAGGTTGGCGACCTCGTCGATTTTAAGGGTAGTATATATGCGTTCGGTTTCCTCGATAAGCTCCATGACCTGGTCGGTCGTGACCGCGTCCAGACCGCAGCCGAAGGAATTGAGCTGCACCATATTCAAGCAGTCTGTTTCCCTGACCAGATTCGCCGCGCTGTACAAACGGGAGTGGTACATCCATTGGTTTACCACGCGGAGCGGCTTTGGCAGGGGAGCCATATGGCTTATGCTGTCCTCGGTAAAGACCGCGAAGCCGTACCGGTTGATCATTTCGGGGATGCCGTGGTTGATCTCCGGGTCAAGGTGATAGGGGCGGCCGGCAAGCACGATGCCGCGAAGGCCATGCGATTTTATATATTCAAGGGTCTCGCGCCCCTTATCCTGAATATCCTTCTTAAAGGCTGCGTCCTCTTTTTCCGCGGCGTCAACGGCGGCGTAAAGCTCGGTTCTTTCTATATCGGGGAATTCCTCGCACAGCCGCTCTTTTAAACGCGCCGTGTTGTTGTACGGCAAAAACGGCGCCATGAATTTAAAGCCGTCGCGGCGTAAGGCGTCGATGTTGTTCCGTAAAACCTCCGGATAGGTGCAGACTATGGGGCAGTTGTAATGGTTGTCGCTGCCCTCCGTGTCCTTTTCATAGGGGATACACGGATAGAATATAAAGCCTAAGCCCTTTTCTAAGAGAGCCTCGATATGCCCGTGGACCAGCTTTGCCGGATAGCATACCGATTCGCTCGGCATAGTGTCGATGCCCTTATCGAATATAGCGCGTGAGGAGCGCGGGGACAAGACCACCTCGTATTTAAGCCGTGTAAAGAACGTGAACCAGAACGGGTAGTTTTCATACATGCCCAATACTCTGGGGATACCCACGCGCCCGCGCACGGCCTCTTTTTCGGGAAGCGGCTTGTAATAACGGAAAAGCCGGTTGTATTTATACTCGAACAGGTTTTGCGAAAGCCCCTCCGGGATATCCTCGCCGCTGCCCTTTTCACAGCGGTTGTTCGTTATGTACTTTTTTTCACCGCCGAAATCTGTGATGGTCAAAAGGCAGCGGTTGCCGCATTTTAAACAACGCCGGGTGCTCTTTTGCGCGGAAAAGGAATCCAGCCCGGCGAAAGTCTTTATTTTCGATACGCCGCCGCTATAATTTTTCTGCGCGATAAGCGCGGCACCGAACGCGCCCATAAGCCCCGCAATGTCGGGGCGGACGGCCTGCCTTCCGCTGACCAGCTCGAACGCGCGCAGCACGCTCTCGTTTAAAAAGGTGCCGCCCTGGACTATGACGGACTTGCCCAGCTCCTCCGGATCCCTGATTTTAATAACCTTAAACAGCGCGTTTTTCACGACAGAATAGGAAAGCCCGGCCGAGATATCGCCTACGTCCGCGCCCTCTTTCTGCGCCTGCTTAACGCGGCTGTTCATAAAGACCGTGCATCTTGAGCCGAGGTCGACCGGATGGCGGGCCGAAAGCCCCATGACGGCAAATTCACTTGCGGTAAGCCCGAGGCCCGTGGCGAACGTCTCGATAAAGCTGCCGCATCCGCTGGAGCAGGCCTCGTTCAGTAAAATGCTGTCGACTGCGGAGTTCTTTATGCGCAGCGCTTTCATGTCCTGGCCGCCGATATCCAGGACGAAATCGACGCCGGGCAGGATATGCTCGCTTGCGGCATAGTGCGCCATAGTCTCGATCTCGCCGGCATCAACGCCGAGGGCGGATTTTAAAAGGCTCTCGCCGTAGCCCGTTACGCAGGCGCGGCCGATAAACGCGCCTTTGGGGAGCTTGCCGTATATATCTTTTAAAATGCCGATAGCGGATTTAAGCGGGTCGCCGCCGTTGCCGGAATACCACTGGTATATCAGCGCGCCCGAATTGTCGATCACGGCGGCCTTTGTGGTGGTGCTGCCCGCGTCAATCCCTAAAAATACCGCGCCCGATGCAGAGCCGATATCGCCGCGCTTGACATTCGCCTTTGCGTGGCGCGCGCGCCATTCTGTAAGCTCCGCCTCGCTTTCAAATAAGGCGGGCAGCCGCTCGACCTCGTGCACGGTAAGCGCGTTCAGCCGGTTCAGCTTTTCGGTAAGGGCGGCGGAGGTAAATACCTCCTGCGAGGGAGCCAGCGCCGCGCCCATTGCGACGAACAACTGCGAGTTTTTTGGGACGATTATATTTTCGCCGGCAAGATTCAGCGATTTTGCGAAGCAGTTTACAAGCTCGGGCATAAAATGCAGCGGGCCGCCCAAAAAAGCGACGTTGCCCGTTATCTTTTTACCGCAGCTTAGGCCGCTGATCGTCTGATTGACGACCGACTGAAATATCGACGCGGCAAGATCGGTCTTCTTTGCGCCGTCGTTCAATAGCGGCTGGATATCCGACTTTGCGAAAACGCCGCAGCGCGAGGCGATGGGGTACACGACCTCGGCTTTTTCTGCCAAAGCGTTCAGCTCGGTAATATCGACGGCCAAAAGGCTGGCCATCTGGTCAAGGAACGCGCCGGTGCCGCCCGCGCAGGTGCCGTTCATACGCTGCTCTAACCCGCCGCGAAGGTAGGTGATCTTTGCGTCCTCGCCGCCCAGCTCTATCGCGACGTCGGTATTGGGGATAAACGCCTCGATACTGTTCACGCCGGCGATCACTTCCTGCATAAAAGGGATGTCCAGCCATTTGCTTACCGAGATGCCGCCGCTGCCGGTGACGGTGATAGTGAACCGCTGAAAGCGTGTGAATACCGTCATTAAAACGTCCGAGAGCGTTTTTTTAATATCCGAAAAATGCCTTTGATATTTCGAAAAAACCAGGTTGTTCCTGTCGTCTAGGACGGCGGTCTTGATAGTAGTAGACCCGACGTCCAGTCCGACTTTATATATTTTGTCCATTTTATTAATTGCCTTTTTCTTTATCTGGCCGGCCAAAGTTGATTTTGTGCGTTTTGGCCCGGCTGGCGGAAAAGAAGATCCGTATATTATTCGCCTGTATATATACGCGTTTTTTCATTATATCAAATTTGCCGGCGGAATGGCAACTTCTTACCCGAATGTGCCGCAAATTACAGAGTCAGGCAAATTCCGAAATCGGAATTTACTGTATCAAGCCTCAGACCATTTCAAATGTTGGTATTTACAAAGATATATGAATATAGTATAATAAAACAAAAATAGTAAAATAGAAAAAACGAGTTATGAAAAGCAAAGCATAAAATCGGCAGAAGGCGGGCTTGCCGCGAGCTGTAGAGCGGGAAACACCGGTTCCGGCTGCAAAAACAGCGACGGGTGAGCCAGCGCTAACAATAATAAGGGCGGTGTCGAATCTCTTAGGATACTCGGCTGGTAATTTCAAGTTTATTTGCTAAACAAGCGTGATGTTGTTAATCGTGATCCGGTTAAATCCAATGCAACATCATTAAACGAGGAATAATGTACGATTTCTCCGCTCCGCTTTTTTGGTTTAAGTTCGTCTTTTTGCTGGAAATACTTATTGCGGAATCTCTGATCATATATAGGATGAAGAGAAAGCCGCATTTTTTGCGGCGCGCACTTATAACGTTTTTTTGTCTGATCGCTTTTACGTTCGGGTTGCCGGTCCCGGTATTCAACGCGGTATACTCTTCCTTGCTGTTCATTTCAATTTTTGCCGCGACGCTGGCAGGCCTGAAGTTTTGTTTCGACGAGCCGTGGGGAAATATAATATTCTGCGGCTTTTTTTCCTATAACGAGCAGCATATTTCGTTCCAGCTTTACAGTTTGCTGTGCTTTTTTCTCGGGATCGACGCTAACAGCAATATTTACGGCAGTCAAGCGAGCGATCTGAATTTCGGCTTTCAGGTGCTGCTTTTTCTGATCCCGCACGTTGCGATTTATTTAGTCTCCTGGGCGCTTTTGCGATACCGTGAATATCAGCATAACGACCGCGGCTTTTACCTGAAAAATTTTAAAGTGTTATTGCTGTCAATAGTTATTGTGTTTGTGAATGTTGTGCTGAACGCGTTCGTAGTTTATGATCTGCCCGCGGATATCCCTGCGTTCGTCAAGATCATCATAATTTTTTATAACGTCTGCGGGTGTGTGCTGGCATTGATAATGCAGGTATCTATCGTCGGCAAGGAAGAGGTCGAGAGCGAACTGAAATTTGTCGAGGAGCTGCGGCATAAGAATGAACAGATTTACGAACTGAGCAAGGTAAATGTAGATTTTATCAATATGAAATGCCACGATCTAAGGCATCGGATACGGAATGTCCGTGAAAAAGAATTTCCGGACGAAAACGAATTAGAAGAAATCGAACAGGCGCTTGATATATATGACGGGATATTAAAAACGGGGAATGAGGTTTTGGATGTCATCCTTTCGGAAGAAAGCATTTTTTGCCATAAAAACAATATCAAGCTTCTCTGTAATATCGACGGTGCAAAGTTGGATTTTATCCGCCAAGCCGAGCTTTATTCTATTTTTCAAAACGCCATACACAATGCGGTCGACGCTGTTATTAAAATAGAGGAAACAGAAAAACGCATCATACGCATTACCGTCAAACGCGTGGAGAATATGATTTCCGTCCACATGGAAAATTATATTCGCGCCGGCGAAAAAATTGAATTGGTAAACGGTTATCCGGTTTCGCAGCACGCGGATAAAAACATTCACGGGTTCGGCATCCGCAGCATGCGGGCGTCGGTGGAAAAATACGGGGGGTTCATTTGTATAGATGTGAAAAACGATATTTTTTATCTTGACATTATGATCCCTGTCAAAGAACCGGCCGGCGTTTCATTCAATGCCGGTACAAAGGAAGCGATTGGCGGCAGAAGCGCAGTCGCGAAAAGAGCCGGGGTGCGGAAATGGTAATGTTGAACGTATGCATAGTGGAAGACGATCCGGTGAATTTAAAGCAGCTGGAAGAATTCGTGATATGTTTTTGCAAAGAAAACAGTTTAGCGTGCCATGTGGAAAAATATGAAGACGGGCTGGTATTTCTGAACGCTTACCGACCCGTATATAATCTTGTTTTTCTGGATATACAGCTGCCCAGCATCGACGGCGTGGCAACGGCGCGGCGGCTGAGGGAATTGGACCGGCAGGTCGGTATTATTTTTGTCACTAATTTAATGAAGTATGCGATAAACGGCTATGAGGTACATGCTTTCGATTATATTATCAAGCCTGTCAGGTATTTTGATTTTTCCGCACGGATGAAAAAATTCTTAGAACATGCGTCCATCAGCAATGAGCCCGAGATACTGCTTTCGTTCGCCGAAAAAAAACGGCGCATAGGCATAAATGAAATATGCTATGTCGAAGTTGCAGGCCATAAAATCTGTTACCATACTGCAGGCGAAGTGATTTCTGTCAGGGGGTCATTGACGGTCGCGGAAAAGGTTTTGCCGAAGAAGCATTTTGTCAGGTGCAACAGCGGGATATTGGTCAATCTGAACTATGTTGAGGCGTTTGAAAAAGACCTTGTCCGGGTCGCGGGGCAGTGGCTGCCGGTCAGCCGTCCAAAAAGGAAGGATTTTTTGGCAGCCGTTACAAGGTTTATCGCAAAACCGCTGAAAAAAGTTTGAGGAATCGCTAAAACAACCCTTTAATAAATTATAAAACCAGTCAGTGTTTGGAGTGATCGAAGCACTGTTTTTTGCGTTTTCCGCCTTACGAAGTTTAGAGGAAAAACAGTTTTTACCTTTAAAACGACAGATTATGCCGCCTGTATTTACAACATCCGGCCGGTATGATAGCTTTAAATCAGCAGGACATTTGCAGCGCCCGGTCAAGGAGTATGATCAGGCTATATCAAGCTGCAAATAGGTTTTAAAGGAGGAAATATGAGGAAAAGAAAAAGGATTTCCGGCGTTTGCATGACGCTGTTGATCGTTTTTTGTTTTATGGCAAGCGCATCCGCGGGCGTGTCGGCAAAACAGTTTTTGCCCGAGCCCGGTTCTCCGGCGTTTGCGCCCGCTTTCCCATCTTTGGACGAGGCGAAAAGGGCGGGCAACGTTCTTAACAACAGGATCGCCGCAGAAGGCATCATCCTTATGAAAAACGAAAGCGGCGCGCTGCCTCTTGCGGCTGCGGAACGAAGAGTTACGGTGTTTGCAAAAACTGTAAGCAACGGCTCGTCGGGCGCAACCTCGGAAGAGACAACGATCCTGACGGGCGGCGGCGGCTCGGGCAGCGGCGCACCCGTAAACGAAATCACCTTTCTGGAGGCAATGGAGGACGCGGGCTTTGCGGTAAACACAAATACAGCGCAATCCGCCTGCGTAAATTACAGCGACGTCGCGTTTATAATCATTGCGCGTAAAGGCAGCGAAAGCGGCGACCAGAAAATAGCCGCCAACGGCGATCATCCGCTTGACCCCGATTCAACGGAGCTCGGCCACCTCCAGTCCGCGCTGGAAATGCAGGACGCGCAGGGCGGGCCGCTGTTCAAAAAAATCATATTGCTGCTTTCTTTAGGTAACGTTTTCGAAATAAAACAATATGTGGACAATGAACGCGTCCAGGCGGTGCTGTATATTGGCTATACCGGCAGCCAGGGTATAGTCGCCTTACCCGGGATTTTAACGGGCGAGGTCAATCCTTCCGGCCGCACCGTGGACGTATGGCCGGCCGAGCTGGAGCAGGACCCTTCCTGGTTCAACGTGTTGACCAACACGCATTTTACAAACGGCACAACGCAAAATGTGGGCATCGGGCCGGGCAGTACCGGCGCGCTTGCCGGAAGTATCCGTTCCCTTGACTATGAGGAGGGGATATATTCGGGCTATAAGTGGTACGAGACGGCCGCGACGATAGAGGGCTATTATAATACCGATTCGGAATACAAAAGCGAATTTGCAGTCGATCCCGACGATCCCTATTATAACCGCTATAACGGCGTTATATATCCCTTTGGTTATGGCCTCAGCTATACTTCCTTTTCCTGGACATTGGGCGAGCCGAGCTTTAAGGGGGTAATCACCGAGGCGCGTGCGGGCGACAGGATAACGCTGCCCGTGACCGTCAAAAACACCGGCGATACCGCGGGCAAAGACGTTGTCCAGGCATACGTCAGGGCGCCGTACGATGAAACCGACGCGCCTGTTGAAAAATCAGATTCAAGCATGATTGCGTTTACAAAGACGAAACTGCTTCTGCCCGGAGAGGAGCAAACGGTTACGCTGGCATTTGACGTCAGCGACCTGGCCTCGTTCGACTGGGACGACAGGAACGTCAACGGGTTCAAGGGCTATGAATTGGAGCCGGGGACATATGAGGTTTTGGTCCGCCCGAATTCGCACGAGGATGTGCCGAACGGGGAGGCCGCCGTGAAATGCTCCGTCGGGTATACTGTACTGAATGAAGCGGCCGGCGGCGACGGCTATACCGGAGGGATCCAATACAGCCGTGACGGATTCAACGAGCCTCTCAATTACAACAAAGGCCACGGTGAAAAAACCGCTGAGGCTGTGTTTTCACAGAACGACAAATTCAATACGGCGCGCGTCGGAACAATGGACGGAACAAATAAGATCACTTTGGCGGACGCTGTCTACACCACCCGCAGCGATTGGAAACTGCCATCGCCTACGATAAACGACCCCGGCGACCCCAACGACGCGGCGGAGCTTACTTATTCGCAGCAAGCCGTCGATATGATCTTCAGCCAGGTGTATTACGGCGCTGTAAACGATCTGCCTACCGACCCGTGGTACAAAACTGAGGCGGATATTCCGGGCTACGGCACAGCGGGCAGCGTTCAGGGCGGCTGGAAGCAGGCGCCAAAAGGCTCTGACCCTAACAGGGAATGCGATATCCAATTAAAGGATATGGCCGGGATCCCGCTCAGCGACCCGCTTTGGGTGGAGTTCATGAATCAGCTGACCTGGGCGGAAATGACGAACCTTCTGACGCAGTGTTTTTATAAGACTCCGGCGATGCCCGCTATCGGCAAGCCGGTCACATATGACGTCGACGGGCCGGCGCAGCTGCGCGACAGGAGAAACACCGGGAAATACGGTACCTTCTGGTGCAGCTCGACTTTGATATCCAGTACATATAATGTCGAGCTTTGCGAGGAGCAGGGCAGGCATATCGGCATGGAGGGGATGCTGATCACCGATAGCAGCGGCAACGTTGTGAACGGCTGGTACGGGCCGGGTCTCAACGCGCACCGCAGTCCGTTCGGCGGCCGTAATTTTGAATACTATTCGCAGGACGGCGTACAGGGCGGAATTATAGGCGGGGCGGTCTGTAAGGGCGCGACAGAAATGGGCATGCATATTTACGGCAAGCATTATGTGGTAAACGACCAGGACACTGCCCGCAATAACAGCGGCGGCATCAGCGTGTGGTGCAACGAGCAGGCTCTCCGTGAAAATTATCTCCGCCATTTCGAGTATGCGATAGAGTACGGAAATATGAACGGGATGATGAACTCGCACGGCAAACTGGGATTGTACGCTACACAGAACAATTTCTATCTGAACTCGGCGATTCCCAGGAACGAATGGGGATTTGAGGGCGTGCATGTCACCGATCTCGTGGACGGCGCGCCGGTCGCAGCCGGCAGGACGCAAATGACGAACGCCGACCTCCTTATCCGCGGCGGCTCCACTTTCCTTGGCAACCTTGCCAACCAGAGAAGGGGAGAAGAGCCGTTCTTCGACGGCAGGATCCTGGACGGCTATTACGACGCTGCTGCAAACAAGCTGCTGGTGCCCGCGTCGCTTGAAGTCAAGGACTGGGTACTTACAGGAAACGTGACCGACCCGTCGGCCGACCCGTCTGGAACGGCATACAGCGCAACGGTGACGCCGGGCGCCTTCACGCTCAGCAGCCCCACCCAGTGGTATTGGATAAGGACTACGGCAATGAATGCGCTTTTTGTGGCGGCTAATTCCGGACAGATGATCTCGGTAGACGGCGCTGACGTCGCAGGCGCGTATGTGGCCGTTCATTATAATGACGGCGTGACGCCGGACGAAACCTATATGGTAAGCAGAGGAAAGGCTATCGCCGCTCCCGATAAGGAGCCTGTTATTCCCCAGGGCAAGCGTTTCGGCGGCTGGTTTACAAACGAGGAATGCTCCGAGCCGATGGACTTTTCCAAGCCGGTCACCGGCTATACCGCGCTTTACGCATTCATTGCGGATGCTGACAGGTTCGCGGCGCACTACGACCTTAATTATACCGGTGCACCGAGCCCGGGAACGATCGTAATCAAGAAAGACGAGCATGCCGCCGCGCCTCCGTATACGCCGTACCGGCAAGGATATAAATTCGACGGATGGTATCTGGACCCTGATTGCGACGAGCCTGCGGAATTCATTAATATCCCGATGGTTTCCGACATAACTTTTTATGCGAAATGGACCCCGGTCAAGACGTACACGGTGACGTTCAACAGGAATTATGAATGGGTATTCGGCGAAACGTTTGCGATTGTAAACGAGGGCGCCGCACTCGGCGAGCCGCTATTTACGCCGGTAAGAAAGGGCTTTGTATTCGGCGGCTGGTACAGGGATTCCTATTGCAATTCGCCCGCCGAATTCAGCGATATTATTACAAAGGACATTGTGCTTTATGCAAAATGGACGCCCGCAGAAAGCGCGTCGCCATCAGAGCCCGGCGGCTGCAGCTCTTCGCTGGCTTCTTTCGGCGGGGGTGCAGCCGTCATTGCCGCCCTGGCTGCCTTTGCCGTGATAGCTTCGAAAAAGAGCAAGAAAGACCGCTGCGGCTGAAAGACGCCTTATACGGATTAAAGCGTAAAACGTAATCAATCAAGGAGCAGGCAAGTTTTGTTACGCCTGTTCCGAAAGGAAAACAGTATGAAAAAAAATGTTTTAAGCAAAATTTTGATGCTAGGCGTGTCGCTTTGCGTCCTTCTCCTTACGCTAGTTTTTTCCGCCTGCGGCAATGATCCCGATATTACCGGCAACGCGCCTATGATCGACGGCTATTACACGTTCGCGGCGGCGCTGACCGACCTCGACGAGGTCGAAGGCGAGGGCTTCTCCGGCGGGACAAGCGGCAAGTCGATGATCGCGCAGGACGTGGATATCGATGGCAAAAAAGGCGCGTGGAATACCGTCAGCGGATATTTTGTCACATACCTGTATGTCAAGGGCACCGCGATCACATTCGTTATACAGTCCGATAAGGACGTTCAGGACGCGGAAATCAGGCTCTGTTTGTCCGCCGAGGCCGACGAGCTTACAGAGGAGCTGGCCATTACGGACGATATGTACACAGTCGAGGTGAATTCCGCCGCGTTAAAGTATGCCGATATAATCTTTTACAACGTACCCGCCTCGGGCACGATCAAAAAATTCAGCAAGTATACGCTGGCAAAGAATGTGTCGCTGAAGGCGGGAGAAAACGTTATACGGCTGATCACATCAAACGATGTGCCTTTAGGCGGTACGGCCAATGCGACGGCGCCGATGGTGGATTGCCTGCAGATAAAAACCAAGGCGAATCTTTCGTGGACGCCGCGCACGGACAATCTGCTGCAGGAACACTTTATATAAAATTTCCGAGGAAAGATTATGAGCGTTTTTAAAACTATTTTCTCTAAGGTCGGCCCGCGGATATGGCTGATAGTGACCGCAGTCACCTTAGTACTCGTTATCACGGTCACCGTACTTGCGTCCACGTTTTTTTTCGAGCTGATCTGCATCCCGCTGGGCGACGTAAGGACGGTGGGCAGGGGAGACGGCAGATATTTCAATGTTACTGCCTCCGGCAAGAAAGACGCATATGACCGCGGGAACAGGCTGAACGAAACGATTTGCGAAGAAGGGTTCGTCCTGTTAAAAAACAGAAAAACCGCCGGCAGGCCTGCATTGCCGCTCACCTCACAGGAAAACAGGATAAGCGTGTTCGGCAAAAATTCGGCGGGGATCGTTTACGGCGGCACGGGTTCGGGCGGAGGAAAATTCGACACTGCGCAGTCGCTTTATGACAGCTTGGAAGAAGCCGGTTTTACGCTTAACCCTAAGCTGACTGAGTTTTATACCGGCAGCGCGTCGGGTGAGGGCAGAACGCCCAATCCGAAAATCGAGAACGACGGCCGGATCGTCCTTGAGACCGGAGAGACGCCGCAAGCAAGCTATACGGGCGAAATAGTGGGCAGCTACGCGGATTATAACGACGCCGCCGTCATAGTGATCTCGCGCATCGGCGGTGAAGGTTTCGATCTTCCCCGCATGATGACGGGCGAGAACGGCGCGCGGCATTATCTGGAGCTTGATAAGAACGAGAGCGATCTGCTTGAAGCGGTAACCGGCGCCGCTTTTAAAAAAATTATCGTTGTGCTCAATTGCAGCACCTCGTTCGAGGCGGCGGGGATCCAGGGGAACGACAGGATCGACGCCTGCATCTCGGCGGGCGGCCCGGGCTATGCCGGCATAAGCGCGCTGGGCGGGATACTTAACGGCAGCGTAACTCCGTCGGGCAAAACGGTCGACACCTGGGCGGCGGATTTCACCGATGACCCGACATGGCAGAATTTTGCCGACAACAATAAAACCGACGGCGCGTCATATATGAACGGCGGCAAAAAATCTGGCTACTACTTTGTTGATTACGAGGAGAGCATTTATGTCGGCTACCGCTATTACGAGACGCGCGGAGAGGACGAGGGGGCCGCATGGTATCAAGAAAACGTAGTATACCCGTTCGGCTTCGGCTTATCATACACAGACTTTGAATGGGAAATCGATAACGCTGAAGAGCTGCAAAACCTGGTCATTGACGACAGCAATAAAAACGAAACTTTCGAGATCCGGGTAAAAGTTACTAATACCGGCGACAGGCCGGGCAAGGACGTGGTACAGCTTTACTGCTCCGCGCCGAGAGGCGATGTCGAGAAACCGTCGGCGGTACTCTGCGGCTTTGAAAAGACCCCTGTACTTTATCCTTCGGGCGAGGCAAACGGGACTGATAAGCCCGATTCCTGCGTCCTGAAGATAGAATTTGATCCGTATTATGCCGCCTCTTACGACAGCCGGGGAAGCGGCGGGTACATACTTGAGGCCGGACAGTACGCGCTGACCATAAGGGCAGACGCGCACAGCGTCAAAGAAGACACAGCCCCCGTTACATATACTGTCGGCGGACAGGGCGTAAGTTTCGATGCGGGAAAGGCCGTCAACCGGTTTACGGACGCGGCGGACGGCCTCGATACGGTGCTGAGCCGCAATGCCTGGAACGGCAGCTTCCCCTCGTCACCGGATACCCGTGAAATGACAGCCGTGCTGAAGGAAAAGCTGGCCTCCATGCAGCATAACAATCCGGAAAAGGATTGGCAGATGCCGGTGACTAAAAAAAGAACTGCAAAAAAGGTTGTCGAAATGAGGGGGCTGCCGCTGGACGACCCCGGCTGGAATGAGCTTTTGGACAGCCTGTCCTTCGAGGAAATGAAGGGGCTGTTCAATAAGGGCGCCTTTAAAACGGAGAATATAAACCGCATCGGCTTGCCGGCGACTGTGGCGTCCGACGGGCCGGTGGGTTTCGTGAACTTCATGAGCGGCTCGAATATTTACGACACCGTTTATTACGCAAGCCAGTATGTGATGGGCTGTACGTGGAACAAGGACTTGATCGGGCGGATGGGAGAGGCCGTGGGCGACGAGGCGGCATACGGGAACGAAAGGGCCAAGCCTTATGTGCCATACAGCGGCTGGTACGCGCCCGGTATTAACCTTCACCGCAGCCCGTTCGGAGGCAGGAACTTCGAGTATTTTTCAGAGGATCCGTTTCTTTCAGGGATGCTTGCGGCAGCCGAGATCAAAGGGGCGAAAAGCAGGGGGCTGGTAACCTATATGAAGCATTTCGCCCTCAACGATCAGGAATCCTTCCGTGATAAAAACGGGCTGTGTACGTGGGCGACAGAACAAGCCATCCGGGAACTATATTTAAGGCCGTTTGAGATAGCGGTCAAAGACGGCGGCGCAAACGGTATAATGACGTCCTTCAACCGTATCGGCACAAAGTGGACCGGCGGCGATTACCGGCTGCTTACAGAAGTGCTAAGAGGCGAATGGGGATTCAAAGGAACGGTGATATGCGACTTTAACGTCTCAAACTATATGAATCCGAAGCAGATGATATACGCGGGCGGGGATCTTAACCTGACCACAACAAAGCCTTGGACAAATCCCAGTCCCGAAAGCGCCGGGGATCTCTCGATGCTTAGGCGCGCCGCCCGCAACATTATGTTTACGGTCGCAAATTCTAACGCAATGAACGGGATAAACAAAGAGACCGTGTTGGCTACCAGAATGCCGGTTTGGCAGAGCGTGCTAATAATTATCGATTGCGTGATTGTCGCCGCATTAGGGTTCTGGGGATTCTATATTTTGCGCAAAACTATTCGGGAAATAAGTAAACGCTGAGTTAATGAGCGAGATTTTAAAGGAGCGGATTTTCGAGCGAGAAATGGCTTGTTTTTGGCGGGCGTAGCAGAGCTACGTACGCCAAAAAGAAGATTTTTCGCAGCCGATAAAGCCGCACTGTAAATCGAAGTGAATTAATCAGTGTTTACATAAGTCAAATCCAATAAAAAGGGGTAATCAATATGAAAAAAAGACTATTGGCAATATTGACGGCAGTCTTATTATGCGCAGTAACAATGCTGGCTGGATGCGGGCCGGAAAGCGCAGATATCGGCTTTACCGCCGCCGTCGATAAGATATCGACGCCATTAAGCATAAACAGCGCAGTGGAAATAAACGCTGCCTACGATGCGTATTATGCGTTAAACGAGGAAGACCAACGCAATACCGCGCAGCATAAAGAAAAGTTGGACGGCTATGCCGAAATTTGCAATGCTATAACCGTGTTTGTCGGCAGGGCGGACAGGATAGGCGGCTACACGCTGTACAGCAAATATAATTCTGAAGTCGGCTCGGCGCTGGCGGCGTACAATGCTTTGATCGCGCTTGACGCCGGCTATGCCGCCGACAGCGATGTGACAGCGGCGAAACAGAGCCTCGACGCGGCGAAAGCGACGCTCGACATAAAAACCGCGCTGATAAACGCTTATGTGAATTCGGTCAACGCCATCACGCCTTACGATAACAACAGTACGCTTTTCAGCGAATGGTCGGCGCTGATTGCCGCCGCGGGGACCGCGTACAACGCAGTGTCTTCAAAGGCCGACGATATGCGGTCGTTGGAAAATGTTGTGACTGCGCGCCAAAAGCTGAATTCCTTCTTAACGGCAAAAAGTGTCCTCAGCCTGCTGGTCAGCGATTTCATTGATAAAGTCGGCGCTGCGAAGGAGGCGTATGACAGCGCGTTCCCCACAGCCGAACCTGTATATAACGCGGCTGTAAATACTTTGATCGACGCCGCCGACACCGCCGGCGCCGCGGCAGGCGCGGCAAACCTTCTGTCGGACGCGATCACAGAAGCGGCAAGGACTGTGCTGAGCGGGCTCCATTCGAATTACGACGGCATAAGATATACATATCTGATGACCAACGCCATGGATAAGATCCGCCTTCTTATTGAAACGCCGAAGCAATATGATGAATTGTCCGCCGAGGTTGCCGCTGCGGAGACGGCTTACGATAAGCTGCCTGCAGAGGACAAAACAGCCTTGGCAGATCTCAAGGACGAGCTTGACGGGGCAAAAGCAAAGCTTCCTATGATCAGGGCAATGAAAGAATTCATCGATCTTGCGGGTGCGGTAAACGTCGGCAACGCGATCAGGCTTTCGGATTTGAACGCCGCCGTCGAAGCGGCGGAAGCAAAATACGCGGTATTGACCGGACAATTCGGCTATACGTCCGGGAACACGCAGGTCGATGACGCCAAAGCCGGATTCGACGCCAAAAAAGCCGATTACCTGTTGCTGAAAGCTTTTGTCGACGCGGTAGCGGCGCTTCCGGCTGCAATGACGAATACCGCGGATAATTTCGCAAAGCTCACAGCGGCGGGGGCGGCTTACAACCAATTGACCGTGCTGCTGAAAACTGCGGTGCTTGCCGTCAGCTCGTATACAACATATGTGCTTGCGGATAACGTGTTCCAGTCAAATTTGACCGGGATGTTCTCGGCGCCGGCGAAATTTAAGGACGGAGCCGCGGTGCCCGCAGGGATGCAATTGCCGGATATTGACGATGAAAGCGGAGCTTTCCTTCCCGGCGGCGCGCTGAATAATTATTTGCAGGTGCTATATACGGTTGCGGGGATCAAGGGAGGTACTTTAAACGGAGTCGGGCTTGACGCTGGCGGGACAAACGTCGATAACGCAGCCTTCGACGAATATATGGCCGCAAACTTTGAATACGTTTACACGATATACGATACGCTGACGCAAAAGAGTGTCGGAAAAATAACGAAAGCTCTCCGTTATGACGAAGCCGCTCAAATCCCGGCCGCGGCGGAGCTGAAAACGCTTTTCCCCGTTTATTATAACGAGGCAGCCGAGCGCGGATATACGTATGACATGAGTATTAAGGTTAAAACGGAGGCCGTAGACACGGATCTTAGATTCCAGATCAGGGATTCGGATACAGTGCGGTATGACGGAAGCGGAACGATCACCGGAGATACTGCTCATACTGATAAATTATCGCCGGCAAATCTTATGTCGCTTGAGAGCAACAAGGACAACATAAATCTGATGCGCAGCGGAAGCGTCGCGTGCGCATACACCAGGTCGTTGAGACACGAATATGTCGGCGCATTCGATATGTATTTCTATATCGGTACCGGGATAAACGACGATAATCTGATCGACTGGATCCGCACTGTCCCCGAAACGCAGAAAGTCGGGGATTACAATCACGTCGCTAACGCGTACGTGCGCAATTTCCTGGGCAGTTCCCTCATGGAAAACAGCCTGGAAAATACGATCCTGACAGACCGCGGATACATGGACGCAGGAGTACAGGACATTACGGTCACTATGACCGGCCCGACATCGGCGAACGTTTTACACCGGAGCCACGGATGGGTGATCAGCGCCTCCGCCGGATATGTCAACGCGTGGACGCAGGTTTCGATCATAGCCAACGTTTTCCGCGCCCTGGGCCATGATATCCCGGTCGGCACTACGGTTACGATTGCGGCGCGGCTGAAGGCAAACGCCGCCGGCATTGCCGCAGGGATAACGGACAGTCCATTCGCGACGTTGACTGTAATTTTTTAGTTCAGGCCGCAGAACTTAAGTAAGTGAACAAAAAAAGGATGGGCCGCAAGGGCCTGTCCTTTTTTGTTTCGAACGCTCTCGCCGGCATTTATTGTTTGTTTACTGCTGTTTTTGCGTTTTGGGAAATTAGAAACGCAATGTATCTTGACAAAGCGGCGCAAAAAATGTAGAATATTGTCAAAGAAAAGGTTTTTTAAGAAAAAACGGATCAAAAAAGAAGCACGCGCCGCGGAAAAAAACGCGGCGCTTAGAATATACGGCTGCAGTTATGCCGGCTTTGTAAAAAGAAAATGAAGAACTTATTTTGGAAAGAGACAAAATTCAACGGATATATCCTGGCGGCGGTTTTTGCGTTTGCGGTTCTATTGTGCGAGATAATGACGGTGATCGCGTTTTCGGTGCCGATACGTTTTATCGCGATAATCTGCGACATTTTTATCGTTTGCGGCATATTCGCCATGCTGTGCCTTATCCCGGACGGCATACCGAAAAAAATAGTCATGACGGCTGTATTCGCGCTTCTGTTTGCGTGCGCGCTGGTCGATACCGTCTATGTGCAGTTTTACGGCAACTACGCGCCTGTGCGCAGCCTGCTGGTCGCGGGTAAATATGTAAAGGGCGAGCTGGGCGTAAGGCTGAACGCGGTCTCCATTATCGCAATTGTCCTGGCAGGGCTTGTCCTCATCTTCGCGGTGCTGCTGCCGCTGAGAAAAAAGAAGGCGGCGCCGGCCGGGCCGGAGCGGCGGAAGGACGGGATCAGAAAGATAGCGGCAGTCCTGACATTCGTTTTTGCATGCTCGCTGTACGGCGGCCTTTCGGTGGGGCTCAACAACAAGGCCTACGCCTCCGATGCCGAATATATCGCCGGGGACAGCTTTACCTATCAGACGATATACAATTCTGCCGATTACGTGGCGCAGTTCGGGTATTGGAGCTACCGCGCGCGCGAGCTGCTGAATCCGACCAAAGTGATCGATCGCGCCGGGGCGGACGAATACTTTGGCGAAGCGGAAAAGCAGGTCAAACGGATAAACCCTATGACCAGGAAATACGAGGGCTATAATATAATCAATATTTTATCCGAAACGCTGGATACAAGGATAATCGACCCGTTTATCACGCCGAAGCTGTATGAATTAGTTTACGGCGCGGGCGGCAGCGGCGGGCAAGCCGATGTCTTCGAGGACTATTATGTCCCGACGTTCTTTGACGGCAGCACGGTAAACTCCGAATTCATGTCGATAAACGGCATCTATCCCGTGTCGCGCACCATGTGGTCTAACAACCTGGGGGATATGTACGGCGGCAACAGCTTCGATACGTATTCACTGGCGGCGCAGCTTAAAAAAGCGGGCTATGATACGTATTACTTCCACGACAACGAGGGCGAATTCTATTTAAGGGACAAGCTTATCCCGAACTACGGTTTCGAGCACTGCTATTTTTACGAGGAAATGTCGGGATTACCGCAGTACGCGGACGATCCCGCTTACAAATGGCCGTTCGACAGTAACCTTGCGCAGTTTGTAGATAAATATGTGTTTTCGGAAGCAAATGCCGCGGCCTATTCCGCGGATAAAAACTTCTATATCGATATCATGACATTCTCGATGCATACGGGCAGGAACGAGCTGTACAAGGACAGGATGGACTTGGTAAGGGATTATGTCGGCAAAAAGATTCCCGAGGTCGTGATCTCTTACCTTGCCAAATGCATGGAGTATGACGAGCTGATCGGCAAACTTATAAAGCTGCTTGAAACTAAAGGCGTCCTGGGCAAAACGCTTATAAATATCTATCCCGACCACTACGCGTACGGGATGAAGGAGCTTTATACAGATTACCTAAAAATCCCGTACAATGATTACACTGTCAAATGCCAGCAGCTGATTAGCCTTGACGGCGCGCGGTACGGCAGGGCGGAGGGCGTTACGTATTCAAAAGCTCAGTCAAACGGCACAGATTATGTTACAGGCTGTACGGTCGATCTTGCCCCGACGTTTTTAAATATGCTGATAGGGGATGCCGCAGATTACACCCGCTTTTTCGGGAATGACATATTCGACGGCAGCTATGTAGTATTTTCCGACCTGTCGGTCTATGACGGTAAAGGATATATGCGTGTCAACGGAAAAACATCGGGGCACGCAGACGCGGATAAGCTGCGTGGCCTGCAGTCAAAAGCGTATAAACAATTTACCGTTTCGCAGGCGATATTGACATATGATTATTTTAAGGAACCGCTGAACTAATACCTTTGAATACAGCTGCAGATTTTCGAGATAAAAAGTGACAAACGGTAAAAAGCGTTATTGCCGGCTTGTCGGGCATCTTTAAGTAAACGATGAGTAAATGAGGTTAATTTAGAGCAAGTATTTTTCAGCATGAAAACGGCTTGTTTTTGCAGCAAATAGTAGAACTATTTGTGAAGGAAAGAAGATGTTTTCAAACGAAAAAGACGCCGCTGTAAATTATATCGAATTATTCAGCGTTTACCTAAGAGAGCTGCGGTGTGTTTAACCGGTTTGCTTACAAAAATATCCCCCGGCAAAAAAACTGCCGGGGGATTGTGATATATAAAACGATTGAAAATGCTTACGCTGCAAGTGCTCCTATGGCTGCGCCGCCGGACATGCCGTTGATCCAGTTGTCCATCGTGCCGGGCAAGAGTGTGATGATTATCGCCGCGGCAACAAGCGCCGCGATGATGATGAACAGTATCCAGCCGCGCTTTGCCGCAAACTCAAGAGATACGACGCCGACTGTCGCGATTATCGCGTAAGTTTGTACAGTGATAAGTATCGTGGCGATGTTTTCAGGCAGAAAGCCCCATTTCGCGTTTGAGAATACCAGGATAATGAGCAGTATCGTCAGAAAGCCTATGATCTCGCCGATTATATCAAAGAATTTTTCCGCAGATCCCCCCAGAATACCTTTGCGTTTTTCCATATCATTTTCTCCTTTTTTTGGCGGGCTCTTTTCAGCCGCCGTCATATGTATATAGTGTATACTTATATTTAGCGGTTGTCAATAGTGAAAATCGATTTAAGCGTTTTCTAAGGAAACGGCGTTGCAACGGGGAAGGGCCCGCAATGAACAAAAACCTTTCACATCCCGTCAGAGTCTATTCAGGTTTTTGATAATATCGGCCAATGTTTAAAACTCTGTGAAATCTGTTTCGGCAAAACTTCCGTCAATGGTCAGAGTACAATATGAAGGCCGCGATCCAAAACCACGCTCGAACGCGCCGGGGTTTATCAGCAGCATTTTCCCAGAGCGTTCCGCCGCCGCAATATGCGTATGCCCGTATACGACAATATCCGCGTCAAGCTGCCGCCCGCGCACAATCAGGCTGTCCATGCCGCTTTTGACAGAATATCGATGCCCGTGCGTGATAAAGAACTTTTTGCCCGCCAGGTCAACGACTATTTCATCCGGCAGCGTCGAAAAATCGCAATTACCGGGCACAAACAGCAGCTTGCCGCCCGCATATGCGCGCAACCGCTCTAAATCTGCCGCGCCGTCACCGGCGTGTATAATACAGTCGCAACCGCTTATAAGTTCGTTTATATCGCCAAGGAGAGACAGCTTTCCATGAGTGTCGCTGATTATCAAGATCTTGAACATAGTTATATATACGCCCGCATATTAAATCACGTGCATGATTGTCTTGTGTAAGAAAACTTCGCTGCGCGCCGATGCTGATCCTTTTAAATTTTATATAGTATAGTCTACAAACCTGGAAAAAGCTATTTTCAAAAAGCTTGTATTGCTTCTTCGCGCCCTAAAGCGCAAACAACTGCAACGTTTCGCGTTGCCGCATAGTCGAGAGCCCGTTCCAAGCGGCTCAGCGCTATAAAGAGTATACTATATTTACTCTATTGTTGACAACAAAAACTTTGAATGATGGTAATAAATGGATGCAAATTTTTACCCGAAAACTATGCGCCTCGGCGGGCATTATGCCTAACAGCGTTCCTCCGGCGCATAAAAACCGTTTACGACTTTGATAAGTCAAAAGATATCCCCGTAAGCAAAACAACGGGCGAATTAAAAAAGCCGCTAACACTTATTCCTATTGATGATGAGGATTTACTATTCTAATTTGATGTATATACTTGCCCTTTATGCCCGAAATATGTTAAAATTTTTAGATTAAACTCAGGGAGAATGATATGGGTATTTACACATATCAAGAGGATATAAGCATAAGCTATTTGCGTGCTGTTTGCGCAGAGGCAAAAGTTGACTTTACATTAAGACAACGAGATTCCGATAGCAAAGATGTTACACTTTCTAAAAAAATTACTACATCATCGGGTTTGAATGTTTTCGTAGATTTGAATGTGCAATTAAAGTCCACTTATTCGAGTAGTGAATATAGCGTGAGCGGAAATAATATTATATACAAATTAAAGGCTAAAAATTATAATGAGTTATGTGCAAAAACCACTACTGATATTGTTCTTGCTCTATTAATTTTACCCAATGCAGATAACTGGATAGCCCAAAACCATGATGAGTTAAAAATTTCTAAAAGTATGTATTGGTGTTCTCTTTCCGGTAAAACACCTACATTAAACGCAAGCACCGTTTCAATCGCTCTATCAAAAGACAATTTGCTAACGCCAGCCGGATTGAATAGCATTTTACTAAAAATTGCGGAGGAACGGTCGTTATGATTTACACTACTGATTTCATAGAATTGGCTGGCAAAATAGGCTATATTGACTTGGCAAAATATCTTTCGGATTTAGGCTGGGTTGAATATACTGGTAGAGTAAAAATAGATACGAAAATTTATCAAAAAACCCTTGATGATGAATTATATCAAGTCAATTTGCCTTTTTCGAGAGATTTTGCGGATTACAACAATGCAATATATAAAGCCATTGAAGCGCTTGCTAAAACAGAGAAAAAAAGTGTTGAGCAACTTATTTTAGAGCTTCTTAATCCCTTATCGGATATTATTAGGGTTCGTATGAAAAGTGCAACCGTAGAGAGCGGAAGTATTTTTGTGGAAGAAGCAATTCGCTTATTTGATAATACAAAAAAAATGTTAATGGCAACAACGCAGGATATTTCAAGTCCGAAGACATATCATAGAGGCCGCGCATCGGAAAAGGTGTTGCAATTTATTGAGAATTGTCGCTTTGGGCAAACGGAAATTGGGAGCTATGTCATATCGCTGGTGTGTCCATTTAGTGTAATAACAGATACTGGCGTAATTCAATTATCGCTTTTTACTGAGGAACAAGAAGCCGCTCAATCCACCACACGTAAAGCTACAAATAAATTAATTCGTTCCATTGCTAAAATAAAACAACAAATTGATGACAGCCAAAATTTAGAAAATTTAGTTATTGATGAACAGGATATGATAAGCGTTAATTTTCTTGAAAGCGTTTCTAACTTGAATCTAGATAAATGCAATACGGAAATTGAAATTAGCGTAAAATGGGCGCCTACAATTACCGAAAACAGAACGGAGGTTGACAGCCTATCAATAACACATGATTACTACACTCCAATTAAAACAGTTGTAGATAAATATAAAGCAAAGGAAAAAGAAATTTTAACTGTTGTTACAGGGAAAATTAGCGATTTAAAAGCAAGTCCGAATACCGAATCAAGAAAAAATGGAACAATCAAAATTCGATATATTGGCGACAATATTACGAAAACAAAAGTTATAGAGGCAAAACTTGATGTTGATAGCTATAACATAGCTATTGCCGCACACGGGGAAGGCAAACTTGTTCGAGTATCAGGCGAAAATGAACATGGCAAACTTAATAACTGCTCGATTGAAATAATCGAATAATTTAAATTTATCTTACGAGGACATCAAAACGAGGACATCAAAAACAGCCGAGAGGTAAAAACTCTCGGCTGTTTTGGTTGGAAAACCTGCAACTCCTTTGATAAAATTGTATTTTTATCTTGGGTTGTTTGTTTTCCATCACTTCTGGTGGAGAATAGGGGGGTCGAACCCCTGACCTCATGATTGCGAACCATGCGCTCTACCAACTGAGCTAATTCCCCAAACTAAAAAAGAATCGTGTACGTGCTGCGAGCCGAAAAAGTTAAACGCGGTGCCCTTACGAGAAACTTCCTTTGTGCCTGAACAATTATATCACTTATTTTCTGTAAAGGCACGTTTTTTTTACACGTTTTTTTATACCCTGGGAAAAATCGCAGTAGAAATATTGAAAGCCGCGGCCTGATAAACGTGGCGAAGCCACTTTTGTTCTAGTTTGGTTGAATATTTTGTCATCCGGTCGGAACGCTTTTCGGTGCGCACGGTTTCCTTAGTTTGCGCTTATTTTCCCGGCATATGCAGGCCACGCGGTACGGTATGCCGCGACGCTGCCGGCAGGCACAAATATATCGGTAAGGAGCGAGCACACATCAAATACCCCTGCGCCGAAGGCTGCAGGGCCGCCCGCGGCCATAGACCGTTCAACGGTTACCGTGGTCAGGTTGAAACAATAACTGAAAGCGTTGTCCCCGATCGCGCTTACTGCGCCGGGAATGGTGATATTTGTCAAGCCGAAACAATTGGAAAACGCGCTCTTGCCGATTTTGGTCACGGTGTCCGGGATGATGATGCCGGTAAGACTCTTGCACATAAAGAAAGCATAATCCCCGATTTCGGCCACGCCGCCCGGAATGATACTGTTTTTGCAGCCCAGTATCAAAACATTGCCGTTCTTTTGAATCAGGCAGTTTCCTTCGCTCCTATACACGGGATTTTCCGCCGCGACGGTGATGGAGGTAAGGCCTGAGCAGCCGGCGAAAGTGAATGCCCCGATCTCGGTCACGCTCTTTGGTATCGCAAGGCCCGTTAAGCCGCTGCAATACGCAAAGGCGTCGCCGGCGATTCGCGTCACGCTGCCGGGGATAGTAACCGAGGTAAGGCCTTGGCACCACGAGAACGCATTGTTTCCGATGACCGTAACACTGTCCGGTATTGTGACGGATGCTAAATCGAAGCAGTTTGCAAAAGCCGACGCTCCGATTTCGGTCACGCCGCCGGGTATAACGCTGTTTTTACAGCCGAGCATAAGAACGCCGGTGCTGATTTTGATCAGGCAGTTGCCTTCGGCACGGTAAACTGTATTGCCCGCGCCGATCGTGATTTCTGTGAGGCCGTGACAGGAGTTGAACGCATATTGGCCGATATCGGCCAAGCCGCCCGGCAAGTTGAGCTTTGTCAGGCCGGAGCAGCCGCTCAGCGCGGCATATCCGACGGAAGTCAGATTTTCGGGAAGTATTATGCCGGTCAATCTGTTGCAGCCATATAGAGCCATGTCCCCGAAATAGGTCACGCTGTCAGGTATCTTGATGCCCGGCAAATAATAACAGTCTTTAAATGCGTAATGACTGAGCATGCTTACCGGTTTGCCGCAATAATATTCCGGTATGTAAATATTTGAGTTGGTGTCTGCGGTGCCCTTACTGACAGAGTATCCTGCGCCGCCGTTTATTTCGGAGTAGCTTAAGCCCGGCGTCCCAAGCCAGCTTGCATACAACGTCTTATCGCCGTCCTCTTGCCATGCGCTAAGTGATACGGCGTCCGGGCCAGTGTATTTTACGCCGTTGCCGCCGGCGGCGCCGTACCAGCCGTCGAACGTGTATCCGGCCCTTACGGGCACGGCAAGCGTATAGCTTTGTCCATAGGTCACGCTGATCGACGCGGGCGCGTTTTGATCCGCTTTTTGGTAATCATAGGTGACCGTGGCTTTTTTTATGGCGGCGGCCCACTGCGCGGTGAACGTCTTGTTGCCGGCGCTGCCCGCGGGGATCGTGCTGCCCTCGGCCCAGCCCGCGAATGTGTGACCGGCCTTTACCGGATCTTTAAGCGTAATTGTTTCAGACTCCGAAGTATAGGTGTCCGGATTGGCGGCGTTGTTGGTACCGCCGTCAAGCCGGTATGTGATAGTGTAAATTTCGGGCGGCTTTTCAGAGGGGCAGGCAAACAGGCTTGCCGCAATAGCAAGTAAAAGTATTAGAAATATAACATTTTTTTTCATGAGCTTTCTCTGCAAATTAAAAGGCCTTATCGCGCATTATGCTTCTTTGATAGTAAATGAAGCCAAAAACGCGTCAAAGTCAGCTTTGATACCGTCATATTTGGATTTCTGGGTCTGGCATACGATAATAAAGATATTGCCGTCATGCGCCACGAAATATACCGCATACTTCAGAATAATACCTGATACAGTCGCGGTATATGTGAGGTTTTTAGCGGCGTATGTATTGACCGTAACGTCCTTGACCGCTTCCCATACAAACTCCACGCTTGTACTCTTTGACTCGGTGGTTTTGTAGGAAGCCGCCTCAGCCGCCGTGTCGCTCCCTTTAGTCGGCTTGCGTATCCAGAAGCCGTCGGCGTCATCGTTTCCGTATTGGATAAGAGGGTATGTTGCCGCAACGACAGTCCATCCGGCCGGCGGGGTCACGGTAGCCGTGTAATTCTTGTCGGAGCCGTTATTGTTGCCGCCGTTGTTGTCGCCGTCATTTCCGCCGCATGCCGTAAAGGCGAATACCGTCACGAGAGCCAGTAAACACAGAACAAACTTTTTCATTTTGTTACTCCTTAAAATAGGTTAATAGATATTAAGGAAACAATGAATAAATGAGGTAAATTTAGAGCAAGTATTTTTCAGTATGAAAACGGCTTGTTTTTGCAGTAAATAGTAGAACTATTTGCAAAAAAAGAAGACGTTTTCAGGCAAAAAAGACGCGGTTATAAATTTAATCGAATTATTCAGCGGTTCCTTAAGCCTATTCAATATCATACCCGAAAAACGGCGCAAAAAAAATGACGCGTTTGCGTCATTTTTGGGCTATATCAATGCTTATGCCAATGGATAATACACGGAAAACGGCGTGCCTTAAGATTTGCCGTTATACTTGATAAAGAGCTCCGTCCTGCTGTTGACATCCAGCTTTTTATATATGTTCTTTACATGATTTCTTGCGGTGTCGAACGCTATGGAAAGAGAGGAAGCTATTTCCTTGGCTGATCTGCCTTCAAACAGCAGTTTCAGCACCTCGCGCTCACGCATAGAAAGCCCGGCCAAAAGCTCGTCGCGGCATACGGGCGTTGAGGTTTCCATGGCGGCGGCCGAAAATCCGCCGGCTGTTTCAGGTATATGCGCAGCGGGCCTGCGCTTTTTAATAATGAAAACGGCAGCTATAACGGCAAACGCCGATAAGGCAACGGCGGCGGAGGTAAGGATCGCCGCTGCCCGGCCGGATAAGCCTTGCTTTTCCCATTTCGCATGTAAATTGAGATCGTCCGTTATGGCGGCGCCGCTGTCATATTCCTGCTTAAACCCGGCGTCATAATACCAGCCCGCGAATTTGTAACCGTTCTTTTCGGGGTCGGGAACGGCGGGCGGTATCTCGGCATATACGACCTGCAGCGGTCCGGCCGCACTGCCGCCGCCGGTGTGGAACGTAACCGTATAACGGTTGATTTCCCATTTGGCGTAAAGGGATACGATCGATGTTACGGGGGTGTCAAAGCTGAAGGCGTCCTCGTCGCCGCACGTTTCCGAGATGTACCATCCGCGAAAGCTGTGCCCGGCCTTAACCAAAGGGCCGGCGCCGGGGGCACACGCGCCTTCCTCGGTATCATGCGTCTCTACCGTCGTACCGTCCGATATAAAGCTTACGGGGATCCTAAGCGTTTCGCATGCGCCGTAATCCATAGCCGCGCCCCAGACTCTCGGATTGCCGGAGATATCCTTTTGCGCCGGGAGTACCGCCGTACCTTTAAATTGCCAGCCGGTATAATTG
Organism: Eubacteriales bacterium; assembly: GCA_031553565.1. Classification (GTDB taxonomy): domain Bacteria; phylum Bacillota; class Clostridia; order Christensenellales; family DUVY01; genus JAVBLK01. The sequence goes on from JAVBLK010000014.1 coordinate 80,877, forward strand.
CTCTCTGGAATTTTGTTATGCGCAAGCCCGCCCGGCAGGATCCGTAATTCCTTTCCTTCGCTGAGTACAGGCTTATTGTCATTCGTGTAACGGAAGACTTTTGCCGCGTCGTTTTCGATCAGGTTGTCCGACATGACCTGCCGCGGATATTTTGCTATCGATTCGACGCCCAAAACCACGTCCTGCCTTAAGTTCCGGCAGAACAGGTTCCCGAACAGCCCGACCGAGTCCTCGCCGCCGTAAACGGCCGCTCCCGCAGTATCACCGTGCGTCCCTCTCATCGTATTGAGGACAAAGGTAGAGCTTATTATGATCGCTGCCGACGGGGTATAGGGGAAGTGGCAGAAATAAACCCCGCCGCCGGTCGCTCCGGCAATATTTTCATAAAAGACGCAGCTGTCCGCCACAAAGCTGCAATCATTTTCGGTCTCGTTCGCGCTTAAATATATGCCGCCGCCGTCATGCATAGCTTCATTCCCGACAAAGGCGGTACGGCTTACGGTATATTCGCCCATGCCGTTGATACATATCCCGCCGCCGTGCATCGGCAACTCCATATTCTCCGTACTGTAAGCCTTATTTCCGGTGAATAAGCTGTTTTCTACGTTCATCGAGCCGTCGCCGTAAAGGAATATGCCGCCGCCGTCCTGAAAGACTGCGTTATCCTTGAATACGGTATCATTGATTTGCAGAATATCGGTGTTTTTGTTGACGGCAGCGCCGCCGCCGCTGAACGCGGTGTTTTTTGTAAAAGCGCAGCCGGTTAAAAGGCTCCCTGCGCACGAGGTCATATACAATCCGCCGCCGTTCGCCTGCGCCGCGTTATCAAAAAAAGCGCAACCGGTTAAGCTTATGCTTCTTGTAAGGCCTGCCAGCGACGCGCCGCCGCCGTACAAGGCCGAATTCCACTCAAAGCGGCAGTCTTCGGCGCTGAAAACGCAATTTGTAGTGATATAAAGGGCGCCGCCGTCTGTTTCCGCGCTGTTTCCCGTAAACACTGTGGATCTTATGGCTATCGGCGACGCATCCTTGGCTTTTTTAAGTCCGGCAGAGATCGCGCCCCCGTACGAAGCGGTATTGTTTTCAAATATGCAGCCGTCCGTTTCGATGCTGAATCTTTGCTGTGCAAAAATCGCGCCGCCCCTTTCGGCCGCATTGCCCGAAAAAACACAGTTTTTTATTCTCAGATGCGCGCTGTCGGCCTGTATTCCGCCGCCATTTTTTTCAGTGTCGTTGTGTCCGGTAAAGGTCAGCCCCTCAAATTTTACGGTGACGCCGGAGGCAACGGTAAAATGCCTTCCCGTGAATTCTTCCGCCAGCCGGATCTCCGCCTTCTGTGCGGTTTCAGACCTTTGCAAAGTGAGGTTCTTGGTAATAGCGACGGGGGCGGAGATATAATATTCGCCGTCAAGGTCAACGACGGCGTCCTCCTCTGACCCGCTTATGATAGCGGAAAGGTCCCGGCCTTCAGCCGCAGCTGCGGGCAGCGGACAAATACGTGCCGGCGAAAAACATACGGCAAACAAAAGGAAGCATACGGTTAAATACAGCTTTCTCATCATTTTTTACCCTGCGTTTCCTTAATTCTAAGGACATTTTTCTTTGAGCGTGCGTGCGCTTTGATCCCATTATATTACAAAATGTGAAGAATTGCAAAACAAAAAGATTATTGACATTTTTTGCTAATACGATATAATAAAGGCAAGCGGAAAACCGAAGGGAGGGGAAAGGCTGATGAGCCCCAAAGCCATACAGGAAGAGATGCGGAGCCTTATGGAAAACCCGGAGTTGTTCCGGAAGTTTGTCGATGCGTTTCCGTATCCGATGGAGTTTTACGCGCCGGACGGTGTTCTGATGTTATCAAACCAGGCGTTCCTGCGCGAGTTCCGCGTGCCTTTTTCGGCATTTGTCGTAGGCCGCGTAAATATTTTCAATCTGCCGCTGATAGAGAAATACGGCCTCACCGGCAGAGTCAAAGCATTGTTCGCCGGCGCATCCGAGTCGGATTTTATCGCCGATATACCCGCGCCTGTCCACTTTGTCAAAAATCACAACGGCGTTTTTTCGGATTCTGTCGAGTCGTGCTTTATGGACATATCCGGCTTCCCGCTCAAAGACGGCACTGATAGGGTGGTGTGCGTCATCTTTATCTATAATATAAAAAAGAAAACGTCCGAGCGCAGCGAAGTCACCGCCGCAAAAAAATACATCGAGGCGCATTGGATCGATGAATTCAATGCGGCCGCGGTCGCCGGCGCCGTCGGTTTAAGTAAGTCGCACTTCACGCGGCTTTTTAAAACCTATGTCGGGAAAACGCCGCACGAATACTATATATCCGTCAAAATGGAAAGGCTCAAAGAGCATCTGCTTAATGCAGACTCAAGCATAGAAAACGCTTTCAGCAGCTGCGGCATTGAATACCACGGGTATTACGCCAGGCTGTTCAAGAAAGAAACGGGTATGACGCCCTCCCGATACCGGGGTAAATACCTGAAAGAAAATAACGGCTGAAAAGCATTTTTATGACTATTTAAGGTCACTTTAAGCATATCTTTTTCTTACCGTAAGCTATATAATATATAATAAATTCATTTTTTGGGGGATCTATGAAAAAATTTGTACCGATCCTGATTATCCTGTGTTTATTGACGTCCGTTTTCGCGCCGGTTGCCGGGAACATAGACTTTGCTTCCCGTACAAGCGCCACGGGGGCGGAAATGCCCGACACTTCCGTGCGGACTGTCGAATCGCTTTCCGGCAAGAGCGGTCAGCGTATGAACCTTGAATATGATTTTCTGCCTGCTAGCGCAGATTGGTCAGCGCGGGCCGACGCCCCGGCACAGTTTTCCGGCATAGATTACGACCTTGCCGAAGGAGTGGTGAGGATCGAAGGCGGCGTGATGGATAACATCGCCTCAGCCGGGCAGCTTCTGTCGGGCGGAACGGCGCAGAAATATAAGCCGAGCAAAATCATCGAGCGGGGCGGCTACATAGATAAGCAGCTTTTAGAAACTGCGGCGGGCGGCGGCACACACGGGCAGGCGGTGGAAAGCGGTACGGTCATGGTGGACGAAGCCTCGGGCACCGCTTTTAAGGTCGTTTCCGAAACCAGGATGACTGGGGAATATGCCGCTGATCCCGCGCTGGCCACGCAGGTTGCTCCTCTCCTCAATAAATACGCCGTAGCAAAGCCCGAGCTGCACGAGGTCCTTGATAACTTTACGCTGCCGGAGCAAACAGTTACGCTTACTAACGGCAATATTACAGGTTTTGCGCCCAACGTGGAAAGGAGCCTCGTATCTGACGAGGCATATCACGCAATGGTAAGGCCTTTGGCGGTAAAACCATTGGCGGTCACAGATGAGGATAAAGACTTTAAATACATCAACAAGGAAGGCAGCCCTCTCATCGCATTGCAGTTCAAAGACGAGAAACTGGAAGGAAAGGTGGGGAATTCCACCATTACACTGACCTTTAACGGCGGCCTGGGCATAGGAAAAATAGAGCTGGACGGCAAATATACCTGGATGGACGGCTACCGCATCGCCGTCACCGCAGATCAGGAAGCGTATTTGACAGTCGAACTCGATGCCGAAATCAAGGAAGAAATAATGGTGCCGCTTATCGGCATCAGTATCCCTTTCGGCATAGGCAGCGTGCACGGCGGCCTGTTTCTTATCGTCAATATTGACGGCACGTTCAGGCTGGAAATCAAGGCGCGCGAATACACCTCCCTTACTATGGGCATACAGGGCAGCACCTTCCTGTACCTGCCCACCAGCTTCAAGCCCATCTTCGATAAAACCGTCCTGACTGACGGCGACGTGTCGTTAAACGGCAAGCTGGAGGCATGCCTGAAATTTGGCCCTATGCTGGACATCGAGCTGTTCGGCTTTGACCTTGTGGGTGCGGGCGTACTGCTGGGCGCGGGCGTCAAGGTCCAGGTGGACAATACGATGCTGGATATCGAGGTGTACGCCCTGTTCAACGTCTACATAAAAATACTCGGAAAGACCTTTAACCTTATCAACTATATGCCCACGCTTTTTAAAAAGCAGCAGCCCGATACGAAAGGATATAAGGTGGAATTTCTAGAAACCTATATCATGCCGGGGCGGGTGGGCGGAACCATAGAAGAGGAGCCGGCAAAAGCCGGTGAGCCGTATCTGCCCGCAGAGGGGCTGGATTACCGGATCTGGGTGGTGCCGGACTACCTGAGCAGTGTGTTCACGATCCAAAACCGCAGCCAGTACGCCGGCAAGGTGCGGTATTATCCCGCCTCGGGATACGCCAAGACCAATGCGGAAGGCGAATTCTTCCAGGAAAAGGACGGCATCATCAAGAACGGCGAGACCGCATATATCGAATTTAAGAGCAGCGGCGGCAGCTGGCTGTACGGCGGGCCCGCCAAGGCAATACTGCCGTTTGACCGTTCCACCGTCTCCTACGGCGACTATTTCAATGATTATGTCGTAGGCCAGGTCATGCCCAAGCGGGTCATAAACTGGAGCGCCAACCGCTTTACCGCTGAACCTGAGGAGCTGTACGAATGGGCGTATTACGACAATAAGACCGTTGTCGCCGAGCCTTTCATCGGGAGCGTTTCCGGCGGGACGACCAGGACAACTACCGACAGATTCGGATATTTCGATACCAGAAACCCGTTAAAAGCAGGGCACGTAAATATCCAGCCCTCCCCGGTCAATGTGTTCGCGCATATGGATCCTGCCATACCGGTCCCGCCCGGCGCCGGTATCAATATCACATTGGATATTTACGGCGCAATCATTACGCAGAAAATCTATGGTTTCCAGGCTTCCGCACAATTCAGTTTCGTCCGGGTGCTGGAAGAGGTGCCGGATTCCTATGAAAAAATCTACGACGGCGACCGGATCGTTGACAGGATGCAATACGACGAGTATATCTATATCCAGAACCCCTTGGGCAAGCGCGCCGTAACCGAGGCCGATATCGGGCAATACCTGTTATGGGGTTTTTCTACGCAGGACGTTGCGGACAGGGCATATATGAAATATGTCTTCGATACACCGTATGTCGGGAAAAAGGCGGGCATGCCCATCATCCAGCCCGACAAAAAAACGATTACGCTGACACCGCAGCTTGACGAATACGGCAACGCCACCGGCACCACGCTCCTTAAACAGCGTGTTACAGTGGAATGGGTATGGCAGCCGCATCCCAACCCCGTGCGTATCACCAGCGCGGCGGTAATAAAGCTGCCGTACGAAAGAGACGGCGGCTTTCAGGTGACGGCAAACGGTTATCCTCCCTTTACATACAGCCTGAAGCCCGCGCCGGGCCAAACCCAAATACCCGCCGGCATAAGTATCAACGCTTCGGGGCGTATTGCCGTCAGAGCGTTTATGGCCCCGGGCGAATATAATTTCATCGTCCGGGTAGAGGAACGGCCGGCGCTCATCGGGCCGGACGGCATCGACCCCAAAAAAGGCAATGCCCTGTCCGAACCCTGTGAACAGCTTGTCACGCTGATCTTATATGACGGCGACCCCGGTGAAAGCTTTATCGGGCAGGACGCCGGCCAAACAGCGCAGCCTCAGGCTCTTGCCGCGCCGCTTACGGACATTACCGTGACCTGCGACCACGAGGACGACGTGTACACCCTTGACCGTTATACCGTCAACGGCGCGCGGTTTGTGCGGTGGGACACATATATCAGCCTTAAGATCGAGGGGGCGACAACCGGCTGGCAGGTATTGGACGAGACGCCGGCATGCGACAATTACCACTACATGGATCCGGTCAAGCTGTCGCAGGCGGATATCGCAAAGCTTACGGATCAATGGAAGAATACGATCTACGCCTACGAAAACGGGAATTTCTTCGACGGGAGGGAGCTCTCGGCACAGGCGCTTTTAGAGGATATTTACAACTATAAGTCCGGCCCGGCATACGAGGGTTACACCTCGCTGGAATACGGCAGCCTGGTAGAAAAGCTCAACGGCGCCGCGCGCGGCTCCTATAACGTTAAGCTGGATAGTTCTACCGGCTCCATGCTGACGGGGAAATATTTCACGGCGATCGAGGGCAAAAACATATCGCTGACCTTTAACCAGCAGGGCGTGGCGGTCACCTTTAACGGAAAGGACATTCAAGGTGCGGCGGAATATGACGTATTCAATATCGGCGTCACCGGCGCGCAGCACAGAGCCGAAATGCTTGCGGCAGTCGGCGGGGCAGGGTATACGTACGGCTTTAACCATCACGGCGCGCTGCCCGGAATGGCAACCTTCAGCGTTCAGACCGATATCGCCCGGGGCGCGAAAGTCAATGTCTATAAATATGAGGCCGCCTCGGGGAAATTCCTTCAGGTCGCGGCCAATCTCAAAGTAGGCGAAGGCGGCGTCGTCACCTATAAAAATAATACCATGTCGGAGTATATTATAACTGCCGAAACGATCGACGGCGCGGAACAACTGGAGGTCATGGACATACAGGGCGGCGGCTTTCAATACTGGTGGATCATCGCGGCGGGCGGCGCGGCCATCCTTCTTGCCGGGGCACTGCTGCTGGTAATCTACAAAAAGAAAAAAGCAGCCCGTAAATAAAGGAAACGCTGAATAGATGGGGTCACAGAAAAAGCCGCAAAAATAATTGCGGCTTTTTCAGTGACCTCCGGTTTCGGTTGGAAAACGCGGTGTTTTTGATGATTTCGCCCTTATTTATTCATTGTTTCCATAAAAACTACACCTGCCATGCTAAAATCGGGCGGCTGTTTGTGCTGTCCCACTTCCAAATGCCGGCCGGGTTGGTGTCCGCCTCGTAGAAATCCCACGCCGCAGCGTCCCAGTTGGCGGCGTTCGTCCACCACGCCTGCGTTGTGACAGACGCGACAGGCGCGCTCTGCCCGTCATAGCTGTTGCCTTGACTTACGCAATTTATGTCGGCACGGTAATAGCAGTTTGAAAATGCCGTTGTATATTTATTGCCGATGATCTTACCCACCTGCAGACCCGGGGGCGTCCCGCCGACCGATACGGCAGAACACAGCGCGACACAGTTTGTTATAGATACGCCGCTCTGAGTGCCGGAAGAACCGGCGATACCGCCCGCAGTGTTGCTTGAAGCGGCAATGCTGCCGGAAGAATAGCAGTATTTTACAGTAATATTGTTATGGGCTTCACCGACGATGCCCCCTATTGTGTATTGCCCGGTTATATTCCCGGACGAACTGCAATCAGATATCAGCGCGGCGTATCCGGTGTTGCCGTACGCGTATCCGACTATTCCGCCTGCCGCGTAGCTGGATGTGTAAACAGAGCATGAGGTCGAGCAGTCCCTGATTATCCATGCACCATAATTTGCCTTGCCGGCTATCCCTCCGACATCAACGGCCCCGGAAACTGCGCCGCTGACGGAACAGCGTTCAACAAGTGTTTGGTAATGGACAGGTCCCGCTGCCGAGCTGTCCAAATTACCTACTATGCCGCCAACATAATTCTTGCCTGTTATCGAGCAGTTGTCAAGACTTAGGTTCTTAACTGTCGCGCCGCGCGACATATGACCGAAAAATCCTATGTTGTCGGCTGACGGCAGATTTACCCTGATACCCGAAACCGTCTTGAATGAACCGTCAAAGCATCCGGTAAAAGGTCTGGAAAGCGTTAAGCTGGTATCATAACTGCCGATCGGCGTCCAGTTGCCGTTGGCGGAGTCGGAGTCCGTATCGATGCCCGTAAAGTCTACGTCCTCAGTAAGGCGGTAATGCCTGGAAAGCCCGTCCGTTGTGTTTGCATAGGTATTGAACGCCGCGAAGTTCGACTGCGTGACCAGAATCGGATTATCCGGAGTACCATGTATGACCGCGGTCAAAGTCTGACTGCCGGACGTAAGATAATTGCCGCCCGCCGGAAGACCCGTTATGGTAAATATAAAAGCGGAGTCGGAGCCGGACGTTTTTTCGGGGCTGAAGGTCACGGTTACAGTGAACATGCGGTTGCCGTAAACAGCTGTCGGCGTTTGGGCGTACTTAACGTTGCCGCTTACGCCAAGGGCGGAATCCGGCAGGCCGTCGGCCTCTTTAAGACCGTCGATGTTGAAGGTAAAGACTACAGGCGCACCAAACGGGTCAGCCTGCAGGCTGGAAATGCTGGTAGAAACTAAAGCGACCATCGCCGCAGTAATCTCTCCGCTGTTTAAAGTAACCTCTTCCGGCACGATTGTGTAATTTGCTGCGGCGGGCCCGGAAAGGCTCAGGCCCGAGAACGTCACGGTTTTTCCGGTCCCGACATTCATATCGGCATATAGAACGTCGCTTGCGGACGCAGACAGGTTGGAACCGTCGATATTCCCGGCAAGGTCCGCGCCCGTGACCGTGTTGATAGTCTCCCATCCCTCTCTCTGCCCGTTATAAGTTTTCGAGGCCGTCAAGCCCGTTATCGCGGTGATTTCCCTTGCCGTTATGTCCGCCGTCAGCGCAGCACCGTTATTGATCAGCAGATAAACCGCGATCTCGTAATTTATATCGCTGACGCCGGTAAGCGTTATGCTGCCTTGGACGAATGTGACCGTTTTCCCGAGCCCGATGTTTTTGTCGGCGAACAAGCCCATGCCGCCCGCAAATGTGAACGTATCGCCCGCTACCGCATCAGAGCCTTCCGCTTGGGAAATGTCAAGCACTGCGTCCGCCGTCCCGTCATATTGCCTAGAGGGAATAACTATGCCGTCGATCGAGAATATCACTTTTTTAAATATGCTTGCAGTCGACGTGAGTGCAGCGGCCAGGTCAAGGCGGTAGTTGTCGGCGTCTTCGCCGCCAAACACGATCCCGGTGAATGTGACCGTTTTTGAAATCCCCACGTTTTTATCGGAAAAGTTCGCCTCATACGACGCAAGCGTCAGGCTGTCGCCCGCCGCCATCCCCGCGAACTCGGGCCGAAAGCTCGGGAGCAGCTGCGCCGCGGTATTTCCGTCGTATGTTTTGTTTTGCAGATTCATTCCCGATATCGCCGTAATGCCGGCCTTATCGATCGCGCCGTCGCTGTATATCTTATCGACCGGCTTGATGTAGTTGCCCGCGTGTGCTCCCGACATCAAATATGTCACGGTTATAGTTTTTCCCGTCCCCGCGTTTTTATTATCGTAAACCGCGGAGGCGGCTATGCTTACCGCGTCGCCGGATATCAGGTTTGTAAGGCTGCCGGCAGTGACCGCGGCGGCCGTCAAGGCATCGTAGGTTTTTGTTTTGCTAAGTGACGGGTCGGCGATCGTAAGCTGCAGCGCCGTGATATCCGCAGCCGCTGTCGGGTTTACCGCAATATTCAGCGTATAATTGCCCGCCGCGGCTCCTGCAAGTGAATACCCGGTATACGTTACGGTTTTGCCTGCGGCAACGTTTTTATCATCAAAATTCCCAACGCCGCCGGTAAGCGAAACCTCGTCGGTGCCTATTATTCCCGTAAGGGTAAGACCGGAAGTAACTATTTGCGCCGCTGTGCCGCCGTCGTAGGTTTTGTTAATTGCCGCAAGTCCTGTTATTGCGGTTATGGCTTTTTTTGAGATGGTGCAGCCGGCAATTGACTGCACTGCGGCAATATCATAGTTGCCCAGAGATTCTCCGCCGATCGTGTAGCCGGAGTATATTACGGTTTTGTTGCCGGTTCCGGCATTTTTGTCGGTGTAAGCAGCCGTACCGCCCGTGATCGTCAGAGTATCTCCGCCGACTATACCGGTGAAGGAGGGCGTACCGGTTAACGTCGCTGTAACGCTTCCGTCATATACTTTTGATGCTGTAAAACCTGTTATCCCCGTTATGGTTTTTTTCTTGATTTCAAATGTGCCGGGATTAAGTGTGACGGCATAATTGGGATTGGCGGTTTGCAAGGAACCTATACCATATGCATAGTTGCCCGCCTTAACGCTTTCACCCGCTTCTCTTGAGAGCGCACCCGAAAGCGTTTCTGCGCCGACAAGCGACGTATTGGTAAAGGCAAAAGCCGGATCGCTGCTGCCGTATATCTTAAACTGTCCCGCCGTAGGGCTTACCGTGACTGCTTTTGGATTTACAACTACAGAAAAATTTTCGTCGGTGACGGTCGCATAATTGGTCGTATCCGTCGGTATAAATACGATCGGGCAGGTTTTGGTGCCTGATGTCAGTATGACGCCCGGAGTAACAAAGGCGAAAACACCCGGAACGCTTGATGAGCCGCCGGAAAGCAGGCTGTTTTGAACTGCGTCGCCGTAGGTCATTGCGGCTGCCGTCGGATTACTCACGACTGCAGGCGTCGCATAATTGATTGCGCCGTCAGTGTAAACATTGTTTATAGGCGCTGTATAATTGCCTGCGCTTGTGCCGGAAATAGAATAGCTTACCGTTATTGTCTTGCCGGTTCCTACATTGGCGGACGAATAAACCGCTGCGGCGGAAACATTGACGTTATCGCCGGGTATCAAATTTGCGGGCGTTCCCGCTGTGACATTTGCAGTCAGTTTTGCGTCATAGGTTTTTGTTTTGACCAGGTTCGGCGCGGAAACGACTAGCAAGAGCGGCGAAATATTTGCCGTTGTCGTCTGGTCTTGAGGGAAATTAACGGTATAGTTGAGCGCGCACGCGCCTGAAAGTGAAATGCTGCCTGACGTATAGGTTACGGCCTTATTTGTTCCAACGTTTTTATCTGCAAAGGTTCCCGTTCCGCCCGAGAGCAGCAGCGTATCGCCCGGTACAAGCTGCGGGGACGTTGCCGCGCTCAGGTTTAGGGCTGCCTCCGCCGTGCCGTTATAGACTTTATCATATGCCGTTATGCCGGTGATCAAGGTAAGCTCTTTCTGCGCAACTGCGACGGCGATATTGAAATTCCGCGCGGCAAGGTTTGTATCTGCGGGTGTAAATGCCGCTTGATACGTCTGGCTGCCCGCGCCGGGCTTTGCGCTTGCGTTTGCCCATGACCAGACGCCCGGCACCTGCGTTGCGTTGTCGGACGCTAATACGGCGTAAGCGGGTGAAATCAGGCTTTCGGACAGCGTCTGCCCGTACGTAATACCGGCCGCTGCGGGCGATATCGTGTAATCCGACCACTGCGCGTGTACAGTTGTGTCCGCTGCAATGGGGGCATCGAAGTCGAACTCCGCGCCGCCTGTTTCCGATATGTACCAGCCTGTGAATGCAAGCTCCGGTTTTGTAGGGTCATCCGCCGGACGCATTGCATTTTTGCCGTCCTTGACGGTCTGGCTTTCGATAGCGCTGCCGCCGTGCGTGTCGAAAGACACGGTAAACTTTTTCGGCGTAAGAGTGACGGGCAATACGATCGAGAGCGTCAGGATGACCGCAGCTAAACTTGCGCCGATGATGATCCACGTCTTTTTGCTGATTTTCTTTAAGAAATCAAATTTCATAATTCTCCCTCTTTTAATAGATTACTTATCTTGTAGTTTTTGGTTTGCGCCTAAGGAACCGCTGATTAATTCGGATTCACTGTTTCCTTAAAAACTTTGCCAGAAATTCCGGGCGGGTGCCGCAGCCGGTTTTTTTGTATATCCTGTCCGTATGCTTTTTGACGGTACTGACGGATATCTGCAGCCGGTCGGCGATCGTCTGCCGCTTTTCCCCGGTCAGCAGCTCGAAGGCTACCTGTACCTCGGCGGGGGATAAGGTTTCAGGGAATACCGGCTGCCCGGTGTCGGGGTCGATGTTTTGACGGAACACCGTTTGCTTCATCATTTAAAATTTCTCCGCTGACTCCCGGCTTGACCGGAGTACAAACCTATATACAGACATTTTAAGGCAGAAAACAGGCGATTTCAATTATCCGTTCGGATAATCTTTTGCGCTTTCGGATAAAAACGGCGCAAAAAAGGCCCCGTTTTTTTTACCGGAGCCTTAACGAAACAATGAAAATATATTTTGGCGGTACGGCGGGTTTTTGTTGTCAGTTGTTGCCGTGAAATTTGGCCGAGAATTCCGCGCGGCTTGTGCAGCCGGTTTTTTCATAGATATGCGCGATATGCTTCTTTACCGTGGCCTCAGTAATATAGAGCCCGGACTGGATCTCCTTGCGCGCTTTGCCCTTAAGCAGCAGGACGGCGACCTCGTGTTCGCGCTCTGTCAGCGTATCGGGGAACGGAACCGCGGGCGCATGCGTATCTATAAAAACAGGCTTTTCAACAGTTACGGTTTTTTCCTCCACGACCGTCTTTATAAACGGCCTTTGGATCGCCGCGCCAAGGCTTGCGAAAGTGCGTCTTTTAACGCCGAACCAATAGACGGCGAATACGGCGATAAACAGCGCTGCCGCGCCGCCTAACGCTATTCCCGCGATCGCCCACGGGCTAAGGGGGGAAGAAGGCTTTGGATATAATCCATCCAAAAAATATTGCAGCTCCGGAGTGTTTTTGCCCTCGTTAATGTCCCATACGGTTTCAAAGTCAAAGCCCGCATAACTTCCGGACAATTTCATTTCGCCCGAAGTAAGGCCTTTCGTACCGCCTGTATAATTTGTACCGTTCAGAATATCGAGGCCGGACGTGTTCAATGTCTTATTATAATAGCAGGTGGAAATCGTTCCGTCCGACGCGACATCTGCTCCTGTGTTGCCCCGGCCCTTAAATGCCGCCGCCTTGTCTGCGCAGCGGGTCTCGGCATAGCAGTTTTCCATCACAGCTCCTTCGTAAGCGATGCCGAACAACCCGCCCGCGCCGGTTGTCTTTGCGCCTGCGCCGTTTAACGTGATCTCTGTTTTTGCGTAGCTGTTTTCCGCTTTCCCGGAATTGATTTGCCCGGCCAGCCCTCCGATCCTGTCTTTTCCGGAACCCGAGTCCGCCAGTTTTCCTTCAAAATACGAGCCGGAAATCATTCCTCCGTTTTTAATGCGCCCCGCCAGCCCTCCGATACATGGATAATCGGACTGCCCGTCCTCTTCCGAGGGGTCGTATACATGCTTTGCCGGGGCAAGGGCAAGGCTCCCTGTAACAGAGCAATTGGCGATTTTAGCGCGCCTGATATTTGTATAATCGAGCAGGTCGCCCGCAATGCCGCCTGCGAATGATTTCCCTGTAATTCCTTCCTGAGCCAATACGACTTTTAAATTGCAAAAAACGGCGGTGTCGGCACAGCCGAAAAGCCCCGCATAATCCTCATCCGGGCGGTTGAGCCAAAGGCCGGAAACCGTTTTGCCGTTTCCGTCGAAATAGCCGTAGAAAATATCGCTGTAGTCAGAAAAATTCCCGATGGGAAGCCAGCCAAGGTCAGGCCATTTGCTTCGGATCAAATCTCCGAGGTCGATATCCGCGACCAGCTTAAAATAAAAACCGTATCCGTTCGCCCCGTCATAGTCCCAATTGCTTACAAGCTCCGGGTCGGACAAATACTCCGGCCTGCGCACATTGTCCAAATGCTCGGGCGTGGCAATCAAAAAAGCCGTTTCCGCCGTTTTCCCGTCTCCGCTGCCGTACGCAAAGCCGCCGGCGGTATTCTCTTCCGGATCGAAAGCTTTCGGGTCGGGCGCCGCAGCGTTTTGTGCGGCGGCATATGCATTATTAGTTGACGGATTAAGCGCAGATATCTGATAAATAAAGAAAAGCGCAAGGAAAAATACGGCGCAAAAAAGCAGCGCAAACAGTAGACACCGGCAAGCTGACTTAAATTTTTCCCCTGAACGTTTCATCAGCATAGCTATACATATTATAGTCTTTTCCACTATAAAAAGTCAATTTTTTCAGCAAACTCCATTTATTACGCGGGGCGGCGAGCAACTTGCCCTGCATCGGATGCGAGGAGGAGCGGGCAAGCCGGTTAAATGCCCCTTAAGCTCTGCTGCGGATGAAACATTCAAAAACGTTGTTTATGAATGTTCGGGTCCAGATCTTGCCCTGGGGTATAGATTTATTTTACCGCTCGTTAGTAAATTCCGGAAGTAAGATCCATAGTGGAAGTTGCAGTAGTCCAAGCTTTTTTATCTTCATAAAGATTGAAGCAATAAGCTGCACCATCGCCAATTTTTTTGACAGCTTCTGTCACCCACTTTAAAAACTTCTTTAATTTAATCATGGTTATTCTCATTTGATTTTTTAATTTTCAAATTATCTATTTCGTCTTTGACCTCACCGAATATGGCTTCAAGGAGAGCATCGGTTTCTTTCTGATCGGTAATCATTTCTTGCTTTATACTGTCGTAAATTCGGCGGACAAATTGCTTGATCAAAGTCTTGTCTGGGACAGGGATGGTCGAGGGGACGAGGGTGTCGACCACAGCTTTAATGGTTTGATTTGACAACTTCGATATATTTTTGATTTTTTGCGATTTTTATTGTGTTCAGATTATATTATTAGGGACGGGAGCGAGTAAAACCCCTCTGACCAAGGCAGGGGCACCAAGGCTATTGTACCGCTGCTTTACACTTATGCTCCTTTGATTTTTTGATAATAAAGTATATCAAAATACCCGTTAATGCCAAGCCGCCGGCAATCCCGCCGATAAGTCCGTAAAGCCATTCTTTTGAAGTTGCAACTTCAACATATATCTTTACCGTTTCCGGCCTGCCTTTGTCTGCATCAAGTCTAGTGTAACCCGTAAATGATATATCAAAATGATCTTCATTTACGGTATTCGAATCGTACGTGTCTTCGCGCTCAAAAAGTACACTGCCGTTGCTGTCTAATAGCTGACAAGTGATTTTAATATCGGAAATATTTTCAACATATGGTATTTTTACAGAATAGCTGTAACATGTAAAATATTCCTGCATAAAGCTATCGGTAATCATAAAATTCGTGCTTTCGTCGTACGGGGAAACTGTGCCGCAGCCTGAAAATACTATGGCGGAACACATAATTAAAACTAAATTAAAAAACATAAATGGTTTTTTAAGCATTATGTTTCATCTCCTTGTCGTCGTTTGTTAACTGCGTTTCATAATCGCTGGTCTTCTGTTCGTTGTTTTTTTGCGCGCCGTTTTTTTGCCGATAAAAATACTTTTTAAAGTATATGATTTGCAAAGCGAAAGGGGCTACCATAAACGCAAGCATCAGCATTATTTCGGACTGAAAGGCGGTGATAGCTGCCGCTGCGGTTTCTTCAACTTTTCCGTCGGCATTATAGCAATATTTTGTCGCTAAGATAATAAAAAATAAGATTAGCATAATAAATAATCCGGTCAGCGCGAGTGCAATGATATTCAATGCTTTATCGCGGGAAAAAAGCGTTAATACGGCGCCTGTGACGGCTGTTGTTAAAAAGAGCAGTAGGATCAAGGATGTCCATTTTATATAGTTAATGGCCGGGACCATTTCAAAGGGAGACGCTTTAAGCAGCGGTTTTATCAAAACAATGGAGCTTAAAAGGTTTACCCAATTATAAATAATCATAACGGCAGAAAAGCCGACAGCGGCAATTAAAATCATGCCCAGTGTTTTTTTGTTGATTTCCATTTGTCGCTCCTTGTTTTTATAGTCCCGTTATTAAGTCCGTTATTGTTTTTTAGTATAAAGGTTGTACAAATAATTGTCAATATCATTCTCGTTTTTAAATGGCAACGGCCGCAAAAAGCAAAACTTTTTGCGGCCGTTTTTGTGGTGGAGCTAAGGGGAGTTGAACCCCTGGCCTCCTGAATGCCATTCAGGCGCGCTACCAACTGCGCTATAGCCCCGTGCGGTGTCATTAATAATAACAGAAAAGTACATTGATGACAAGCAAATTAGACCGGGAAACGCCGTTTGCGCAAAAAGAAAGCGCCGGCTAAAAACCGGCGCGTACAGGTAAATTTGCATTTTCGGCATATTAGATTATTGTGCTGAAATGCCATACCTTGACATCATAGGTCCTGTCGCTGTCCATCTGCACCCAGTTGTTCTGCTGTTCCTCGTAATTCGCGCCCTTTTGCACGGTGACCCAGGAATTGCTTGCGGTGACCTTGAACTCGATAAAAGAACCTGCGTCTAAAGATACCTTCAGCTCGGCCTTGCCGTTTACGACGTCGGCTCTCTTCGCTTTTGAGATATCCCAGCAGCCCAGTTCTTTTGCATTGCCGCACACATAGCAGTAGGTGCCGTTGTAGCCCGCGGGCGTCTCGATATCGATAGTCAGCGTAAATTTCTTTACGGCAGGCTTTGCGGCAGCCTTCTTAACCGCAGGTGCGGCAGTCTTTGTTCCGGTTTTTGTCATAATATCATTCTCCTAAAAAAAATATCGTTTTTGATGCAGCGTATTTAGATGACCGGCGGGGTAGTCGCGCTGCCGGATCAAGGAAGAAATATGCGTAACAAAACAGGCAATATAAAACAAGCTTTCAGCCCCGTTCATACAAAAAAGGCGGGCATTGTTCCGGTCCTATATCTTAATGATCAGCCGGAGCCATGCACACGAAAAGAAAGCGCGATGCCGTTTATAATGCGCACACAACGCACGTATTATACAACTTTTTTTAAAGATTTACAAATATTTTCCAGATAGTAAATTCGCAAAGTAAAAGTCACTGTGACTCTTACTTTGCGAATTTACTATACAAAAGAAATACAGCACACCGCCGGTTAATCTTTTGACAAAAAAACTTTTTTATTGTATCATATCACTTATTATTCCGGGACTTGCATATGATAATTGAGTGCGGCACCATAGCCAAGTGGTAAGGCAGAGGCCTGCAAAGCCTTTACCCCCAGTTCAAATCTGGGTGGTGCCTCCAAAAAAAAGAAGGAACCGGACATCCTTTTTAAGGATTAGCCGGTTTCTTTTTTTAAGATGCGATGGCGGAACGGATGCGACGTTATTGAAATCCGTTACGCCGGACGCAAAAAAAGCTTATATGCCCGAGTGGCGGAATGGCAGACGCACGGGACTTAAAATCCCGAGGCAGCAATGCCGTGCCGGTTCGAGTCCGGCTTCGGGCACCAAGCCCCAAACTGTCGAGGTGACAGTTTGGGGCTGTTTTTATACCCTGGGAAAAAACGCAGTAGAAAATCTTGCAAGCAATTTTTGCCGGTTTTTCCCAGGACATAAAAAATCTACTTTTTCGGCAGGGTATTGATGATCAGCTTATTCAGGTTTTCGACAAAGGCGGCTATTTCGTCAAGCGGCTGTTTGAGGCCGCCCATGACCCAGTCGGATATGATCCCCAACGAGCCGTTTACGATATAAGAGCAGATCTGCGCGATCTTTTCAGGGGTGCCGCCGTAAAGCTCGGGAAGCTCTTTTATATATTTGTCCAAGACATAAGAGATTATCTGATTCAAAAAGCTGCTGTCGTTTTTGTTTAAAAGGATTATCCGCACCAGATCGATGTTCCGGTAAAGCATAAACATGATCTCGCGGAAGAACGGATTTTTGTAATCATACGCTTTCGTGCGGCTCAGCTTTTCAACGACCTCGTTTTTCAGGTCTGATTCGATACTGTCGTAAACGTCGTAAATATCGTAGAAATGGTTATAAAAGGTGCCGCGGTTGACCGAGGCGGCTGCGCAAAGCTGTGAAACGGTCACCTTGTTGAGCGGCTGTCCGCTCATCAGTTTTATAAGCGCGTTTTTAATGATCCCCTGTGTGAATTTGGAACGGTTATCAGTCTTAGTATTCTTCATTTTTATCCCCTTTTTACCGCAAAATCAACATTTTAAACCGTTTTGTAAGCATTGTTTTACAAAACGGCAAAAATTGTATGGAAATAATATTTGCAAATTGAACATCTGTGTAATATAATAATACAATAGTATCATTATTATTTATATTTGTATATCAAAATCATTTATTTGTATTATAAGCGGTATTTATTTATTTGGCGGGTTTCCGCCGCCGCATAGCCAAAAGACAGAGATTTTATTAGATTCTAAAAAAAAAGGAAATAGGACGCCGCTTCTTTTGCGGCGGTCATCGCGGTGGTTGGTTAATGAAAAGGTTTGCGGATTTTGTGGTAGGGAAACGGAAGATACTGCTTATAGTTTTTTTGGTTCTTGCCGTTGCCGGCGCGGGTATGTCGCTGCTTACAAAAGTTAATTACGACATGACAAAGTACCTCCCAAAGGACGCTGAAACGACTAAGGCTGTCGAGGTGATGGAGGGCGAGTTCGGAAATTCCGGCGCCGCCGCGGTCATGACGGAGGCCGGATCGCTGGACGACGCTCTGGAATTTAAAAAAGAGATCCAAAGAGTAAAGAACGTTGCGGGCGTTCTATGGCTGGACGATGCGCTGTACGAATTCAAACCGCAACTGCAAATGATTATGCCGGATGGAACGCCGCCGCTGTCGGATGAAGCGTTTCTTGCCATAGTGTTCGGCATTATTGAAAACGACCCGTCGTATAGCCAATATCTTGCTATGATACCGCAGGAAATGTTAGAAAATTTCGGCAAAATGCAATCGGCGATCTCCCAGTTCTATAAGTCGGGCAAGGCGTATTATCAGGTGACGTTTACCGGCGCGGCGTTCGACGCGACTACGGTTGCCGCCATCAAGGAGATAAAAGCACTTGGTACGGTCAACATATCGGGCCCGGCGGCAGGCTCCTTTGAAACGCAGAACGCCATCAAGACGGAGCTGCTCTCGGCGCTGATGATAATCGTTCCGGCGCTTATAGTGATATTGATCCTTGCCACGTCGTCTTTTTTCGATCCCGTGATCCTGCTTGCGTCGATAGCGGTGGCGATCCTGATGAATATGGGCACGAATTTCCTGATGGGGTCGGTGGCGTACCTTACGAATTCGATAGCTATCTTGTTCCAGCTTGCGATCTCGATGGATTATTCCATCTTCCTTTTACACAGCTATAAGGCGCAGCGCAGGACGGGGCTGGACCCCGTCAGCAGCGCGAAGGCGGCTGTCAGAAAATCGCTTTCGCCGGTTTCGGCAAGCTCGCTGACCACGATCGCGGGCTTTGCGGCAATGCTGTTTATGAGTTATACCATAGGTATGGATATGGGCCTTGTCATGGGCAAGGGGATCATATTCAGCCTTATCAGCGTGTTCCTGTTTATGCCGGGCTTAATGGTCATATGCGACAAAGCCGTTTTAAGGCTGGAACACCGCAGTTTCATTTCGCTGTTCCGCAAAAAGCCGGCGGCAGGGGCTGCAAAAGATACGGCGCAGGTTGCGGGCCCGGATGCAGGCGCGTCAGCCGGATGTGCGCCCGACGGCGGCAGTGTCACGGCAAGCGTTCCCCAAAACGACACAACCGCGGCGGCAAAAGATACTGCGCGGGATACGGGCGGCGGAATAAATATAGGGAAGCCGCCGCTTAAAGACAGGTTTGCCGGCTTTGTAATAAAGCTGAGGTTTGTACTGCCGATATTGCTTATATTGCTTATTGTTCCGGCGTATTTGGCGCAAAACAGCAACGATTTCTTTTACGGGCAAATGGCTTCCGCAGGCGGCGAAGGCTCGGTCCTTGAGGCGGACAGAACGGCGATCGAAGAGATATTCGGCAGCCAGAACCGCGCGGTAGTATTGCTGGAAAAGCTGCCGGGCGAAACGGCGGAACAGCACGCGCAAAAAGAGCTGGGGCTGACGATGAAGCTTTTAGGGCTTGAATTGGACGGGATAAAATACGTTGCCGGCGCGCAGTCAAAATCTTTGCTGGAGACAATGGGCGGAGTGCCCGCGTATATGGACGGGCAATTCGAAAGCGACAGCTATTCGCGTATCATTTTGACCGTCAATACGCCCGAAGAGGGCGAAACCGCCTTTAAGGTGGCCGATGAGATACGTCGTATCATAGCCGGAGAAATACCGGAAGGCGGATATTATATCCTGGGCGATACTATAACGACGCAGGATATAAAAAGTATCAATACTAAGGACTATTCGGTCGTAACATGGCTGACGCTTATATTCATCCTTGCGATACTGCTGGTCACATTCCGCTCGGCGGTGCTGACCATGATATTGGGCGCCGTGATCCAGGCGGCAATTTGGTTCAATATGGCGATCCCGTACCTTTTAGGCAACCCGCTGGTTTTCCTTGGATATCTTATCGCAGGGTGCGTACAGATGGGCTGCACGATAGATTACGGGATATTGCTTTCCTCGCATTACACGGCTAACCGTGAAACTATGGGCAAGAAGGAGGCGGCAAAGAAAGCGTTCCTGTCGTCGGTGGGGGCCGTCACTACTTCTGCGCTGATACTTGCGATGGTCGGCTTTACCGTAAGCATAACCGGCTCGACGCCTGCGGTCACATCCATCGGCACGCTGCTTGGGGTCGGAACACTGATATCTTACTTTTTGATGATGTTCGTGCTGCCGGGCACGCTGGTGATTTTGGATAAGCCGATAAAATGGACGACGCTGCGGCTTTGCCGAAAGAAAAAAGATAAGAAAACCGGTGAATAACGCGCCGTTTCCGTAAAATACTCTTTAGGTAAGCGATGAATAAATGAAGTTAATTTAGAGCAAGTATTTTTTAGTATGAAAACGGCTTGTTTTTGCAGCAAATAGTAGAACTATTGGCAAAAAAAGAAGACGTTTTCAGGCAAAAAAGACGCCGCTGTAAATTATATCGAATTATTCAGCGGTTCCTTAGGGCTGCCTCTTTTTGAGACAGCCCATTTTTTTTGCTATAGGAAAAATCGCAGTAAGTAATATAAAAAGCCGCGACTTTACAAATGTGGCGAAGCTACTCTCATTTGATATCGTTATTTATCTCGGGCATAAACTCGCGGTAGCGGTCGGGCAGGAACGCCCGTCTGCGCTTTTCCGAGGCGCGCTCCTTTATAGTCACGGTGTCGTAATACATTTTCCAGACGCGCTGCATATCGGCCTCGGTTTCGGTCAGCTCGATCTCCGGCAGGTCCTCAAGGTATCCCGCGCGCCATTCCCGGCCGTCAAATGCGCCCAGTTTTTTTCTGCCGACGTCAAAGATAGCAAATTTCTGGATGTGGAACCTTTCGCAAAAATGCGGCATGATAAATTCCAGGATATCGTGGTCCGGGCGGATGGGCGCGTACATTATGCCGCCCTTGATCTCCCGGAAGCGCACAAAGCCCTTAAAGCGATGGCATTCGTAGTTGACGTTCTGCATTATCTCGTTATACTTTATCACGCGCGGATCTGAAAGCATGCTCCCGGCCTTTTGGCCGTGGGCGAAGACCACTTGCAGAAACTCATAAATCGAATCGTCTTTATAGGCAAAGCTTGCGGAAAAGACCCGCAAAACGCCCGCAAACCCTAAGCGTCCTATGTTTTTTATTATGCCTTTTTCAACACGCGCCGCCTTTTTTGGATCGGTGATCACATCTATGACAACGGTGTCGAAGGCGGGCTGTACCTCCGCCGATGCAGTTATCGTATAAGGCCGCCGCCTCAAATCATAAATATCGAATACGGCGGTAAAAAACCCCTCGATACCGCCGTCATAGCGGTAGATATATTTTTCGGCCTCCCCGTTAAGTTTTTGGAGCATGAAACTGTTATCCATTCTGTTTCATATTTCGCCGTAGGTCACGCTTTCGGCGATCTCGGTCGTGCTCTGTGTGAACATATCCAGCTGTTTTGCGCCCCACTGCTGCGACATAGGCAGCTGCAGCGCCGGCCTTATGGCCTCCGGCTTTTGCGGCAAGCCCATATATTTTCCGCCGCAGGTGATGAAATGTACGGCGCGCTTTAATACCACGCGCATACGCTTAAGGTCCTCGAAGGTAAGGCGCGCGTGCTTTCTTGCGCGCATGATACGCTCCGCACTGCGCATCCCTATGCCCGGCACGCGCAACAGCGCTTCAAGCGGCGCGGTATTGATCTCGACGGGGAATTTTCCGATATTGTGCAGCGCCCACGCGCACTTGGGGTCGATGTCGGACGGGAGGTCGCTGTCGGCGGGCACCAGCTCCTCGATGTCGAACCCGTAAAACCGCAGCAGCCAGTCGGCTTGATATAAACGGTGCTCGCGCAGGGTATTGACGGGGACGGCAGGCAGCATTTTCGGATTGCCGACGGGGACATAGGCCGAGTAATAGACGCGCTTAAGCCCGAAAATCCGGTACAGGTTCTGCGTCAGGCGCATGATCGTCCCGTCGCGGTCGGGCGATGCGCCGATTATCATCTGCGTGGTCTGCCCGGCGGGGATAATAGTCTTTTTCATCCGGCTTTCCTTTTCCTCTAAGTACGAGCGCGCCAGCATCCGCATCGGCGACACGATCGACTCCTTGGTCTTTTGCGGCGCGAGGAGTTTTAAGCTGCTCTCGCTGGGCAGCTCGATATTCATGCTCATCCGGTCGACGTAATGCGCGGCGCGCTTTATAAGCGCGTTGTCGGCGTTGGGGATGCCCTTTAAATGGATATAGCCGTTGAAGCCGTAGACCTTCCGCAGTTTTATGACGGTGTCGCAAAGCGCCTCCATCGTGCGGTTTGGCGAATGCTCGACCGCGGAGGAGAGGAACAGCCCCTCGATATAGTTGCGCTTGTAAAAGCTGATGACCAGCGCGCAGATCTCGTCGGGCGTAAGGCTGGCGCGCGGCACGTCGGACGAGCGGCGGTTGACGCAGTACTGGCAGTCATACAGGCAGAAGTTGGTCAGCAGTACCTTGAGCAGTGATACGCAGCGGCCGTCGGGGGTGTAGCTGTGACAGATACCCATGCCATTGGTAGCACCCAGGCCGTCAGCGCCGCGCGAGTTACGCTTGGGCGCGCCGCTGCTGGCGCAAGATGCGTCGTACTTGGCGGCATCGGCCAGGATGCCGAGTTTGGCGATGAGTTGCATGGCGCTGTCTCGCAATACTGAATATTCATACAGTATTTTGAGATTTGATGGATTGCAAGCAGTTTGCGCCAGCCATGCCCGACCCTAACCGTCAGCTAAGCTTTGGCTGAGTCTTGCAGGGCAACGAGGCATGGGAGAGGTTATGAAGATCACCATCAAGCCAACATTGGCGCTGGCCGGTCTGGCGTGGGCAATCGCTATGCTCAATGCCCAGGCTGCAGAAACCCGAAAGGTCGATGTGCTGCTGGTAGGCGGCGGCATCATGAGTTCCACCTTGGCTGTGTGGCTCAACGAACTGGAACCCGGCTGGTCGATGGAAATGGTCGAGCGCCTGGACAAGGTGGCCGAAGAAAGCTCCAACGGCTGGAACAATGCGGGTACCGGCCACTCGGCCCTGGCTGAGCTGAACTACACGCCGGAAAAAGACGGCAAGATCGACATCAGCAAAGCGGTGGAAATC
>JAVBLK010000056.1:0-24109 GCA_031553565.1 Eubacteriales bacterium
CCACCTCAGTTTTGTCAAACAAAAAAACAACAGTACTATTTATCCACAGCCGAAAATACACAGCTTTTCTTCGCTTTTATATCCGTTTTTCGTTCCGCCACATCCCTCCCCAACAAAAAAGAGGCTATCTCACTTTTTTTACCGTGAGACAGCCCCGTTCTTTTTTTTCTTCGTTTCTTTATGGCATGCTGCCGCGCAGTTTTTACGGCAGTATCTTCTTGCACAGGTTGAACAGATTAATTCTGTTTGCCTTTACGGTCATTTTGTAGGCGACAAAATCGGAGTCGTTCAGCATGGCGCGGTCGAAAGCGTACAGCGTAAGGTCGTTGATATAATTGTTTTCATCGACGATCAGGACTACGCTGTTGTACTTAAAGCTGACCTTGTCGCCCTCGTTGTAGGTCGTATCGCCTATCTTAACGGATATCGGGTCGTCCTTGGTGCCTTTCTTGACCTTTATTTCGGCCTGCTGCTCCTTCCCCTCGCTCTCGTCAAATATTATCGATATCAGGTATTGGCCGGACTCGGCGCTGATAGTCCTGACATCGGCCAGCACATCGGTAAGCGCGTCGGTAAGCCTTGCCTGAGGATAAAATTTCCCCTCTAAAATGCCCATCATAATGCTGTAGGAGGTCATTCCGTAATACGCATCGACAAACTCTTCGAACTTGTCGCTTTTATCGTTCAATACCGCGTGTTCGGTGTCCCACTGCATGGTATAAATGTATCTTCCGCCCTTTACAAGCTGTATCTGGTACGGCGTTACTTTTTTGTCGTTAAAGCCGTCGTCAACCTTTATAAAGGAAAGTACCGTTACAGCGACTATCAGCAGCGCCAGTACGGACAGTACTGCCGCAAGCGCGGTTTTTTTTGCTTTTGCCATTTGTATATATCTCCTAAACGCCTTTCATCAATGCGGCAGTACGGCGCGTATGATCTGATGAAAAGACAGCGGTCCTTAAAGTCTTTCCGCAGTGTTTCTATTTTACGGGCTTTTTAAGGTCGGGTCAAGCGTTTTTTATGCTCTTCCGTTTTTTTACTGCCGGAGCAGCCGGTTTATGTTATTTTTTGTCGGCGCCGGCGGCGTCTCTTTTTTTGGTAAGCTCGGCTTTTATTTTGTCGGCGGCGTCAATGCTCTTGATTATTTCCTCAAGCGGGTCGCCGTTCATCAGCATTTTTACCTGCTCGGTATATATAGTTTCCTTTTCTATAAGGAGCCGTACCATCTTGTCCAAAACCTCGCGCTTTTCCTTTAATATCGTAACAGCGCGCTGATGGTTGCCCTCGACGATCTTGCGTATCTCTCCGTCAATGACCGCCGCCAGCTTTTCACTGTAGCTGTGGGTGCTTTGATAATCGCGCCCCAAAAAGACCTCCTGTCCGCCGCCCAGGAATATGGGGCCTACCTCGCCGCTCATACCGTACTCGGTCACCATCTTCTTCGCGGTGTCGGTCGCAACCTTTATATCGTGCTGCGCCCCCGTACTGATATCCTTGATAACGATCTCCTCGGCCGCCCTGCCGCCGAAAAGCACGGCGATCCCGTCCATAAGCTCGTTATACGTCGTATGCGTATCGTCAGTCGTCGGACGCATCATCGTATAGCCCGCCGCCGGCCCGCGCCCTATTATGCTGACCTCGTGCACCTTGTCGGCGTGCGGCAGTATTTCCGCGACTATTGCATGTCCGGCCTCGTGATAGGCTGTTATGCGTTTATCAAACTCGGTCACAAGCCGGCTCTTCTTTTTCAAGCCCATCGTGGCCTTATTGAATCCCTCGTTGAGGTCCTCCATAATGATCACCTTGCGGTTGGCGCGCGCCGCAAGTATAGCCGCCTCGTTGAGGATGTTGGCGATATCCGCGCCGGTAAGCCCTGCGGTGATCTTTGCAAGCACTTTGAAGTCGATGTCGGGGCTCATGGGCTTGTTGCGCGCATGGACCTTAAATATAAGCTCGCGGCCGCGTACGTCGGGAACATGGATATAGATTTGCCGGTCAAAGCGTCCCGGGCGCAAAAGCGCGGGGTCGAGTATGTCCGCGCGGTTAGTCGCCGCCATAATGATGATGCCTTCGTTAGTCTCGAATCCGTCCATTTGTACGAGCAGCTGGTTCAGCGTCTGTTCGCGCTCGTCGTGGCCGCCGCCCATTCCCGTGCCGCGCTGGCGGCCGACGGCGTCGATCTCGTCAATGAACAGGATGCAGGGCATATTCTTTTTAGCCTGGTCGAACAGGTCGCGCACCCTCGATGCGCCGACGCCGACATACATTTCGACAAAGTCGCTGCCGCTGATCGAAAAGAACGGAACGTTCGCCTCGCCCGCAACGGCCTTCGCAAACAGCGTCTTTCCCGTGCCGGGAGAGCCGACCAGCAGCACGCCCTTGGGTATACGCGCGCCCAATTCCGTGAATTTTTGAGGGTTCTTTAAGAATTCAACAATTTCGGCCAGCTCTTCCTTTTCCTCCTCCGCGCCCGCAACGTCTGTAAACTTGACCTTTACGTTGTCATTGAGGCGCGCCTTGCTCTTGGAAAAGTTGATCTCCTGCTTTTTGCTGCCGCTCATTGCCTTGAACACAAAGAATACCACGGCCACCACCGCAAGCCCCGATAAAATCATCGGCAGATAGTCCACAAAGGTCGCAGCCGTCGGATTGTCCATGCTGTAAGATATTTTGGAAAAAGTCCCGTTAAATTCGGCAAAGCCGAACTCGTCCAGCAAGATGTCCATAGCCCCGTCCCCGTCGGAATCAACGGTGCCCCTTTTGTAAATCCCGCTTTTTGACGGGTTTCCCGTGACGTCAAGCCCCTGGTTGAAGTTCTTTAATATCTGGGCGAATTCTGTGCGGTTTTCTATATAAAGAAAATAGCTGTTGTAGCTGCCGGGGAATTTTGACGCTTTTTTGTCGGCGTCTTCCGTCGTAAGGACCTTTGCCGTATTATACGACTCGATATGGACGCGGCTTATTTTCCCCGAGTAAAGCTCGGCGATAAATTCTGATTCAAGATGCGGCTTCTTGGCCGTCAGGTTTACCGCCAAAAAAACCAAACCTGCGATGACCGCCAATGCGACTGCTATACTTATTATCCTTCTTGTGCTGTTACTCATTTAAAATCCGTTTCTTTCCGGGACGCTGCCGCCCGTAAAATTTTTTCAGGATGCCCCAACTTCTTTTACCATAATTCTAGAGAGTTATTTTAACATATTTATCACACTGAGGCAACAAATATTACCGCAACCGGTTATGGTATTAACGTCCTGCCGTTTTTCCTGTCCTGTTACGGGTTATTACACGGGGCGACGAGCATCTTGCCCTACATCGGTTGCGAGGAGGAGTGAGCAAATCGGTCAAATACCCTTAGGCTCTGCTGCGGAACAGGCGGCAGCGCCGCCGGGTCCAGAGCTTGCTCCGGGGTGTAATACCGATTTATTATTCCCTTACCACTGCTTTTTATTGCAAAAGGCCAACCGGCGTTAAGGGGCGTTGGCCGCGTCAGCCGCTTGCCGCGGCGGCTTCCTTGATTTTCAGCGCGTCGCTGATCCCGCCCGCGATCGCCTCGGCCATCGTCATGACCAAATGCAGCCTCGTGGCGTTCAGGTTCAGGTCGGCCTGCTGCCCGCCCGTATTGACCACGGCGATAATACTGTAATCCCCCACCTTGGGCAGGACCTTGTCGACCGCCGAGCCCGGGAATACCCCGCCCTTGTTTATCCTGATAAGGCCTATGTCCGACCTGCTGCCCAGTGCGGCATCGACCGCCAGCACCTTGTTTTTTGGATGCGCGCTTTTTATAAATTCGGCGCTCTCGCAAAGGTTCAGCGCCGTCACCGGCCGGCTCAAAGTGCCGTATACAAACGCCCTGACGTTATATTTGGTCGTCAAAAGGTGCCCGACCAGCGGCCCGAGGCAATCGCCCGTTACCCGGTCGCTGCCGATGCAGACGATGACCGGCGTTTCGCGGCAGGGCAAAAGGATCTCCAGCAGCCGCGCGCCCGTCCGCTGCCGTATGCTTAAGCTGTATATATTAGAGCTATCCATATCCGAATCATTATTGCCTCTTCTCCGGTATTTATTCTTTTTACTAAGCAGCGTTTCAAATTACCAAAACCGGCGATCTTTTTTTTTAGGATTTTTGCGCGCTTCCTGCATTAAAAAATTATTAAAAAACGGAATTTGTATGGCTTTTCCGGGAACAATGATATATACTGGCCATACCGGAACTATCAGAAATTCTTTGATTATGTATGCGCCTTTTTATGAAGCATTTTTCGCTTACATTTGCTTTTAGGCGCATAAACAGGTATAACAAACGGTTCCTTACGGGAGATTAAGTTTTATGGATTGGGCGTTAATAATAGATCTGGCTTTGGTTTTTATTATCGTAATTTGCGCTATTGTTGGGCTGGTTCGCGGCTTTTTTAAGTCGCTGCTTTCCTTTTTCGGCACGATCGTATCGCTGATAATATCGATACTTTTGGCAAAGACGATCGCTAACGCTTTGCTTGGCTGGGGCCCGGTCGATTGGCTGTTCGGCAGTACCGGCGTGATCTCGGGCGCGGTCGAAAACGGGCTTACCAAGCTTTCTGCCGAGATGTTCAATACCGCGTTCTCGTCTGCGGGCAATGTTGAAGAGCTTACCGCCGCACTGACTGCCGCCGGTATCCCGTCGTTCCTTGCGCCCCTTTTGGCTTCGGTCGTTGCCGGCTTCAATTTCGCCGGCGCGGATGTTACCTTAGGGCACATCCTTGCGCCGCTTATCGCCAACATTATTTACTATATCGTGATCGTCCTTATCCTTTTCGCGATATTGAAGATCGTGCTGTCGATCCTCAATAAGTTCTTTAAGTTCCTGACCAAGAACAGAGCGATTCGCGGGCTCGACCGGTTCTTCGGGTTTTTGATCGGCGCGGCGAAGGGTACTCTGCTGGTCGCGCTGCTCTTTACCGTATTGTCGCTGTTCTCCAGCTGGCAGGTGCTGGCGCCGTACAACGAAGCGCTTAATAACACGACCATCGCCAAGCCGTTCAACGATACCGTTTACGAGCTTGTGGGCAAGAACCTTAATCTCGATAAGATATTAGAGGATCTCATCCCGGGGCTTAAAAAGGTCAACGAAAAGGAAGCCTCGCTTGCCGGCGCGCTTGCCGCTGAATATGCGCCCGACGGCTTTACCGCATCAAGCCAAACGGACGCCGACGCCGTACTGCATTTTAGCGAATACCAGACGGCATTAAAAGAGAGCGTAGGCGGCAACGGGCTCGACGACGTGACAATGGACGGATTGATCGAAAAAGCGAATAGCATCAAGGCCAAATATAACGAGGCCGCGGCCAAGCTGGCCGAGCTTAACGCAGGTACGGGTGACGCCGACGCGCTGAAATCCGATATCCGCGGGCTGCTGACCGAAATAAACGGGCTGTACGGAAACTTCGGGGTAATCCTGGCTTATACTGCTTTTGTGTTTTAAATTTCTAATAGCATGATTTTCTTTTTTCTTTAAGAAAAAAGAAACAAAAAAGAAAACGTCGCGGCCTTGCTTTTTTCGCGGAAAACGCAAGGCCGCGATTTTCATTTAGTTTGCCTTTGTCAAACCTGCTTTGGGTCATTAGCCGTTCCTATGTTGTAGTAAAGTTGTAAACAAAGAAATCGCCTGCCGGCGAAGTTTCTTTTTTGTTACTTTTTTCTTAGAAAAAAGTAATTCTCTGTATAAGAATAATTCTCTGTATACGGCTTACACTATATATATTATGGAAACACAAACACTTGACCTGTCGGGCGTATCGGTACCCGTCAAGCATTTGGACAAGCTTTATTTTCCCGAGAGCCAAACAACCAAGGCGGACGTGCTGGAGTATTATATCTGGGCGGCGCCGTACATACTGCCGCATATAAAGGACAAGCCGTTCACCATGATCCATTTCCCGCACGGGCTTTCGGGCGACGGCAAGAGCTTTTATCAAAAGCAGCGGCCGGACGGCGCGCCCGAGTGGCTGGACGGCGTTACTCTGCCCAGCAAGGCGCGCGGGCAGATAGACTGGTGCCTTGTCAACGACGAGGCGTCTTTGGCATACATGGCCAACCGCGGAGTTTTAGAGATGCACACCTGGTTTTCGCGGCTGCCCGACCTTTCGCGCGCTGACATCGCCGCGATCGACCTTGACCCCACCGGCGCCGTCGGTTTCCACGAGGCGCGGGTGATCGCCCGCGCGTTCCGCGCGCTTTTGACCGAGCTTCATTTACAGTCCTTCCCGAAAACCAGCGGCGGCCGCGGCATACATATTTATATCCCTATCGCGCTGACGCCGTTTGAAAAGATCCAGGAATTCCTGACGCCGCTGTGCCGGATCATAAAGGATGCGTATCCGGAGCTTGCCACCACCGAACGCATGATCGAAAAGCGCGGCAACCGCGTGTACCTCGACGCCGTTCAGGTCGGCGGCGGCAAGACCCTTGCCGCGCCGTACTCGCTGCGCGTGCGCCCCGGCGCGCCCGTTTCCGCGCCGCTTTTATGGGAGGAGCTGGACGACGACCGTGTCAAGCCCGCTGATTTCAATATCGTCAGCATCAAAGCCCGGGTTGAAAAATACGGCGACCTTATGAAGGATATGTATTCGATAAAACAATTATTGCCTAAACTTTAGTTTTGAGTATGAATTACTTTTTTCTAAGAAAAAAGTAACAAAAAAGTAACTTCGCCGGCCGCCCGTTTTTTTCAAAACAGCCGGTCGGCGATTTCTTTGTTTACTACTTTTCTACACCATTGGTTAACTGCTAATTCCCCGATTCAAGCGATTCTTTTTTTGACAAAGGCATACTAAATGAAAATCGCGGCCTTGCGTTTTTTCGTGTAAAAAACGCAAGGCCGCGACGTTTTCTTTTTTGTTTCTTTTTTCTTAAAGAAAAAAGAAAATTTTTTCTAAACGATCCTGACAGGCAGGATCAAATACGTGTATTCGTATTCCTTTTCGACGCTGGTAATTATGCAGGGCGACGCGGACGAGATAAATTTTATCTTGACGAACTCCTCGTTCAATGCGCGCAGCGCGTCCATATAGTATTTGGCGTTGAACGCTATCGTCAGGTCTTTACCGTTAGGGCCGACGGGGATATTCTCGCGGATATTGCCGTATTCTGAATTTGACGAAAGCTCCAGCACCTTGTCCTTGATATCAAACTTGACCAGGTTGTTGCGGTCGCCGCGCGATAAAAGGCTGGCGCGCTCTAGCCCGTCCTCCAGCTGCTGCCGGTTGATGGTGATTGTCGTGCAAAAGTCCTTGGGGCTGAGTATCTGCTTATAGCTGAAAAAATCGCCTTCTAGCAGCCGCGTGATTATCATCGTCCCGCCTAAATCGGCCATCAGATAGTTTTTTTGGATATATAACGTAAGAATATCCTCGGAATCATCTATCAGCTTGGCTATCTCGGACAGCGACTTGCCCGGCACGACCGCGTTCATCTTTGCGGTACTGTTTTCTATCGGCTTGGTGCACAGCGCCAAACGGAATCCGTCGACCGCAACGCCGTTGACGGACACATCGTCTATCTCTAATAATATTCCTTTTAATATCGGCCGGGAATCATCGACCGCCGCCGAGAATACTATCTTATTGATCAGATCTTTAAATTCCTTCTTGACGATCGAAAAACTCTGTGCGGTGTCCACTACCTTCAGCGCAGGAAATTCTTCCGCGCTCATACACTGGAAAATGCCCTCGCTGTCGGTATATTTCAGCTTCAGCTGGCTGCCGGTAAGCGTCATTTCAATCGTGTCCTTGTTGATCTTTTTGACAAACTCACTGAATATCCGGCCGGGGACGACCGTTTCGCCTTCGATCTTAACCTCGGCCTTTATCTTTTTTTCGATCGCAAGCTCTAAATCGGTCGCGGTCAAAGTAAGTATATTATTCTCGGCTTTGATCTTTATCCCTTCAAGAACCGGATTGGTAGATTTTGTGCTGGCGGCCTTAATGACCTTTAACACCGCATCACTTAAATCAAGACCTTCGCAAATTACTTTCATTCGTTTTTTCCTTTTTTCTTGCTTTCTTTTTTATTACTTTCTTTTTTTAAGAAAAAAAGAAACATAAAACCTTTTATAGTTTTTCTTATTCTACCATTTTTCAGGCTTTTTATCAAGGATATTTTTGTTTCCCAGGTTAGAATCGCCTATTATACATTTTTATATATTTAGATAATTAAGCTATTATTATAGGCTGTGAAAATGTGGATATAAAAAAAATATACAAAATATAGTGGTTTATGTTTTTAAAAGACAACGGATGGTATTTTATAAAAAACAGGTTATGTGTATATCTTGTGGAGAAAGCTATAATTTATAAACAGTAGCATGTGGACTACTTTATAAACTATGGCACATAAAAAAGTACAATTATATAAGAAACTGCTGTAAAGAAAAAAGAGATCCTGTTTTAACGCCGTAAACAGCCTGTTAACGGCGCGAAAAGCGTTGACGTAAAATATATCAATGAAAAAAAAGAAAGATTCCTACAACAGTATTTTTAAAGCTAAACCCAAAAAATAAGTTTCAAAACGCTGCGAAATGCCGCCCTTCCCGGGAAGAACTTAAGCCTTTTTAACCTACCTTGACGTAATAATTATACCGTTTAAAGAGCAAAATACATATATATTTTGATGTCTCTTTTTATTTACTTTTTTCTAAGAAAAAAGTAAATAAAAGAAAAAAGAAAAAAGTAAAAAAGGAAAAAAATGAAAACAATATGGAAAGGCGCGGTCAACTTCGGCCTGATAAACGTGCCGGTCAAAATGTCGGCGGCAACACAAAAAGAAGATATAGCGTTCCGGCTGCTGCATAAAAAATGCAAACAGCCGTTAAACCAAAAACGCTGGTGTCCCGTTTGCAATAAAGAAATACCGTTTACGGATACGGTCAGAGGCTATGAGTACGAGAAAGGCCGGTTTGTGGTGATAGATGAAAAAGACCTGGAACGGCTGCCGGTCAAGAGCGCAAAGTATATCCAAATAGCCGACTTTATAGACCTGAAGGAAGTGGACCCGGTTTATTACGAAAAGTCATACTATCTGACGCCGGAAGCCTCGGGCGAGAAGGCGTTCCTGATCCTGCGCGACGTCATGCAGGCGGCAGGAAAAGCAGCGGTCGGGAAGATTACTATCCGGGAGAAAGAACATTTGTGCGTTATCCGTCCGTACGACAAAATTCTGTGCATGGAAACAATGTACTTTTCTGACGAAGTAAGGAGCAGCGAGCCGGGCGAGATGGAAAAGATAGAAAAAAAACATAAGGTGAGCGCGGCCGAAAAAGAAATGGCGAATAAGCTGCTGGAAAACCTGACAGCCGCGTTCGATCCTGAAAAGTACCATGACGAATACCGCGAGGAACTAAAAAAACTGATAGACGCAAAAATAGACGGCAATGAGACGCACGAGGCCGCTCCGGCAGAACCCGAAAACAATCCCAAGGTTATAGACCTTATGGAGCGGCTGCGCCAAAGCGTTGAAGCAACAAAAAAGAAGAAAGCATAACAAACAAATGTTCGTGAACATAAGATCCGATATAGAAGGACTATCAGCAAAACGCAACAAAATTACAAAAAATCCTCCTCAACACGTTTAATCGTGCCTCATATTAGTAAATTGATAACAACATAAGAGTTTAGTTTTTTTGTAACGATTATTATTATATAGCTGAATATTAATATCAAATATAAAACGAATTTCTGTAATCGTTCATAAATTAATGTACAGTACGACGGCCTGAATGACATTTTTGACAACCTGCAAAAAATTTAAATTTGAAGAAGCGGCTAAAGCCAAAACCGCAAGTATTATCTTGCCCGGGTGCTGAAAAGTATCATTTTGCAATAAACATTATAATAAGCCATCTCTCCCCTGCCCCGTAATATAATATTTGACAATAGCCGCTGATAAGTATATAGAACAAAAGAATATTATGTTCTAAGTTTGAAATTGTTTATTGCGCGGGGTGACGTGCAGCATGTTTTACATCAGCCGCGTGCAGGCTCAAGGTAAACCGGTAAAACATCCCAAATGCTCAGATGCGGAGAATATTGATATACATAGTTTTAAACTCAGGCCAAATGCACTGCACAAAGGTATAATGCTTTTTTTCAAACATTTTGCATTTCATCACACATTTGTAAACTATAAAACTGTAATTTGAAAAGAATTAGTTTTTAACAAAAGGCAACTCTATTTAACCACTGACAGGAAGAGCGTCCTATATAGCGATAAACACAAAGCATGCGGAAGAACAATCAACGAACGTTGAAAGCTTTAAACACTAACAACACGCAAACAAAAAATTTTTGTATCTGCAAAGAAGTGACAAATTTTTGGCGCGGCGAACACAGCCAAAGAAACAAAAAGCTCGCAGGCAAACAGGCAAAATTGTATCGCAAAAAACCCTCACAAAAATAGTGCCCGGAAAAAATATATTTTTACACAAAAATTCTGTCAAAAAACTTGGATTTCAATAAGGATCAAAAAGCTCTTAAAAAAGCGGCAAAATTTGTTCCACGTGAAACAAGAAAAACACTAAAAACGGGCTAAAAATGCAAAAATCAGTGCCAAAACAAGCAAAAATCACAAAAACCGGCCGATTTGGCAAGGTTTATGTTTCACGTGGAACAAAAAAACTTGCAAAAAATAGAACAAATATAGAAAACAATACAAAATGCATAAAAAGTGAAAAGAACTAAAGTCTTAGTCTGATTAAAGCGGAATAAGAGACAATATATTTTGCAATATACCAGAAAACAAAAAAGCGCCGGGAAATAAAGCAGTTAAGAATACTGTCGTCAAGATTTGCGGCAAAGCCGGCTTGCGCTCCCGTCCGGGCAAAAAGCAAATAAAACACGTTGTCAAAAAGATGCTGCAATTGAATAAAAAAAACCGCGGCAGCGCCGCGGTTTTTGTAACGCAACAAAGCAATAACTAAGGTTTAAGCTGTTCTACAAGCTCGAATATTCGGTCAAGGTCGTCCGCGGTAAAATAATCAATATATATCCTGCCGCGCTTATCATTACCGAGGGCGGAGACTTTGGTTGAAAAAACACGCGACATATCGGCGATAAGCTGTTTCAATTCAAGGCTTTGCACGGGCTTGACCTTTGCCGGCTTTGGGTTAAGAAAATCTGAAACAAGCTTTTCAAACTCGCGAACATTGATTTTATTGTCGCAGCCGGCCATGGCCAGCTTCAGCTGTGCGGCGGCATCCTCAACAACAACAAGGCACTTCGCGTGGCCGCTGGATAAACGCCCTTTAACGATAAGTTCGATAACGTCGGGGGAGAGGTTCAAGAGCCGCAAAGTGTTGGCGATAGACGAGCGGCTCTTGCCGATACGGTCGGCAACCTTTTCCTGCGTAAAGTTGTATTCGTCCATCAGCTGGCGTATGGCCCTGGCCGCCTCGATAGGATTAAGATCCTCACGCTGGAGGTTCTCTATAAGAGAGATCTCTTTTATCTGCTGCTTGGAATATTTTTTTACGATTGCGGGAACAGTCGCAAGGCCCAACTGCTTTGCGGCACGCCAGCGGCGTTCGCCGGCAATAATCATATAACGGCGGCCGTCTTTTACTACAATGATCGGCTGGATAATGCCGTGAACTTTTATCGATTGGGCAAGCTCGTCCAGAGCTTCCTGGTCAAAGTTCTTTCGCGGCTGGTTCGCGTTCGGATCGATTTGATCGAGGGGAAGCTCGACCGCCGAGCCCTCCTCAACGACAGAAGCGACAGACTTTACGACTTGCTTTGCAAGCGACTCCATCTGCTCCGGTTTTTCAACGAACGTTTGTTCGGGTTGATTGTTCTGCGACGAGTTTTCGTATATATCCTCGTACTCCGATAAAAGGGCGCCCAGGCCCTTGCCCAATCCTTTACGTGCCATATTTATTTATCCCCCTGAGGAATTTTTTTTCTTAAGCTGCGGTCGCTGGCAATCTTCGTGTATTTATCGTTGTTGCGCTGCAAAAGCTCTTCTGTGATCGCCTTGTACGCCAATGCGCCGCCGCAGCGGGGCTCGTACTGCATGATAGGCATACCGTAACTGGGCGCCTCGCCGAGGCGCACGTTGCGGGGGATCTTGGTCGAAAAGACCTTCTTGCCGAAAAGCTTGGTGATTTCGTCGGTTACGTTCTGGACAAGATTGCTCCTCGGGTCGTAAAGGGTAAGCGCGACGCCCTCGATGTCAAGCGCCGGATTGAGATGCTTTTTGACCAGCTTGATGGTGTTCATAAGCTGGCTGAGCCCTTCCAATGCAAAAAACTCGCCCTGGATCGGGATAAGCACCGAGTCCGCCGCCGTCAGCGCGTTGATCGTCAAAAGGCCGAGGGAGGGCGGGCAGTCCACGCAAATATAATCGTATTCGTTTTTAAGGCGCTGCAAAATTTTCTTTAAGACCTTTTCGCGCTCTGAAAACGGCACAAGCTCCACCTCGGCGCCGGCAAGGTCGATATTGCTGGGGATGATAAAAAGATTTTCCACGCCGGTTCGGTGGATAGCCTCGATCGGGCTGACGCCGTCGATCATAAGACTGTAGACGGAACGCTGTAATTTATTTTTGCGCAGGCCGAAGCCGCTGGTCGCGTTGCCCTGAGGGTCAATATCGACAACCAGCACTTTTTTCCCCATGGCGGCAAGGTACGCGGAAACATTGATGCACGATGTAGTTTTTCCCACGCCGCCTTTCTGGTTGGCGAAAGCGATAATTTTACCCATCTTTGAAAACTCCCGGGTGATTTGAGCCCCGCCTTATGTGCTGTACCGCCGGATCTGCCCTATGCGGCGATCCCGCCGCAAACGGCATCGTGCGTTTGCCGGGGGAGGCGCAGCCTAGTTTTTCCTTAGCGGCAGCAAAAAAGAACAAGCACCCTATCGAATTTTGTGTACAGGAAACAATGTTTCCTATTCGTATATAGTTACCGAGAGTATATCACAAAAAAACCGCGTTTACAACAAAAAAGGCTTTTTTATTACGCGACGTCAGCTTGACCTTTTGGAATAATGCTGTCCGTCTTTGTCCGCGGGCGGGAACGTATCGTTTGCCCTGATACGGACAGAGAAACCCGTCAAAGAGCCGTTCCGGTTTACAAGGTCATAGGTGCCGCCCTCAATCGCAGTTTCGCCGGGCAGGTAGGATTTCATCATCTGATTCCCTTTTTGAAAGTGTATTTTGTTTACTTAGGTAAACGCTGATTAATTCGATAAAATTTTGAGCTGCGTCTTTTTTGTCATAAAACGTCTTCTTTTTTCGCCAATAGCTCTGGCATTGCCTTCAAAAACAAGCCGTTTTCTGCCTGAAAAATACTTGCTCAAAATTTATCTCTTTTAATCAGCGTTTACTTAGTGTATGCACTACAACCATATTTATTCAGTAATACTGACCCGCGTTTCAATGCCTTTGGCATTGCCTTCAAAAACAAGCCGTTTTCTGCCTGAAAAATACTTGCTCAAAATTTATCCATTAATCAGCGTTTACTAATGCTAAAGCGCAAATATTTGTTTTTTCTTTTCCGCGATATAATGTATAATACCCGTATGTACGTATCGAGCGTGGAAATAAAGAGTTTCCGCAATTACGACTCGGCCCGCGCGGAATTTTGCAGGGGGCTGAATATTATGCAGGGCAGCAACGCCCAGGGCAAGACCAACCTACTCGAGGCGGTCTACCTTTGCTGTATAGGCAAAAGCCCGCGCGTAAGCCGCGACAAGGATCTCATAAAGTGGGGGGAGGGCACTGCAAAAATAACGCTTAACGTGCAGAAGCGCGAGGGCGGAGTAAAAATCGAAATCTATTTTTCCGAACGGGAAAACAAGCGTATCCTTATCAACGGTCTGCCGATCATGCGGATAGGCGAGCTTATGGGCGCGCTCAACTGCGTGTTTTTCTCGCCGGACGAGCTGAAAATAGTGAAAGAAAGCCCGTCCGACCGCCGCCGGTTTATGGATATCGACATCAGCCAGATGTCCAAGACTTATTTCTACCTTCTTGGCCGCTACAATAAAATATTATCGCAGAGGAACAAACTGCTTAAAACCGGCAACGACAGCATTATGGGCGAGACCTTGCCCGTCTGGGACGCGCAGCTGGCCGAGACCGGCGCGAAAATAATCCTTAGCCGCAGGAAATTTATCGGGAAACTGCGCCCGTACGTGGACAAGGAACACTTAGAGCTTACCGACGGGAAGGAGCCGCTGGATATCGCGTACGAGGGCTGCGGGGGCGAAACCTCCGCCGAGATATGCGCGAATTTTTTAAAGGAGCTTGCTGCGGCAAGAGCCAAAGACCTAAAGAACGGATTCACCTCCGTCGGCCCGCACAAGGATGACTTTTCGCTCAAGTCGGGGGGCGTGGATCTGCGCCTTTTCGGCTCCCAGGGTCAGCAGCGCACCGCGTCGCTGGCTTTAAAGCTGGCGGAATTAGAGATATTTGCGGGCGAGATCGGCGAGTATCCGGTGCTCCTTTTAGACGACGTCTTATCAGAGCTCGACTTAGGCCGCCAGGGCCGGCTGCTTAAGCGCATCCAAAGCGTGCAGACAATCCTTACCTGCACACACATAGACGAAGGGATAAAAGCCGAAAAAATGAAAACGTTCAACATTAAGGACGGCCGGCTTCGGTAAGCAGGGCGACAGCTTAAAACATACATTACAAAAAAGCCGCCGCCGTAATTTATTCTTAAAACTTCAGCGTTTACCAAGATATGTTCAAAGGAATCGCTTCAAGGCAGAGTCCTGGCCCCGAACATTTAAAAACAAAGCTTTTTAATATTCTTTCCGCGCAGAGCAGCGGGGTATTGCGCCGGTTTATTCATTGTTAGCTAAATTTCCCGTAAAAAGCACGGAAACTGCCGTCTTTAAAAACGCAAAACCCCGAAAAACTAATAATTTCCGGAGAAAACTAAAACCGGCAAAACATATTGCCGCGATGGATTT
Organism: Eubacteriales bacterium; assembly: GCA_031553565.1. GTDB lineage: Bacteria > Bacillota > Clostridia > Christensenellales > DUVY01 > JAVBLK01. The sequence continues at coordinate 14,952 of JAVBLK010000056.1, forward strand.
TGTCAAAAACACCGCTTTAAGGGCTTTATACGCGATGCCGCCAAAAAAATTTTTTCGCATGCCGCACTTTTGATTGTTATTTTCCAATTTTTATGTTATCATTTTATCAGTACATCAACAGGTCTTTCGGGACTGTTATGAAAGTACCTTTTCAGGCAAGAAAAAAGAATTGTTAATACTTCAAAAGCAGCGCATTTCAAAGGAAAACAGCTTTAAAAAAGAAGAAAAAAACAAAAAAAAGAAACATACAAAGAAAAACAAAAAAATATCCGCCTTTAAGTCCGACCGAATTTTTTACCACGTCAAAAAATTCGCGCTTGGCCCAAAGGCGGCGGAGCAAGCAGCAGAGCGGGATTTTCCCTGAAAGGGAAAATTTCAGCGGCGAGCGCAGCAACGAGGATTTCCGGGAACTGATTTTTCTGAAAAGCGCAACAAGTAAAGAATAAAAACAAAAGCAAAAAATAAAAGAATCCGCCTTTAAGTCCGACCGAATTTTTTACCACGTCAAAAAATTCGCGCCTGGCCCAAAGGCGACGGAGCAAGTAAGCAGAGCGGGATTTTCCCTGGAAGGGAAAATTTCAGCGGCGAGCGCAGCGGAGGAGCCCATGGCTAAGGACGATATCAAGGTAACACAAAAATACGATGAATCGGGCATTCAGGTCCTGGAGGGTCTCGATCCTGTAAGAAAACGCCCGGGTATGTATATCGGCAGCACGGACGAAAGGGGTTTGCACCACCTTATCACCGAGTTGGTCGATAACGCCGTCGACGAGGCGCTGGCGGGCTACTGCGACAATGTTACGATAGAGCTTTTGCGCGACGGCGCGTGCTCTGTTGCGGACAACGGCCGCGGCATCCCTACCGGCATCCACAAGACCGAAAAGGTTTCGGCGGTGCAGGTCGTTTTGACCAAGCTGCACGCGGGCGGCAAATTCGGCGGCGGCGGCTATAAGGTTTCGGGCGGTTTGCACGGCGTGGGCCTGTCGGTCGTTAACGCCTTATCCGAATATCTGGACGTCGAGATAAGCCAGAACGGCCGCGTCTATACGCAGCGGTACAACAGGGGCGTTCCTATGCGCCCGCTGCAGGAGGGCGGCAAAACCAAAGAACACGGCACAAAGATAACGTTCATGCCCGACTCGCAGATTTTTGACGCGGTCGAGTGGAATTACGACAGGATAAGGACGCGGTTAAGGGAGGTCGCCTACCTTAACAAGGGTTTTGAGGTCGTGCTGATCGATCGCCGCCAGGGGCTGGAAAAGCAGGAGACGTTCAAGTTTGACGGCGGTATCGCCGACTTTGTCGAATATCTGAACCGGAACAAGGAAGCGCTTTTCCCGTCAGTCATATATTTTGACGAAAGCTTAAAAGAGGGCGAGGTAGAGATCGCTCTCCAATATAACGACAGCTACAACGAGATAATATATACCTATGCCAACAATATCAACACCGAGGAGGGCGGCCAGCACCTTGCCGGCTTTAAAAACGCCCTTACCAAGATTATCAACGACTACGGCAGCAAGGCTAATATTTTAAAGGATGATGAAAAGCTGTCGGGCGACGACGTGCGCGAGGGGATCACCGCCGTTATCAGCGTAAAACTGCAGAACCCGCAGTTCGAGGGCCAGACCAAGACCAAACTGGGCAACGCCGAGATGCGCTCCGCCGTCGAAAAGGCCATGACAGAGGGTCTGGGGACGTACTTAGAGGAAAACCCGAAAGAGGCCAAGGAGCTTATATTAAAATGTATCACCGCGCAGAGGGCAAGGGAGGCGGCAAGGAACGCGCGCGACCTGACCCGCAGAAAGAGCATTTTGGAGAGCACGACCCTGCCGGGAAAGCTGGCGGACTGCTCTGACCGCGACCCGGCGCATTGCGAATTGTACCTGGTCGAGGGCGACAGCGCGGGCGGCACCGCAAAGCAGGGGCGCGACCGCAGGTTTCAGGCGATACTCCCCTTGCGCGGCAAGATCCTTAACGTCGAAAAGGCAAGGCTGGCCAAGGTGATTGAAAACAACGAGATAAAGTCGATGATAACGGCGTTCGGCTGCGGCGTGCACGAGGAATTCGACGAAACAAAACTCCGCTATCACAAAATTGTATGTATGACCGACGCGGACGTTGACGGCAGCCATATCCGCATCCTGATGCTGACGTTCTTCTTCCGTTATATGAAGCCCTTACTTGAAAAGGGCTATGTATACATCGCCCAGCCGCCGCTGTATAAGGTGTCGAAGGGCAGGGCGGATCACTATTGCTACTCGGACAAGGAGCTGGAACAGCTTTTGGACAAACTGGGCAGAAAGGGCTGCGAGGTCCAGCGCTATAAAGGCCTGGGCGAAATGAACGCCGAGCAATTGTGGCAGACGACTATGAGCCCCGAATCGCGCACCCTCCTGCAGGTCTCGATGGAGGACGCCTACAACGCCGACCAGATATTCTCTATCTTAATGGGCGAGCTGCCCGAATTGAGAAGAGAGTTTATCGAGCAAAACGCGAAATTAGTAAAAGAACTGGATATTTGACGTAACGGACAAGCAATTAGACGGCCAACCTTGAAAAGGAGCGGTTTTATGAATTGTTATGAAAAAAGAATCAAGACAGCTACTAGATGCGGCGTAATAGGCAGTTTCTTAGCGGCTATCGGGATAATTGTAACGATTGTTGTCGGCATAACGGCAGATGAATATTCCATAATATACATTTTCCCCATGATGGTTACGATATTTTTGCTTATGCCGGTTTCTATGGGGTTTATGTACAGCTATATATATAAGATACAATACAGAATGGCAAAAAGCTTATTGACAGATGAGGAAATACAGAGAATAGAAAAACCTATGTATTTGCAAATGGCTATCACAGAAAAAGCAAAGCGGCTTATGGAGCAAGGGAAAGCGAGCGGCGATATGTCCGCTTACAACGAGTTCCGCGAGCTTGTAATGATGAGCAGGCCAATGGGAGTTTACGGAAGATACGGCGGATACGGCATATAAAAATATAAGGTAACCGCTGAATAATTCGATATAATTTATAGCGGCGTCTTTTTCGCCTGAAAACATCTTCTTTTTTTGCAAATAGTTCTACTATTTCCTGCAAAAACAAGCCGTTTTCTGACTTAAAAATACTTGCTCTAAATTAACCTCATTTGTTCAGCGTTTACATAAGGCTTTTGGAAACAGAGCCAAACAGAAAAAATATAAAATAAAAGAAGCCGCTCTATGGCTGACCGGATTTTTTACCGCGTCAAAAAATTCGCGCACGGCCGGAAAGGCGACGGAGAAAGCAAGTGAGAGCGGGATTTTCCCCGTAAGGGAAAAATTCAGCGGCGAGCGCAGCGGAGGAGCCCCATGGCAAAAAAGAGTTTTAAGGACGAATACGAAAAGCTGGTGGATAACACCAAGATTGTAAAGGTCGGCGTCGAGGACGAGATGAAGAAGTCCTTCATCGCATACGCGATGGCGGTCAACGTGTCGCGCGCGATACCCGACGTCCGGGACGGATTAAAGCCCGTTCACAGAAGGATACTTTACGCGATGGGCGAGCTGGGCCTGTATTCAAGCAGCCAGTACCGCAAATGCGCGCGTATCGTGGGCGACGTTTTGGGTAAATATCACCCGCACGGCGACCAGGCAGTTTACGCCGCGCTGGTAAGGCTGGCGCAGGATTTCTCCATACGCTGCCCGCTGGTCGACGGGCACGGCAACTTCGGCAGCGTGGACGGCGATCCGCCCGCGGCGCAGAGGTATACCGAGGCCAGGATGTCTAAGATCGCCGGCGAGATGCTGCGCGAGATCGACAAGGAAACGGTCAATTTTTACCCGAACTTCGACGATACCCTGATGCAGCCTGAGGTTTTGCCGGCGCGCTTTCCTAACCTTTTAGTAAACGGCGCGGACGGCATCGCGGTCGGTATGGCGACGAATATCCCGCCGCACAATCTGGGCGAGGTCATCGACGGCACGGTCGCGCTGATCGACAACCCCGACATCACGGTGGACGAGCTGATAAATTTTATCCCCGCGCCCGATTTTCCCACAGGCGGGCTTATCATGGGCAGGATGGGGACGAGGCTTGCCTATAAGACCGGCCGCGGCAGTATCGTGCAGCGCGCGCGGTGCGAGATAGAAGAATACAGCACCTCTAAAGGCCCGGACGCGGAGAACAACCGCAGCCGCATCGTAATAACCGAGCTGCCCTATCAGGTCAACAAGGCATTGCTTATCGAGACTATCGCCGATATGGTCAAGGACAAGCGGATCGAGGGGATCAGCGACATCCACGAGCAGTCCGACAGAAAGGGTATGCGCGTGGTCATCGATATAAAGCGCGACGCGCAGCCGCAGGTAGTCCTTAACACCCTATATAAGCATACCAATTTGCAGGTTTCCGGCGGGATCATTTTACTGGCGCTGGTAAACGGCGAGCCCAAGATCTTAAACCTTAAGGAAATACTCTATCATTATGTCGAGCATCAGCGGGACGTTATCGTGCGCCGCACAAGGTTCGACCTTGCCAAGGCGGAGGAGCGCGCGCATATACTGGACGGCTATGTTATCGCGCTTGCCAATATCGAGGAGGTCATCCGCATAATCCGCGCGTCCCGCGACAAGGTCGAGGCGGCGCAGCAGTTGATGGAAGCCTTCATGCTGTCCGACCGGCAGGCAAACGCAATACTTGAAATGGCGTTAAAACGGCTTGCATCTCTTGAAGTCGAGCAGATAAGAAACGAGCTGGCCGAGCTGAAAATCAAGATCGCCGAATATAAGTCCATACTGGCCAGCCCCGAGAAGGTTTCGCAGATCATCAAGGCCGAGCTTTTGGAGATCAAGGAAAAATTCGCGGACGAGCGCCGCACCGAGATCTCCATCGATTACGAGGAAATAGATATCGGCGACCTTATCGAGGAGGAGGACGTCGTCATATCGATGACGCACTTCGGTTACATCAAGCGGCTGCCCGTTACCGAATACAAGACGCAGCGGCGCGGCGGCAGGGGCGTTATCGCGCACAAGCCCAAGGAAGAGGACTTTGTCGAGAACATGTTTATTACGGGCACGCATGACGACCTCCTGTTCTTTACCAATTTCGGCAAGGTCTACAGTATAAAGGGTTACGAGGTGCCGGAGGAGCAAAAGAACACACGCGGGCGCGCTATCGTAAACCTCCTGCAGCTTGACGACGGCGAAAAGGTACAGGCGGTCATACCGCTGAAGGCGGATACAAAGGGCAACCTGATGATGGCGACCAGGAGCGGCCTTGTGAAAAAGACCGCGCTGACCGAGTTCGAGTCTATCAGGAAGGTCGGCAAGATAGCGATCAAGCTTCTGGACGGCGATCAGCTGATCAGCGTACAGCTTACCAGCGGCCGCGACGAGCTTCTTCTGGCGACCAACGAGGGCAAGTGCATACGGTTCGGCGAGGACGACGTCAGGAACATGGGGCGCGATACGCAGGGCGTGCGCAGTATGAAGCTCAACCCCGCCGATTACGTGGTCGACATGACGGTATTAAGGCCGGGATATAATATATTGACGGTATCGCAATACGGGTACGGCAAGCGCACCGAGATCGAAGATTACAGATTGCAGTCGCGCGCGGGCAAGGGCATCAAGGCCGGCGTATTCAACGATAAGACGGGCAAGCTGGTCAATTTGAAGCTGGTCAGTGACGACGACGATATAATGGTCATCGCCAACGACGGCACGATCATCAGGATGCGCGCAAAGGAGATCAGTTTGATCGGCCGCGACACGCAGGGCGTCAGGGTCATGCGGGTCAAGGAGGGCTGCGAGATCGTTTGTGTGGCGGTGGCGATGGGCATGGCTGATGCAGGAGAAGGGCCGCTTGACGATTCGGCCTACGGCGACGAGGAAGCCGCGCTCGACGACAGCATGTACAGCGAATAAAGATATCGGGCTTTTTCTTTGAGGAAGCGTGCGGCAGAAGCGGAGCGGCTGTAAGCGCCGCTTGCGCCGGGCCGCGTCATTCTGAACGCAGTGAAGAATCTTTTGCCCGGCCTTGCGGCAAGAACGCCATAAAATGACGTTTTGCAGCATAAACTTGCAAGATAGAATTATTTACTGTACAATATAAATATATAACAAATTAAAAAGCACCGGGAGCTACTTCCGGCGCTTTTTATCTAAAAGGACGCCCCTGATGCAGAAACGGCCTAAGGCCGCAAGCAGTTATACAACGGGGCAGAAGGCATTTATGACAGACATCAAACAGCTTTGGAACAGAATAATCGACGTTGTGCAGACGGATATCCCCGCCTACAGGTTTGACGTATGGATAAAGACGCTGGAGCCCGTCTGTATAAGGGAAGGGCGGCTGGTGCTTATCGCGCCCACTGCGACCAGCAAGGCAGTGGTCGCGCAGAACTATATACCCATGCTTAAAGGCGCGGCGGCGGAATTGCACCCCGCGGTGCAGGAGGTCGACGTGCTTGCGCCCGACGAGTTGGAAACCTATATGAACGCGGCCGTACCCGAAAAGGAGCCGGCAAAGGAAAAGGAGCAGCCGCTTAAGGAACGCTTTAACACGCCCAACATGTTCGACAGCCGCTATACCTTCGACAGCTTTGTAGTCGGCAAGAGCAACCAGTTTCTGTATGCGGCGGCAAAGGCCGTGGCGGACGATCCGGGGGCAAAGCATAACCCGCTGTTTATATACGGCGGCACGGGCTTAGGGAAAACGCATATCCTGCACGCGATAGGCAACCATATCCGCGTTACCAGAAGCGAGCTGAAGGTCCTCTACATAACCAGCGAGAATTTTATCAACGAGTTCACCGCGTCGCTGACCGAAAAAAACACCAAGGAGTTCAGGAAACGCTACCGGTACCTAGACGTACTGATGATCGACGACATACAATTCATCGCCAACAAGACGGGCCTTCAGGAGGAAATTTTTCACACCTTCAACGACCTCTATAACGAGCACAAGCAGATAATCATCAGCAGCGACAAGCCGCCCAAGGATATCTCGCCGTTAGAGGAGCGTTTGCGCAGCCGGTTCGAGTGGGGGCTGCTTGCCGACGTGCAGCAGCCGGATCTTATCACCAGAATGGCTATCTTGCAGAAAAAGGCGTACACCAAGAAATTCAACGTGCGCGAGGACGTGTTAGAGCTTATCGCCGGCAAGGACGACAGCAACATCCGCGAGATGGAGGGCATGCTGGAAAAGGTAGTGTTCTATGCGTCGTTAGAGCAAAAGCCCCTTTCACGGGAGCTTGCGGCCGAGGTCTTAAAGGACTATATTAAGGAAACTACCGAAAAAATCACCGCCGACGCCATAATCGACGCCGTATGCAGAAACTACCCCAACGTGACGCGCGCCGATATTGTCGGCAAGAAGAAAACGAAAGAGATCGCCGAGGCGCGCCAGATGTGCATATATTTTATATGCGAGATCCTGTCGATGCCGCTTACCGCCATAGGCCAGCTTTTCGGCGGCCGTGACCACACGACCATAATGCACAGCCGCGACAAAATCTCGGCGCAGGTAAAAAATAATCCGGAGATTAAGAAGATGGTGGCGGATATGCGCGCCATGATCTACAAAAAATAAGGCATATATACGTCGGGATCGGCGCGGTAAAGCCTTTATACGCTTCTCCGCGTATTCCGATACGGCTCCGTCGCGCCTAAAAGCTTAACCGCGCCGCTGCCTTGTATCTATGCCTTATTTCAGTTCTGCTGTCTGTCTGACATCCCGCCTGCCGCCTACTTCCCCGTAAAAACGAGGCACTTATTTTCAATTCTGCTGTCTGTCTGCTGTCTGTCTGACATCGCCTGCCGCCTGCTTCCTGTAAAAAAAGGCAAAGCGCGCCTAAAAGCTTGACCGCGCCGCGGCCTTGTATATAAGATTTATTTTGTAAGTGGAGAAGATATAACGCCGGAACCGGCGCGAAAAGCCCGGGAATCAGAGCGCTTCTTTGGATGACGGCGCGAAGATGCGCAGGCCGCCGGGGACGATTTTCACGTCAAAAGCAAGGCCGCCGATAAGCTCGCCGTCGATATTGACGAGGTCGTTCTGGGCGCAGCTTATGCTTACTGCGTCGGCGCGGAAGGTTTTGGTCGCGGCCAGAGTCAGATGCTTGCCCCTTAAAAACTTGATCAGCATACCGGGGATTTTCCGCCGCTTGGACATATGGATGATAACGACGTCCAGCTTGCCGTCATAGATATCGGATTCGGGCGAGATCTGCATCCCGCCGCCGACATACCTTCCGTTAGCGACTGCGGCGATAAATGCCTTATGCACAGTCGTTTCGCCGTTTACCGTGACCTGGATATCGTAGCCGCTGAATTTTATCAGCGACGCGAAAAGACTTAAATAATACTGGAATTTGTTTTTAAAACGACTTTTATTATACCGCTGCAAAACGTCGATATCGAGGCCCGTGCCGGCCACGTTCAGACAGCGGCGCATATTTTCCTCGCGGCCTATTTCCATATAATCGGCGTTTACGATGCGGCCTTTTAAGATGTCCTCCAGCGCCTCGACAGGTTTCTTGGAAATGCCGGACGCCCGCGCGAAATCGTTGCCGATGCCCGCCGGAATAAAGCCCAGCACCCCTTTTTGGGTGTCCAGTCCGTTTAAAACCTCGTTAAAGGTGCCGTCGCCGCCGACCGCGATGATGTTGGCGGGCACACTGCTCAGCGTCTTTGCCAGCTCGACAGAGTTGCCGGGGTATTTGCTGATATGGACAGCATAGGGCAACCCCTTCGCCTTCATGTATTCTTCTATCTGTTTTATAGCCTTTTCGGTTTTACCCTTTCCGGCAGTATAATTTGCAATAAAATGATACAAAACTTTTTCCTTTTGTGAGTCGGGGTCAAATCATTACTTTAGGTAACCGCTGAATAAATGAGGTTAATTTAGAGCAAGTATTTTTCAGGCGAAAAAGCCCGCTGTAAATTATATCGAATTATTCATCGTTTACTTAGCTTTCCCCAATTACAAGTATATTACAACGGCACACGATAGTCAAGCGGCAAAATGAAATGAGGTGTGGCCAATTTGGTGTTGTTACAAAAAATCCAATATACTGAACGGCAGGTCGCGATATTTATGCAAGTGCTTATTAAATGATTTATGCTCTACCGGAACTTGATGTTCTAATTTTGCTTCGCCGTATTTGTTGTATG
>JAVBLK010000026.1:0-30819 GCA_031553565.1 Eubacteriales bacterium
CGTGCCGACCACCGCCGAGCTTAAAAACAGCCCCTCGATGTAGTTCCGGCGGTAAAACTGGATGGTCAGGTCGGCGAGCTCACGCGGCGTAAAGGACGTGCGCGGCACGTCGCTCGACTTGCGGTTGACGCAGTACTGGCAGTCGTACGCGCAGTTGTTGGTCATTAAAAGCTTCATAATGGAAATACAGCGACCGTCCTGCGTAAACGAATGGCAAATGCCGCACCCCGCGGCAGTGCCCAGCGCGCCCTTTTTCGCGCCCCGGTCATGCCCGCTGGAGCTGCACGAAACGTCGTACTTCGCGCCCTCGGTAAGTATCCTTATGCGATCTTCCAAGTCTGCCATAAGAAAAGAGTAGCACAAAAATATGTTCGTGTCAAACGTTTGTTGGGAACATATATTCGAAATGTAATGTGACAGCTTTCAAAAAATTAAAACGCTAAAGGGATATTTTACCGGAACTTGTTTTTTGGAACGCAAAATGCCCGGCTTTATTTCCTATACTTTTTTATCAGCTCTTTCACCCAATTATTGTCCGGGCCTTCGATGAGGCTGTGGGGGATGGCGTTTTCGGGGTCGCCGGTCGGATACAAGCGGACGGGAAGGCCGCCGCGGGTCTTGTTTTCAAAAACCATAACATAGAACAGGACATAGTCGATATACCCGTCCTTATACACAAAGACTGTGACCTCGCCGTAAGGCCGGGGGAGAGAAGTATCGAAATTGCTATTCCTTGTCACGGGCACCTTTATCGGCTCTGTGCGGCCGTTTGCATCCGTCTTATAATAGCCTGCCGTTTCTATTATACATACGGTCGCGCCCTCGATCGCCGCGCCGCCGTACTCGGTAACGGTCACGCCCAAAACGGCCGTTTTGCTGGCTGAAAACGCGCCGCGCACGGCGGGGAACATAACGAGCAGCAGGATGATATTAAACGTAAAACTGACAGCCGCGGCAAGCGAAACGAGCTTAAATCTATGTTTTTTGATAAACGCTTTCATATTCTATATATATCGATCTATCATTGCAAAAATACCGTACTTGATTCTTTGGCAAACTTTACCCGCGTGGTTTCATTTTTTCCCGTAAGCGATTACAATTGCCTTTTAATCCCGAAAACTGTATAATTATTGTATAGCAACCGCCGGATGAACCGGCTATATAAGCGTCAGATAACAATTTTTTTTAGGAGTATAAAAAATGGAAAAGATCAGGCTGGACTACAATAACATGATGACCGAGAGCATCGGCGAACGGGACGGGGTACCTGCGGCGGCTTTTACGTCTTACGCAAAAGCGATCAAGGCCGCGCAGCAAAAGGTTGTCGAGAACAGGGGCAAGGGCTGGCAGGAATGGACAGAGCTGCCGTTTATGGACAAGGCCGAGGTGCTGAAAATCATCGAGGCCGGCAAGCAGATCAAAAAGTCCTGCGAATACTTTGTCGTGTTCGGTATCGGCGGCTCGGCGCTGGGCCCGCTTGCTGCGGCGACCGCGCTGTTGCATCTGCACCATAACGAGCTGAAGCGTTCCAAGCGCAGGGCGCCCAAGCTGTATGTCGAGGACAACGTTGACCCGGAAAGGATGGCCGCCCTCCTGGACGTAATAGTCCCGGAAAAGACGGTTTTCAATATCGTAACCAAATCCGGCGAGACCAGCGAAACGCTGTCGCAGCTTTTGATCGTCCTCGATATCCTGAAAAAGACTTTGGGCAAGGACGCAAAGGAGCATATCGTCGTAACCACAACGATAGGCAAGGGCACGCTGTACTCGATCGCAAAGGCCGAGGGATACAAGATCTTCGGCGTGGGCAAAGGCGTGGGCGGCCGTTTCTCGGTATTGTCGGCGGTTGGCCTCTTGCCTATGGCGGCGGTCGGCATCGACATCAAGGCTGTCCTTCGCGGCGCGGCTGCGATGAGTAAGGACTGCTTTAAAAAGGACATAAAGCAAAACCCCGGCCTTGCCGCGGCTTTCCTGCAATTCTACTCCATGAAGAACGGCAAGAACATTTCGGTCATGATGCCGTATGCGGACAGCCTGAAGTACATGGCGGACTTCTACTGCCAGATCTGGGGCGAGTCACTGGGCAAGGCGGTCGATAACAGCGGCAGCCCTGTCTATGCCGGCCAGACCCCCGCAAAGGCGCTGGGCGTTACCGATCAACACAGCCAGATACAGCTGTATACCGAGGGGCCGTTCGACAAGGTAATAACCTTCATCGGCGTGGAAAATTTCCGTTCAGAAGTAGCCATACCCCAAATTAAGGGCATGGAAGCGGTCGATTTCCTGCAAAAGCAGTCGCTCAACAAATTGATCAACGCCGAAAGACAGGCCACAGAGTTCGCGCTTACCAAGGCAAAGCGTCCGAATTTCACCATAATCCTTCCCGTCATAAACGGCGAGACGGTGGGGCAGCTGTTGGCGCTTATGATGTATCAGACGGCCTATGCGGGCGCGCTTTTGGACGTGGATACCTACAACCAGCCCGGCGTCGAGGAAGGCAAGAAGGCCACGTTCGCCATGCTGGGGCGCAAGGGCTATGAGGACAAGATGAAGGAGATCAAGGGCGCGTTCAGGAGCGCGGATTATATAATAAACAAACTTTAATACCAGCTCATCTTCGTTAAGTAAAGGCTGTAATTCACGCCCGCGCCGGGAACAGGCGCGGGCGTGTCCTTTTGCCGGAAACGTCATGTATATTTTAAGCCGCTGTTTTCAATAACACGCATTGCCCGCTTTTCTAAAACGCCGCCGCCATGAAAGCGGCATTTGACAGTATCAATATATCACCCAAATCAGCAGATATCCCGTCAATACGGCGATCAATGTAAACGGTACGCTGATCTTCATAAAGTCCCAGGTTTTGACCTCGTGGCCTTCCTTTCTTAAAATGCCCAGGCCTGCGATATTGGCGGACGCGCCGATCGGGGTCAGGTTGCCGCCTAAGGTCGCGCCGGAGACAAGGCCGAAGTAAAGGACATACGGCTCAATACCCATGGCGGCGGCGATCCCTGCGGCGACGGGCAGCATGGCGGCGACATACGGGATGTTGTCGATAAAGCCGGAAATGATTACGGAGGCGAAGACAAGTATAGTATATATTACAAACACGTTGCCGGAAATGCCGGCCAAAAACCTTGCTATCTCGTCCACGAGCCCCGATTCTGTAAGCCCCGCGACGACTATGAAAAGGCCGGCGAGCAGCAGGAGCGTAATATAATCTATTTCCTTGAAAATGCCTAAGGCCGCTTTTTTTGCCGTCAGCGGCCGCTGCCCGGACACAGGTGGGCAGGCCTCACCTTGCGGATCCGGCGAAGCCGTCTTTTTGTCCTTTCTTTTTACAGAAAACCGTATAATGCCGGCGATAAACAGCGCGGTGCAGATCAGCCCGTTTGTGACGGACAGCTTGTACCGGTCGGGAATAAAGGACGCGCCGATAAGGAGGGCAATCATCAGCAGCAGCAGGATGCCGGGGAAAGCGTCGGTGACCTTGGTAATATCTGTTTTTTCAAGCTTTTGGTTTTGCTTTCTGAACACGAACACCAGCATAAGCGTCGCAAGTATCGCGCTGGCCTGCACTATCCAGAAAAGGCCGGTTTTACCTTGGAATACAAAGAAGTCGAAGAAGTTCATATTTGCCTGTGCGCCCAACAGGATCGAGGTCGTGTCGCCGACTAACGTTGCCGCGCCCTGCAGGTTGGAGGATATCGCGATCGCGATCACGGCGGGGACGGGCGAGATGTCAAGCTTTTTGCAAATAGTGACGGCGATGGGGGCGATCATAAGTACGGTGGCGACATTGTCGATGAACGCAGAAATTATGCCGGAAAGAAAAGACAGCAGGACTATCGCCCACTTGACGTTAGGGGTCCTGTTGATGATCATGTCCCCGATCGCGGCAGGCATCCTGCTCTCGATAAACAGCGCGACCAGCCCCATTGTCCCTAAGAGCATCAATAAGATGTTCCAGTTTATTATACCGAAAACCTTGCCGATCGGGACGATACCCAGGATAACGAACAGCGTGGCTGACGCAAGCGCGATGTACGCGCGTTTTTTTGCGAATATCAGCAGCAGCGCATATGTAAGTACGAACAGGCACGCGGCGACTATCTTAATTGTAAGCGGGTCTTTTAACAAAGTATTCCTCTTTAGCGTATAATATGGTAAGTGCAATGATATCAAAAAAGCACTGTGCTTTGCAAGCAAAAACCTTTTATGGCTACACGTAAAGCTGCGCATGAAATTGTCAAAAGGCACCGGCGGCAAAAGCGCGGTCTTTTATATTTTCAAGACCTGACTTGCCGTAAATTTCGCGGTATATACATGTTTAGCGGTGCTTTTCCTGCCCCAAAAAGCAAATGATGAAAAGCCCCAAAAATTTTTCCGGAAGTCTTGCGCAAACTGTTGCCAAGCCTTAAAAACTTTGATATAATGTGAAAGCTTTCAGTTTTTTCAAGGGAGTTTAGCTCAGCTGGGAGAGCATCTGCCCTACAAGCAGAGGGTCGTAGGTTCGATCCCTACAACTCCCACCAGCAGTCTCCGGTATTAAAACGCCGGTCAACTGCAAAATTAAATGCGGCAAAATAACAGCCGTTTGCGGAAGTGGCTCAGTGGTAGAGCGTCGCCTTGCCAAGGCGAATGTCGCGGGTCCGAATCCCGTCTTCCGCTCCAACAAAAAGTGCCGTAACGGCACTTTTTGTTTTTCAGAGAAGTTGCAACGCTATAAAAACATCGACGGGGAGAATTAATGGTCGTTTTTTCAACAAAGCTGCCGCTTAAGCCTGAAGTCACAAGAGAAAAGTTTTATGACGAGGTATTATCGTGGCTTTTTGAAACAGCAGTGCGGTGTCATCCTGAGCAAAGCGAAGGATCTTAAGGCAACGGTGATCTTAAATTACAAGATTCTTCACTGCGTTCAGAATGACAAGGCGTTAAAACTTTAGACGGCTTTCCGAACCTACCGGCTTTAGTCTGTAGTGGTTCAGTGAACGCTGAAAAAAATAGCCTCATTTTATCAGCGTTTACTTTAGTGAAATTAGGAGATTCAGGAGGAAATTAAAACATGAATTTTTTGAAAAACATTGCCTATTCCGCGCCGGTAGGATTGGCCGGCGAGGTGCAGTACCTTGACGGCCAGATCGTCAGCCGCACATTATCGCAGAACGAATACCACAGCCTGACATTATTCGCATTTTCAAAGGGCGAGGAAATCGGTGAGCACGACTCAAACGGCGACGCATTTGTGTATGTCCTGGACGGTAAAGGCAAGATAAGCCTGGGCGGCAAAGAACATATCGTAACGGCAGGCCAGGCGATTGTAATGCCGGCCAAAGTCCCCCACGCGGTCTCCGCCCCCGAAAACTTCAAAATGCTGCTGCTGGTGCTGTTTAAGTAGTCTGAATTTATAAAAGCTATATCGGATGAAAAATCAAGAATCGATAAAGCGGACGAACACTCGGAACACAAAGCGGCCTTGGGCGGGTTGTCAGCCGGGCAGCAGTTTTAAAATCCGCGACGACGCGTATTTAACATACGTTAGGAGCGTATTTTAAAAACGCAGCCCGGATCACAGCCCGCCCAAGGCCGCGGATCATTTTTTGTTGATTATTTCCTTAACCTTCATCAGCCGGATCAGGTTGCTCCTCTCGTTTTCGTCCAACTTCATCGTTATATACTTTATCGTTTCCTGTATCTGCGGGATCATTATATATTCCAGCGCGTTTACCCTGCGGCGGTTTTTTTCAATTTCATCCGCCAGCATATTGCAGGTTTTTTCCACCTCTGCCAGCCTGATTATTTTTTGCAGAATTACCAGGAGGCGCGAGATCGAGTTGTCCAGCTGGCTGTCCGTTGTGATAAAGCTGTACGGATACAGCTCGTATCCGCTCTTTTCGGCAAATGTAAGTTTCGGGACGTTCAGCCCCATGACATTTGCCGTGCCCGCGTTTATGTCCAAAGAATAAGACGGCATCGAGATGGCCTCCTCGACCTCCTGCGGCAGCATCATTGCGCGCGAAACGGCAAAGGCCTTTAAACCGCCCTCTATCTGAGGTTCCAGCTCCTCCCGCAGCGTCTTATTCAACTTGATGTACTTCATAAACTGCCGCACCATTTCGTCCGACTTATCTTTCAGCAGCTTATGTCCCCTGACCGCTGTCTTAAGCCGCGCCTTTAAGCGTCTTAATTCCATACGGGTCGGGTTTACATTCAATCTCGCCATTGTTATCCTTTTTTAAAGTAAACGCTGTAAATAATTCTTAAATTTTCAGCGTTTCCTATGATCCTGCGCTGCACTCCGGATGAGAAACACGTATTATAACAGAAAATCCGGCTTTTCAGGGTTTCCTATGATATGGACTCTTACGGTAGTCCGCACCAAATTTTTCATACTGAAAAATTTGCGTAAGGTAGCGGGACAAAGTCAATCAAAATACTTTTCAAGGTATGCGTCCTTGATGCGCTTAAGCTCGTTTCTGGGCAGGATCTTCAGCAATCGCCACCCAAGGTCCAGCGTTTCCCCGATCGGGCGGTTTACGGCAAAGCTCTGTGATACGTATTGTTTTTCGAACTCGTCGGCAAACCTTGCATACAGCTTGTCAACGTCGGTGAGAGCCGCTTCACCCAAAATAGCCGAAAGCTCCTTTGCGTCCTTGCCCCTTGCGTACGCCGCGAACAGCTGGTTCATCGTATCGGCGTGATCCTCGCGCGTTTTGTTTTTTCCGATACCCTTGTCCTTAAGGCGCGACAAGGACGGCAAAACGTCGATAGGCGGCGTCAGCCCCTTCTTGTACATATCGCGCGACAGGATTATCTGCCCCTCGGTGATATAGCCGGTAAGGTCGGGGATCGGGTGGGTCTTGTCGTCCTCGGGCATCGTAAGGATCGGTATCTGGGTTATAGAGCCCTGCTTGCCCTTTATGCGCCCCGCGCGCTCGTACATAGACGCAAGGTCCGTATACAGATAGCCCGGATAGCCGCGCCTGCCCGGAACTTCCTTGCGCGCAGCCGAAACCTCGCGCAGCGCCTCGGCATAATTGGTGATATCGGTGATGATGACCAGTACGTGCATATCTAATTCAAACGCAAGGTACTCGGCTGCGGTAAGAGCCATGCGCGGCGTGGCGATACGCTCGATCGCCGGATCGTTGGCAAGGTTCATGAAAAGTACCGTTCTGCCTATCGCGCCGGTTTTCCTGAAGTCCGAAATAAAGTAATCGGCTTCCTCGAAGGTTATTCCCACCGCGGCAAAGACGACGGCAAAGGATGATTCCTTGTTTAAGACCTTTGCCTGACGTGCGATCTGCGCGGCAAGCTGGGAATGCGGCAAGCCGGACATGCTGAACACAGGCAGCTTTTGCCCCCTGACCAGCGTATTCAAACCGTCGATCGCGGATATCCCCGTCTGTATAAATTCGTCGGGGTAATCGCGCGCCGCGGGATTGATAGGGCTGCCGTTGATATCGATGCGCTTTTCAGGGATGATATCCACGCCGCCGTCGCGCGGCCTGCCCATACCGTCAAACACGCGCCCCAGCATATCGCGCGACACGTTCAGCTCCAGACTCTTGCCCAAAAAGCGCACCTTGGCGGTGGAGATCTCAAGCCCCTGGCTGCCCTCGAACAGCTGTACCAACGCTTTATTTCCGTCCACGTCCAAGACCTTGCCCTTTCTGATCTCGCCGTTTCCCTGCTCGATCTCGACAAGCTCGTTATACGTAACGCCTTCGACGTTATCGACCAGCATCAGCGGCCCGACTACTTCCCGTATCGTTTTATATTCTCTAAGCATATCCTTCTTCCTTAAAAATAAGCATATATTGTTATAATCAGCATATATTGCGCTAAAAACTCACTGTCCGTGCGAAAAGGCTACGTTCATTCTTCCGCTTTGCCCGCGTTTGCCATTTCTGATTTTAACTGCGCGGCGATCCTGTCCAGCTCGGCAATATCCTTTTCGGGGATATACTTCGCCCTGCCGATCTTTTCGCGCACGCCTAAACTGAGTATGTCCGACAGCTCGACATCGTTTTCCAGCGCATTCAATCCCAGGCTGTAATAATCAATTATCAGTTTCAGCATCTTGAACTGCTTATTCATCGACGTATAGGTATCGACCTCGTGAAACGCGTTCTGGTGCAGATAGTCCTCGCGGATGCTCTTTGCCGCCTCCATGGTAAGCCGGTCCCTGGGCGACAGCGCGTCCATACCGACAAGGCGCACGATCTCCTCCAGCCCCGCCTCCTCCTGCAATAACTTTTGCGCGGCCGCGCGGTATTTCACAAAATCGTTGGACACGTTATCGTTGTACCACTCGCCCATCTTATCCGCGTACAGCGAATAACTGACCAGCCAGTCTACCGCGGGGAAATGGCGTTTATAGGCAAGGCTGCTTGACAAGCCCCAGAATACCTTGACGATACGCAAGGTCGCCTGACTGACCGGCTCGGACATATCTCCGCCGGGCGGCGAAACCGCGCCGATCGCGCTGACAGAACCTATGCGCCCGCCGCTGCAATGCACTTTCACAATACCCGCTCGTTCATAAAACTCGGCAAGGCGGCTGGAAAGGTACGCTGGATACCCTTCCTCGCCGGGCATTTCCTCTAACCTGCCGCTCATTTCACGCAGGGCCTCGGCCCAGCGGCTGGTGCTGTCGGCCATGATAGCGACGCTGTAGCCCATGTCGCGGTAATACTCCGCTATCGTGATGCCCGTGTAAATACTCGCCTCACGCGCGGCGACCGGCATATCGGAGGTATTCGCTATCAGAACGGTGCGCTTCATCAGCGGCTTGCCCGATTTCGGGTCGGTAAGGTGCGGGAACTCGTTCAAAACGTCGGTCATCTCGTTGCCGCGCTCGCCGCAACCGACGTATACGATTATATCGGCCTCCGCCCATTTGGCCAGCTGGTGCTGGACGACCGTCTTGCCGCTGCCGAAAGGCCCCGGAACGGCCGCAACGCCGCCCTTTGCGATCGGGAAAAGCGTGTCTATGACCCGCTGCCCCGTAACCATGGGCAGGACGGGCGGCAGCTTCTCCTTGTACGGCCTGCCGCGGCGGACGCTGCATTTTTGCAGCATGCAGACGGGTATCTCCTTGCCGCCCTGTATGATTTTGGCTATCGTTTCTTCAATATTGAACGCACCCGCGTTTATTTCCGCAACAGTGCCGGAAATCCCAAGCGGCAGCATAACGCGGTGCTCTACGACCTCGTTTTCCTGTACAGTGCCCAGAATATCGCCTCCGGAAACCTTATCGCCTTTTTTTACCGAAGGCTTAAACTCCCATTTCCTTTTCCGGTCAAGGCTGACGACGCTGACGCCGCGCGCGATCCGGTCGCCGCTGACCTTTAAGATCTCGGTAAGCGGCCGCTGAATGCCGTCGTATATACCCTCCATAAGGCCGGGCGCCAGCTCGACAGAGAGCGGCGCGCCCGTGCTGACCACGTCCTCGCCCGGGCCCAGTCCGCTGGTTTCCTCGTATACCTGTATGGACGCTTTATCGCCGCGCAATTCTATCACTTCACCGATCAGCCCGGCTTTTGACACGCGCACGACGTCGTACATTTTGACGCCTGTCATGCCGCTTGCCACGATCAGCGGCCCTGATACCTTTACTATTTTGCCGTTTGCCATTACTTTTGCTTCCCTTTAAAAAACGCATTATACATAGAGCATATATTTAGTGCCTGTCGCAGGCTTAATATCAGTTTTCCTTAAAGATGATGTCGGTGCCTATTGCCTTTTCGACGTCGGCCTTTAAGCCCTGCATCCCCAGCCCCGTCGCGCCCGCGCTGTCGGGGATCGGGATAATTATCGGGTATGCCGCCGCCTTATATCTTGCAAGCGTCTCGGGTATGGCCTCCGCCACCCTTTCGGTGATAAGTATTACCGAATAATTTTCGCGCGCAAGCGTTTTGACCGCCTCGCGCGCCTTGAACGGGTTCGTTTCGGCAACGACACGCATCCCCAGCGCCTTAAACGCAAGGACAGAATCTTTATCGCCGATGATAGCGGTCTTGCCGCTGCTGTTTATTTCCATAATTTTAGACGATCACACATAGATAGTTTTCAGCTTTTCGCGTATCGCGTCGTTCCTCAACCCGTTCTTTTTACAGACCAGGATCAGTTTTACCGCCTTGATCTCCGCGATTTTTTCGATGAACCAGCAAAACAAGGGATTGCTGTCGAAATAGTTATCCTTGTCGATACGCGACAGCGAGAACAGAAAATCATCGGCCTTTGTTTCAAAATCCGACAGCGGTTTCTTTTCCGACATTATCTGCGACAGCTCTTTTATAAGATTGTAATAACCGGTCGTAATAAAGATATAGGGCGCGGTGTCGGGCGTGCCGTCAAACATCCGGTACAGCTTGTCGCTGTCCAGATTGCCGCCCGCGACCAGCTGCACCGCCATAGCTTCCTTTGAAAAGCCGTGCATCTTCATACGCGCCGCCGTGCAGACGTTCCGCAAATCGGCCTCGCAGCTGTAGTACTGGCGGATATGGCCGTTCTTGATTTTTTTTGCGTATTGCGAGGTCTCGTTGTACATTGCCACGTCTATCGTGACGTCTATCAGCTTTCCGGACGGCTCGCCCGCGGCAAATATTTTTTTTAACAGCCTTACCGCGTCGCCCATTACAGGCGGGAAGTCGTTATAGGTCTCTTCCTTTACGACCTGACGGATCTTGTCCGGCCCCATTTCGCCGAACGGATATACCGAATCGGCGGGATCGGCCGCGCCGTACTTCTCCTTTAAGTATACCTTCAGGTTGTGATAGTCGTAGCGGCGCATGACTACTTTCACAAGATTTGCGTCCGCGCACATTTTCTTGAAAAACATTACCGTTTTTACCAGCTCGTCGGAAAGGATCGCGTCTATATCGTCGGGGCTCTGTGTTATCATGCTTTCGTTATAGCCGCATTCGTACAAGACCCTTACCGCATCGGTAAGATTGTCCGCGTCCAGCATCCGCCTGACCCGGTCGGGATTTAAAAGCTTGTTTTCAAATGTCTTTACTATTGCATTCGAATATAATACGCTCTTACTCAAAATACTATCCTTTTTTTTGTGTTTTTGGCACTTATATAAGCTGCGCCCGTCATATGTTATAGTAAGCTGTTAAGGAACCGCTGAATAATTCGATATAACATTTATTCATCGCTTCCTTTACTATATAGTTTCACCGGGTGCCGCCGGACTTTTTAAAGTCGTTGCGTCATACGCTGACTGTCAGCGGAACAGGATCTCCGCTATCCCGGCCTCCAATTCGTCGCGCATGGTTTTGAATACGCCGGAAAATGTAAGGTTCTTATCGCTTTCGCCGCCCAAAAGTTTTATACCGCCCTTAAAGTCACCAGTCGTATCCGAGTATTTAAGGTCAATTTTCATGGACTTTGCCACAGCTTCGACAAACGCGCGAGTGATGCGCTTTTCATCGCCGCGGCCGGCTTGCACAGCTTCGCCGTTTTTCGCATGCTTTCTGATCATAACGCCGATCGTTTCACGGTACCGGTCGTCGGGCAGCGCAAACAGCCTGTCTGACGCATCGGAAAACGCGCCGTCAACAATGCCGCGCCTGACCTTCAGCTCCTCGCGGCTGATCTCCAAACGGCACAGGCTGGCTCTGTGCATAATAAGCTCGGCAGCCTGCTTATGCGCTGCGGAAACAGCCCCGGCCCGCCTTTCAGCCGCCAAAAGCCGCGCTTTTTCAAGCTGCTCTTCCGCCGCCGTTTCAGCCTCTTTTATGACTGCCGCCGCCCGCGCCCGAGCGTCCGATATTATTTTACCGGTCAATATTTTTTCTTTATCTTCCATGCCTATTATTCCTGTTCTGTGCCGGAACGCCTGTGGTTCGCAGCTACAAACGCTTTTCAACAGACGGCATTTTGCCTTTTATGCGGCAGCCGCCGGAAAACGCCGCTTGATATCCGCTTACGCCATTGCGTTTACCTGCAGTACGCCGATTATGGACGCAACGAGGGCGAACAGCGCAAAGAACTCGACGAACGCCGCCATCGTCATTCCGCGGCCGCTCATTTCAGGACGCTTGCCAACCATGTTGATGCCGGCCACGCAGACCTTGCCCTGATAAATGGCCGACACGCAGCCTACGATACCGACAGGAAGGCACATCGCAAGGTACATCAGGCCTTTTTCAACCGAGATGCCCGCAGTCCTTACCGTCTCGTTCATAACTGTGAACAAAATGACCAGAAACGCGACGATAAACCCGTACAGCGCCTGCGACGCGGGCAAAAGCTGCAATACCATCGTCTTGCCGAACTTGTCGGGATCCTCGCTGATTACCCCGGTCGCCGCCTGTGCCGCGCCGGCCACGCCGATAGAGCTGCCGATACCCGACGCGAAGACCGCGATAGCCGCCCCGATTAACGCATAAGCCAAACCCATGTTTTTTCTCCTTATTATGACAATAATTTTTCTTGCTTGCCCTGAGTACGGCATTAGCCGTTCCCGTATATATAATGCCGCAGGCGTATATTGCGCCATACGTATTACAGCCGTTTATGTGATCCGCACGTATTTCGTGCCGCTGCCGAAGGGGATGAACTCGTGCCCGCCGCCCTCGTAGAATTTACCGAAGAACTCGACGAACTGCAGGCGCGAATTGTGCACGTATATGCTCAGTATGCCCAAAGCCACGTTGAACGCATGTAAAAACAGCGCGACGATCAGCCCCGGCACCCATGCGGCAAATCCGATCGAGCCCGACAGCATCGTATAGATCATGACCGCCATCTGATTGGCGACGTTTGCGATGATGCCGCCGGCGATCGACAGCGCGAACAGGCGCGAATAGCTGAGGATATCGCTGATATAGTTTATGAGTCCGTATATCTGGCCGAAGCCCCCGAATATCCGCATCGCGCCTTTTTTGTGCCTGCCGCCGAAGATTATCAGCCCTGCCAGCGCGGCAACGATAAAGACTATGCCCGTAATATTGAGCGCAGGTATATTTATCCCCAGCATACCGGCTATCAGCATCGCGGCGCCGATAAACAGCAGCAGCATGAACCCCGATTCGCAGAGGGCGTCAAAGTATTGTTTCTTTCTGATAAGGTCGGCGGCTTTCAGCACCAGCCCGAACGATATATGTATGACGCCCAGCCCAAGGCACAGGCCCAGCAGCAGCATCGCGTCGTTGACAGGGCTTATAAGTCCCGGCAATATGGATACGGCGGTCTCCCTGCCGCCTTCAGTTACGGTCTTTTCGATGCCGAAAAAGCCGCCGAATATAAAGCCCCACAAAATAGCGGAAACGCCGCCCATACAGACGATCATCAGGAATTTTCTGACCCCGGACTCCATCTTTACAAATTTCAAAAGGAAAAAAGTGACCAGCAAAAGCACTATGCCGTACCCGACGTCACCCATCATTACGCCGAAAAACAGGAAAAAGAAAAAGCCTACGTATTTATTGGGGTCGCGCTCCTTATAACTGGGAACGCTGAACATGTTGGTGATACTTGTATACGGCTGGACAAGCTTTCTGTTTTCGACAAGCGTCGGCGGGATATCGCCTTCTTGCGGGACGGCGGTCTCCACGATCAGGTTCTCCGTGACGGATCTCAGCGCGGACAGGATAGTTTCCTCCGCGTACCCCGGATACCAGCCGGAAAGTGTGAACGTTTTGCCTGTCTGCAGCATTATCGAGAGCGCCTCGGTACTCTCCAGCTCTAAATTCAGATAATCGTAATATATTTTTAAAAGGGTCAGCTCGTCGCCCATCTTATCGATCTCGTTGTAGATGAACGCGCGCCGCGAATAGTTTTCGGAAAGCTTAACGCGAAAGGCGGCGATCAGCGCGGCGGCTGTGTCGTCATATGTATAAGCGCATTGATTAAAGCCGTATTCCTTCAGCGCGGCAAAAGCGTCCGTTTTGCCCCCCGACGCGCCGAAACACAGTACGCTGACAAGGTGGTCGGATACGTTCAGAGTCCTTACGGAAAAGTCCGGAAATGCGCCCTCCGGTATTTTTTCGAATTGCTTTTTATTGAAGGTCCCCAAGATAATAAACGCCGCGGCAGTATCGTGAATACGGGCAAACGGCACGTCAAGGCCGTCGTATATCGCCATATTCGCTATCTGGGCTTTTAATTTGGCTTCGTCGGCGCGTATCGAATAGAGCTCGCTGTTAAACGCGGTAACTTTATCGACTGTTTCGTTGACCTCGGATTCGCGCGCCGCGATCAGCCTGAAGTTGTCGTAATCTATTGCGTCGCGGACGGTGAACAGACTCTTTTTCGCCTTTTCCGCGCGGTAGTCCACGCTTTCTGCAAAGCCGCCCTTCGCCGCCTTATTGGTGCCCTTTACCACCGAGTCCAGCTCGCTTTTGCCGCGCTGTATGAAATCGATGCCGAATTTGATCTTAGCGATCTCAGTCAGCTGCTTTTCGCGCCTCATAAGGTCGGGCGCGACCCTTGCGCCGTCCGCCTCGCATGATACGGTCCCGCCCAATTCAAAACTCTGAGTGCGTTTTAAACACTCTAATATGATCGGACGCTCGTCGGAAAGCCCGGTCAGGGTAAGTTTTTTCATGGGGATATTCATCTTCTGGCGCCTTCCGTATCAATCAGAGATTACTGAATTCCTTGATTATCTTCTCAACTGCCTTTTCATAGTTCTTTTGCGCGGCTTCCTTGATTTTTGCGAAGCCTTCGGTACCCGTTTTCATAAGCTCTTCCGCCGCCGCCTCGCCGTCCGAATGCGCCTTTAACATAATTGCCTTGACTGCTTCCTTGATCTCCTTGTCACAGGCCTCAAGGATCGCGTCGGCCTTATTATGCGCGTCGAGCCCGATCGCATTCGCCTGCTTTACCGCTTCCTTTTCGATCCGCGACGCCTCGGCCTCGGCCGCTATTATATTGTCGATTATCTCTTTGAACATCCTTATATCACCCCGGTAAAATACATATCAAGCCGCTATTTGTTCTCGTAATCCGAAATCTTTCCTATCCTCTGCGCGTGGCGCCCGCCCGTAAAAGCCGTGTTTAAAAACTTTTCCAGGATAGACAGCGCAAGTCCTGTCCCTATCACCCTTTCGCCCATACACAGCACGTTGGCGTCGTTGTGCGCCCTTGTCGCCGCCGCGGAAAACTCGTCGGTCACGGCAGCCGCCCTGACCCCCTTGACCTTGTTCGCGGCAATGCTCATGCCTATGCCGGTGCCGCAAAGCAATATCCCGAAATCGTATTCGCCGCGCGCCACAGCCTCGGCGGCAGGTATGCCGAAGTCGGAGTAATCGCACGAAGCGTCCGAAAACGTCCCGAAGTCCTTATATTTTATGCCGTTTGTAACTAAGTACTCCGTTACCGCAGCCTTAAGCTTTACCGCGCCGTGATCGCAGGCGACCGCTAATATCATTTCGCACCTTCCTTGCCGTTTCCCTTGGCTGCAACCGTATTCTTTCCGCCGCTTTTCTTTTTTGGCGCTTTCTTTTGCGCGGGTTTAGCGGCGGCTTTAGCGGCTTTTTCCTTGCATTCGGCGTCCAAAGCTTTTTGTACTATACCTATTATGTCACCGCATGCGTATTTTATATATTCCGCCGTTTTTATATATACGTCCACACTGTCGCCGTAAGGGTCGGACACATCGTGAAGGCCCGTTATGGATGCGACCGATATTATGTTGTCGCCCGTCCCGATATGACGGCGGTGCGCCTCGGTCATACAGATTATAAGGTCCTGCGCATTTTTATCCGCGTCCGCGAACTGTCTTGCGCGGTATTTGACCGGTTTGTACCCCAAGGCCTTCAGCGCGGCGTTTGCCTCCGGCATGATCGGCTGGCCGGGATTTGCAGACAAGCCGCTGCTGGTTACCGATACGCCCGATATGCCCTTTAACTTAAGCTCGGCCTTTAATATGGCCTCCGCCATAGGCGAACGGCAGGTATTGCCCGTACACACAAACATTATTCTTTTCATATTACTTACTCATGATTAATGACGCCTGTCCGGCGCTTTCATTTTTCATCTGAGCGCGGCGGTGTATCCGGACCGTTTGACGCGGCGCGTAAAAGCCTGTCATTGAAGGCGCGCCCGATACCCTCGTCAGGCAACAAATGACATATCATTACCCCGTGACTGCCCTCTAATTCACGGAAAATCCTGAATAACGACCGGGCGGCTTCCTCGGCGCTGCCGCCTAAAGATGCCGACGTCCTGCCCCCCAATGCCTGTAAATATCCAGTCTGACATATTATAACAGGTCTGCATTTGTTTTGCACGTAAAAGTCGTATAAGTTTATTAAATTTTCCTGTATGCCGCCGTCATTTCGGACTACGGCGATTTTACACGACGGCGAATAATGCTTGTACTTTAAGCCCGGCGAACGCTGGGCCCCGCCTTCGTTTTTATCCGTTTTTTTAAGGTAATAAACCTTTTGGCCCATAAGTTCCTCCAGGCGTTCCCTGGAAAAACCGCCCGGTCGCAGAATAACTGCCTGCTCACCCGTAAAATCAACTACGGTTGACTCGACGCCGAAAGCGGTCGCGCCGCCGTCGATTATTATCGGGATCCGGCCGGACAGATCGTCAAAAACGTGCCGGGCGGTCGTCGGGCTGGGCCTGCCGCTGCGGTTTGCGCTGGGCGCGGCGACAGGTACGCCCGCGGCGCGTATCAATTTCAACGCGGTGCCGTGCGCGGGGATCCTGACGGCGACCGTATCAAGGCCAGCCGTGACGGCGTACGGCACACACGGCTTCTTTTTCAAAACATAAGTAAGCGGCGCGCCGCCCAATGTCTTCATCAGCTTTGTCACCGCCGCAGGGATGTCGCCCGCGACAAAACAGACCCCTTCAATATCCGCAACGTGGACGATCAGCGGATTATCGTTCGGCCTTCCCTTCGCCAGAAAAATCTTTTCGACCGCCGCCCCGTCAAGCGCGTTCGCGCCTAATCCGTAAACCGTTTCGGTCGGAAACGCGGCAAGCCCGCCGGCCTTTATTATGCCGGCGGCCTTTTGTATGTTGATATCGGTGTCTGATAAAACTTCGGTGCGCATATGCACATTTTATCACAAAACAGGCGTTGACCGCAAAGCCGTTTCGCTGAAAAATACTTACTTTCAATTATCCCGGTCAATCGGCGTTTACTTTGTATGAAAATATGATATAATCATATACGATGAAAAAGCGGCGAATGATAATTATGTTCTCTATCCTTGCCTTCGTAATGCTGCTGGTGTTTTTAAACAGCTTTGTTTTTTCTATTTCCGAGGTGCGCGCAGACTGCTATAATTCGCTGGACGCGCAGCTGTGCGAACAGGTCGCCGCGGCCTCCGGGATAAAACTGAATAAAAACATAATCCTGATGAGCGAAAGAAAGGCGATAGAAAATATTAACGGCCAGATGGGCGGAAAAATCAAAGTCATAAACATAGAAAGGAAATTCCCCGACAAGGTCTGGATACATTTTGTTCATGTGATCCCCGTAATCGCTATCCAAAAGGACGACGGCAGCTATGTCACCTGCGATAACAACCTTGATATTTCTGACGCCGGCGTCCCCGCATCGTCTTTGTCATTCGACCAAAGCGTAAATGAAGTCGACGCGAATATCGATTCGGCGACCCGCCCAATTGTGCGCGTGAAAATAAACGGTAGCGTTGTCAAGCCGCAGGCCGGGGAGCCATTAGTGCTTTCAAACGCAAACTCTATTTTGGGTCTCCGCACCGTTATCGATACTATCAACCGGCTCGATTACCGCGAGTATGACTTTGTAAGGCTCTTAAAGGAAATAGATTTCTCGGCTTACGATGATTTTGCCGCCAATCCTGAAATTGTCCTTAAAATGCGCGACGGCGGCAGGGAGAATATTACGATAATCGTACAGAATACTAAAACCGCGCTTTTGGAGAAGGTTCAGCACGCTATAAGCATATATAAAAAATATCTTGCGAATGTCCAGAATTTTTCCAAGAATACGTGGACGGTCTATATGAACAATAAAAATGAGATCATTGTAGCCGGCTGACGCTTAAAGCCGCGCCGCCCGCACGGGCACGAAGTCCGGGCTTTTTTGGTCAGCCCGCTCACCCACTTTAAAAAAACACTTGCGACGCAAATTATCCGGCCAGATCCTGTCCCGGCTTTTTTCTTCCGGTTTTTTCCCTGTTCCGTTTTACGGCGCCGGTTATTTTGCCGCCCGTCAGCCCGAACGTTAAAAACAATGCCATAAACGCCGCGAAGGAAACGCAGATATATATACCCAGACGCAAAAACAGCGTCGAGGGCAGCATTTCGATCAGCAGGTCGGATCCGGAAAGCTGCCAGTCAAGGTTCGTGAACAGCAATTCGTGGAATAAAACGAACGTCGCGTCAAAGTTTATCATCATCATAACGCCGAGTGCGGTAAGAAATACCGCCGTGCCCGCCGCCGTGAATATAAAGAACAGCTTATGCCTCCGTTTGAAATGATCCTTATCCAAAAAATACATGAAAAAGAGCATCGCAGGCGCCGATATACCCGATATAATCGTAAGGATCTTTACGCCTGTAAACAGCGCCTTGACGTCCACCATATGCGAAATCTCGGTCTCGGTAAACAGCTCGCCCTCGTAGCCCTCTATCGACGTATCCATCAGTTCCCGCCCGTCGTTTAAGTATTTCAAAACGTCGTCGATAACGTAATCCAGCTGCTCCTGCGACAATTCGTGTGAATTCAGATCCGCCGCATATTCGCGCACCATACTGTTATGAAATATGGTTCGGTTGAAAACGACGCAATACACCGAAATGAATAAAAAGAACAGGACAAACGATATGCCGCCTATCAAGGCGCACACATGATACAGGATCTTATTCCCTGTTTTTAAAGGCTTATCATTTTCCATATTATTCAAAAAATTTACTTGCCGCATTTATGATGCGGCACGTTACGTATTTGCGGTGCGGCACGTTACGTATTTGTGGTGCGGCACGTACGCATTCTGTTGTGCGGCACGTACGCATTCTGTTGTCATTCTGAGCGACAGCGAAGAATCTTTCAGATCCTTCACTGCGTTCAGGATGACAAAGCTACGTTCAGGATGACAAACTGCGTTCAGGCCGACAAAGCAGTGTTCGGGCCGACAAAGCGGTTTTTTTACTGTTGTCATTCTGAGCGATAGCGAAGAATCTTTTAGATCCTTCACTACGTTCAGGATGACAAAACTGCGTTCAGGATGACAAAACTGTGTTCAGGATGACAAAGCGGTGTTCGGGCCGACAAAGCGGTTTTTCTTACTGTTGTCATTCTGAGCGACAGCGAAGAATCTTTCAGATCCTTCACTACGTTCAGGATGACAAACTGCGTTCAGGATGACAAAGCGGTTATTTTTACTGTTGTCATTCTGAGCGACAGCGAAGAATCTTTTAGATCCTTCACTGCGTTCAGGATGACAAAACTGCGTTCAGGATGACAAAGCGGTTATTTTTACTGTTGTCATTCTGAGCGACAGCGAAGAATCTTTCAGTTCCTTCACTGCGTTCAGGATGACAAACTGCGTTCAGGCCGACAAAGCGGTTTTTCCTATGGAAACGCGGCCTAATACGCAGACTTTATCGTCACGTCGATTATCGGCTCGAACTCCTTCCAGGGCGATCCGGTAACGGGCGGATACGCCTTGAATACCATGATATCGTGCGTTACGGGATGCTCGAAACGTAAGGAATACGAAAATAACGCCAGATTCTCCGCCGCCGCCTTCTGCCCGCCGTACCTTACATCGCCCAGTATCGGCGTAAACAGGCTTGCCATCTGCACGCGCGCCTGATGGCTCCTGCCGGTTAAAAGGTCGATATTCATAAGGCTTAACCCGTCCGCACTTTTCAGCACCTTATAATCCAGCTCCGCGCGTTTTGCCCCCTCGGTAGATACCGGCACGACCGCGACGTTGTTTGCCGTCTCGTCCTTTAAAAGGTAATGCACCAGCCGCCCCTGCTTTTCCTTAGGTTGGCCCATAACGACGGCAAAATACTTTTTTTCAAATTCGCCGCTCCGTATGGTTTCGGATAATCTGGATGCTGCCTTGCCGGTCTTGGCGAAAACCATAACTCCTCCGGTAGGCCTGTCAAGCCTGTGTAAAAGGCCGGCGTACGCGTTCCCGGGCTTATTATACTTCTCTTTCAGATACTCCTTGACCATCGTAAACATATCCTTATCGCCGCTCTCGTCCGCCTGAGTGGGGACATTGAACGGCTTTACCGCTACCAGGATATGGTTGTCTTCAAAAATTATATCAAATTCACTCATAATCTATTTATCCGCATACTTACCGTTTGCCCGCGTCAGCCGTCCACAAACCCGAACAGCCGCACGGAAGCACGATATTCTCTTCTTCTGTCGGAAGGCACAGTTCATACGCGTCCGTCGTTCCGTTGTAGCCGCGCATAGTAATATTCAGCATATTCATTATGACCGCGGGCTGCAGCCCCGTGGTATAGCTGTTTATCAGAAAAAACAACGGCTTGTCCGATAATACTTCTGTACACAGCTTGACAAAATCGAACAGGTCGTTTTCCAGCTTCCACATCTCGCCGTTGGGCCCGCGCCCGTAAGAGGGCGGATCCATTATGACCGCGTCGTACTTTTTGCCGCGCTTGATCTCGCGCCCGACAAACTTAAAGCAGTCGTCCACAATAAGGCGCAGGTTTTCTTGCGGGGCGCCCGACAGCCTGACGTTTTCGCCGGCGCGCTCGGTCATTCCCTTACTTGCGTCAACGTGACATACGCTTGCGCCCGCGGACAAACACGCCGCCGTCGCGCCGCCCGTATACGCGAAAAGGTTAAGGACATTTATCGGGCGTCCGGCATTTTTTATCAGGCGCATCATTTTCGACCAGTTCCGGCTCTGTTCCGGAAAAAGCCCCGTATGCTTGAAGCCCATAGGCTTGACCTTGAATTTAAGCGCGGGCAGGCCGGTTTCCTGCCAAGTCATCAACCATTCGGCAGGAAACGGTTTCAATGTTTCCCACGCGCCGCCGCCCTCGCCGCTGCGCTTATAATATGCGTTCAGGCCCTTGTATTTCTTAAAATCGAACGCGGGTTTCCATATGGCCTGCGGATCCGGCCGCAACAGGATCACGCCGCCCCAGCGTTCCAGCTTCTCGCCGCCGCCTGTGGCGATTACGGAATATTCGTTAAAAGTATCTGCAATTTCCATCTATGCTTTCGCCAAGGACAATACAACGGCCTGACCGTTGATATCCTGCTCTCTTACAAAGCCGGACAAGTTCTCGCCCGGTGACATCTTATCGGACAAGGTGTCGGCGGCTATTTCCTTCCCGCACTTTTTGAATACTTCGGTTAAAGCCCCGCCGCATTTGTAATGCACAGTTATATGGTCTGTGACCTCGAACCCGGCCTCTTTCCGCATGGTCTGGATCCTGGAGGTGATTTCGCGGGCATAGCCCTCTGTTATCAGCTCCTCCGTAAGCCGGATATCCAGTACAACCTTGTCCGCGGAGGAATAGCCGTCCTTGTTTATGACCGATATAAGCAGGTCGTCGCGAGTCAGCGTAACATCCGTTCCGTTTATTTTTGCAGTGTATGCCTTTCCAGCGTTTATCTCGGACATAATAGTATTCGCGTTTTTCGACAAAAGCTCCCTTATCGCCCCTAAAAGCGCGCCGTACTTCGGCCCTAAGGTCTTAAGCTGCGGCTTCAATTCATAGGAGGAGTATTCGCTTAAATCAGTTTTGTATACCGCTTCCTTTACGTTCAGCTCGTCCGCGATGACCGCGATCAGCGACTTGTCCAGTTTGTCGCCGCCCTCGTTGCCGAAATACATCACAGCCAGCGGCTGACGGTTCTTTATCGCCGCCGCATTCCTTGCCGCCCTGCCCGAGACCGCTATATCGACGCACAGGTCCATACCCTTCTCAAGCGCCTTGTCGATATACTTTTTATCAGCCTTCGGGAACCTAGTAAGATGCACGCTGACGGGCGCGGCCTTATCCACAGAGCGCACGATATTCTGGTAGATGTTTTCCGCGATAAACGGTGTAAACGGCGCAGAGAGCCTGATAAGGCCGTTTAAAACGGTATACAGCGTCATATACGCGGCGATCTTGTCATTATCCATGTCCGGGCCCCAGTATCTTTCGCGGCTCCTGCGGACATACCAATTTGACAATTTGTCGGTAAAATCCTGGATGGCGCGCGCGCTTTCGGTGATCTTATATTTTTCAAGCCCGCCGTCCACGTATTCGATAAGCGAATTCAGCCCCGATAATATCCATTTGTCCATCAGCGTCAGCCTGCAATCGGCCAGCTTGTATTTTTTGGGGTCAAAACCGTCAATTTCCGCGTACAGCACATAGAACGAATAGGTGTTCCACAGCGTGCCCATAAACTTTCTTTGCGCCTCGGACACGGCCTCCTCGTAAAAGCGGCTGGGCAGCCACGGGCTGCTTACGGTATAGAAATACCATCTGACCGCGTCGGCGCCCTGTTTATCAAGGACGGTCCACGGGTCTACGACGTTGCCCTTATGCTTGCTCATCTTTTGGCCGTCCTTGTCATTGACGTGGCCCAAGACGATACAGTTTTTAAACGGCGCCTTGTCAAACACCAGCGTCCCGATCGCAAGCAGCGTATAGAACCAGCCGCGCGTCTGGTCGACAGCCTCGGAAATAAAATCCGCGGGGAAGGTCGTATCGAACAGCTCCTTGTTCTCAAAAGGAAAATGATACTGGGCGAAGGGCATCGCGCCGCTGTCGTACCAGCAGTCTATGACCTCGGGCGTGCGGCGCATCGTTTTGCCGCATTTGCACTTCATCGTCAATTGATCGACATAGGGCTTATGCAGCTCGATGTCAAGCGGCGCGCCGGTTTTTTCAATCAGTTCCGCCTTGCTGCCGATAACTGTTTTTTCGCCGCAGTCGGCGCATTCCCATACGGGCAGCGGCGTGCCCCAATACCTTTCGCGCGAAACGCCCCAATCCACCACGTTGTCCAGGAAGTTGCCCATCCTGCCCGTGCCGATGCTTTCCGGCATCCAGTTTACGGAAGCGTTGTTTTTCAAAAGATTGTCTTTTAACGCGGTAGTCTTTATGAACCAGCTCTTTCTTGCGTAATATAAGAGCGGTGTGTCGCAGCGCCAGCAGTACGGATAACTGTGCTCGTACATCAGCTCCTTAAACAGCAGTCCGCGCTTCTTTAAGTCTATCAGGATATCCTTGTCCGCGTCCTTTGCGAATTTCCCGGCAAAGCCCGCGGCTGCGGCGACAAAATTGCCGCGGTCGTCAACCATCTGCAAAAACGGCAGGCTGTAGGCCTTGCCAACCTTGCTGTCGTCCTCGCCGAACGCGGGCGCGATATGCACGATCCCGCTGCCGTCGGTCAGCGTTACAAAGTCGCCGCAGGTGACGTAATATGAGACGGCGGCGTCCTTGGGCCCGGCAAAATCATACAGCGGCGCGTATTTTGCGCGCTCGTATTCTTTGCCCTTTTTTACCGACAGGGTCTTATAATTTTCAAAGAGGTTTTTGACAAGGCTTTCGGCAAGTATATAACGGCAGCCGTCCTCCGCTTCGATAAGAGCGTAATTTTCCTTCGGGTTTACGCACAGTGCGGTGTTGGAAGGCAGCGTCCAGGGCGTCGTTGTCCACGCAAGGAAAAAGGTGTTGTCCTGCTTTTCAGATAAAGCCCTGAATTTTACGAATAACGACTTTTCCTTAACGTCCTTATAGCCTTGGGCGACCTCGTGGCTGGAAAGCGCGGTGCCGCAGCGCGGGCAGTAAGGCACGATTTTGTGCCCCTTATACAGGAGGCCTTTTTTGTCGATCTCCTTTAAGGACCACCAGACGCTTTCGATATATTTATCGTCATAGGTGATATACGGATCGTCCATATCGACCCAATAGCCGACCCTTTGGGACATGCGTTCCCATTCGCCCTTGTATTTCCAGACGCTTTCCTTGCATTTTTTTATGAAAGGCTCGACGCCGTATTTTTCGATCTCCTGCTTGCCGTCCAGCTTCAACTGCTTTTCGACCTCTAATTCAACAGGCAGCCCGTGCGTGTCCCAGCCGGCCTTCCTCTGCACATGAAAGCCTTTCATGGTCTTATAGCGCGGTATGATATCCTTCATAACGCGCGTCAGGATATGGCCGATGTGCGGCTTGCCGTTGGCGGTCGGCGGCCCGTCATAAAAGCTGAATTCCTTCCCGCCCTCGTTCTGCTTTACGCTCTTACTGAAAACTTGCTCTTCCTTCCAAAAC
The DNA here is from genome assembly GCA_031553565.1 of Eubacteriales bacterium. Taxonomy (GTDB): domain Bacteria; phylum Bacillota; class Clostridia; order Christensenellales; family DUVY01; genus JAVBLK01. Next base: position 24,226 of record JAVBLK010000026.1, read on the forward strand.
TCAAGGGTTTCCTGTTCCCTTTCGCAGAAATTCAGACTGCTCGATACTTTCTTATACATAATCTCAAAATTATAGCATATTCCGCAAGAAACAGTCAAAAAGAAAAGACGGCCTGGGCGGTGACAAATGTTTAAAAGCGATGAATAAATGAGGTGAATAGCAGAACCCATTGACAAGGGTTTACGGGATTTAAGGAAACAATGAATTCAAAAACAAAGTATTTGTTTATTTTTTCCATAATGCCGAAAAGATGGCGAAAAACCGGTAAATTTAAATGAGGAATAGTATTTAATTCATTGCTTCCTTAAACTCTGCCATTTACGGAAGCCATAATTTTATAAAACTCTTGCGGTTCTTCCCACTGAGGAAAATGACAGGATTTTTCAAACCAATGAAACTGTTTCGTTGTTTTAATACGTTCAAAATAGTCATAGGCTAAAGACGACGATACATGATAATCGTGCCGGCCTTCGACAAATATTACAGGCACTTCGAACTCTGTTACAGCTTCAAAATCAATATCCATCAGCTCCTGCCACAAATATTTAATCGATTGTAATGAACCCTTCTGTCTGTTCAGCAAGTCCTTAAAGCTATAATCCGGCGACGTGAGGAAATCGAAGATAAAACGATTATAATTTTTTTTGCCATATAATGAGCCTTTATGTGCTACTACTTGCCCTGTTACAAACAGCAGGTCATTAAGCCATGAGTCTTGCCGGTACGAACAGTCAATAGATTGCAGTTTAGCAATCTTGTTATGATTTTTCCCATCCTTGTTCATCCTTACAGCATAATCAAAAGCTAGTTTGCAGGATTTTCTCATGTTGACAACCTGACCACAGCCAACATAGGTATAAATCAATTCAGGATAAAGCTGTATAAATCTTAATCCTAACACACTTCCCCAAGAATGGCCGGCTAAGTATATTTTTTTCTGGTCAAAACGCTTTAGTAAATACATGGTTAAAACATGTATATCATCTAAAAATGTTTTGATCTTTATATTTTCTTTTTCAGAAAAAGGATAATACGATTTGCCCGCTCCCCGTTGTTCCAATGTCACAACTGTAAATATATCCGCTAACCGCTTATTGTATTTCGCGACTAAAGGCAGAGCGGCATCTCCCGGGCCGCCATGCAGATATAAAAGAATAGGGCTGTTTTTTTTGTTTGTCCGAATGGATATACATTGCCTTATATTGTTGATTTCAATATATTCTACAGTCTTTATAATACTACCTCCATTGAAACGCACTTCGTCTAAAATATAGATTTTCCTATTCCCATTATAGTACGATCCTTTCCGAAAATCCATGCTTTATGGCCGGTCCTGCGGATATTCTTATACAACAGATACCGAATATGCTGGTTTAAGGTTTAATATAGCAAATCATCTTCTGTTCTTTATGATCCTCCCGGCATAAAAATACTCCCAACCTAAGTTGAGAGTATTTTATCATATCCGGAATTCTCTGTCAGGTAAACATTCCCTGACCATTCGTCTATTCCCTTTCTTCCGGCTTTTCTGTGAATTGCTTTGCCCTTGCCAGAATAGAATATATTTCCGCATTGGATTCATATGTCGAGTCTATCGCGGTGACATACCAGTTCTTGCCGGCGGGGAATTTCGAGCGGCACATGTTGGGATGCCTTTGCATCAGGCTTTCGGCGTAATCCTTGGGCAGTTTTACGATTATTTTCATTCCGCCGTTCTTAAACTGGTATACATAGGCATAGCAAACCTTTTTAAAAACGCCCTTGTCGGAAATGCCCGCCAGCGCGTAGTATGTGTCGGCAAGCGGCAGATTCGTGCTCGTATAATCCGCCCTGCGTTGCACCTCGCTGCTTGTCTCGAACTGCGCAACCGTATGGTCGGCCAATATCTTCTTATTGATATCGAGCCTGAGCCCTGCCAGCAGCGCGGCGTCCAGCTCTGCCTTCTTGTCTTCGGCAATTCTGAGCGCCTCGTCCTTTAGGATAATTTCCTTCTCGATTGCGGAGACCGTCTTTGTTTCGCTTTGAGCGGCCGCTTGATCGTCCGTCGTATATTTTCCTGTCAACGGGTCAAACGTGTAGCAATGCTTGAGCACATAGTAATAGCATGCGTCAAGCATATCCATAACTTCTTTTTTAGCGCGGAACGTGTCATCCACGATCACCTTGTACCAATCTCCGGTATCAGCAAACTTGCTTGGCTCTATGCCCGCATGGTCTTGCTTATAACGCTTGTAATCAGCTTGATCCATCCTGACGAAGAATTTGATGATGCCGCCTTTTGATACGTACATGACGGCAAACGTCCAGACCCCCGCCCTCAGGCTGTCCGGCGCCTTTTCGTTCAGCCTTAGCCTTGTGTTTGCGGTGACGGGGAACCTTCCGGTATCCTCTGCCATTTCGTCAACGCGGTCCAAGACGTCCTCGCGTGAAAGAGTGAATCCCAAGCGCGCCGTCGCAATAACCGCGCCGGCAACCTCTTCTTCGTCCGGCTGCACTGCGCCGGTTTCGGCAACGGCTTCAGCTGCAACAGCTTTTGAAATCTCAGACTCTGCCTGCTTTGCGGATTGATCGTCTGTAGTATAGCTTTTGGCTTTTTCGTCGTAGACATAGCATGTTTTCAAGACATAAGCATACCACGCATCAAGCATGTCCATGACTTGCTTTTCCGACACGAATGTTTCGTCTATGAACACCCTGTACCAGTCGCCGGTATTTGCGAAATCGCTGGGCTCGATAGCCGGATGCTCCTTCTTGAGCCGCTTATAGCAGTCCTCGTCCATACGGCCGAAAAATTTGATCAGGCCGTCCTTTGCGGCGTATTCATACATGACCGCAAACGACCATACGCCCGTGCGCAGGCTGTCGGGCGCCCTTTCGCCAGATCTCAGCCTGACATTAGGCTCGACGGGAAATTGCTTCTGATCTTTTTTCATCTCCTCGACGTGGCGCAGTACGTCCGGGCGGACCAGCTTCCACGGCTTGACAGCGTCTACCGTAACGGCTACATTGTTTTCTTCAGGTTCAACCGGCTTTTCCTCTTTTGCCGGCGGCTCGTTTGTTTCTGATGATTGTCCGTCCCTTCCTTTAAGCAACCAGATAATAAACGCAATCAGCGCGATGATAACTGCCGCTATCAAGAATATTATGCACAGAATATCCCACCAGCTCAAGATAGCGCATACTATTATTCCCGCGACAAACAAGCACCAAACTACAGCCTTTGCGATGCTGCGCCGTTTTTTGATTATAAACGCAAGTATTGCCGAAATGATCAGATATGTGCATATTAGCGCGAGCAATATCCAATGCGCCACACAATCGTTGACATTATACGCTACTGCAAACGACGAAAAATGCTTGGTGTGGATCATGATATACGCGCCGTCATCCGACAGTTCGAAATACTCTTCCCCGCCGCTGCCAAGCGTTATTGTCTGCACCACGCCGTTATGCAAACGGTATACAGTAAAGTCTCCGGCTTTTTTGCCTATCAGGTCGTTGCTGAGCGGCAGAATAACAATAATAGCGGTGTTCAGATCCCTCAGGCTTGTGACCGCTGCCTGCCCTGACGCCGTGGTAACGGTTTTGGTCACGGTGATATCCACCATCATACCGATGCTCTTGTGTTTCTTGCCTGCATATTTGTCGATCAGGCTTTCGTTTGCCTTTTCCGAAACAGTGACCTTAATATCGACGCTGCCGCCCGCCGCGACCTTGCCTGCGTCGTCCGCAGTATACACTGAGGTATCGTTAAACAAGTCACCCAGCCCGCCGACTGCTGCAGCAGGCGCGCCGTCCTTGACCTCGACAACTGTGTTTTTCTTTATGCCTTTAAGGTTAGCCGTTATAACTACGTTTTTATCCTTGATCTCTGCCGCCGTGGTAACGGTCTCGCCGTCCTTAGTCACGACAACATTGTAATAGCCGGCAACAAGCCCGCCAAACACGATATGACCGTTTGCATCGGTATGTCCGGAGTCTATCAGCTTTCCGCCCGAATAAATGCCGACCGCCGCATTTTCGACCGGCTTGCCGCCGGCATCCTTGATTCGGCCTTCGACGCTGAAGTATTCCTTATTTTCGCCCTCCTCGGCCGTTTTCATATCGCTCAGCTTATCTTTAAGGATTTTAATTTCGGCGGCAGCTTTTTCCTTTGCTTCGGGGCTCAGCGTTTCATATGCGGCGATGGCGTTGTCGATATCCGCCTTTGTTGCCGCGTTTCCGGTGATAGCCCCGGCATTTTCAGCTCTGAACTGTTCGGCGTCATCGTACGCTTTTTTATCCTTTTCTGCCTTAGCAAGCTTTTCCTCCAATTCCGTCTTAAGGTCGGCAAGCGCTGCCTTTGCAGCCGGTGTAAGAGTCGGATCCGCTGTTGCCAAATCGGCAAGCGCGGTCTCCAGCGCAGCTATGTCGTCCTTGGTGATATCCGCAAGCGGCTTAACTATGATAGCGTTGTTATCCTCTAAGTATTGCGCTTTAGCAAGCTTCTCCTCTAATTCCGCCTTAAGGTCGGCAAGAGTTAGCTTTGCAGCCGCTGTAAGAGTCGGATCCGCTGCGGCCAAGTCCGCAAGCGCGGTCTCCAGCGCAGCTATGTCGTCCTTCGTTATATCCGCAAGCGGCTTAACTATGATGGCGTTGTTGTCCTCTAAGTACTGCGCTTTAGCAAGCTTTTCCTCTAATTCCGTCTTAAGGTCGGCAAGAGTTAGCTTTGCAGCCGCTGTAAGAGTCGGATCCGCTGTTGCCAAATCGGCAAGCGCGGCCTCCAGCGCAGATACGTCGTCCTTCGTGATGTCCGCAAGCGGCTTAACTATGATGGCGTTGTTTGCCGCAAGATATTCTGCTTTAGCAAGCTTTTCCTCTAATTCTATCTTAAGGCCGGCAAGAGTTGCCTTTGCAGCCGCTGTAAGAGTCGGATCCGCTGTTGCCAAATCGGCAAGCGCGGTCTCCAGCGCAGCTATGTCGTCTTTCGTGATATCCGCAAGCGGTTTAACTATGATAGCGTTGTTTGCCGCAAGATATTCTGCTTTAGCAAGCTTTTCCTCTAATTCTATCTTAAGGTCGGCAAGAGTTAGCTTTGCAGCCGCTGTAAGAGTCGGATCCGCTGTTGCCAAATCGGCAAGCGCTGTCTCCAGCGCAGCTACGTCGTCCTTCGTGATATCCGCAAGCGGCTTAACTATGATAGCGTTGTTTGCCGCAAGGTATTCTGCTTTGGCAAGCTTTTCCTCTAATTCTATCTTAAGATCGGCAAGAGTTAGCTTTGCAGCCGCTGTAAGGGTCGGATCCGCTGCGGCCAAATCGGCAAGCGCGGTCTCAAGCGCAGATATGTCGTCCTTGGTGATATCCGCAAGCGGCTTAACTATGATAGCGTTGTTATCCTCTAAGTACTGCGCTTTGGCAAGCTTTTCCTCTAATTCCGCCTTAAGATCGGCAAGAGTTAGCTTTGCCGCCGCTGTCAGGGCCGGATCCGCTGTTGCCAAATCGGCAAGCGCTGTCTCCAGCGCAGATATGTCGTCCTTGGTGATATCAGCAAGCGGCTTAACTATTATAGCGTTGTTGTCCTCTAAGTATTGCGCCTTGGCAAGCTTCTCCTCTAATTCTATCTTAAGGTCGGCAAGAGTTAGCTTTGCAGCCGCTGTAAGAGTCGGATCCGCTGTTGCCAAATCGGCAAGCGCGGTCTCCAGCGCAGATACGTCGTCCTTGGTGATATCCGCAAGCGGTTTAACTATGATAGCGTTGTTGTCTGAAAGATATTCTGCTTTAGCAAGCTTTTCCTCTAATTCCGCCTTAAGATCGGCAAGCGTTGCCTTTGCAGCCGCTGTAAGAGTCGGATCCGCTGCGGCCAAGTCCGCAAGCGCGGCCTCCAGCGCAGCTATGTCGTCCTTCGTGATATCCGTAAGCGGCTTAACTATGATGGCGTTGTTTGCCGCAAGATATTCTGCTTTAGCAAGCTTTTCCTCTAATTCCGCCTTAAGATCGGCAAGCGTTGCCTTTGCAGCCGCTGTCAGGGTCGGATCCGCTGCGGCCAAATCGGCAAGAGCTGTCTCCAGCGCAGCTATGTCGTCCTTGGTGATATCCGCAAGCGGCTTAACTATGATAGCGTTGTTGTCTGCAAGATACACTGCTTTCGCAAGCTTTTCCTCTAATTCCGTCTTAAGGTCGGCAAGAGTTAGCTTTGCAGCCGCTGTAAGAGTCGGATCCGCTGTTGCCAAGTCCGCAAGCGCGGTCTCCAGCGCAGCTATGTCGTCCTTGGTGATATCCGCAAGCGGCTTAACAATGATACCGTTGTTGTCCTCTAAGTACTGCGCCTTCGCAAGCTTTTCCTCTAATTCCGCCTTAAGGTCGGCAAGAGTTAGCTTTGCAGCCGCTGTAAGAGTCGGATCCGCTGTTGCCAAATCGGCAAGCGCGGTCTCCAGCGCAGATATGTCGTCTTTCGTGATGTCCGCAAGCGGTTTAGCTATGATAGCGTTGTTTGCCGCAAGATATTCTGCTTTAGCAAGCTTTTCCTCTAATTCTATCTTAAGGTCGGCAAGAGTTAGCTTTGCAGCCGCTGTAAGAGTCGGATCCGCTGTTGCCAAATCGGCAAGCGCTGTCTCC
>JAVBLK010000010.1:0-64832 GCA_031553565.1 Eubacteriales bacterium
TTATTATTATTTTTATGACGAAAACTCCATTGAATAAGCCTTTTCGGCTGCTTTCGGCATCTTTTAGCTTTAGCTTATAAATTCCCGCCTTGTCAATGCCCCGGCATTGCCTGCGGCGGCAATTTAAAATCTGTATCAAAAATCTGTTCGAAATCAACTCGAGTATTTATTCATGTTTCCTTAATTTATGTTGCTTTTAAAAGCCTTGACCGCCGTATACTGCGCGTCCTCCATCGAGTCGGCAAGATCTTTAATCAGCTCTTTTTGCGTGCTGGTCAGATTTTTCGGCGTCTCGACGTTGACTGTGATAAACATATCGCCCCTGTCCTTACGCATAAACAGGCCGGTGCGCTCGGACTTCAGGATCTTGACGCCCTCGCGTTCGCGTTTTATTACCGTGCCGCTCTGAAAGCCCGGCTCGATCTTTATCTCGACAAAGCTCTGGTCTTTTTTGAGGCACGGCACTTTTATCGTCGCGCCCAGTATCGCCTGGGTCATCGTGATCGGGACCTTGATATACAGGTCGCTGCCCTTCCTCTGAAAAAGCTTGTGGTCGGAAACCTTGACCGCCAGCACCAGATTCCCGTTCTCGGCGCCGTTTTTTCCCTGCTCGCCCTCGCGCATGACCGTAATTATCTGGCCGTTGTCGATCCCCTCGGGGATATCGACGCGCTTTATCACCGCGCGGCGTATCTGCCCCGCCCCGCCGCACAAGCCGCATGCCTGCTTGACGATGCGCCCCTTGCCCTGGCAAGCCGGGCACACCCGTGTGTTTATCATCCGGCCGAACGCCGTGTCACGCGCCACCCTTTGCGAGCCCGTACCGCCGCACTGGGTGCATTGCGTGAACTCGGTGCCGTTTTTCGCGCCCGTCCCGCGGCATTCGGCGCACGCCTCGTTCCGGTCGTACTTTATTTCTTTTGTAACGCCGAAAACCGCTTCCTCGAATGAAAGCGTTATATTTTTATAGATATCGGCGCCGTTATTGCTGGGCGCCTGGCCGCGGCCGCCGCCCCCGCCGAATATGTTGAAGAAGCCGCCGTCGCCGCCGAAAAGATCCTCGAATATCGACCCGCCGCCGCCCGAAAAATCAAAGCCGCCGCCCCCGCCGCCGAAGCCCTGGCCAGGGTCGGCGGTGCCGAACCTGTCATAATTGGCGCGCTTTTTCGGGTCGCCCAAAGTTTCGTATGCTTCGGAGACCTCCTTGAATTTATTGGCCGCGTCGGGATTGTTTTTATTAAGGTCGGGATGGTACTGCTTCGCCAGCTTGCGGTATGCGGATTTAAGCTCCTCTTCCGAAGCAGTTTTCGATACCCCCAGAATATCGTAATATGATTTTCCTGCCATTTTTGTTGTTTCTCACTTTAATGCATGTTGTATTGCGCGCCGGAAAACATCCATTTCCTTCCGGTCGCAGCACAGAAAACAGGGCGCGTAAAAAACCTTTCCGCGCCCCGTTATCGTTTATATTTAACTGTTCGGCGCGTCGTCGATTATTACCTCGTCCTGTCCGCCGTTATTGCCGCCGCCCTGCGGGCCCTGCTTGCCGCCGTACTTCTTGGACATATTTTCGATGCACGCGCCCATCGAGGACACCGCGTTGTTGATATCGTCGATGTTCTCGGAGGATTCGACCGCCTTCAGTTTCCTGATCTCTTCCTCGATCTCGGCCTTGTCGGACTCCGAAATGTTTTCGCCTGCGTCCTTGATCAGCTTCTCGGCGGCAAAAACAAGCTGCTCCGCTGTGTTCCTTGCCTCGATAAGCTCCTTACGCTTCTTATCCTCGTCCGCGAATTTCTCGGCGTCTTTTACCGCCTGGTTGATCTGATCCTCGGAAAGGTTAGAGCTGGCGGTAATGGTTATATGCTGCTCCTTATTGGTGCCCAGGTCCTTTGCGGAAACGTGGACGATGCCGTTCGCGTCGATGTCGAATGTGACCTCGATCTGCGGCACGCCGCGCGGCGCGGGGTTGATGCCCGACAGCGAGAACCTGCCGATCGTCTTGTTGTACTGAGCCAGCTCGCGCTCGCCCTGCAAAATATGCACCTCGACAGACGGCTGGTTGTCCGCCGCGGTGGAGAATATCTGGGATTTCTTGGTCGGGATTGTCGTATTGCGGCCGATAAGCTTGGTAAAGATCCCGCCCATAGTCTCGATCCCTAAGGACAGCGGCGTAACGTCCAAAAGCAGCACGTCTTTCACCTCGCCGCCCAAGACGCCCGCCTGTATCGCCGCGCCCAGGGCCACGCATTCGTCGGGGTTGATCCCCTTGAACGGCTCCTTGCCGGTCTCTTTTTTCACGGCTTCTACAACCGCGGGGATACGCGTGGAGCCGCCGACCAGGATGACCTTGTCGATATTGCTCTCGGAAAGCCCCGCGTCTTTAAGCGCCCTTTGCGTCAGCTGTATCGTCTGCGAAATATATTCGCCGATAAGCGACTCGAACTTGGCGCGCGTCAATTCGTACTCAAGGTGCAGCGGCCCCGATGCGCCGGATGTTATAAACGGCAGGCTGATAACTGTTTTCTGTACGCCCGAAAGGTCGATCTTGGCCTTTTCGGCAGCCTCCTTAAGCCGCTGCACAGCCATCTTGTCCTTTAAAAGGTCGATGCCGTTGTCGTTTTTGAACTGCCCGGCGATATACTCGATTATCTTTTGGTCAAAGTCGTCGCCGCCCAGGCGGTTATTGCCCGCCGTTGCCAGAACCTCGAATACGCCGTCGCCGATCTCCAAAATACTTATGTCGAACGTGCCGCCGCCCAGATCGTAGATCAATATCTTCTGGTTGGCGTTCTTGCCCTTATCAAGGCCGTACGCAAGCGCCGCTGCGGTGGGCTCGTTGATTATGCGCAAAACCTCCAGCCCCGCGATCTTGCCCGCGTCCTTGGTCGCCTGACGCTGGCTGTCCGAAAAATACGCGGGGACGGTAATGACGGCCTGCGTCACCTTCTGGCCTAGATAGCTTTCCGCATCAGCCTTTAATTTCCCGAGTATCATCGCCGATATTTCCGGCGGCGTATATTCCTTCTTGTCGATCGTGATCTTCCGGCTGCTGCCCATATCGCGCTTGATGCTGGATATGGTCTTGTCGGGGTTTGCGACCGCCTGGCGCTTTGCCACCTGGCCTACCAGACGCTCGCCGTCTTTATTGAAGCCGACGACGGACGGAGTCGTCCTTGCGCCCTCGGCGTTTGCTACGACAACCGGCTCGCCGCCCTCTAAGACAGCCACGCAGGAGTTAGTTGTTCCTAAATCGATTCCTATAATTTTTCCCATAACTTTTCCTTTCAAGGGGGGCTATGCCGCTTGCCCCTTTAAAATTTATTTTTCTTATTTATTTTCGTTTTTATGGGGCGGCGCGCCTACGCCCCCCTTTTGACTCTACGGACATTTTTCTTTAAGTGAGCGTGCGCTTTAGGCCCGTCAAAAGAAAGTTGTCCGGCCAAAAAAGAAAGTAAGGTTGAAATGTCCAATGCCGTGCGGCTTGCCGCGTTCCTTTATCAGTCGTATGCTTCCGGCACTTTTTATTTATTATATACTTACCTTCACCATTGCATAGCGCAACACCTTGTCGCCCATCTTAAAGCCTTCCTGAAAAACCTCGGTTATCTTGCCTTTCCCGTCCTCGGTTTCGGCTTCCTCATTCATAACCGCGTTATGAAAAGCGGGATCGAAGTCACTGCCCAGACTGTCTATCGTTTCTATCCCGAGGCTTTTAAAGGATTCGATAAGCGTTTGCATGATCATATTCAGGCCCTTAAGCGTATTCTCGTCCTTGATCATATTAAGCGCTTTTGTAATGACGTCGTATACGGGCAGGATCTTCAATACGCCTTCGCAAAGCCCGTCCTGCCGCACCGCCGCCGACTGCTCCAGCGTGCGCTTCTTGTAGTTTTCAAACTCGGCTTTCTGCCGCTGCGCAAGGGAAATGTAGGTATCCGCCTCGGCCTTTGCGTTATCAAGCTCGCTTTTAAGCACCTCTATCTCCAGCCCCAGCTCGGCGACCTTTTCTTTTAAGCTTGTCTTGTGCCGGGCTTCCTCGCCCGCGGCGGGAGCGGGAGGCTGTTCATCAGCCCCGGGATTCTTTGCCAGCGGCTGGCCGTCCTCGTCAAAGGATATCGTTTTCAGTTCGTCGTCGTTCATTTTCTGATATTTTCTCCGAAAGTTTTTTCTTGTCAGGGCGCGCGGCCAAAAGCTCCCTGCGGCCGTCTTTCTTATTCCTTTTCATCTTCCTTGTCTGCGCCGCCGAGATTTACGTCCCGCAGCTGCCCCTTGTGCAGCGGCAGGCTGCTTATGACCTTGCCGATCGAGTCAAGGACCGATATCACCAGCGGATAGTCCATCCTGATCGGGCCGATAACGCCTTGTGTGCCGACGGTCTTGCCGTCTATCGAGTAATTGGCCGTCACGATCGCGCAGTCCTCAAGGCCGCCGCCCGCCGCGCTGCCGATCTTTATCGAAAAATCCATTTCGCCCGATTCTTTGATAAGCGGATACAGCTTTTCGCGCGCGTCCAGCACCTGGAACAGCGTCTTGGCCTTGTTGACGTCGCTGTACTCGGGGTAATCAAGCAGCTTCGAGCTGCCCTCAAGCATCACCCTGCCCTCGTCCGTATCCTCGTCCGAAAAGTAATGCTCCAATATCTCGGTCACATATGCGTAAAACGTCCTGTAGCTTTCTATTTCCTCTTTGATCGCGTTATCGGGGTCAAGCACCTCGAAAAGCGGCCTGTTGTAAAAAGCCTTCGATATAAACTTGGCGGCGGCGGATAAGTATTCTTCTGAAATGCTCTCGTCCAGTTCTACCACCGTGTCCTTTATGACGCCGCCGTCAGTCACTATCACGACCAGCATAGAATACGGGTCCAGGGAAACGAACTTGATATTTTTTACTAACGCGTCATGCATTTTCGGCATGACCGTAACAGATGTGTAATTCGTGATCTCGGACAGCACCTTAGCCGTCTTTTTTAAGACATCCTCTATCTCGCCGATCTGCGCGCTGAAATATTTCTTGATGACGTTCAGCTCCGACCGCGTCAGCTTCCTTCTGGGCATCAGCTTATCGACGTAAAGCTTATACGCGTCCGAGGTCGGCACGCGCCCGCTGGAGGTATGCGGCTGGACAAGATAGCCCATTTCTTCCAAGGCGGACAGCTCGTTCCTGATGGTCGCCGAGGACAGGCCGGGCATATGCTTTTCCGCCAGCTCCTTACTGGAGACCGGCACGGCGGTATTGATATAATTATCGACTACCGCGCGGAGTATTTTTTCCTTCCTTGCCGACAGCGCCATTTCTTTTTTTACAGCAGCAGATGTATTTATGACGGCACTTCAACGGCTGCTTAGCAAACCTCTCTTCAGTTTATTAGCAATCAACATCATTGACTGCTAGCACTAATATAACAAAGACAGTATATGCCTGTCAAGCCTTTTTATTCACAATTTTGTTACGTGAGGGCCGGGAAAGGATACAAATAGTGGCTTCGCCACGTTTATCAGGCCGCAGCTTTAAATAATTTCTACTGCGATTTTTCCCAGGATAGAACAATAGTGGCTTCGCCGCGTTTATCAGGCCGCGGCTTTCAATATTTTCTACTGCGATTTTTCCCAGGATTCAAAAAAAGCCGGGGAATCATTCCTCCGGCCCTATAAAAAAGATTGTTTTTCTTTGAAAGATTTGCTTCTCCCGCCGCTTTTTCTTTCACCGTCAAGGCTCCCTTGCGGAAAAAGGCGGCAGCCTCTATGGCTCCGGCTTTTCGGTGCCGTATTCTATCCTGATCTTTTTCAATACGACAGTCAGAAACACTCCCAGCGGGATGCCTATCACGCTCTGGATAAGGCCGATCAAAAAATTTATCAGTACAAAGGTGAACGCGGCGTCCGAGATAAGCCCTGCGAAAAGGAACTCGAACAGTAAATACGCGCCCTGCATAAACAACGACGCCAGTATAAAGGCGAAGGACATCATCCATATTCTTTTATTTTTGCGCGTAAGCAAAACTACTATCAGCGCCATTATCCCCTTTATGATAAACGTTGGGATCATATAGATCGAATAACCGTTTATCAGGTCGGCAAGCGCGCTGCCCGCCGCCGCGGCAGGGATGGCGTACCACCCGGTTATTATGCATGCGGCAAATATGACCGCATCGCCCAGGTGGATATAGCCCAGCCCGCCCGGTATTGGCAGCTTGACCAGTGTCAGCAGCATAATGAATGCCGCAAAAAGCCCCGAAAGCGCAAGCTTTCTGGTCTTTGAATCTTTTTCCGCAACGTTATTTATGTTTGGCATGGCAAAAGGATAACTCATAATAATTATATTTGTCAATCATCGCCGGGCGGATAGTACATTTGCCGCCCGAAAAGAATATTATGATGTATATCAAATGTATTTTTCCCGAATCGGGAAAAAAATCAGGGGGAATAAAACTATGCCGGACGGATTACTAAAAAACATCGGTGCCTTAGACGGGCTTTATGACTCAAAACAATTGATCCTGAATACTTCCGAGGCCGAGACTATTTTGGTCAACGGCCTTACCGCGGTAAAGACTGCGAATAAGGCGGTGTGGGTAAACGGCGAACTGGACTATACCGTCCTAATCACTAACAACGCGGAATTTGCGTTTGAAAATCCTGTCTTTAACGATACACTGCAGATTGCGGATATCGACCTTGTGCCGGACAGCGTGACTTATAACAGCGCGGCGATCCCGTATGATTACAATGACACTACCGGCTTACTTGAAGTAGACCTTCCGACTATCGGGACCGGCGCAAGCGGCACGCTTGCCTTCAAGGTAAGGCGCAAGATATAAGTGAAATGGGGACGATCTTTAACATCGCTGAAATCGGCAACAAAACGCTTTCAGTCCGCACAAACCTGTGCACAGTAAAAACTGCGTTCGGGAAAGGCAGTATCAGGGTAACCGCTTGGAGCAGCACAAAGCGTTTTGTCTGCCCGGACGGCAGACTGAGAAAACACCCGGACAGCACGATGTCAGACTGAGAAGTGGCTTCGCCACGTTTATCAGGCCGCGGCTTTTAATGTTTTCTACTGCGATTTTTCCTAGGATATGAGAAAAAGGAGAGAGCCGGACTCCGGCCCTCTCCTTTCGCAGCTGTTTGCGTCCGCATCACCGAAAGCCTTCCTTACGCTATTTCCTGCTCTTTTGCTCGGCCAGCATCTTGTCGTAGCCGCTCTTGCCCAGCTGCTCCTGATAAAAAGACTTTTTATTCTCCAAATCCTTTACCGCGTCTGCCGCCGCCATGTTGTACAGGTGATCCGATACTGCCGCGTATTTCTCGGCATAGATCTGCTGCTGCATCTTTACAACAAGCTCTTTTTCAGCGATTTCCGCATTTTTTTCGAACAGGCCGGAATCCAGCGCGGAGTCGGTCTTGGCATAGTCGAGGCCGTAGTCGGCGTTCTGTGTTTTCAAATTGTTGTTGTATTTAATGACCTCATCCAGCCGCTCCCGCCGCTCTTCCTTCTGCTTTTGGATCTCTGTGGAAAGCTTTGCGGCGTACAGCACATCGAACTCGTCCAGCGCGTCGAGCCGCTCGGTCTCTAAATCCGCGATTTTTTGGTCGATGGCGTACAGCCCGTCGATAAGGCTCTCTGCCGCATCTGCCTTTGCCCCGGCCTTTGACGCCTCCAGCGCATTCAGCTTGTTTACGATTATGGACGAGCGCGCAAGGCCGCGCTTTAAAGCGTCGCTTGAGCTGCTCTGCTTTGCCGCGTCATAGGCCGAGTCGATCTCCTGCTGCTTTTTTAACGCCGCATCGCTTAACCCGGCTTTTGACGATGTAAGGTCGGCGCGGCTCCTTGCCGCGCTGTCGTTGATCTGGCTTGCGCCTGAGAGCCTGTATTCTTTTAGCGCGTCCTCGGCGTATTTCTTTATCTCGTCGTCCGTAAGCGGCGTATAGCTTAATTCCGTATAGTCCACGCTTTTTGGTAAGTTATAGGCGTTAGTGCCGTAAAGGTCGAACCGGCTGTCTATTTTTGCAAGCTCTTCCTCCAGCTTTTTCTGCGGCGTGGACGCATAGGGGCCTAAAAGCTCCGGGACGGCGGCCTTCTGCGGATTGAGCAGTATCTGCGATATCCCGGTTTTCAGCCCGCTGCTCAGTCCTGAATTAAGTTTTGTTGTTATGCTCATATGTTCAGACCTCCGGTATAGTATTTTTTGTATATCCTCTGCCTTGCCCTTAAGTTTATCCGCCTCAGACGGGCAAGGGACGGCAGCGCGTTTGTTTGCATCCTGCCCATTTCTAGTAACATATCATCTCACTCCCTTTTATGCCGATCGTCTTGAGCCGGGTGACGGCGGCGCGGTCATAGAGCATACCTGTGCCCGTCCCGCCGGAAAGCTCACCGCTAGACAGATCCAGCGTTTTCTTCGAGATGCCGCTGCCGTTATTATAATAAAAGTCGATCACGCCCGCATTGTATACTGCGTTGACCTTTTTGACCGCTCCTATTTTATAGTAACCTTTTTTTATGACCATATTATGTTTCCGCCTCCGTAAGAGTTATTACCGCCTCGGTTTTCCCCGCAAGCGCCGGCATGTTAAGGATATCCGCGACGGCGTTTCCGGAAAGCATCAGCCGCACCGAGCCCGCCGTCCCGCCGGTAAGGCCAAGGCGTATCACCGCGCCGCGCTCATTGACCACAAGCGTGCCGGTAAGCGTCTGGCCTGTCAGGGTCCCGGTCAGCACGCACGCCGCGCAGGGTATCTGCTTAAAGGCAACATTTTTCACGCCGAACAGGTAATCTATCAAAAGGTTTCCGCCCGCGGCAAAGGTTATATTTGCGCCGGCTCTTATCCGTTCCTCGGCATAGCCCTTATCGCCGCCCTCGAACTCAATGTGCTTCCTTGCAAAATACGCGCCGTATTCCGCATCGTTGTTCCTAGTCTCCACGGTCATGCGGTTTACTGCGCGGCCATTGAATATTTGTTTCATACCGCCTCCGCCGCCGCCGAGAACGTCCGCGTCTTTACCGACACGACCGGTATATATTCGGCCTCGATAAGTATGCTTTCGCCCGTAATATCAGTCAAAACGAACATTGCCTCCCGCGCGCCGATGACGGCGCAGCATTCTTTCAGCATATGCGACGGCAGGAGCGGCGCCGGGCGGCAGATGTAGTCGTCGTTCACCTCGCAGTAGTACGCCTTGTTGCCGCGTATAAAGATTATATTGAACGCGCCGTCTACGCCCTTTATGGGCGCGGCGCAAGCATACGTTATGCCGCCCGCCCGGTCGACGATCCTTCCGCCCGAGTTTTCGTTCAGCTCGTAAAGCACGCCGTTTTGTATAGTTATCTGCTTAAGCGCGTATTTTAAGCCGTTTTTTTGCGTCAGCGTCAGCGCGGTCTTGCCCAGCGTTCCGGGATTGTACAGGTTGCGCCAGGTCGCGCCGCTGTCGTTTGTTATGCGCGTCGCGCCGGACGGTATGCTGTACACCGCGTACATCACGCTGTTTTCGTCCACGCACACCGACAGGAAGTTGTCCGCGTCCATAAAGGCGACCCCTGTTCCCGACACGCAATAATCGCAGGATATTATCTGCCTGCCCGTAAACCCCTCGAACCTTGCGGTTACGGTATGCGCGCCGGCAGAAAGCTCGCCGCAGCCCGAAAAAAACAGCTCGCCGCCGTCCGCCGCAGCAGACGTTGTGCCGCCCGAAAGCAGCGTCCCGCCCGCGTAAAAATGGATCGAGCCCTCTGTCCTGCCCGCCCCCGCGCCCAGCCTTATCCTGAATTCGAAATGGACGGCGCCGGCGGCGGTATCCAATGTAAACAAGTCGGAGCTGTAAAGATATGCCGCCGCCGCGTTGATGTTTTTCACGCCGCGTATCGATCTGTATATTTCCGCCGCCTTGCTTTTCCTGCCCTCAAGCGCGGCGATACGCTTGCTCAGGTCGTCGGTTTTAAGATAGGCAAGCTTGCCGTAATCGGTCGTTTCTTCCATATGCCGCCTACCTTTCCAAAATATCGAAGCGGATTCGCGGGCTCACGATCCTGACGCCGTTTTCACTGGTAATGAACGCCGCCCGGAACAGCCTGCCGCTTATGTTTACGCGCGCCTTCCTCAGCCCGCCGCCCTTGACAGTAATATCCTGCACGGAATTTTCGGTCTCGAGACGCAGTGTCATATCTTTCTCCGTATGAAGAGTCACTTCCTTTATAAGCTTTTTCTTGGGACTGTTAAGGTCGGAAAACGGCGTCACCCACAGCCTTACCAGCCGTCCCGTAATATTCTCGCCCCGGCCGATTTCACACAGCCGGCATTTCCCGTCCGCGTTTACGGCGGCTGCGATCACTGATCTTCCGTCAAGCCTTATACAAGCAAGCTGATAGATGTCGAGCCCGCGGTGTATGTTGCACTGCATCGTCCTTACGTCCAGCTCGATAAGCGCGTTGTTGGTATAGCCCCCGTTAAAGCCCTCGCATCCGGTCGTAATATCGCCGCCGAAATCCAGCGCGCAGGAAAGGTAATACTTGCCGCCGTGATAGACCGCAGAGGCCGCGGATTTATCTACTCTTTTAAGCATAGAGCGCAAGTTCGGCAGGACCGCCCTTGCCGAGAGCCCGTCAAAGGCATACAGCCCGTCCTCGGCCAAAAATATTATCCTGTCGCCGCATACCGAGATCGTATTGCCGGCGATCCGGCCGCTGGATACAAACAGCTGGCTGACGGCAAAGTTCTCCTGGTCGGCGTAGGCGGACACGCGCGAAATGCCGAACTCGCGGAATACGTATACATAGTCTAAGAAGCTGATCACCTTCAGCATCCGCCCGCGCTCGTCAACCATTTCGATAAAGCCCGCGCCGTCCAGGGAAAGATCCCAGTTGGTCGGGTCAAGGTCATCCGAAAACCACAGCGAGTTCTGCTCGCCGCCGACAACGGCGAAAAGCCGTTCGTAATGTATATCCATCGAGACGATAAAGGGCGACGAAGCCACATAATAGGGATAGTTGTCGCCGTCCCAAACCATCATATTCTCCTCGCCGCTGCACAAGATTATCACGTCGTCGCCGTTCAGCCGGTAGTTTATCGCATCGGGTATGACGTTGAAATACGCGCCGTTAAGCTCGGTAAAGCCCTCGGCCGCGCCGCTATACAGCCGCATCTGGTATATCTTCTTGCTCTTTGTATACGCAAGCAGGCGGTCGTCCTTTCGCCTCTCGGCAAAGTCATACCTGCGGTAATGCCACACCCTTAAGATATCCTCGCCGGCGATAACTCCGGCGTCAGAGCCGCCGTCAAATGTCAGCGGCAGCGCGGAAAGCCCGTCGCACAGCGCGCCGCTGTTTGTCGAATAGTTGTATGCCAGCCCTGCGTACTTGTACGGCAGTATATTCTCGTCGGTTTCACTGCCCATCCCGGCGGCAAAGCCGGTAAGCTCCAATAACGCCTGCCGCCTTCCGGGGGTTTTTATCCCGTTCCTGTAAAACATTGCTCCCTCCCCTATGACCAGATGCGCGGCTTTATAAGCACTTCTGATTTTTTCCTCTGAACAGATTGAAGCGAGTCCTTAAAGCGTTTTTCCCATATGGACGCCTCCTCAAAGAGCCCGGTGACCAGGCAATATTCCGCCGCCGTCCCGTACGCTATTATCCGCGCGCCGATCTTGTCGCCGAAGCCCGTTTCGCCGTTTAATGTCATCTCTCCCGGCAGATACGAATATTCGATCTCCACTTTGCCGCCCACCGTGCGTATCGCGGACGGATATTCCTTGAATTTAACCGGCTGCTTGTTCTGCGTTATCCGCCGTACTTCTATCAGCCTGTTCTTAAGGCTTTCGGGCTTGATCGCGCCGTTGTCTGTGGTTACGGTCTCGACGGCAATAAGCGGATAGTATTCCGCCGCTATCTGTCCGGCCGCAAGGAAGGCGCATCTTATAAGCTGCGAAAGAGTTTTCTCCGCCCCCCCCGCGCCTATATCGTCGCCAAGGTAGCTTTCCTTTAAATGCGGCAGCGCCAGCACGTCCTCCAGCTGCAGGTAAAAGGCCGCCAGCGTAAGCACTTCTTTTATCTTCACGTTTTTTCTCCCGTTCTGTTGTGGTTTATAGTAAGGCCTCTTCCAGCCTGCCCCGCGCATTTTCCAGCATCCTTCCCTCGCCCGCGGCCTCAGCCCTTAAATTTGACGCTTCCATCTCTTTTATCAGCCTCTCGTAATTTTCGCGCCGCGTCCTTTGCGTCAAGCGCACGGTCCTTATATCCAGGCTTTCGTACGGCACGACCAGCGCCAGCGTTTTAAGCTGGCGCCGGTTATGCACTTCGAACCGGCGGAGCCTTAAGTTGTAAACGATAAAATAGCCGGGGTCGATTTCCGTAAGCCTTGCCGAGATGCCGAAAAGGTCGTTCTCAATTATGATATGCTCCGCCATATTCTCCACTTTAGTCTCTCAGGCCTGTGCGGTTACGCCTCTGCAATATTTGACAATTTCCCCTGGCCTGCGGGCTTGCTGCAGATAAGGTCGGCGTATTTGACCAGAGTCGCGGTAAACATCGCCTTGCCCGGCACCTGCGTTATGATCCTGCCGTTCTCGCTCTCTAACCACTTCCAGTCGCACAGCTGGTGCAGCGCAAACTCGGACGTGTCCAGAAAATACATAGTGCCCTTAGGCGCGAACCTGTCGCTGACAACGGGGATGCCGTTATAGCTGATCGCCTTATATCCGCCTTGAAGATCCATGATATCTATGTTGCTCTTATATGTCAGCATCAGCTTTTGATACGCCCTGCGCACGCCCGCGGGACAAACGATCATATCTATCACGCTGCCCTTTTCGTCCTCCAGCTTGTCGATGATCGCCTGCATCGCCGTCTCGGTAAATGACGCGCCGGAAGCGGATGCCGGAATAAGCCATTTGTTCGCGCTTTTCGCAAGGCCGTACAGCGTGCCCGTCTCCGAGAAAACCGCGCCCAGGCCCGTGATCTCGTTCTGATAGGAATCCTGTACCGTCAGGTACCCGCCGGAGGCCGACCAGGCCACCTTTGAATCCGTATAAACGTAGTTCACATTTCTGTCGATATACTCGATACGCAATTTTTTCCTTATGACGCCCGTAGTATCCGAAAAATCCACCACCATCCCCTCGATCAGGTTTCTTGTGTCGTCCACAAGGAAGAACCCGTCAAGCGAATCCGAGGCGGTCACTTTGCACAGCTTTCCCGTCCCGTCGCCGTAAAGCATCCGTCCAAGGTTGAACTTCGAGGCCTTTAACAGGCCTTCCAGCTCGGCGTTCAAAAGGTTGACCATTGCCCCGGCGTTATTAGCCGACGCCTTTACCGCCTTGTCGCTGATCTCTATCTGCCCGTAAAGGTTTTTAAGCGTCAGTACGAACTGCGCATATTTGTTTGAGTACGCCGCCGGCAGATTCCCCTCCTCGGTCCCCGCGCCGAAGCCGCCGTTTATACCTATCGGCGCCGCCTTGCGGATCTCCCTGCCGGTCACGTTCTGCGACGTCTGCGCTATTTTATTGTAAAGCGGGTTCGTCTTGCTGTTAAGCTGGTCTGCGACAACGCCTAAATATACTGTTTTTAGCGCGTTTTCCGCACTTGCTAATGTAATAGCCATTATTCTCTCCTTCTTTATATTAAAGCCCGTGTGTTCCGTATTTTTTCCTGAGCCGCTCTTTAGTCAGCGGCCTTTACTTTCGGCGCATTACCGCCTCCGCCAGGATCGCCGCCTCACGCATGTCCCTCGGGCTTTTGGGCGGCGGCGCCGGGCTGGTACCTGCGCCGCCCTGCAATACAGGCGGCGCGCTCCCGCGGGCTTTAAGGCTGCTTAAGTAATCGGCGATTATTATCCGCCGCACTTCCTCGTCGCCCACCGCGTAATCGATGACCGTCGCCCTCTCCCCGGCGGTAAGCGCGTTGTCTATTGCAATGTTTTCTTCGCCGCCTTCACCCGTTTCCTTGCCGGCCTCCGCGGGGACAGATATTGCCCTTTCAGCCGCTTCAGCCAAAGCCGTTTGGGCTGCCGCGTTATTCTCTGCGGCTTCTATATCACTTGCTTGTTCCATTCGTTTCTCCTATGATTTTTCCGGCATCCTGCGTCAGCGCCGCCATGCTCTTATGCAGCCTTATATGTTTTAAATACCGTTTCTCGTTTGGCTGCCCGCCGCTTTTAAAGAAATCTGCCGACAGCATAAATCTTATGTGCTCGGCGATATGCGTTTCATGATCGTCGATTTCGGAAGGGTCGATATCCTGTTCTTTCAGCCGTTCGTTCTCTGACACAGCCTTTTTTATATGCAGCTCGGTAAGATCCTGGGCGTTTTCCCATATCCCGAAGCCCAGCGCATCCAGGACTTTTACGCGCGCGGAATTGGAAAGCCGGCCGTTCTCGTCATGCAGCAAGCCTGTCTTAAGCAGCTCGAAAACCATATTCCGCTTTTGGGCGGGCGTTTCGGAAAGCTCGTTTTCAGTCACAAAATACACGTCGTCGCATGTCAGGTCGCTTTTTGTCCAATAGAATAATTCGATAGCGCCGTCCTTTCCCGTGATCCTTGACAAGCGCGGCGTTTCCGCGAACTGCTTATAAAGCCGCAGAATATGCTGCGATACGTCCTTGATTGCGTTTTTCACCAGCTGCGCCGCCGCCGAAAGCCTGGTATCGTCCTGTTCGATCAGCAGCTGCAGCGCGATCCCGCTGATATTCCCGGCGGGCAAAGACGAGCTCCTCATTATTTCCGACACGCCGCTGACCGAGATGAATTCCTGCAGCAGCCTGTCCTCCTCGTATGTGAACTCCGGCGGCAGCCTGCCCGTGTCCATCATCACGGGCGGATTGGAGCCTGCCCGGTATACCACGACCTTTCCGGGACTTAAGCCCTCTTCCTCCAGATTATCCACATCGACTGACCCGTCCTCGACGGCCAGCACGCCCATCGCTATGCGGTTGAGGAATTCATGCTTGCGGTTTTTCACGGCGTTATATGCGCGCTGCACCGGTATCGACCGCTCCAAAACGCTGACGCCGTAAAAGCTGCCGGGCACCTCGGACGCTTTTTGCATGACAAACGGAAAATCCCTTGCGCCGTCCTTTCCGTTTATATACGGCAGCCCGCCGGAGAACGCCAGCGTCTCCCCCGCGGTTATTATCAGCCGCCCCGACGGCGAGGCCTTGTTCGGCCGCTCGTAATACTCCAGCACCAGCGCATTCCCGTCCTCGCCGGCGGCAGCGTCAACGCCCCACTTTTCGTGAATTGCGGCGACCGGCATGCTGCGCGCCTGTATAATGCTGTTGCATCCGGAGATGTCCGCCGCCGACAGCGAATCCGGAAATATCTCGAACGGCTGGCATACCGTTATGCAAGCCTCGCCCTCGCTGACGCCGCCGCCCAGGGATCTACCTGCGCATGCGTCCCACGACACCTTGTAAAATGCCGTGCCGCAGGTCTCGCTCCACATAGTCGCGGCAGCGATCTGCTCGTCCAGCTTCAGCTTGCTGTGCGCGGCCTGCAATATGCTTCCGGCAGTCTTTGCCGTATAAAGGTCGTCGCGGTCAGAGCTTGCCGGCATTACGCCCATGACGGGCCTGACCCTGGAAAGCTTGGCAAGCCGCGTCTCGATTATTGGCGCAAGATGGTTGAACACCTCTTTCTCCTGCCAATAAAAAACGTTCTCGCTCTCCTCTATCCTTCCGGCCGCGTTTGCCTCGCAGTACTGGTCGCCCTGCAAAAACCTCAGGTTCAGCCGCCAACCGACCTCCAGCGGCGCGCGTTCGGCCTGCCTTTTCTCGAACTCCTCCCGGACGCGCCTGACGGTATCGGAATCGCGTTTGTCTTTGTCCGGCCTTGTTTTCGGTTTCATAATTCGTATATTTCCTCCAAATGATTCAGGCTTATTTGCTGTTACTCCTCGTCACACTCTTCCTCCGCCTGCATTTCAGCGATCAGCCTGTCCCTCTCGCCGATCAGCCGCGCATCCGGTATATCCTCTAATCCGCCGCCGTCCAAGGAAAGCAGCGCCTTCACGGCGGCGACATCCGGCGGGTTGTACTTTGTACTGACTTTGCGCTTGACCAGTTTAAGGCCGCTTTCTTCGCCGCAAAAAGCATACTCCTCGACAGTCTCGCGCGATTTGCCGCCTACGGCGCGCGTAATAAGCGCCTTTTTCAGCTTGCTTGACAACGCCGCGCCGCCGGTATTTTCGTTTATTGATCGCGCCATTTCCGGCCTCCGTTTAATTTTTGAAAATGCAGCTGCCGCAAAGCCGCTTATTTTTTTAATTTTCTTATCAGTTTATCCTTATCTATCGTGATTGCCGATTTTGCCGGCGGCGGCGCGATATTTACGGGCCTGCTCATTATGTAATAGCGCAGCTCGTCCAGTGAGTGGTCGTTCTTTTTTTTCGGCGTGTCGTCATCGCCCCAAAAATATCCTTTGATCTCGCGTATCAGGTTTTGGCAAGACTTGAATATAAACAGCTTTGCGCGGCCGTCCGCGCCCCTCAGCTGCGCCTTGACACGCTGTATGCCGCTGAAAACATCCTTGTTGACGCGCGGGTCGACGCTGATGCCGTGGTCGAAGAACAGCTCGCATACGCTCTTGTTGGCCGCCAGTGTCCTTTGGCCTGCCGCGCTGTCGATAAGAGCCCTGATATTTCCGCTGCGGTCTTTGTGCCACGATAAACGCGCTGAGATATCCTTTATCCTTGCGGCGTGGTGCGCAACGTCCTTCCCTGCCTCGTAATGCTCGGCGATCACATAGATATTGCCGTCGTAGTCGACCGCGTACCAGTGCGCGCTCAAAGGATTGGAAAGCCCGGGGTCGATCGAGATATTGTCGAACCAATCCAGCGGCACGTTGAACGGCTCGATGACGTGGACGCCCTGTTCGAACTCCGGATAGACAAGCCCGCCGGACGCGCTGAATTTCCCGTAACGCCGCGCCTCCAGCTCGTCCGCCGACATCGATTTCGTCATCAGCTCGATCTCATCGGGCGCCAAAAACGGATTGTCCGCCCATTCCATCGATATATGCCAGATCTCCGGGCTTCCGGCGGTATTGAGATAGATTTGGTCGTACACCCACGTAAGCCCTTTCAGCGGCGTCATCGTCCCGAATATATGCCCCGCGCGGTCAAGGATGCGCATGCGGCATTCCTCATAGATATCGCGCGGCGGCTCCTCGTCGAACCATACAAAATCCAGCGACACGCCCTGGAACTTTTCGCGGCCCTGCTCGCAGTTCTTAAAGCCGATGCGGCTCGTCCCGCCGAAAACGTTTTTTACGGTTATATAGTCGATAGTGCCGCTTGCCGCGTTGTCGCGGCGGCCGCCCGACATTACGATTTCCTTGATCCAATAAGGGTTGAGATAGCTTAACAGCTTGCTTTGGGCGACGTCGCGCTGCACCTGCTGCGACAGCGACACGACCCAGCACGAGATATCGCCCTTATTTTTGCGGTATGGGTGGATGCCCCGCGCCAGCCAGACCGTTTCGACCGCGCCGCATTCGGTCTTGCCGCTGCGGTTGCCGCCGAAAACCCAGCGGTTCCGGCACGGCGATCTGTGAAACTCTATCTGCTTAAAGTGGACGGGCCCGGCGTTGTAGCCTTTCAGCCGCGGGTTTTCTCCGCGGCGGGCGATCTCCGCTTCGACAGCAAAAAGCCGCGCCGCCAAGTCCGCCCTCCTGTCCTTTCGCGCGGAATTTTTCTTTTCAACGTTATCCGACATAATATCCCCATAAACATCTTTTTGCGGCCTGATTAATAAACTATAATGAGATTAACCGCTGTTTCTTTCACGCGTCCGGCCAAATTTGCCGGTAAAAAGAAACCGCGACATAAAAAGAAAAAAGTTTTATGGAAACAATGAATAAATGAGGTTAAGGAAACGATGAATAAATGAGGTTAATTTAGAGCAAGTATTTTTCAGCATGAAAACGGCTTGTTTTTGCAGCAAATAGTAGAACTATTGGCAAATAAAAGAAGACGTTTTCAGACGAAAAAGACGCAGCTGTAAATTATTCCGAATTATTCAGCGGTTCCTTAATTTAAAGCAAGTATTTTTAAGGCAGAAAACGGCTTGTTTTTGCAGGAAATAGTAGAACTATTGGCAAAAAAAGAAGACGTTTTCAGGCGAAAAAGACGCCGCTGTAAATTCAACTTAAATTTTCAGTGGTTCCTTATATGTATTACAAGCTGTATCCGGGGCAATAATCTATAGCGGCGTAATAGATGAAAAAAAGCATTTTATACCTATATTTGATTCTGCTTGCCTGCTGCTTTGGCGGCAGTTTTTTCAACGCAGAAAAGACCGCTTCGGCCGCCGCGCCGCAGTACGCGCGCGTTATGACCGAAACAGCCGTGCTTTACCGCTCGCAGAGCGGCGCCGAGGATGTCGAAAACAAGTTTTTTGTGCTGCCTAAAGGTTATTTTGTGCAGCTGGAGGACGCCGCGGACGGAACGTTGTACAAGGTAACATATGACGGCCTAAGCGGTTATGTCCGCGCCTCAGACGTAGATATCGTGTCGTTTATACCTAAAACAAAATACGCCGCCGGGCAAATGCTTGGAATCGAAACACCCGACGGCGGAAACTGCAATCTTCGCGAATTTGCCGTAAAAACCTCGGCAAAGGTTACCGAGGGCGGCATCCCGGACGGAACCGGAAATATAGTTTATTATAATTATGTAATTGCCGGCGCGGACAAATGGTACTATGTTTCCTATGAAGGCAAGACAGGATATATTTTCGGCGATTACGCGGTCATTACAACGGCGATAGCCGTAAACGACGGCGCGGCCGAGCCGGTAACGCAGGGCGGCGGTGAAAACGACCCTCAGCCTCTGGATACGACGACCCTGCTGATCCTGATCGCCGTTATCGGCATCCCCGCGGTTATAATCATCATTATGCTGTTCAAACCCCTGCGCCGCGCACCGCGAATTCGCTCCCGCGGCTATGATAGCCGCCGGGTCCCCATGTACTACGATCCGGAAGATCCTCGTCTTCCTCCTCCGCGCCAATAAACTCATCGCTGTCTCTTTCGTCAAATCTCCTCATTTCCAGCATCATCCACCTCTCGCCGCCGTACGTTTTCTCCAGGTACGCGCTGTCAAAGCCCATACATAAAAGATGATCGGCGCACGCCTGTATCGCGGCGTTGAGCCGCCGGTATGCGCTGCGGATGGATATCCCCCCGGCGGCGGCGATCGCGGCCATGGAATCACCCAAAAAATACCGGCAGGACAAGATATGGCGTTTCTCAAGCGGGATGCTTTTCAGCATATCGTTGGTAATTACGCGCAAATTGATGATCCGCTTTTTGCGCTCGATAACGTCGATCGCCTTCTGCACCAGCGCGTATGTATCCCTGGTGTTAGACCCGCGGCTCATCGCAACGTTTTCCATTGCGATATCGATGTTCTCGGTAACCCGCTTAAGCGACCTGCTGCACAGTATCAGCGTCTTAGTCCACATAAAATGATCCATGACCTTCTCCTCTTCCGTATTGATTCGTTCCGTCCGCCCCTTTTAGGCGCGCTTCCCGTTCCGGCGGGGCGCGTTTTGCACGCCGCCTTACTGTCCGCAGTTTGAAACGCTTGTTCGCAAACCTTTGTTTAAGTATATCGAACCGACGTTCGTTTGTCAACTGCAAACAACTGTTTTATAAAGTTTTTTTTAAGGGACTGTATTTTTGAAACTAGAACGAAAAAAAAGAAACAAAACCGCCACGGGTGCCTGAAAACGCTATTTCCCGCGGCGCGCACTGTTTCTTACAGCAAAAAAAACGGCGGATGTTATCCGCCGCCGCAATTTGTAAAAGCTTTATGTTCAGGCGGGGTTTACCCGCTCTATTTCCCGGCCGGCGTCCTGCCGCCCTGGCCCGAGGCCCTGCCGCCGTTCGTACCGCCGGCACCGTTCCCGCCGGTTCCGCCGCCGCTGCCTCTGCCCATGCCGCCGCCCCTGTTTTGTCCGCCGTTCCCGCGGTTTTGCCCTTCACCGCCGCTCCTGCCGCGGTTAGGCCTTGGCTGCCGCTGCTTCGGCGGCGCTTTTGTAAATACCTTCATAGGATACGGATGCCCGTCCACTATCTCCAGCTTCTTCTTGGTCAGCCGTTCGATATCGTTTAAGAACATCTTCTCGTCAAAGTCGCAAAATGATATGGCGACGCCGGTATGCCCCGCCCTGCCCGTCCTGCCGATACGGTGGACATAGGTTTCCGGGACGTTGGGCAATTCATAGTTTACGACATGCGAAAGCTCGTCGATATCGATGCCCCTTGCCGCGATATCGGTTGCAACCAGGGCGCGGATGCTGCCGCGCTTAAAGCCGTCTAACGCGCTCTGCCGCGCGCCCTGCGATTTGTTTCCGTGGATGGCCTGGCTCC
This sequence comes from Eubacteriales bacterium, assembly GCA_031553565.1. Classification (GTDB taxonomy): domain Bacteria; phylum Bacillota; class Clostridia; order Christensenellales; family DUVY01; genus JAVBLK01. Next base: position 20,359 of record JAVBLK010000010.1, read on the forward strand.
TTATCCCCGCCTGGCTCAGCTTTTCGGACAGCTTATTCGCGCCGTGCTTTGTCTTGGAAAAGATCAGCACATTTTTTATGCTCTTGTCTGCTTTTAAAAGGTGGATCATCAGATCCAGTTTATTGCTCTTATCGACGAAATAGACGTACTGCGTCGTCAGGTCGACCGTCGAGGATACGGGCGTGACCGCCAGGCTTACCGGATCGGTCAGGATATTCTTTGTCAGCTTTAAGATCTCGGGCGGCATTGTCGCCGTAAAGAACAGCGTCTGACGCTTTTCGGGGATTATCTCGATGACCTTTTTGACGTCGTCCACAAAGCCCATATCCAGCATCCTGTCGGCCTCGTCAAGCACCAGTATCTCCACCCTGCCGATATCCAGTATCCCCTGATATACAAGATCCAGCAGCCTTCCGGGCGTGGCGACCAGGATATCCAGGCCGCGCTTTATCGCGTCCACCTGCGGCCCCTGCGCGACGCCGCCCATGATTACCGCGGTGCGCAGCTTCAAATACCTGCCGTAAGCGCGGAAGCTGTCGTAGATCTGCAATGCCAGCTCCCTTGTCGGCGTCAGGATCAGCGCGCGTACTTTTCTTGGCGCGCCGGCCGAAAATGCCGCATAATCCGTCATCTTGTCCAGCCGCTGTAAAATAGGCATCGCAAACGCGGCGGTCTTGCCTGTCCCGGTCTGCGCGCAGCCCAAAATGTCGCGACCCATAAGGGCGGGCGGGATAGCCTGCTCCTGAATAGGCGAAGGCGACGTATAGCCCTCGTCGCGTATAGCGTCCAAAATCCTGTCCATAAGGTTTAAATCTTTAAATTCCAATATTCTCCGTTCTCTCCTGTAAAAATTTTATAATGTCCCTGTTAAAAAAATGGCAAGATAATTTGCCAAAACAGCAATTATATAAGCAATATAACAATCGTTTCTTTACCTATAAACGATTATAACATAAATCCGGCAAAAATACCACGCTAAGGGCTTACCGCACGGGAAATATCCCTTCTTTTTTCATACAGGATATCTCCCGCGACATTGCGCTGCGGTTTAAACACAGATAATCGGCAAGCTCCTCGTGCGTAAGGCTGTGCGCCGCGCCTTGTCCAAATGCCTGATAATACGCCGCAAGCTTCTCCCTTGTCGTCCGGCGCGAAAGTATTTCCAACCGCTTTTGGAGATAAAGGTTTTTGCGCGCGACAGCCGTTACCAGGTTTTTTATTATCTGCGAATGAAAGCCGCACGCGGACGGGCAGACTGCCGTAAGCTTGGTATAATCGATACGCAACACCTTTGCGCCCGCGCCCTCCGCCGCGGCCGAAACCGGGCTTATCCTCTCGCCCGCGCAAACAAACGCTTCGGCAAAAATATCCTTCGGGCCGATAAGGCCGATGATCTCCTTGTGCCCGTCAATATCAACGCGGCTGATCTGCACCCCGCCGGAAAGCACAACGCCGATAAAATCCGCCGCGCCGCCCTCCGAAAGGATCATTTCCCTCCTGCCGTACCGCATAACATCCTTGCCGACACACGAAACGGCGGCAAGTATTTCAGCCTCGGTCAATCCGCCGAACAGCCCGCAGCTTAAAAGCGCGGCTAAATCAGTTTTGTCAAATTGATATTTCATAGAGCTTATACTATCAAAAAAATATTTACTTGAGTTGCAAAAGCAACAGCATTGACGGATTGATTATACTATACTTTCATTATAAATGCAATAATGCCTGACGCAGAAAAAGGAGAAAAATATGATCAGAAAAATTATCGAGATCGACGAGGAGCTTTGCAACGGCTGCGGCTTGTGCGCGGACGCATGCCACGAAGGCGCGATCGGGATGGTGAACGGCAAGGCGCGTCTTTTGCGCGACGATTACTGCGACGGCCTCGGCGCGTGCCTGCCGTCCTGCCCCACCGGCGCGATAGGCTTTATCGAAAAAGATACCGCCGAATTCAACGAGTCAGCCGTAAAGGAGCATCTTGCCGCGAAAAAAGCCGCCGCCTCTGAGCATGCGGCTGCCGGCGCGCCCTCCGACATGCCGCCAAAACAGAAAGCGCCTCTTGCGTGCGGCTGCCCGGGGACAAATATGAAGAGCATACAGCGCAAGGACGGATCGGAAAGCGCGCCTGCCGCAGCAACGCAAACAAAAAGCTATGTGCCGCAATCACGGCTTAATCAGTGGCCTGTACAGATAAAACTGGTGCCCGTAAACGCGCCGTACTTTAAAAACGCCGACCTTTTGATAGCCGCCGACTGCACGGCGTATGCGTACGGCGATTTCCACAATAAGTTCATAAAGAACAGGATCACGATAATCGGCTGTCCGAAGCTGGATCAAGGCAGTTATGCCGAAAAGCTGACCGAAATACTTAAGAATAACGATATCAACAGCGTCACGGTCGCGCGCATGGAGGTCCCGTGCTGCGGCGGCATTTCGGACGCGGCGGTTTCCGCCCTCCGCAATTGCGGCAAGATGATCCCTTGGCGCGTCGTAATAATTTCTACCGACGGAAGTATTTTGAACAGCGACGATTAAGGAAATTTTTATATGTAAACTATTTCAGGCGGGGCGCAGCTGTGTGTCCCGCCTACTTCTTAATGTGTCCCGCCTACTTCTTAAAAGGATAAACCACCAGCTGCTCGACACCTACCGAGAGGTCGTCCTTTAGCGTAATAACCGTCGCGCCCTTGTCGTGCGCATTGCCGTACGAGCCGTAACCGCTGCTTAAGCCGTATGTAAGCCTGATGCCCTGATACTCCACGCTGTAGTCGTTGATATGGTCGTGGCCGCAAAAAACCGCCTTTGTGCTGCCCAGCCGGCGCATCGTGTCGAACAGCCCCGTATTATATTGCGGCGCGCATTCGCGTTCGGTCCGCCTGCCGTATATAAGCTTTGCGTCCGCCGCACCGTTTTCCGCAGCGTCATAGGCGGTCTTATATTCTGGCAGCGGTATATGCGTGAACAGCACCGACGGCACCGTTTTACCCGCTTTTTCCGCGATGCCGTTTACCGCCCACTCGTACCATTCGATCTGGTCGGGGTAAATATAGTCATAGCCCTTTGTCCCGTCCGTCACGTTTTCATCCTTGCGGTAATCCCGGCCTGCGTTCCCGTCCAGCATAAAGACCGAAAAAATATTATCGCCGCCGGGATTTTTTATGTTTATCACATAGTTGCCCATCCCGTGTATATTTGACGGCCCCGGCCGGAACAGACAGTTCGCGTCACCGGCCGCTATATTAGACAGCTTAGCCTTATCGCCGGGGCCCGTTTGATCGTGATTCCCGTAAATAAACGCCCAGGGGACCCCTATCCCGCCCATGACCTTTGTCAGCCGCCGGTACATGGCTGTGTTGAACGCCGTAAAGCACTGGTCGCCCGAAAAGACGATAAGGTCGGGCCGCGCCGTTTTGACCGCGCTTTTTATAAGATCGAACGTCTTACCGTCCAGGCCCGGCGCACCCACGATAAGGTGAATATCGGCAAACTGCAATATTTTGAAATCCTGCCCGTGCCGCTTGATAAGAAAAGGCGCGTCCGCGTCGTCATACGCGGCGGCCTTATCAAAAATTGTTTCCGGAACATTGCCCTTTATCGGAATATTCATATAAACCAGCACCCCTGCGGCAAAAAACACCGTAAGCAGTATTATCGCCATGACCGCCCTCATAATTACTTTTAATACTTTCATATGCCCTCATTTACCCGTAATCCTAAATCTTTGCAAATCCGTTTCTGGCTGCGGCGCTGATGCAATTATAACATACGCGAAAATATTTGAACAGACCTGAATATAAAATAGATTACTTCCCTGCGCCTATCGCGTTTGCTGCTCTGATCCCGTCAAGCGCGGCAGAGATTATGCCGCCGGCGTATCCGCAGCCCTCGCCGCAAGGATACAGCCCTTTTATATTGACCGACTGCATATCCTCGCCGCGCAGGACACGCAGAGGCGCACTGCTCCTGGTCTCGGCCGCCGTCAGCACCGCGTCAGCCGCCGCAAAGCCTTTCAGTCTTTTATCGAATAAAATAAGCGCCTCCCTGATGCCGTCAGCCGCAAACCCCGGCAGCGCGCTCTCCACCTCGCCCCATACGATCCCGCGCCCGTAGGACGGGATCACCCGGCCGGGCCCGGACGACTTTTGCCCCTTGATAAAATCCCCGACAAGCTGGCACTGCGCCTTGTACGCCCCGTTAAAGGCCTTATTCTCGTACTCCCGTTGAAAATCGATGCCCGAAAGCGCGTTCGCGCCCTTAAAATCGGATGGATATACGTCCACCAGCAGCGCGGAGTTCGCGTTAGGCAAATCGCGTTTATAGTAGCTCATACCGTTCGTTACGACGCCGCCGTCCTCCGATGCCGCCGGTATCACCACGCCGCCGGGACACATGCAAAAGGTGTAGACTCCCCTGCCGTCCTTTGCCTTGCAATTGAGTTTATAGTCCGCCGCCGGCAGCCTGTCCCAATACTTCCCGTACTGGCTCTTATTAATTTCCGATTGCAGGTGCTCGATCCTGACGCCGATAGAAAAGGGCTTTTGCTCCATCGCCGCGCCTAAGGCGCTCAGCATCCTGTACGTATCCCGCGCCGAGTGGCCTATCCCGAGGATAATGCTTTCCGCGGGCATGGCCTGGCTGCCGGCCGCGCCGTTCGTCCGCGCCTCGTACACCGCGCCGTTCCTTATCCCTATGCCGTCAAGCCGCGTATTGAATAAGATACGGCCGCCGAGTGCCTCGATCTCGCCGCCGATATTATCTACTATCTTCCTTAAGTTGTCCGTGCCGATATGCGGTTTCTGCTCGTACAATATTTCTTTCGGCGCGCCGAGCCTGACCAGCTCGTCCAAAACAAACCGGTAATACTCGCTTTTTACGCCCGTAGTCAGCTTGCCGTCCGAAAAAGTCCCCGCGCCGCCGGCGCCGAACTGCACGTTCGATTCAAAATCCAGCCGGCCTGTTTTAATAAAAGAGTCTATGTCCTTCTGCCTCTCCCCGACCGTTTTTCCGCGTTCTAAAATCACAGGCTTATATCCCATCTTTGAAAGAACAAGCCCCGCAAACATTCCGGAAGGGCCGAAGCCTGCGATCACGGGCGGATTTTCAGGAAAGACTTTTTGCATATTGATGCTCACCGTCTTTTCCACATACTCCGCTATCCCGCTTTTCCCATATAGGCTTTTTTCGCTTTTAACGTGCAGCAGTACCGACGCCACATAATGGATGTCGCCCTTGTCACGCGCATCCAGCGACTTCTTGTATAAATCAAGCGAGATAATATTATCATTATTTATGCCGTATTTGTTTTTAAGATACTGCCGTATATCGGCGTCCGAGAACCCTGGCTTAAGTTTTATGCCGCTTACAATTACCATATTTCTCTTTTCAATAATATCGCGTTTGCCGCCGATATACCGCTTGCAGCGGCAAAGTGCAGGTTGAATCCGCCGCATTCCCCGTCAATATCCAGCGCCTCGCCCGCTATATAAAAGCCGGGATGCTTTTTAACGCCGAATGTCCCGCTGTCGACCTCATCCGTCGGTACTCCGCCCGCAACGCATTGCGCCTCACAAAATGACGGCTGCATTTTAACCCTGAAGGTAAGGTTTTTTAGTAACCCTGCGATCTGTCCGGGAATATCGCCGCATATCCCCGACGCCGGCATTTGCGGGTCGATTTTCAGACGTTTCAGCACATTCCTTGCCGCCCCGTCCGGGACAAGCCCTGAAAGCGCGCCCAAAGCATCGGTATTTATACCGGAAAGCCCGGCAATAAATTCCGTTAAGGCCCCGCCCGTTAATTTCGGGAAAAGATCAAGGCTCAATACCCCGCCAGCTTTTCCCGCCCTTTGCAGCACAGCCGCAAAATTAAATATCACTATACCCGAGAGGCTGTCCTTACGGAACTGCACCTCGCCGTCCTCGGTTCTGCCAAGGCCGGCCACCCTTGCCTTGACCCTGGTGTTTTCCAAGCCGTACAGATCGGCTTTTTCGCAGGGCAGCGGACACAGCGACGGACGCGGCGGCGATACGCTTGCCAAACCGTCTAAAAGCTTATAACACGGAGACTCATTTCCCGCCGCGCAGCCGCCCGCTGAATAAATGACACTGCCGCCTAAAAAGGCGCGGCCGTCCGCAGTAATTATATTATAACCCTGCCCCGCCGCGCCGCTCTCTGATAAGACGGCGTCCGCGCCTGTAATGATTTCCGCGCGGCCGGCAACGGCGTTTTTCAATATACGAACTACCGCCGCCGCAGAAAACGACGCCGGATAAACCCTGCCGTCAGCATCCGGATCGGACAGGAGCAGGCCTAAAGAATTATAAAAACTCCGGATATATTTATAACCGTACGTTTCAAGCACGCCGCGCAAAAACAGCGGATCGTTATAAAACTCCGCACCCTTACGCCCTTCTATCCGCGAGTTGGTAAGGTTGCACCTGCCGTTGCCCGAAACAAGTATTTTTTTGCCGGGCTTTGCGGCTTTCTCCAAAATAGTTATCCCGTGCGGCCAGCCGCCCCTGACCAGCGCGGCGGCGGCGCAGAGTCCGGACATACCTGCCCCGATGATGATTACACGATTAAAATCCGATCCGCTCATACAGAAATTATATCATAAACGCGCTGGATTTACCGCTGTTTATTATTCAATTGCGCACTGTTCCGCCAGCCGTTATGCTATAATCGTTATATGGAAAAATATCATAGAATGACAGTCGCGGGCGTGACAAGGGACTTGCCCGTATGCAAGGTCAACGACAATGTTTCGATCGCCGCCTTCGTTATGTTCGGCGACGTCGAAATGACGGTCGCGTGCGCAAAGGCGCTGTTAAAAATCGCTCCCCCGTTCGATATCCTGCTTTGCCCGGAGGCAAAGGGTATCCCCCTGACCTATGAGATGTCCCGCCAATCCGGAAAGCCGTATTACGTAGCGCGGAAAAAGACCAAGGTCTATATGCCCGAGCCCGTCGCGGCCGCCGTCAAGAGCATCACGACCTTCGAGGTGCAGAACCTTTACCTTGACCGCAGCGAGCTTGATATAATGCGCGATAAAAAGGTCTTTATCGTTGACGACGTGATCAGCACCGGCGAGACCCTGAACGCCTTGGAATCGCTTTTAAAGCAGTGCGGCGCCGTGCCTTGCGGCAAAGCCGCGGTCTTGGCGGAAGGCGACGCCGCAAAGAGGGACGACATACTGTACTTGGAAAAACTGCCGCTGTTTCTGAAATAGCGGCAACGCTTTTGTTCTGAAGACTTGCCGCAACGCGCTGTATGTATCTTGCGGCAAAGCCGGTTAAAAGCCCCGACTTTGCAGATTTTTTTTACAGCCGTTTTTTTACCCTGTATATTTTATCGTATATATGCGCATATTAAGGAAACGATGAATAAATAAGGTAAATTTAGAGCAAGTATTTTTCAGTATGAAAACGGCTTGTTTTTGCAGTAAATAGTAGAACTATTTGCAAAAAAAGAAGAGGTTTTCAGGCGGAAAAGACGCCGCTGTAAATGTTCCGAATTATTCAGCGTTTCCTTTAACTAAAATAAAATTGCAGAGGTTTAAGAATAATGGAACATACTTTCGACACGAATGAGGTCAAGCCGGTCATCATCCCTAATACCCCCCACGAATCCGTAAGGATCAAGAGCAGCGCGGCAGTCCCGGATAAAACGCCGGCAAGGAAGATCAGCGATATTACGATTCAGGAGGCCCAAAAACCGGTTCAGAAAAAGCCTGCCGGGAAAACCGCCGGGAAAACCGGATCGGCTGATAAAGTGAAAAAAACGGCGGCTGTTCAAAGCAGTCCGGATGCTTCCGGCTCGGGCAGTAAAAAGCCTTCCCCGGCAAACACGCAAAGCAACAAAGATAAAACAGATAAAACATCTGAAACGCAACCGCCCGAGGGCGAAAAAACCGCGGCAACAGGCCATGTCAAGCTTACTCCGGCCGAATGCAACGAAAAGCTTTTGCAGAGTATCTATCAGACGGCCACAATGTTCTTATCCAGCTCGGACTCGCTTATGCCAAAAATAAAGGATCAGAAGCTGCGCGACACCCTGTCGCTTGAAAACGAGGGCATTGACAACATTGCCGACAAGGCCGTGCGGGGATTGCGCGCCATAAAAGCCTCGCCGCGCCAGCCCGCGCTGTTTACCCGCGCCGCCGCCTGGATGGGCATCCAATTCAACGCGATGGTCAACTCGGACAACCGCCGCATTGCCGAAATGATGATGGAAGGCTGCACTATGGGCATCTACGGCTGCATCGAGCATATCTATGACTATCAAAAAGCCAATAAGGACAATAAAGCCCTGTGCCAGGACTTGATGCTGCTGCTTGAAAAATACTCCGACAGCATGAAATACTTCCTGACGCACTGAGTGCTGCCGCACGGCAGCAGGCTGCGCCAAAATGGCGACACAATATCATGCCTTACAGGCAAGGGGAAAAAAATATACTTCAATTCGCAAATCGCTTGGGTGGCCAAAAATTTTGGCCGCCCATAGGAAAATAAATCGGTATTATGCCCCAGGGCTGAGCCCTGGACTCGAATATTCAAAAACAATGTTTTGACATTCCCCCCCCCCGCTTTTTTGATATTCCCCCCGCTTCATAAACTCCTTCCAAGCAGTTTTGCCGCGCGCCTATGCGCGGCTACTTTTTCAGCAGCCCGTCGAACCTGGAGGCCATTTCGTCTATGATCCCTGCCGACCCTTTTTCCGTGCCCGCCGCGGTAAGGTACACCTTTATTTTGGGCTCGGTGCCGCTGGGGCGTATAATGAACTGGCTGTCCCGCTCCAATTTATATAATATCACGTTGTCCTTGGGCAGGTCCTCTTTTACTTGCGTCATATAGTCTATGATTTCCCTGACCTTCAGTCCGGCAAATTCGGCAAAAGGCTTCTTCCTTACGCCCTCCATAAACCTCTGCATCTCGGCAAAGCCTTTCGCGCCGGGGAAATCATAGCTTAAGGTCTTGTTCCTGAAATAGCCGTACTTTTTATAGATATTATCAAGCTGCTGCGAAAGGCTGACTCCCTTGCCCTTTAGATGCGCTTTCATCTCGCAAACCAGCATCACCGCCTGCACAGCGTCCTTGTCGCGCACATAAGTGCCCTTCATATAGCCATAGCTTTCTTCAAAGCCGAATACGAACCTGTGACCTTCCCCCGCTTCCTCCAGCTTCAATATCTTCTCGCCGATGTTTTTGAAGCCCGTGTAAACCTTGTAAAGCGTCGCACCCGCGGCTTTTGTTATCTTTTCGGTCAGCGGCGTGGAAACTATTGTCGAGATGAAGACGGGCTTTTCGGGTAGATTTTTGCTTTCGGACAGAATAAAGTCTGTCAGCAGCACCCCTATCTCGTTGCCGGTGAACATCCGCAAAACGCCACCGTCATTCTCGGCCACGCCCAAACGGTCTGCGTCCGGGTCTGTCGCAAGCAATATGTCCGCGCCCTCGCTTTCCAGTTTTTTCAGGCCAAGGGTAAGCGCCTCTTTGATCTCCGGATTCGGGTACGGACAGGTCTTAAAGGTCCCGTCCGGCACGCACTGCTCCTCCACCGGGATGATTTTCTTGACCCCGGCGCGCCGCATGATTTCCGGGCACAGCTTATACCCCGTACCGTTCAGCGCGGAATACACGACCGAAATATCCGTCTTTACCGGCTTTACGCTCTGCCCGGCGACATTATACAGAAACTTCTCCGTCAGGCTGTCGTCGCAGAAAACGGTGTGCCCTGACTTTAGCGCAGCATTGAAAGCCATGTTCTTTACGCCGGCAAAATAGTCCACCTTTGCGATCTCGGCGCTGATATCGTCGGCAAGCTGGGAATTGATCTGACAGCCGTCGGGCCCGTACGCTTTATAGCCGTTATATTTGGCGGGATTATGGCTCGCGGTCACCATTACGCCTATATCGGCCTTATTTTCCCGCACGGAAAAGCTTAAAAAAGGCGTAGGCATCAGCTCTTTCGTCATAAAAACCTTGATGCCGTTGGCAGACAGGATCCCGCATACCTGCTCGGAAAACTCGCGGCTCATTATACGCGAATCATGGCTTACCGCAACGCGTGACAGGCCGCGTTTCACCATATAATTGGCGATACCCTGGGTGGCGCGCCCGACGGTATACACGTTCATATTGTTTGACCCGGCGCCCAAAATACCCCTAAGCCCCGCAGTCCCGAATTCCAGGTCTTTATAAAACCTGTTCTCGATCTCGGCGGCATTACCCTTCAGGCCGGTAAGCTCTTTTAAAATCGCCGGATCCGTCACGTTTTCCAGCCATTCGTTATATTTTTCCATGTACATATTTCCCTGCTCCTTAAACAATCGTCTGTAAATCCGATTATACCATAAAGATAGCGCAATGCCAATACAGACGCTTGCTTTTTCCGCTGTTTTATGGCAAAATATAAAAGGCAAATCGAAGGGTCGAAATCAATGGCGGGCGCGTTTATGCGTTGCCTTGCCGGAGAGCCCGTCTTCCCCTCTGTTTTTATATGTCCGAACAATAGCTAATAACCTTATGCCGAAGTGGTGGAACGGCAAGGCGCGGCGGCTCAAACCGTTGCGTGACACACAAAACAATCAATCAAGCCGAAGTGGTGGAATGGCAGACGCGGCGGACTCAAAATCCGTTGCGTGACACATAAAACAATCAATCAAGCCGAAGTGGTGGAATGGCAGACGCGGCGGACTCAAAATCCGCTACCCTCAAAAGTGTGCGGGTTCAAGTCCCGCCTTCGGCACCAACAAAGGGGCTGTCTCTATAAGAGGCAGCCCCTCCGCTTTTTGTCCCGTTTTATCCTCAAGCATCCACTCGAACCTGATAGTGGTTTTAAAGTATTGCTAAAAATAGCGGAGGCGCGGATAAACGCCGGCCCGGCAGCTACTTGATCTTCTTGAACATAACGAATTGGTTCTCGGTATCGCTTACGGTGTTGGCCGCGATGAGCCTGCGCATCGCCTTGCGCTGGCGCGCCGTTACGACAAGGAGGACTATCAGGGCGGCTACTGCGATTAGGCCTAAGCCTGATAAGGCGCCTATCATCAGGAAGTTGGGGCGCTGCATACTGAAATGGAGCACCGATACGTTGCCCGCGTCGTCCGTGACCGTTACGGTGTAGCTGCCTGTCCCGTTGAAGGAAATGCTGTCGTTGATAAGCTCGGCCTCGTAGGCTTTGCCGTCCTTTGTGATTGAATAGGTATAGCCGTAATTATCGTGCTTTGCGATAGTTATGGTTACGGTCAAAGGCTTATAGACGGTTACGCTGTCCGACACTCCGCCGAACACGGGCTTGAACTTCTCGATGTAGGTTATATTGAAGCTTGACGAGGCCGCTGCGCCGCTGCCGCTTACGACGTCTATCTCATACGCGCCGTTCGCCGTGACGATAAACGAATATATGCGCGTTACGCCGTCGTCCGCATCCTCTATCCCTGTGATAGATATGACAGTGTTCGTTGTGACATTGCGCACTATGACGGAGCTTCCCTCGCGGCTGAAGTTATAGTTCACCTCTACGGTGATCGTTTGGTCCCGGTTAGTCCACGCGCCGGGTATCCCCTGCGGCGCGCCTATGACGGGCAGCGCCTTGTCTATCTTCACCTCGAACAGGTTGGGCAGCACCGTGAGCACGCCGGAGCCGGAGCGCGCCATAAACTTTAAGAATAAAATCTGCGACTGGCCCTCCGGCACGGAAACGGTGTGCCTGGGGTCGCCCGCCGACGGGTCGGAAACAGGCAGCCATACCGCGTCCTCCGGGTGCGCCTCGTTATAGTCCGTGCAATAGAAATAGCTGACGCCGGAGGCGACCGTGTTCTGCAGGCGGAACCCGAACACCACGTCGCTGGAGGTCCAGCCGCCCGTCTTGCCCTGCAATACCACCGCGTCGAACTGCGGCGCGGTCTCCTCTATGCGGTTGATATCGATACTCATGGGCGCGGAACGCCTGCCGGTGAGCGATTCAGCCGCAAAGATGTACTGCGTATTGGCACGCACCAGGAACGAATAGGTGTAGCTGCCGTCGCCGTTGTCTATGGCCTGCACGTCCTCCACCCCGAAAGACGACCTGTTGTTGTTTATGATGCGGTAAACCGAATCCAATTCGGTGAACGCCCTTGCGCCGCCGGCGAACCACGCGTCCACGTATATCCTGATGCCCGTCTGCGGCGTAGCCCAGCCGCCGGAGTTGGCGGGGCACCTGATCTGTATCTGCGGAGTCAGCGTGTCATAGTTGACCGTGACCGTCTGCGCGCAGAAGCTTTCCACCATCGGATTGACCGCCCCCGTAACGGGGTCGGCCACGTTAGTCCCCGCGTCGTCATGCACGTTGGTAAGCGCCATCTTGAAGCGGTATGTGCGCATAAGCAGCGTTTCGGCGGGTACGTTGGCGCCGGTCGTATAGCTTGCGCCCGTTACAGCCGCCCATGCCGTCCAGTTAATGCCGCCGTCGTCCGAATAGGAATAATAGAACGTTATCTCCACGCCGTCGCCCGTAGGGTGCTTGTTGGAGCGCGTGAAGTTGAACACCACGCCCGCCGTAGTCGGCTGGCCGTTATAAGCGGTCGTCACTCCCATTTCGGTGTCTTCCCTGTCTATCATGGGCGGCTCGATAGTGATCGGGCCGGAATACTCGCCGCTGCCCGACCTGATCCTGAAGGAATAGGCCTTCCTTGCCTCGGCTGTAAATATATAAGTGCCGCCGCCCTGGGCTGAAAAGTCGCCGGCGTTCCATGTGCTGCCGTTATTTACAGAGACCTGCAGCTCTAACACGCCGCTGGGTATCGCGCCGGGTGTAAGCCGTATCGCCGCGCCGCCGTTCGTCCAGTGCGTCAGAAGGTCCTCGACCGTAAACGCGGGCACAGTCCTGTCTATCATCACCGTGCGTTCGGCGTGGCCGTCGTATTCGTAAGATACCGCGCTTTGCGACGCGTCCAGTATGTTGGAGACCGCCATAAAGAAATATTCCCTGTACAGGAAGCCGGCCGCGGGCGCGCTTACCGTCAGCACGCCGCCGGGCATAAGCGCCCACGCGCCCGCCGCGGCCTTTGGCGTGCCGTCCGCGTTGTATACCGCGTAACGGTAGTAATACTCCATCGTCACTCCCTCGGGATGCGCCTGCGAGGACGCGAGGGTAAAGGTGACGTCGCCGTTCGTCCAGCCGCCCGTCTTGCCCACGGAGCTGACCGTAAAAGCGGGGGTGTTCTTGTCGATGTTGTTGACAGTTACCACAAGGTCGGGCCCCGCTATGCCCGCCCCCGACACCGCCCTGAAGGTATATGTGCCGTTCCTGACCGCCGTGAACGAGGTTATGGGCGAGCCGGTCGCCGCGCCGCCCTCCACGCGGTATACGCCGCCGCCGCTTACCCCGAAGGAGCCTGCAAGGCTTATCAGCACGTCCGCAGATGTGAACGGTATCGGGTCAAGCGCCGTGCCGCCGTGGCTGACGTAATCCGACTGCGCCGAGGGCGTGAAGCGGTCGATCTTGGCTATATATTCGGTCGCGCCGCCCGTTATGCCGGCCAGTGACACCGCCCTCAGCCAATAGGATTTGCCTGCGGCAGTCGCGGCGGCCTCGGTGATCTGCAAAAGGCCGGCGGTGGTTATGTCGGTAAAGCCGTCGGACGCGCTTACCGTGCTGACCTGATACTTGACCCCGGAAGGCGGCGCGTTCAGTACGCTCAAGGATACTGATATGCTGCCGCTTGTCCAGGTATTGCTTGCGACAGTCGGGCTCAGCACCAGTGCAAAAGACGCGCTGTTGTCGATCCACGCCGCATAGCTGACCGGCTCGGATGCCGTCCCCGCGCCCGAAACCGCGCGGAAGGAATAGTTCGTCTTGCCCGCGTCTGTCACCGTAAAGGTAGCGCCGGGAAGGTCCTGATAAGAGCCCGCGTCCTTCCTGAACTGGTATTTCACCCCGGACGGAACCGTGTTGTTTACCCCGAACGTAAAGGATATGCTGCCGTTGGTCCATACCCCGCTGCCGATACCCGGGACAAAGTCAAAGTCCGGCACAATCCTGTCGATCTTGGCGGTAAACGCGTACGCGGCCGAAACCACGCCCGCGCCCGAAACCGCGCGGAAATAGTACGCCACGATCCCGTCCGCCGTTATAGCCATGGTATTGCCGCCGGGGACGTCGATATAATTTTCCTCGATATCCGCGCCCGCGCACACCTGGTATGTCACCCCGGACGCCGCCGTGCCGGTTATCGATAAGGTTATATTGATATTGCCGTTCGTCCAGACGCCGCTGTCAGTACTGCCGGCTACCTTTATCACAGGCTGCTGCCGGTCTATCCGCGCAACGAAAGTGACTATGTCTGTCGGTATGCCGGAGCCGCTTATTGCCCTGAAGTAATATGTGCCCGAGGAGGTCACAGGGTACGGCACAGTAATAGCCGTAAAGCTGTTGCCCGCGCCCGTCGCGCTGTACTGGTACGTTATGCCCGAATCGGGCGTGCCGCCGGTCAGCGACAGGATGATACTTATGGTATCCCTGGTCCATTCGCCGCTTGTAAGGGCCGCGCCGCTGAAGGTGCGCGCGTCAAAGCTTAACACAGGCGCCTTTTTGTCGATCATCACGCTGAAGTCTTTGATATTGCCCGCGCCGTTGTATGTCCATTCGACATCCGCGCCCGTAACGGGGTCCTTCGCGCCTATGACCGCCTTGAAGCGGTATACCGCGCTGTGGCTTGCGCCGTCCGCGACAACAGGAGTGAAGCTTGTGCCTGTGACCGGCACCCATTCGCCCGCCGCCATATCGGCCGTGCGGTAGTAGTATCTGATGCCGGACGGTATTGACGGGCTGACGCTTGCAAACGTGAACGTCACATCGTAGCGCGTCCAGCCGCCCGTTGCGCCCGACGCCGTGACGGTAAACTGCGCCGAGGACGCGTCGATATTATTGACTACGATGACAAGGCTGCCAGAGCGTATGCCCGCGTATGTCTCGGCGTAGAAGGTGTATGTTGTGTTCGCGGCGAAGGTGAACTTATTGTCCGCGTTAAGATCGTAATTGCCCTCGACATAGTGTATCTTGCCGCCGCCGGTTATGTAGTCGGGCAGCAGCGTTATCGTGAACGGCCCGTTGACATAGCGTATGTCGGGCGCGTCGCGGTAAACATATTCCGTCTGCGTAAGCGTCGGGGTCCCGGTGTTTATGCGCACCGTGATATTCGTGTCTGCAGCCGCGTTCCTGTCGGCAACGTTGGCAACCGTGATGCGGTAATCCACCGCGCCCTCCGCGCTTACTGTGTACGTTACGGAATCGCCCGTCATTTCAACGGCCTCCGCCGCACTCAGAAAATTGACCCTTAAGGGCGCGCTGCCCGCGCTGGTCTTCTCTACGATTATCTGCGCGCTGCCGGGGATCCATTTTACCGCCGTATTGAAGGCCGCCCATTGCGCCACAGTGTAATCCGCGCCGTTGTATCTTATCCTGACGGAATATTCGGGCTGCGTCTGGTCGATATTCGTCACTGTAACGGTTATTTCCCTGTAAAGCCCCGCCGCCGATACCGCCCTGAAGCTGTACGTGCCGGACATGCCTACATAATAGTTCTGGCCGGAGATGGAGGTCGCGCCGGCCTGTGTAAAGAACAGTGCGCCGCCAGCGGTCACCCCGTTTTCGATCAGGAAGATCGAGCCGCCCCCGCCGCTTATCCCGAACTCCGCGCCAAGTATCAGGTTATAGCCGTTCTGCGTGTACGTGCCGTCGGGGATGTATTTGACGCAGGATATGGACGGCACCGCCTTGTCGATACCGAAAACAAATCTGAATTCCCTGCCCGCCTCCGGGTAAGGCACGCCCGCCCCCGTGATCGCATAGAACACATATGTATGCGTCCCGTCTGCAGAACACGTCAGCGTCAGCGGCCCGGGGAACCTTACGAAGCCGCCGCCGTCCACGCTGTAGAAATAGGATACGCCGGATGTTATCGTCCCCGCGCCGGGTATAAGGTTGAATCTGAGCGCGCCGGGCGTCCAGTTCCTTAAGGTATAAGTGTTAGTCCCCGCCGCATGAGCAAAGAGCGCGCTGTTCGAAAGAGCCAAAGCCTCGTCGTTGTAGTTGAATACGTCCACTGTGAAAGCGGGTGCGGCGGTATCGATCTTGTCTACCGTTACCATAAGGTCGTGTGATACCGCGTTGGACTCGCTTACCGCGCGGAAGAAATACGTCCCGCTCTCGTAAACGGTGTAATGGTAAACGCCGCCTTCGCCCGCAAGCGGCGCGCCCGTTACGGCGCCGTTGACTACGCGGTAGACCTTGCCGCCGCTGCCGCCGAACACCGCGTCAAAATACAGCGTGACGGGGCCGGAAGTGTAGTTTGCGGGCTGCCCCGAAGGCGTATGCAGCCCGATCGTCGGCGGCTCCGTATCTATGTCGAAATAGATAAGCGCCGCCGCCGAGGCCTGATTGACCTCGGTCTTGCTTTCGTCCTCGGGCGTGAGCGGGTTGTCCGCGTTCATGGCCTGCCCGAACCTGTACGATTTGCCCGCCCCGGACTCGGCGCGGAAAATCACCTCAAAGCAGCCGTTTGAAGAGAAAGTGACCTGCTTGCCTCCGAATTCCGTGATCTCGACCTCGTGCCATGACCCGGACGCAAAGTAAAGGTAAAAATATTTGACCGGCGAGGCGTTATCCGCCACGGGAAGGATGCGGAAGGTGATCGGCAGGTTCTGCCAGTTCGTATTGTCGAAGTCCGAAAGCCTGGACTCGTCCACGTCCAGCGCGAAGACCGGCGCGTAAAGGTCGATATGGTGGACGTTTATGAAGCTGTCCGCCGGCGCAAGCCCGTTGTTCGGCCTTGCCCTGAAGGTATAAGTGTCGTTCGTCACCACCGTAAACTGATAAACGCCGGGCTGGATCTCGCTTAGCTCCGTCTCGGCGGAACCGTTCACATAATACACCTTGCCGCCCAACGGCCCGAACGAAGCGGTGATAATAAGCCTGCCCGCCGTGCCCTGCCAGATATTGGACTTCCATACGTCGCTTGCAGAGGCGGCGACGCTTAAATTCGGCGCGGTCTTGTCTATCCTTACCCTGTAAGCATAGGAATAGTGCGAGGCGGAAAGCGTGCCCGCGCCCGATACCGCTATGAAATAATACATGTAATCGCCGTCGGAGCTTACCGTCAGCTGCGCCCTGTTCCCGGCGTCATGGGCGAGAGGGATCCATGCGGCCAGGTCGTTCCTGGTGTAGACGGCGGGCGGAAGCTCGCCGAACGGCAGCGCAAGATAAAAGTAGCTTATGCCCGAAACGAGCGTCCCCGCCGCGTTCCTTTGCGCGATGTTGAAGCGCACGTCCTGGCTGGTCCAGCCGCTCACCGACCCTTCGACGGTTATATCGAACGCCGGAACGACGGCGTCTATATTGTCCACGGTTACGCGGTATTCGCCCACCGCGCCCGCCTTGTTTATGGCGATGATCAAGTAATCGCCGTTGCTTGTAGCGGCAAAGGAACGCTGGTCGTTGTTAAGGTAAGCCGTTGCGCCGCCGGGCAGTACGAGGCGCAGCTCGCGCAGCATGCTCTTGCCCACCGTGACGGTAAACGTCACCGATACCTCGCCCGCGGTATACGCCACAGGCGTTTTGACCACGTTGGAAATGACGGGCGCAAGGTCTACCCTTACCACGCCGGTATCGACGGGCTCGCTTTCCGCGCTCATGCCGGTCACGGCCTTAAAGCGGAACTTCGCGTCGCAGTTGTAGTTTATGACGAGCTTGTTCCCGTCCACGTCGTACCAGGGCGACCATACCGAATAGGCCTCGTCAGTCGTCATCTGGTATTTGAAGCTGCCGCCCGACAGGCCGAAGGTGCCCTCCAGCCCGAACGTGAAGCCGCTGTACCACTTGTCCTCGCCGTACGGCCCGCTTGGGGTCACGGCGACCATCGGCTCGACCGCGTCTAAGACGACCACCTTTTTGATCAGCTCGTTTTCCCAGCCGCCGACCGCAGCTTTTATCTTAAAGTCAAAGTATTGTGCCGGCGCGCCCTCGCTTACCGGCACCGTAAGCACGCCGCCGGGCAGCTCTATATATGCCCCGCTTCCGTACACCCTGTAATAGACCGTATAGCCGCCGTAGGTATTGCGGCTGGTGACGGTAAGCACCGCGTTGCCGCCTATAAGCCCGGAAACAATGTCTATGGACGGGATGCTGACGTTGGTGCGGACGTAATATTCCTGCGCCGGTGCGGCGGTAAGCCCCGCGCCCGTCACCGCCTTGAAGCGGAATACCGAGTCGGTGTTGTAGTTGATTTCCAAAGTATTGCCCGTCACCGCCGTCCAATTCCCGCCGCCGTTTACGGAGTAGTAATAGGTGACCGGCGCGATGATATCCTGCGGTATAAGGTTCTTATAGCCCTGTACGCCGAACACGAAGCGGACCTTCTGGCCTATGAAGGGCGCGGACGGAGTGGTGTCCGCGGCGTCGCAAACGACGCTCATCGTCATAGAATCGGCCTCGTCGATATTGAGTATGTCTATCGTGCGCGTCGTCGTCACGCCCGAATTGCTGGTGGCGGTAAAGGTGTACGCGCCCCTGTACAGGTACGGCAGGGTACTGCCGGTCACCTCCAGCGCGCCGCCGTTGTTGAACGATACTGTAACGGATTTTTTGCCGCTTATGCCGAAGAAGGTGTCGATCCGGAATTCCCCGCCCGACGAGGTCCATCCGGACGCGTCATAGGTTATGGTCATAATAGGCTTGGTCACGTCGATCTTGTCGATAACGACGGTGTATGTCTGCGCCGCCCCCACCGCGCCCTTCACCGTAAATTTGTAGGTGCCGTTCTGCGTCGCGGTAAAGTACGGATAGCCCGCGGTGATATCCGTGACCAGGCCCTGGTTGTTGAAAGTGTCGGTGTACTGCACCGTCGCCTGATGCACTATGCCGCTTGCGACGGACAGCGTCAGGTCGGCCTTCTGCGCGTATGCGGCGGGCAGCCCCGTGACGGTAAGCGCGCCCACGGCCTGCGCTATCCTGTTGACCGTTACGGTTTTTTCACTGACCAGCCCCGCGCCGGTGACCGCGCGGACAAGGTAAACGCCGTTCCTGTCAAAGGTGAACGATGCCGACCGCGCGCCCGAAGCAAGGCTGAGCGCCGCGCCGCTTATAAGCGCGCCGTTATAATAGAAATTGACCGTCGCGCCGCTCACCGGCACCGTATACGAAACCGTCACCGTGTAAGAGGTAACGTAGGACGCGGGGAAATTGCCCAGCCCGTCGGGCACAAGCTTGGCCGTCGTGTCCACCGCCGCGGGGGTCTTGTCTATCCTTACGCTGTAGCGGAAGTTTAAGTTCCCCTGCATATCCAGCGACGGGTAAACCGCCGTTCCGATGACCATGCGGAACTTTAAGTCCATATTGGCCGTGACCCTGAACGAGGCGCCGGAAATGTCGATCCAGCTTGCGGACGCGGCGGAGTCGGTATACTGCGCGGCGGCAACCGTCGAGTACTGGTACTTGATATTGCTCACGCCCGTTTCCGGCCTTAAGAAAAATACTACGTCTTCGGCCGTATATGTTGTCAAGACGCCGCTGTAATCTATAAGCAGCTTATTGGCAGCCGAGGCGGGGTCAGCCGTGAACGGCTCGGAAAAATAGGAGTTCAGGCCGGGGGTTACCGCCTTGAAGGTCACCGTAAAGCCCTGCCCCACCGGCAGCGTAGCCTGCATGTTCGCGCCAATCTGCGTCCAGTCCGCCCCGCCGTTAACGGTATAGTAATACAGCGTGGAGGCATCCGAGCTTTCGGACAGGGCGTTTATCGGGGTAAGCGTGAACGTCACCGACGCGCCGGAATAGAGCGCGCTCTTTTGCAGGGTAAGCCCGGGCTCGTACTTCTCTATCCTTATCGGGCTCAGCTGGAACACCGCCGAGGCCGCGCCCGCGGCGTTGTCGTAATACCTGAACTTAAGGTTGTATACGCCCGTAGAGCCCAGTGTCAGCGAAGTAAAGTCCTCCCACGCGCCGCCGCTTTGTATCTGGAGGGTAAGCGCGGACGGCAAGGCCGCCGCGTTGGTTATTATCACGTCATGGTTTGTCCACGGGGACGACGCGGTATTGTACGGAGTATCAAGTCCGTCGCTTAAAACGGCCGCCACGCACGACGCGTCGGGCGCGGGGATAGTCACGATATACTGATACATCTTGGCCGCCGCGCCGTCCGCGCTTACAGCCCAGAAGCTGAAATAGCCGCTGACGCTGATATCTAATTCATATACGGAGCCGTCGCCGGAAACCTCCGTGATGCGCGGGAAGGCTGCGGGCATGCTTTCGATGGGGGTTATTACCACCCTTTGGTCCGCCGAGTTGGCCACGGTGAACTTGAGGATCACCTTATTGTCCGAAATCTTTTTCGTGACCGAACCCTCGACGCTTACCGGCGCGCCGGAGATATCCTGCGCGCTTATGTTTGTAGCCGCCGTCACCGCCGTATAGTATATTGTGAACGTCAACGGCTGCCCGAAAGCATCCAGTGCCGCGGACGTGACCGTTATCGTGCCCAGCGCGGTTACATTGTTGATATCTATCGCCGCTATATAGCCGTTTTCCGATATCGTAAGTTTTTTGGCCGCGCCCGCGCTTGTCGTTACAGTATATCCGGAAACGTCGCCGCCCGTTACGGACACGTTCAGCTTATAGCCCTTGGACTGCTGCAGCACGTACGGGTTTTCCGCGGTGCCCAGCCCCGCCGGGAGGGCAACGCCGTCCGCGCGGGCAACCTCCGCGCCGATACCGGCAGCAAAGGAGGACGGGCTCACCGTTATGACCTCCGACCGGCTGTAAGAGGCATCCGCCTCCGCAAAGGCGGACACCTCGATATATATCTTTCCGGTTAAATTACAGTCCGCGGAAAACTCTACGCGGTTCCCGTACACAAAGGCGGAAACTATGCCCGTAAGCTCGTCGGCGGAAAGGTATCTGCCGCTGAATACTCCGGTTGCCGACACCCTGAACATCCATATCACGCCGCCCGCGTCCTGCCCGTTGGTCAAAGCGGAGGCGTTGACCGCCAGTGCGCCGCCTTTCACCATATCCTTATCGCCGTTATATGTAAAGGTGACGGTGATGCCGGAAGGGTCGGGCGAGCCGCCGCCGGTATATACCATGATTCGCCTTACGTCCATAAGCATGGTACCGCCCGTTTCGGTAAGCGCCGCCGGGTCGAACTCCTTCATCCGGAAGGTGAGCGCCGCCGCCGCCGAGCCGGCTGCTTTCGCGGCAACCGAGTCGGAATCGAACGCGACGTTAGGGCTGTCCGAGCGGCCCGAAAGCCTGCCCTCCAGCACCGGCACGGGCGTGGATTCCAAAGCAATAATACTCTCTATTGCCGCAATCGACAGCACGTTGTCGGGTGTGTCCGCGGTGGTGAAAGGCGTTGCGCGCGTTTCCGGGGCGAAGCTTGTGCCCGACGTCCTGCCCGAATCATAATAATTGTTCGCGGTGGCCATCGAGGCGTGGGGCGCGCCGATAAAGCCGCGCGCGTTATTTGCCGAGCCGCCGTTTGCGCTTATGCCGCCGAAGGCATAACATGTGTTGATTTTCGAGGAGGCGTTGCTTGCCGAGCCCGCAAAGCCGCCTATCCTGTCGTTAGTTACCGCCGCTATAGGTAATATTACCCTGCCGGAGGAGAGGCAGCCGTAATATGCCGCCGCGCTGTCGGTCTGCCCGACAAAGCCGCCGGCGTAGAAAGCGTTTGTGGCCACCGCGCGCGAATTATTGAGCCTGACCTCCGTCCGGGACGCGCAGTTGACGAATTTCGCCGCGCCCGTGACGATGCCCGCAAAGCCGCCCGTCACCGCCATGTTCTGGTTATTCCTGCTCTCGGCCCGCGCCCCTGCGGAAATACATTTTACAAGCGTCGCCGCCGCGTTTACCGAGCCGGCGAAGCCGCCTACGGTCCTTGCCGCCGAGGCCGAGCCGTATGATATACAGCCCGTCACCGCCGCCGAGCCTATCTGCCCCGCGAAGCCGCCGGTGTACGCCGCGCCCGTCGAGCCGTTGTCCACGTCGCCGTACGCGTAGCAGTCCTTAAGCGACGCGCCGGTAAACGTGCCGGCGAAGCCGCCCGCGTGCCTTGCGGTAGTTGTAACGCCCACCGAGACCGGGCCGTACGCTGTGCACATTCTGCCTATCGCGCCCGCGCCGCCGCCAATAAAGCCGCCCGCCGCAGCGTCGGAAGACTGCACGCTGCCGAAGGCGCGGCAGTTATACTCCACCAGTACGTAGCCGTCGCGCATTGCGCCGATCTCGCCCGTGTTGGTGCCCGCGAAGCCGCCCGCCGTGCCCGTAGTGGAATATACGTTGCCCGAAGCGTAGGCTTTTACAAATATTTTGCCGTTGTTCGCGCCCGTAAAGCCGCCCGCCGCGCCCGTAGTAGAGCGTACGTCGCCCGCCGCGTAGCAGCCCTCGTAAATATAGGAGGCCGCGCCGCTGTTGTTGCCGGTAAAGCCGCCGGTATTCCCGTTAGCCCCCGTGACCGCGCCCTTGGCGTAGCAGTTTTCGTATATGCCGGGGCCTGCCCCTATGTCCGTCGCCACGGCGTTATTGCTTGCGACGAAGCCGCCGGCGGTGCCGGCCGCAGCCGTGACGCTGCCTAAAGAGTAGCAGCCCGCGCTTATTCTGCCGCTGTTGATTCCTATGAAGCCCGCAGTATTGCAGGAGCCGTTCGTGGAAGCGTTGACAACCGCGCCCGAGGCGTAGCAGCCGGGGCCGACTATGCCCGTGGCCGTCAGCGAGGTGATGAACCCGGCAGCCGTTACGTTCACAGCTGCCGCAAGCGCGGTTACCGCGCCGGTCGCAAAGCAGCCCGCGCCGACCCTGCCGCCGAAGCCCGATACTATAAAGCCCGCCGCGCTGCCCGATACGCTGGTGACCGCGCCGGATGCGCCGCAGCCGTCGCCGATCTCGGTGCTTGTTGACAGGCTGCCCGCAAAGCCGCCCGCGTTATAGTCCGCCTTCACGTTGCCGTACGCCCTGTTGTTTGCGCCGAAGGTGATCTTGGCCGCCGAGGAGCCGATAAAGCCCGCGGTGTTCGAGCCTGTGCCGCCGTACATATTGACCACGTCGCCGTGCGCCTCGTTATTATCGCCTATTATGGCGTTTGAACCGTCTAACCTGCCGATAAAACCGCCGGTGGCCCGGCTGAAGGCAGAGGCGTATTCTATGATGACGTTGCCGTAGGCCTTGTTGTTGCTGCCTATGACAAAGTTCCTTAAGTTGCCTATAAAGCCGCCTGTGCCGTTCGGCGCCTTGCCCTTTACATATACGTCGGCGTATGAGACGCAGTTGTTTATGCCCATCATATACGCGGGCTGCACGCCGGAGTTTGTCAGCTGGCCGATAAAGCCGCCCGCCTGCTGCGCGTCATAAAGCTGTATGACGGACGAGCCGGGCATCACATAGCAGTTTTCAAATATGATCGGTACGCCGGTACCGACGTCGTCATTGCTTACAAAGGCCACGAAGCCGCCCACATAGTCGCCGCCGATGACAGTGCCCTTATACTTGATGTTTTTCAGCGTGCCGCCGCGCACCTCGCACACGAAGCCGCCCGTGCCGTACTGGGTGCTTACAGAGGTGTTTACCTCCATATAATGGTCGGGGTATGTGACGCCGTCTATTTTGCTGCCGTCGATTATGCCGCCGTGCATCGCGCCGATAAACGCGCCCGCGCCGTCGTCATAAGAAACTATCGAGTCGCCGATATAGCGGCAGGTCGAGTCTATCTCGCCGCCGAACATCTTACCGGCGAAGCCCGCGCAGTTGTTATGCTTGGTAAGGTTTGTGGCGGTCACGAACAGGCGGCCCGAGGCCTCGCAGCCGCCGCTGATAAAGCCGCCCGAGATCATGCCCGCAAAGCCGCCCACTGTGCAGTTATTGCCGGTCATATCGCCGTACGCCCGGCAGTTTTTGCCGATCACGCCCTCGCCGGAAAAGCCGCCGTCGTTATTTTCGCCCACGAAACCGCCGGTACGGGTGCCGCCGCCGTCCCTGGAGGGAGAATAATCCGCGCTGGTGTCCACGCTGCCGTAGGCCGTATTGCCTGAAAGGATCCTGCCCGCGTTATAGCCCGCGAAGCCGCCGATATAATGGCAGGTGTCGCCCTGCGACGAGCTTATCGCCACGCGCCCCTTGACCGTGCCGTAGGCCGTGTTGCCCGCCCCTATCACGCCCGTTCTGCGCACGTGGCCCACGAAGCCGCCGATATATATGATGTTGGTCGTGCCGTTATTCGCGCCCGCCTGCCAGGATACGCTGCCGTAAGAAGACGAATGCGATACGGAAGCCGCGCTGACCGCGCCCGCAAAGCCGCCAGCATAGTCCTTGCTGTTGGCTACAGTAGTTATAACGTCCGCATAGGATACGCAGTCCTTTACGGCCTCCGGCGGATAAGGCTCCTGCGCAGTCGCCGTAAACGCGGGGAAGTCTATGCTGCCCGCGAAGCCGCCGATATAGCCGGAGGTCTGCCTCCTTTCCACCTTTGCGCCCTGCATCGCGCCGCAGTTCTCGATATATCCGCCACGCATAAGGCCGACGAAACCGCCCATGTCCGAGTTCGCCCTGACGCTGCCGTAGGTTTCGGCAAAGCGGATCACTCCGCCCTCCATCTGCCCCGCGAAGCCGCCCACAGCCGTTGCGATGTCAAAATTATTGTAGATCCTTATCGGCTCGGCGGCGGATCTGCCGCTGACCGTGCCCGACAGCATGCAGCCTATCGCGCCCGCCTTCGAGCCCGCCGTTATCGTGTTGACCTGCGAAACGCCGAAGCTGCCGACTGTGTTCGCGCCCGAATCCTGGCAGCCAATAAACAAGCCGCACTCGGACGAAGACGCGTCGCCCGCAATGGACGCGTCCACATAGCTGCCGGTGCCTATCGATCCGGTATTACAGCCTATGAAGCCGCCCAGCCTGCTTCCCTTGGGCGCGTATATCTTGCCGGTATAGCTGTTGCTGTTTCCAATGGCCGCCATGCCGCCCGTGTAGCCGGCGAAGCCGCCGATATAAAGGTTTTTAGCCGTGGTCACCAGCGAGTTTATGGGCACAGCGACTATGTTATTGTCCCCTACCGTGCCGCCCGTAGCCGCGTCGCGGCCGATCGCGCCCGCAAAGCCGCCGATATATCCCAAGCCCGCCGCCGCAAGCTCTATGTTGCCCGCAATTCTATTGCCGCTCCCCGCATTGCCCGCCTCTATATACCCGGCGAAGCCGCCCGCATAGCTGTGCGCGCCCGACAGGCTGACCTTTATGTCCGAGCCGGAAACCGCGCCGCCGTCCATGCCGCCGGCGAAGCCGCCCACATACGAAGGAGCCGTTAAGGTTATATTTTCCTCTATCACCGTGTCCTTGACCGCGCCGCCCGACATCCTGCCCGCAAAGCCGCCCAGAAAAGACGCCGCGCGCAGCACCGAGCCGCTCTGCACGACGGTGCCTTCCAGCGCGCCGCTGACCGCGCTGCCCGTCACCGCGCCCGCAAAGCCGCCCACATATGACGTGCCCGAAAGCTGAGCCTTGACGGTGTTGCCCGCGCCCCTGCCGCTGAATACGCCGGCAAAACCGCCCACGTAATTTACACCGCTTAATGCGACGTTAAGCGCGGCGCCGTCCGCCTCGCCCGTAAATTCGCCCGCGAAGCCGCCTACGTAGTTATTGCCCGTAAGCGCGCCCACGCTGAAGCTGCCGCCGCCGGCCGTGACGCCGCTTACTATCCCCGCGAAGCTGCCGGCAAAGCCGCCCGCATAGTTTTTTCCGCTTATTACGGTGACCGAGACCTTAAGCCCCGCGCCGACCTTACTTGACAATATTTCGCTCTCTGTGACCGAAAGCTCGCCGCTGCGGCCTATCACGCCGCCGAAATAGGAATCGGCTGGCGCGCCCGAAACCGCCGAGACCGACCTTACCGTTATGTCCGCGCCCGCACCGATATTGACAGACCTGAAAAGCCTGCCCGCCGCGCCGCCTATGTACGCCAGGCCCTCGAAATCGCCCGCGCTGACGGTAAGCCCGTCTCCTATCGTTATAGCCCCCTGTGAAACGCCTGTCACCGCGCCCAGGTTCTGCCCGCCCTTTATTTTACCTGCGGTTATATCCGCGCCCGCGCCGATATCCACCGGCTGCGCCCCGGCCGCACAGCCTATCACGCCGCCGATATTGTTGCCCAGCCTGGTATTGTCCGAATTTGCCGAAACCAGCGCGGGCGCGCTGACGGTAAGGCCGGCGCCTATGCTTACGAGGCCCTCGGATCTGCCTATCACGCCGCCCAGATCCGCGCTGCCGCCCGCGGCGCACGATACCGGATTCAGGTAAACCGACGCGTTGTCCCCGATCATCACGTCGTTTGCAAGCCCCGCCGCGCCGCCTAATTCTGAGGAGCCGGAAAGGCTGAAAGGCTGCGCCGCGCTGCCTATGCATAGGCCGCTGCCTATTGTAAGGACGCCTGCGCTCTGCCCGACTACGCCGCCTGCGCGGTTCCCGCCGAAGGTCACTCCGCCCGAGGTTATGACGTCCGCCGCGATGCCGCCCGTTACCGTCACGCCGTCGCCGATATTAAGCGCGCCCTCGGCGTACCCTGCGATGCCGCCCACCGCCCCCGTGACCGCGCCCGAATGGCTGCCCGGGACGAGGGAGCTTATGTATACGTCGGCAAAGCATCCGCCGCCTACGGTGATGTCCTTTGCCCTGCCTGCAAGGCCGCCGGTGCCGAGCTGGTTTTTATAATAAGTTGTGCCTATGCTGCCCGTAAAAGAGGAGTTGATAAATATGATATTCTCGGCGTATCCCGCGATACCGCCCGAGGACGCGCCGGCCTCTATGGACGCCGAAACTGAAAGCCCGTTGATCACAGGCGCGCTGCCCGCCGCGCCGCGCAAGGTGCCGAACGCGCCGCCAATACCGGATATTTCCGTCTGATTTTTCGGGTTGGTTATATTTACGTTTACCTTAACGCCGTCTACAGCGTTCACGCCGTCCATGACCGCGGTATACTCCGCCTGCCCCGCGACCGCGCCCGCGCCCGGCGAAGAGGTATACATATTGCCGGTAAACGCCAGGTTTAAGAGCGCCGTGTCCTTTATGTGCGTGGCCAGCATACCGGCCGCCGAATCAAACGAGGAATCGGCGGTAAACCTGATGCCGCTTATCCTGCCGCCCGACAGGTAATTGAAGAAGCCGGCGTTATTTAAGCGGAAATTGCGTATTTCATATTTAGGGGTATTGTCCGGATTGAGGACTCCCTCAAAATCCGCCATAAAGCCGTATGTCGCGCTGTACCCGACCGAACGCCAGGTATTGTCGGAGGCAGCCTCTTTTTCAAAGTCGTTGGCGGCGCACCGGTAATTGGCAAGGTCGATATCCTGCTCCAGACGGAAGCAGGAGCGCATGAACAGGCGCATATTATCCAGGTGGCGGTAATTATTGATTATGTACGGCGATTCCTTTGTCCCGGATCCGCCGCCGAAAAGCAAAGTGGATTCCACATGCACGAAGCCTACGCGCACCTCTATCGTCTGCAGCGCCGCGCCGCCCTCGTTCTTGAATATTATCTTGTAGTTGAGCGTGGCGCTGGTCAGCGGAATTATGACGGGCGCGGTGTAGAGGTGTTCGGCGGACGCGTAATAAAGGTACGGCTTGGCGCCAGCCACGTTTTCCAGCGTGACGTAAAGGCTCTCCGGCGCCGCCCCCGTAAAATATACGACCTTGTCGACGGCGTATACGCGGTCGGCATCAGGCTCGATATCGGCGGCCTTGATAAAGGCGTTGCCCACGCCCTCCGCGGTGCCCATCATGCCGACGCCGTAAAAATACGGGTTGTCGGCCGCGCGGCCCGTCAAATAAACGCCGAAGCTGCTTACCGTAAGGGCAAGGGCAAACGCGATTATAAACGCCGCTTTCTTTATCATGCTGCGGCGCGATAACTTTGCTTCAAGGCTTCTGTCGCCTTTTCCGTAAAACTTCTCTTTTCTTTCCATAATATTTTATCACCTGGTTAAGCCGTTGAAAGCGGGTTCTATTTCGACGCATGATTATAGTTCTACAAGCCTTTCCCACATCCTTGTCCAGTTGCGGAAATATGTATTCTTTATTTTCACTCTGAACGACGCGAAATTGCGCATCGTGCTGAGCTTCATACGCTTGGCGATCTCCGCGCGGTAATTTCCGGGCAGCGCGATCCGCTTTTCCCGCGCGTACGCTTCTATCTGCTCGATAAGCCCGCGTCTCCTGTCGTACACAAAGCCCTTGCCCAAAAGCTCGGCAAGGTACATTCTGGAAAAAAGCTCGATAAATTCCGCGGGTATGATATCCTCGGACGTGACCGCGCCGGGGAATAAATCGGACAATTCCAGCACCTTGTGCGGCACCTTGGAATACAGCCCGTCTGTAAGCCTTTTTTTGACCGCCTTGCCCGCCGCGTCAGAGGGCAGGATGACCGTAGACAGGCTTCCCCCCTCGCTAAGCAGCTCGGCACAGGCGTCAATGCCGTTCGGGCCGGTCGAGAAAACCAGCGTCTCGTATATCGTATTGAATTTCTGTGTTGCCGACAAAACGTTTTTGATAAGGGTCAGATAACACCTGTCCTCCTCGTTCAGCGTTATGATGGGCAGGCAGCCCGCCAGCGATTTTTCGGAAATATGGAACACCAGCGACGAATACACCGGGAACAGCGACATCTCGTTGGTGCGCTGCGCGTTTAAGGTAAGCTGCTTGCCGATGCACGTATGCCCGGAATTGTCTTTAAAGACCACGCGCACCCTGTTCATTTCGGCCACGGGCAGCATGTATGAGGTATGAGTGTTATAAAATATCTGCGTATGCTTGCCTAACTCCTGGAAAAACACCGCCAATTTCCGCTGCGTCAAGGGGTGCAGCGCGGCGCCCGCCTCGTCGAACAGCAGTATCGCGTTCTCGTAATCGCGGCGCGCCGTCACAGAAAACGACAGGAACAAGCCGAAGAAACGGCGGAAGCCCGTACTGCGGTTCTCCAAAAGGTAGCTGTCGCCGTCCTTGTCCGTTACCTTTATTAATATCCCGCGCTTGTACGGCTCGAAGCCGATAGTTATATTTTCATCGCCCCACCATTTCGCGAACTGCGCGTTAAGCTCACTAAACCCGCGCTTAAAACGCTGGTAAAAGAGCGGAATGGCGTCGAATATCACCCTGAAATCTATCTCTGCCTCGCTGCATTTGGACAGCTCGTCGTACTTTTCGGCGATGGACTTGATAAGGTTGGATTCCCAGATATCAAGGTAATTTAAAAGGTTGGAAAATACGCTTTCGCGTTCGGTAAGCTTCTGGTTTTTCTTCAGGCCGCTCAGCTTATAGGCCAGCGAAACAAGGTCAATCTTGCTGTTGACCTGCGTCATTTCCTGGAAGTACATGAATTCCGGTATCTTGCCCGTAAGGAACGCAGTGACCTTTTCGCGCGCGTCCGCGTCTAAAGACGCCGCCTCGGCCACGCTGTATCCGCCGCCGTAGGTCTTGGAAATAGTGACTATCCCGCCGGGGTTCCATCCGCCGTAGGTCTCCGAAATAAGCGCGCGCGTTGCCGCCGGCAGCTCGAAAACCGCCTGTATGAACGTCACGTCGTTTATGACGGGCATAAGCTCCTCCGCCCTGTCGATCGGCACATCGCTTTTAAGGTTGATGCGCGCCCACTTGCCGCCGTTTCCCTTAAGTGTGGAATACGACGACGCGGACCTTACGGGCATCAGCTTTAACAACGCCATCAAAAGGGTGGTCTTACCCGACTCGTTCTCGCCCGCAAACGCGGTCAGCGTCTGACAGTCTATCCATCCGGTGTCAACGATCGAACGGAAATCTTTTACCCTGAATTTCTTTAGTATCATACGGCCTGCCTCTCCCTGACCAGATATAGTAATAAAGGGGCGGCTGCCGTTTTGCGCGGCCGTCCCCCTTTATTGTGTCTGATACATTATGCTTCTATAAATAATATTTAATTTTTTCCGGCTGTTATGTTTCTTAAAAACGGAACACTGCAGATATTAAGTAAGCGATGAATAAATGAGATCAATTTAGAGCAAATATTTTTCAGCCCGGGAAACGACTTGTTTATGACGCAAATAGTAGAACTATTTGCTAAGTTAAGAAGGCATTTTCGGGCAAAAAAGACGCCGCTATAAATTTATCGAATTATTCAGCGGTTCCTCAATCCGCCGCGCGCCGCAACCTATAGTAAATCAACTTGAAAATTGCTGACAGACCCGAGTGGATATTTGAGGGCAAAATGCGATAAAAGCGCAGACCGTAACGAAGCCTACGGACGGGCAGTTATGCCGTTTTGAACCGAATAAACGCGAGGCAATGCGGTAATTTAAAAGTTTACTTGCTATATATAATTTAACCTTTATAATTTAACATTTTATCTATATCGCAGTATGTTCACGCTATGCGCAAACAGCAAACAAATTGCCCCTTATCAGGTTTTCTGATAAGGGGCAATTTATCTGGGATCTACGGCCGCCGGGAAAACCGGCGGCATCTATTTGCGGTAATCTATCAGGATTTTTTCTTGAAGGCGCCGGCCAGGTCGGCGAAGGATTTTTTCTTTATCGCGAACCAGAATACAGCGAAGCCGCCTACGGCCGCGGCAAGCACGCTTGCGATCACTATCGCCGCGACCGCGCCGCCGGACATGCCGGTCTTTTCCCATTTCGCGTACAGCGTGATGTTTTCTGCGGGCATCGTGCCGAACGCATACGGCTTTGTAAGCGCCTCGTCGGTATACCAGCCTATGAACTTATTCCGTTTCCGTTCGGGCGCCGCCGGGGCCGTGACCGCCGCGCCGTAATCCATCGTGATATCCGCAACCGTTCCGCCGCCGTTTGTGCGGAACGTGATCGTGTACCGGTTTAAGGTAAACTTCGGGTATATCGTCAGCCCGCCCCACGGCATGACCGCGTCCGCGTCGTGAGTATAGGCCACCGTCAGCGCTTTGTCGGTGTAGTAAGCCGTTGAATAACCGGTTTTTACCGCTGTCGGCACCGCGCCGAGCTTTGCGCCGCAATAGACGGGCTTGCTCTCGCCGCCGTCGACCTGAAAAATGAATAAGTGCGCTTTTAATACGGGGTAACCGTCCGCAAGCGTCTGCCAGTAGTCTGAAAGAGCTTTGCCCGCGTACGCCGCGCCCGAATAGTCGAACGCCATCGCGGTGAACGCGTTTGCCCCCTTCATCGCCGCGGAGGCAAGGCCGAGTACGGTCGAGCCTGCGGTGTCTGTGACGTCATAGACTGCCTTGGCCGGCTTTTCAAATCCGTTTTCCACCGCAGCCGGCGCGCTGTTTTCGTAATAGCAATTTGTAAGCGCCGCCGCCGCGTGCTTTTCTCCGGCAATGCCGCCGCCCGCCTCGCCCGACATTATCGCGCCCGCCGAGAAACAGTTGACCGCTTTTGCGGAAGCGTCCAATTTTCCGGCGATCCCGCCCAGCACCGACAACGCTGCATTTGCCGCCGCCCCGATACTTCCCGTATTGAAGCAATCCGATATCAGGAAATTGTTTACCTGGTATGTAAGCCCTACGATCCCTCCGGAATACTGGAGCGCGGTAACTTTGCCCGTATTTGCGCAGCCTGATACTGTGCCGGTGCCCCTCGTTTCGCTGTACTGCAGCGACCCGGCAATACCGCCGCCGTTGTTTCCGGTCAGCGTGACCGCGCCCGCGTTAAAACTGCCGGATATCGTCCCGAAATTGCTTCCTGCAATACCGCCTGTATTATTTGCGCCGGATACGGCCCCGAAATTGGCGCAGCTTTCTATGGTTCCCGCGCCGAGGATACCGGCGATGCCGGCGCAGTTTGGACTCCCGGATATGATGCCGCCGTAATTGACGCAGTTTTTGATGATCGGAGCGGCGCCGGTATCGCTTGATTTTCTGTCATAGTTCCCGGTGATCCCCCCTGCGTTTTGACCGCCGGGCGCAAGCACTATGTCAGCTTTATTGACACAGTTTTCGATATTGCCTTTCGCGGCCCCGGCGATGCCGCCCGCATTTAACATGCTTGTGATACGGCCGCTCTCTATCGTCAGGTCAAATATCCTTGAATTGACGCCCAAGGCCGCAAACAAGCCGGCCCCGTTGACAGTGGGACTGTCAATATATAAGCCGGAGATCTTTTTACTGCCGCCGTCGAAAACTCCCTCAAAAGCGCTGTTCACTGTGCGTATCGGTTTTGAATAATGCGCGGACATATCGAGGTCGGCGCCCAGCTTATAGTGCACGTCCTTCGCGAAATCCGCCGCAACCTCGTTGACCGTCATATACGCCAACTGCTTTTCGTTCGCTATGACGTACGGCTTTGCCGCAGTGCCGTCGTGGCCCGCGTCCTTGATGAACGCCTCGTAATTTCCGGTGTCCCACCAGTTTCCCGACGGGGCGGCCGCGAACGCTGCGCGCGGCGTTCTGCCGCCGGACAAGCCGTCCGAAAACGCAGCGGAACAAATCAGCAGCGCCGCCGCAATAAATACAGCGGCCGCCCGCAGCAGAGACTTCTTTTTTGTCTGACCCATAACTCCACTCCTTAAAAAATAAATTAGCGGCGGAAAACGCGCCGCCGCATTTCTCCCGCCGCTTAAAGCATACTATGGATGAGTGATAATGTCATGGTACTTATGTACTAAGGAAACACTGATTAATCTACGGACATTTTTCTTTGAGCGGGAATGGGCAAGGCCCGTCAAAAGAAAATAGTCCGGCCAAAAAAGAAAAATAGGATGAAGAAAAAAATGGCAATACAGGGTATAATTCCCCTTAAGCTCTGATGCGAACCTTTCTTGCGAAAGCTATATTTGATACCTCTGTAGTCTCTGCTGCGAGGATAATCATTTCTATAAAATTTTGAGCTCAAGTCTTTTTTGTCATAAAACGTCTTCTTTTTCCGTCAATAGCTCTGTATTGCCTTACATTATCAGACGTTCAATCGTTTTCGAAGAACGCGCGGTCGTACAGGTATTTCGCTATGAACGCTTTTTGGCTGTTAACTTCCGCTTTGGAAAAGATATTGCTGGTATGGTTGCGGACGGTGTCCTCGGTTATGCCCAGCGATTCCGCTATCCCGCGGCGCGATCTCCCAAGAAGCAGCAATTCCGCCACGCGCTTTTCTTTCGGCGTGAACATTTCCATCGGCAGCGGCTGCCCTTCGGTCACCGGGATCTCTTTTATCACCTCGACGGTCTCGACCTCCCGGACGATAACGGGCTTTTTGCGGCGGTAAAGAATTGCGGCGGCGGCGCAAACAACGATAAACGGCAATACCGCTATCGTTATCCACAGCCAAAGCAGATTTGCGGGCGGAGGCGGGTCATACGCAATCCCGAACGCGCGCAAAAGGATATTTCCCTCGCGGTCATGCCCCCATACGTACTGAAAGTCCCACGGCGCGTTACCGGCGCCCTTGAACGAGCCTTTATCTTTCAGCTGCTCCGGCGTGAGCCGCTTCGACAGCCAGTCAATTCCGTGAGGATATGTGTCGAACGTCCGCACCGCGCTGTCCGCGCCGCTGTAATAGGAGCCTGTGACGCTTGCCGACGGCGGGCCGCCTATTTCCATAATATTTGGCGCGCCGAAAAACGGATATGCGCGCCCTGCACCCTGTTGCAGGAACAAACAGTTCTCGGCGGCGCAAACGCCGCGGTACGTGCCCGCAAGCCCCGCGAGGAATTTCGAGCCGGAGTCCGTTCCGCAGGAAAACACATCTCCGGAAACCAGGCAATTTTTAAAAGCGCAGTCATCCGCCCTGCCGGCAATGCCGCCCGCGCCGGAAACTATGAAACCGCCCGAATCAGGCGTCAGGCACGCCGAGACCGTGCCGGAGAACATACATTGTAAAAACAGGTAGCCGTTTGCGCTGCCCGCAACGCCGCCCGCCAGGTACTCTGACGGCGCGCTGCTTGTCATAATATTGCCGGTTACCGAGCAGCGTTCTATAGTGAGCGCCGCGCTGTCAATATTTTGCGCAACCGCCGCCAGCCCGCCGACGGTATGTCCGCCGGTAATCCCTTTTTCATGAAGGATGATTTTTAAGTCCTTAATGTCCGAATTTCCTATAAAGCCGAACAGCCCCGCGTACGCGTCCGGCCGGTCCATCCAAAGCCCGCTGACGGTATGCCCGCGCCCGTCGAATACGCCGTAAAACGCTTCGCCCTGCTCTCCGAGCGGCAGCCAGCCGCTGTCGCCCCATTGCGCGAAACCTGCGCCTATGTCCAAATATGCGGTCAGGTTTATGTCGGCGGCCAGCGCGAAAAAGCGCGGCAAAAGCTCCGGTACGGTATCGCCGTTCCCGGGGGTGATGAGGACATATTCGCCATATTCGTCCTCGCCCCAGACGTCGGGTATAAAGTCGGGATTTTGGCGGCGCAAACGGTAACGCACGTTATCGAGATGCTCCGGAGACGAAATAAGGTACGGGTCGGATTCAATTCCGGAACCGCCCGCAAATAATACAGGGATTTCCTCCGCTTTTAAAGCCCTCCAGTAGAGGCCGTCCGAACCGGACAGCGGAAACAGAAACGCAGCGCAGATCAGCGCGGCAAGCATTAACCTTGCGGATGCGTTTTTTATTGCGGCTGCTATGTAACCTTTACGCTGCATTTAGAACATTATAGTATTTTTATGCAAAAAAGTCAAGTTTTGCCTCTTTTTAGGACAGTGTCTAATATTTACCGGAAAAAGAGGCGAGCCGTTTATACCGCTTTATCCTAAAATACGCCGGCAATGCGGCAATTTTCAGTTCATTTGCTAGAACTATTTGTGAAGGGAAGAAGATGTTTTCAGGCGAAAAAGACGCCGCTGTAAATTTACCGATTATTCAGCGCTTCCTTTAGGCCTGCGGGCACGGTATCCCATAGAGCCGGGCGGCGTTTTTATAGGAAATGTTGTCGTA
This sequence comes from Eubacteriales bacterium, assembly GCA_031553565.1. Taxonomy (GTDB): domain Bacteria; phylum Bacillota; class Clostridia; order Christensenellales; family DUVY01; genus JAVBLK01. The sequence continues at coordinate 55,257 of JAVBLK010000010.1, forward strand.
ATCCTCTTGTGACAGCCCCAGGCCGCGCAATGCTTCAATTTCGGCTTTCGGCTCCCACATGGGATAGTCCGAGCCGAACAGGATGCGCAGAGGGTCGAACGCCTTGACGCATTTTTTGAAATATCCGCTGCCCATAAAGCCGAAAGTTGACGACGTATCTACATAGAGGTTTTGATACCGCGGCAGCTTTACCATTGCCTCCTCCCACACCGACCAGCCGCCGAAGTGGGCGGCAATTACCGTCAGGCCGGGAAAATCCTTCAAAACGGGGACAAGGTTGTCCGGGTTAGAAAAGCCGTATCGGCTGTCGCCCGCGTGCAAAAGCACCGGCAATACCCCCTGTAACTGTTCATAGATTTTATAACAGCGTTTGTCGTTTATGGCAATTTGCTGCATGTCGGCGTGCAGCTTTACTCCGCGCAAGCCGAGTGCTACTATTTGGCGGATATCCTCCCCGATCGTTCCCGAATCCGGATGCAGCGTGCCGAGGCCGGTAATTTTACCGCCGCCCTCCAAAACAGTTTTTGCGATAAAACGGTTTATCCCGCCCGCCTGTGACGGAGTAACGGCTACCGACTGCACGATAAAATGCTCTATCCCTGCGTCGGCTTCAAGCGCGTTTAAGCGGCTTAAAGTGCCGTCATATTTTACGGGCGCGTTATAAAAGCCCGCAGTGCTGTCAGACGCTTTCTGTGCAATTTTTTCGGGGTAAATATGGCAATGTGAATCAATAATCATAGCAATGCTCTTTTGTGCTCAGGACCGTTAGAGTATTATAGAAATAAGGTGTTTTCATAGTACTCTTGTATAAAAAGATACTGTTTCGTCAGCGGCTCTCCGCCAAGACCTTCATAAACCGCTTTCTTTCATAATACTTTACTTTCGGATGCCGCCGCCAAAATACCGGCGCATTACGCTGTAACAACGGACGCGGCTTTTTGCAGTTTCAGTTTTATTACGGCATCCTCGCGCATTTTATATTTCATTATCTTTCCCGCCGCGTTGGTCGGGAACTCCGTTACAAAATCGATATATTTAGGCACCTTATGCCTTGCCATACTCGCCTTTATAAAGCTCTTCATCTCAGCCTCGGAGAGGGTTTCGCCTTCCTTCAGGATGATGCACGCCATGATCTCCTCGCCGTATTGCACGTCGGGCACGCCGATGACCTGTACGTCCCTGACCTTTGGATGCGTGTATATAAATTCCTCTATTTCTTTGGGGTAAATATTCTCGCCGCCGCGGATTATCATATCCTTAAGCCGCCCGGTGATCTTGTAATTCCCGTCCTTTGTCCGGCAGGCAAGGTCGCCAGTATGCAGCCAGCCCTCCCCGTCGATCGCCGCCGCTGTGGCGGCCGGCATTTTATAATAGCCTTTCATGATATTATAGCCGCGCACCACAAATTCGCCCGTGACCTCGTCCGGACAATCCTTACCCGTTTCGGGATCGACGATCCGGCACTCGATCTCCGGCAGCGGCCGGCCGACTGTCGCCACGCGCACCTCCAGCGGGTCGTCGACCGAACTCATGGTGCAGCCCGGCGACGCCTCTGTCTGGCCGTAAACGATCGTGATCTGATCCATTTTCATCTTTCCGACGACGTCCTTCATCACCGAAACGGGACAGGGGCTGCCCGCCATAATGCCCGTCCGCATATATGAAAAGTCTGTTTTGGAAAAGTCAGGATGTTCCAGCAGCGATATGAACATTGTCGGCACGCCGTGAAAGGCCGTTATCCTGTCGCGGTTTATGCACGCAAGCGCGGGCTTCGGCGAAAAATACGGCAGAGGGTAAAGCGAGGTCCCGTGCGTCATCGCCGCCGTCATCGCAAGGACCATACCGAAGCAATGGAACATCGGCACCTGTATCATCAGCCTGTCCGCGGTCGAAAGATCCATACGGTCGCCGATATTTTTGCCGTTATTGACGATGTTATAATGCGTCAGCATAACCCCTTTCGGAAAGCCGGTCGTCCCCGACGTGTACTGCATATTGCAGACGTCGCGGCTGCTGACCTTGGCCGCCATGCGCCGCACGGTATCATACGGCACCTGACCCGCGCGCCTAAGCGCCTCCTCCCATTTCAAACAGCCGTTCATCCTGAAACCGATGGTGATTATATTGCGTAAAAAGGGCAGCCTCTTGCTGTGCAGCGGCTGTCCGGCGTCAGTTTTTTCAAGCTCCGGGCAAAGCTCCTCGACGATCCCCTTATAGTTGGAATCGCGATAGCTTTCTATCATGATAAGCGTGTGCGTATCGGACTGGCGCAAAAGATATTCCATCTCGTGGATCTTATATGCGGTATTGGCCGTGACCAGCACCGCGCCGATCTTTACCGTCGCCCAAAACGCGATGAACCACTGCGGGACGTTGGTAGCCCAGACCGTCACATGCGTACCGGCCTTGACGTTCATGGAAACGAGCGCGCGCGCAAATTCGTCCACGTCGTCCCGAAACTGCGAATAAGTGCGGGTATAGTCAAGAGTCGGGTATTTAAAGGCGTACTGGTCGGGAAATTCCGAAACCATCCTGTCCAGAACTCCTGAAAAGGTCAGATCGATCAGCGTCTCCTTCTTCCAAACATATTTGCCCGTGCGCGCGTTGTTGTCATAGAGGTTTTTCCTGCCCTTGTCCGGGTCGGAATACCCGGACATATACGCGGAAAAATGCGACAGAATTATCTCTAAGTCGTCCACGCCGGGAAGCCACTGCGGATCCCATTCCAGCGCGATAAAGCCGTCGTAATTGATAGATTTTAAGGCCAGCATCATATCAGAAACCGGCAGCGTCCCCTCGCCGATAAGGCAGAATACGGTATTACTGTCCGCGCAGCCCCCATTTCCGGCCTTCCCGCCGTCCATGACCATAGAATCCTTGACGTGTACGTGTTTGACATACGCGCCCAAGGTCTTAATAGTCTCCTCCGCGCTTTCCCCCGCAATACGGAAGGTGGAATGAAAATCCCACAGCGCGGCGATGTGGTCGCTGGAAAATGTGTTCAGAACGCCCAGCAGCCGCTTAGTATCCGCAAACAGTCCCGATGTCTCGACAAGGATAGCGGTATTTTTGTTTTCGGCAAGCGGGAGCGCTTTTTTCAAGCACGCTATTACCGCCGCGACGTCCTCTTCGGCCGCTGCGCCCGGAATTGCCCTTATGCGGATATACGGCGACTTTAACGCGGCCGCGATCATAAGAGCCCTTTCTATTTCTGCCGCAACGTCTTTTGCCGCCGATCTGTCCGCCGCGTTTATGATCGTGTCCACGCACGGCACGCATAAATTCTGCTCGTAAAGCCCGCGCGCGGTAGCGTTGATGTGCGCAGGATTCAGCGCGCCGGACTTGCCGCAAAAGCTTTCGTTGTTTATATTGTGTATCTCAAAGCCATTAAAATGCAGGCCCTTTGCGGCGGCGGAAAAATCCTCGAAGGAACGGCCGTGCCAGCCCTTGGTCGAAAATGACAGTCTCACAGCCCTATTCCTCCTCGTACATTATTTTATTCAGCGCGGAAAGATACGCCCTGATCGACGCGCCTATTATATCGGTGGAGAGCCCCTGGCCCGAATAGACCTTACCGCCGCTCCTAAGCTTCACAAACGCGGAGCCCATTGCCTCTGTGCCCTCGGTCACGGCCTGGATCTGGAAATCATCCAGCTCGTAGTGCCGCCCGATAACCCGCTCCATCGCCAAAAACGCCGCGTCAATAGGGCCGTCGCCTAAGGAGATCCCCTGCAAGGTTTCGCCGGCGCGCTCTAAGGATACTGTCGCCGACGCAGTTATAAGGTTGCCGCTGTTGATCAGATAGCTGATCAGCTTGTATGTCTGCGGCACCTGCAGCGCGACGCTGACCACGATCGCGTCCAGCTCGCGCTCGCCTATCGGCTTCTTATCCGCCGCGCGCAAAAACTCCTCGTAAACCTTCTTTTTATCGTCCTCGCTTAAATCATAGCCCAGCTTGACTACCGCCCTGCCGACCGCCGCAATATCATCCTTTGCCGTCAGCGCGTATCTTGCGTCCGACTGCGGTACAAGCGTAAGCTTGTCAAACGCGGAATTATCGCTTTTCGGCGCGGAAAGCAGACGCTTGATCTGGTTTGCGTGCCGCTGAAATTCAGTTTTCGACAAGCCGGCGGATAAGCCCAGGCTGTCGCCCCTGTTCAATATAAATTCTGTAAGGCCGTCAAGCGGTATGTACCCTTCAACGCCCACCGAAGCCTTGATCTCGCCGACGCCGCAGATAGCCGCGGTAACGGCCGAGGCCAGCCCCAGCCCGCAGGCGTCCTCGCATAAATATCCCGTCCTGATTTTTTTGAGTCCGGGAACGCCTGCAAAAACGCGCTTAATAAATTTTTCGGTCTCAAACGGCAGATTGCACCCCTCGTTGTCGCAGACTGTGACGACGCCTGCGCCGGCGGATATCGCGGCGGATATCGACAAGGCCAGAAAGTCATTTTCCGCCCTTGTTGCGTCCACCGCGCAAAATTCCACGTCCCCGCACAGCGATGCGGCGCGGGCAACCAGTTTTTTAATAAGCTCCAGCACCTCGGCAGGCTTTTTATGGCAGTCATATTCCATCAGCGCGGGGCTTACCGGCAGCGCGATAGAGAGCCTGGGCTTTGCGGCGCCCGATACGGCGGCGTACGCCCTTTCGACCTCGGCCTCGGTGATCCCTGCGTTGACGCTGACAACACTGCCTGAGGAGAACGACACGACCGTCCGGATAAACAGCGAATCCGCCTTTTCGTCCTCGATCGCCGGCAGCTCGATCACGTCGGCGCCTAATTTGCAAAGGCTGCGGACGATCTCGACCTTCTCTTTAAAGCTGAGCCCGGCCTGCCCGCCGCACGCGCTTGCAATAGTTCTGTCCGCAATACAGATTTTTTTCATAAGATCCCCTCCGGCTCTTTTAGTTTAAGCCACCGCGGATTGCCCGTAACAACGGGCGCCGCCCCGAAAAAACAAAAAAAAGCCCAAAAGTAATTTTTTTATATCCTTATCCGGGAACAGCCCGAATCTATTTTATCTGGTAAGTCCATTTAAATTTGTCGGGAGTCCTGCCCCACTGTATGCCCGTCAGCGTGTCGTAAAGCCCCTGAGACACCTCGCCGATCCCGCCGTTTCCGACGGTATACTTTACGTCCTTATACATAAATTCGCCGATAGGCGAGATCACCGCGGCCGTGCCGCAGCCCCAGGCCTCGGTAAGCAGCCCGCTCTTTGCCGCCGCCAGCAATTCGTCAATGGTAATAAGCCGCTCCTTTACGCGGACGCCCTGTTTTTTAAGCAGCTCGATGCACGATTTCCTGGTTATACCGGGTAAAATGGAGCCGTTCAGCTTCGGCGTGATGACCTCGCCCCCGATCCGGAACATAACGTTCATCGCGCCGACCTCCTCGATATACTTGCGCTTGATGCCGTCCAGCCACAGCACCTGCGCATAGCCCTGCCTTGCGGCGCGCTCCCCCGCCCTTGTGCTTGCGGCATAATTTCCGCCGCATTTGGCAGAGCCCGTTCCGCCCCTTACCGCGCGCACGTCCGTGTCCTCTATCATGATCTTGACGGGATTAAGCCCGCCCTTATAATAGCTGCCTACGGGTGACGCGATCATCATGAAGGTGACCGATTGCGGCGCGTGGACGCCCAGCGTTTCGTCGTTGCCGAACATAAACGGGCGCAAGTACAGCGACGTGCCGGGCGCAGACGGCGTCCATTCCTTTTCTAAGCACACAAAAGTTTCCAGCGCCTGCATAAAATCGGCCTCCGGTATCTGCGGCAGGCACATACGGTCGGCGGAGGCGTTCATCCGCTTAATGTTCTCTGACGGCCTGAAGAGCTGCACCGCGCCGCCGGCCTTCCTGTACGCCTTCAGCCCCTCGAAAACTTCCGCGCCGTAATGCAGAACAGTAGAGGCAGGATGCAGCGATATTTTTTCAAACGGGACTATCCGCGCGTTTTCCCAGCCCTTGCCGGCACTGTATTCCATAATAAACATATGGTCTGAAAAATACTTCCCGAAACCCAAGACCGATGCTTCGGGCTTTATTTTTGGGTTTTTTGTTTTTTCAATTCTGATGTTCAGCATTATAGATCCTCACTTTTATTATTGGTGATTCCTGCCTATTTCCAGGGCCTTCATGTTTATATCCAGCATCTCCTGCTTCCGCGCCGATATCACCTTGCCCACAGTCTTAAGCATCAATTCCCCGTCCCAGGGGTATCCCGCCAAAGCCTTTCCCACGATTATCATATTTGCAAGCGTCGGCATCCCGTTGTCCTGCGCCATTTTTGTCGCCGGTATATAGACCGCCGTTACGTCCGTCCGCGTTATTTTTCTGCCGATCAGCGTCGAGTCAACGAATATTTTGCCGCCGGGCACGACCGCTCCTTCATATTTATCCAGGGAAGGGAGGTTCATTGCGATCAGTACGTCAGGCTTCGATACTATGGGCGAGCCTATCGCCGAATCACTTATGATCACCGAGCAGTTTGCCGTGCCGCCCCGCATCTCCGGGCCGTATGAGGGCAGCCAGCTGACCTGCTTGCCCTCCAGGAGTCCTTTGTACGCCAGAAATTTGCCTGCGAACAGTATGCCCTGGCCGCCGAAGCCCGCAAAGAGAAATTGAGCTGTCATTACTTTATCCCCCCCGATGTATCCTTATATACGCCTAACGGAAAGACAGGCAGCATTTTTTCCTCCGCCCATTTCAGCGCCTCGGCGGGATTCTGCCCCCAGTTGGTAGGGCAGGTCGAAACGACCTCCACCATCGAAAAGCCCTTGCCTTCCGTCTGATTTAAAAATGCTTTCTTTATTGCGGCTTTTGCCTTTCTTACGTTCTTGACGCTGTTTACCGCGACCCTTTCGATATACTGCGCGCCCTCGATCTGCGCCAGCATCTCGCTGACCTTAATAGGAAAGCCGCAGGCCGTAACATCCCTGCCGTAAGGCGAGGTCTGCGTGATCTGTCCGGGCAGCGAGGTCGGCGCCATCTGTCCGCCCGTCATCCCATAGATCGCGTTATTGACGAATATTACGGTGATGTTCTCGTTGCGCGCCGCCGCGTGTACGATTTCGGCCATACCTATGGAAGCCAGATCCCCGTCTCCCTGATAAGTAAATACTATATTATCCGGATCGGCGCGCTTTACGCCCGTCGCCACCGCGGGCGCCCTGCCGTGCGCCGACTGCACCATGTCGCAGTTGAAATAATCGTACGCCATGACCGCGCAGCCGACCGGCGCGATGCCGATCGTCCTGCCTACAATGCGCAGATCGTCGATGGCCTCGGCTATCAGGCGGTGTATGATCCCGTGCGTACAGCCGGGGCAATAGTGCATTGGCGCGTTGCTAAGCGCCTTTGGTTTTTCAAATACTGTCATTATTTTTTGCCTCCCTCTGCTTTCCCGGCCGCCCTTGCGCCGCTTCCGGCAGGTGCAATGCCTACGATTTCGCCGATTTTTGAAAGCACCTGATCCGGCTGGGGGATCATCCCGCCCGTGCGGCTGCATAACGCGACCGGCTTTTTAAATTCGACCGCCGAACGCACGTCCTCGACCAGCTGCCCCATCGACATTTCCACCGTCACAAAGCCCTTGACCCTTTCCGCCGCTTTAAGCAGCGGTTTTTTCGGGAAAGGCCACAGCGTTATCGGCCGGATCATCCCCGCCTTAAGTCCGCGCGCCCTTGCCTCGTTGATAGCGTTCTTGGACACGCGCGCAGCAATGCCGTAGGCGACGACGCAGACCTCCGCGTCCTCCATAAGGTATTCCTCGTACATCGTTTCCGCCTTCTCGACCTCGGCGTAACGCTCGAACCGCTCGATGTTTTTACGTTCCAGCTGCTCCGGCACAAGGTAAAGCGAGTTGATTATATTCTGCGGACGGCTGCCCTTCGTGCCGGTGACCGCCCAGGGCTTTTCATATTCCTTCTGCTTTCCGTACGCCAGCGATACCGGCTCCATCATCTGCCCCATCGTGCCGTCGGCAAGTATCATCGCCGTCATGCGGTATTTGTCGGCAAGATCGAACGCCTTTACGGTAAGATCCGCCATTTCCTGCACGTTGTCGGGCGCAAGCACTATCATCCTGTAATCGCCGTGCGCGCCGCCCTTGACCGCCTGGAAATAATCCGCCTGGGACGGCTGGATGCCGCCCAATCCGGGGCCGCCGCGCTGGATATTGACAACGACCAGCGGCAGGTCCGCACCCGCGGCGTAAGACAAGCCCTCGCCCTTAAGCGATATTCCGGGGCTGGACGAGGACGTCAGCACGCGCTTGCCCGCGCCCGCCACGCCGTAAACCATGTTTATTGCCGCAATCTCGCTTTCCGCCTGAAGAAAAACGCCGCCTATTTTGGGCATTCTTTTGGCCATATACGCGGCAATTTCCGTCTGCGGCGTTATCGGATAGCCGAAATAATGCCGGCAGCCCGCAAGGAGCGCCGCCTCCGCGATTGCCTCGTTCCCTTTCATCAAAACTTTTTCTGTCATATCTATCTTCCGCTCTCCCTATTTTTCCACTTTTATGATGCACTCTGGGCACATCATGGCGCAAAACGCGCACGCAATACACTTTTCCTGGTCGGTAATGCCCGCCGGCCTGTGCCCTTTCGCGTTGATTTCGTTCTTAGAAAGCTCGATTATTTTCTTTGGGCAAACGTCAACGCACAGGCTGCAGCCCTTGCAATAATCGGTCTTGAATGTTACCTTCGACATATCCTCTATATTTGCTCCTTATATAATTTTACGCTGTAAGCGCAGGGGGCGCAAGCCTTTTATACTGCCCGCAAGCTCCCCGCATATTTCCTCCGCCGCCGCCACCACCGCAACCGGCAGACGGGAAAGGCGGGAAAGAGCCTCCGAAAGCGGAATTGACGCAAGGACGTCCGCAGCCCTCGTTTCTGCGCCGATATTGGAATTGTTGACAATCCCCGTAAAGGGAAGCCTTGCCGCCGACTCTATCTCACGCATTACCGCGAGCGCGTCCTCCGCCGTCCTCGTGAGCGGGCGGTAAAAGTTGACGACAAAGAACATATCAAAGTTGTTTTCCCTGAGTATGTCCGCGGAAAGGCGGCCCAGGGCGAGCGCGCCCCTGTCGTCGCCGCCCACGTCAACTATAGCGCGCGCCTCCCTGTCGTCTGTCACCGCATAAATATCCTTGGGCAGCGCGGGTACGTCCACGTTTGTACCCGCGTACGCGGAGGAAACGAGCCTTATCCCGGCGGCCTCAAGCTCTTTTGCGCTGTCCTTTGTGCGGAAATACGGATTGACTATATCAATATCCGCAATTATGACCCTTTCCTTCCGCTCGCGCAGCGCAAAGGCGTGGGCGAGCGCAATATTGGTCTTGCCGCTGCCGTAATGGCCGCTGTAAATGATTATCCTCTTTCCGCTTTCCATACTTTTACAGCTTGTTGCGCTGGATTTTTCCGCTTATCGTCTTGGGCAGCTCGTCGCGGAAAACGACGATACGCGGGTACTTGTAGGGTGCGGTTTTGTTCTTGACATAATCCTGTATCTCTTTCTTGAGCTGCTCTGACGGCTCCTTGCCCTTTACAAGCACTATGCTCGCCTTGACTAC
>JAVBLK010000013.1:0-40473 GCA_031553565.1 Eubacteriales bacterium
CTGTTCGGCAACCAAAAACAGCGAATTGATAATGTTTTGCGGACGCTTGTTTTTCGTACCCGTAACTGCCCAGTCCTTTTTATATTTCTTCTGCTCGCCGTAGTCAAGCGACACCGGTTCCATCATCTGTCCCATTGTGCCGTCGGCTAAGATCATAGCCGTCATACGGTATTTATCGGCAAGCTCGAAGCCCTTGACGGTTAAGTCGGCCATTTCTTGGACCGAGTCGGGAGCAAGAACGATCATCTTTAAATCACCGTGTCCGCCGCCCTTGGTTGCCTGAAAATAGTCCGAATGCGACGGCTGTATACCGCCGAGGCCGGGTCCGCCGCGTTGAATATTGACGATCAAAACAGGCAGATCCGCGCCCGCAGCGTACGATAAGCCCTCGCCTTTGAGCGATATTCCGGGGCTCGACGAGCTTGTCATGACGCGTTTGCCCGCGCCGGAAACTCCGTACACCATATTGATAGCGGCGATCTCGCTCTCCGCCTGCAGGAATACTCCGCCGATCTTCGGCATTTTCTTTGCCATATACGCGGCGATTTCCGTCTGCGGCGTGATCGGATAGCCGAAATAAAAGCGGCAGCCTGCCATCAGCGCGGCCTCTGCGATCGCTTCGTTTCCTTTAAGTAAAACCTTGTCTGACATAAAATATCTGCTCCTATCTATTTCTCATACTTATACTAATCCGCGATTTAAATTACTAAAACGTCAAAGTCTTTTTGGTAATTTAAAAGCTACTTAGAATAAACTGTAATTACACAGTCGGGGCACATCGTCGCGCAGAACGCACAGCCGATACATTTATCCTGCTCAACGACCTCCGCAGGACGGTGCCCCTTGCTGTTTATAACTGTTCCGGACAGCCCGATTATTTTTTTGGGGCAGACCGACACGCACAAGCCGCAGCCCTTGCAGCTCTCTGTTTTAAAAGTTACCTTTGCCATTATTGTTCATTCCTCCGATAAACGCTGTTCATTCAAGCTTAAGTAAACGCTGAATAATTCGATATAATTTATTCAGCGGTTACTTGAGATCCCGCCCCTGATGCCCAGCGGGCGCAAATCCTTTATCTTTCCTTTCAGCTCGTTGTATATATTGTTTGAGACCGTTGTCATAACCAGCGGGACGCCGCTTAGGCCGGAGAGCGTTTCGGCAGCCGCAACCGAATCCAGTACGTCCTGCGCCGTCGTCTCTATTCCCAGGTTAGAATTATTGATTATGCCCGTCCACGGTATTTTGCAGGCGCCGGTTATCTCGCGCATAATGCCGAGCGCGTCGCCCGCAGTCCCGGTCAGCGGCCGGTACATATTGAATACCATCAGCATCTCGTAATCGTTTTCGGCCAGGATACTGTCCCGCAGCCGCCCCAGCGCCAGCGCGCCCCGGTCGTCGCCGCCCACGTCGATCACCGCGCGCAAAGACGCGTCGCAAGTTATCGCGTAAATATCCTGAGGCAAGGCGGGTACGTCAACATTCGTCCCCGCAAACCTCGAAGAGATCAAGCGGATACCCGCTTCCTGCAATTCCTGCCGGCTGTCCTTCGTCCTGAAGTACGGATTGACTATATCTATATCGGCGATAACAACCTTTTGGTAGCGCCTGCGCAGCGCAAACGCCGTATCGACGGCAATATTTGTCTTGCCGCTGCCGTAATGCCCGCTGAAAATATATATCCTTTTATCCGGTATCATTTTTATAATTTGTTTCTCTGTATCTTGCCGCTGATAGTCTTGGGCAGGCTGTCGCGGAAAACAACTATCCGGGGGTATTTATACGGCGCGGTCTTGCTCTTGACATATTCCTGTATTTCCTTTTTAAGCTGCTCGGTGGGCTGCTTATCCTTTACAAGCACGATGCTGGCCTTGACGACCTGTCCGCGGATCTCGTCGGGCGCGGCCGATACCCCGCACTCCAATACGTACGGCAGCTCCATTATGACCGACTCGATTTCAAACGGCCCTATGCGGTAACCGGACGATTTGATAACGTCGTCCGTCCTTCCCACAAACCAAAAATACCCGTCCTCGTCGCGCCACGCAAGGTCGCCCGTATGATATAATCCGCCGCGCAAAACGGCGTTCGTCGCATCGGCATCGTTGTAATAGCCTTTAAGCAGGCCGCAGGGCCTCGTCTTGCCGTACCTGATGCAAATCTCGCCGTGCTGACCCACCGCCGCAGGCTTGCCCTCTCCGTCGATCAATACGATATCGTACAGCGGGACAGGCTTTCCCATCGAACCGATCTTATGCCCGTCGCCCACAAGGTTTCCGATAAGCAGCGTCGTCTCGGTCTGTCCGAAGCCCTCCATTATTTTCAGTCCGGTCAGCTTTTCGAACTGCGTATAGACCTCGGGGTTCAGCGCTTCACCCGCCGTTGTCATGCGCTTCAGCGGCGAGAAATCGTATTTCTGTATATCCTCTTTTACCATCAGGCGCAGCATCGTCGGCGGCGCGCAAAGCGTCGATATCTTATATTTCCCTATCATAGGCAGAATATCCGCCGCGTCGAACCGCGCAAAGTCGTACACGAAGATCGCGCTCTCGCACATCCATTGCCCGTAGATCTTTCCCCACAGCGCCTTGCCCCAGCCGGTATCGGAGATCGTCAGATGTACGTCGTCCGTCCCGCTGCAATGCCAGTACTTTGCGGTATGGTAATGCCCCAAAGGATATTTGTGCGAATGTTCCGCTATCTTCGGATGCCCGGTCGTGCCGGACGTAAACATCATAAACAGCGTATCGTCGCCGGCGGCAGTCTCGGCAGTCCTTGCAAACGCGCGGCTGAAAAGCTGGCTTTCCTCGTCAAAATCACGCCAACCCTCGCGCACGCCGCCTACAATTATCTTGGTTTTAAGCCCGGGGCTTTTCTTCTGCGCAACGTCGGCTTTTTCGGGAAGGTTGTCGTCCGCGGTGCAGACTATTGCGGAAACGCCCGCTGCGTTGAAGCGGTATTCAAAGTCCTGCTCCTGCAACAAGCTTGTCGCCGGTATGGCGACCGCGCCCAGCTTATGCAAGGCCAGCATCGCAAACCAGAACTGATAATGACGTTTCAGCACCAGCATGACCTTGTCGCCGCGCTTTATTCCGAGGGACTTGAAATAGTTGGCGCATTGCGCCGAGCCGCGCATCATATCCCGGAAAGTAAAAATGCGTTCGGTCTTGTCGCGAGCAATATGTATCAGGGCGGTCTTGTCGGGCTTTTCCAGCGCAACGGCGTCCACGATATCAAACGCAAAGTTGAATTTTTCCGTGTTCTTAAAGCTGATTTCCTTTAACAGCCCGTTTTTATCCTCTACGGTATTGACATAATTGTCTATCAGGTATTTTTCGTGCGGGCGCTGCGGCGCAAGATCGCCGCGCTGTATCCTTTCGGCCGCCTTTTCGCCTGCCATAACAAACGCAAGGAACGAGGCGGGCTTGCCGCCCACCGCGATCATCCCGTGCGGCGTCGAGCTGTTATAATAAATGCTGTCGCCGGGTAGCAGTTCCTCGATATGCTCGCCCACCTGCACCTTCAGCTTGCCGCTTATCACATAGTCGAATTCCTGCCCGCTGTGCGTGGTAAGGTGGATAGGCAGACGCTGCTGCCCGTCCGAATAGTCATAGCGCACAAAATAAGGCTCGGCGATCTTATGCCCGAACATCGGCGCAAGGTTCCGGATGTCGATCCCGTCCTCGCGCGCGGTCTGCTGCCCCGCCCCCTTCCGCATAACGGTGTAAGAGGACAGCGGCGCGCTGTAGCCCTCCAAAAGGTCGGTCAGCCCGATCCCGAACGCCTGCGAGCATTTATGTATGAACATAAACGGAAAGTCCGTCTTTCCCTGCTCGTACACGCGGTACTGCTCTAACGTGACCTCGGTTTTAAAGGCCATTTCGTCCTCGGTAAAGCCCGAGACCTCGCGCATTTCCTTGATGCGTCCGGCGATTTCCGTGAGTCTTTGTGATAATACTTCCATCTCTTTATCTTTCCCGCGCACAATGCGCTTTTGTGATCTGCCCCAAACCGCGCTTGGGCTGAGTGCCTTTTTTATGCCTAAAAACAAGCCGTCAGAGCTTCCGCAGTCAGCCGCCCGCCCTTGCCCATCATTAAACGGTAAAAAAAAACGTCCCAAAAGGTTAACCTTTTTGAGACGGAATCATTTTCCGCGGTACCACTCAAATTGCAATGTTTCCACTGCCGCTCTTTTATGCACTGACGCAGCATACTCGGCCTGCCCTATAACGATCCTGCGGAAAACGCATGACCGGTTTCAGGCGGGCGGCTCGGAAGTGAGGGGCATTGCAAGCGGGAAGCTTCCGGTTTTCACCAACCACCGGTTCTCTTTGCGCTCCATGCCTGCGCCGTCTTCGTCACAGCCTTTATAGTAATAGTCGTTAAGGAAACGATGAATAAATGAGGTGAATATTCAGCGTTTCCTACATTATACCCGTATTTTCTGTCGCTTGTCAACACAATTCAAAGCGGCGTTTGGGCGGACGCCTGTACGCCGGCAGGCGCGGGCAGCTGCCGCCTTTTTTGAAAGAGGAAATACTCGTGCGTCAGGCTGCGGTAACCGCACTCCTTTAAAAACGCGTAAGGCGCCTTTTCATAGTTTGCTTTATTATGCCGTCCTGTCACAATATAACGCAGCCAATCCTGCATATAGACGTCTATCGCGCAAAGGTCGTCCGCCTTGGTCAGCAGCGGAAAAAACCAGCGCGCCCACGTCAGCTCCTTGTCGCCCTCACCGCCGAAGAATTTGGCGTTCATCCGCTTTATCATGACGCCCACCGCCTTTTCGGGTGAGGCTGCCTTCCTTTCCTTCCAGCGGTACAGAGAACGCGCTTTCCGCCTGATCTTGCCCTTGATCTTTTCCAGCGAGCTTTGCGACAGCAGTATTTCGCCGCCCTGATACCTTACGCCCAGGAATTCCCAAGGCATCCCCGGCGTCCCGGTGATTTCCTTTGAGGGATTGACAGAAAGCTTCATATCGGAAAAACAGGCGCGTATATGCTCTTTATAGGCAGAAAGCTCTTCCTCGCTGTTTGCGAATACGATTATGTCGTCCGAATACCGCGCGTATACCGCGCCCCTTTCATAGAACCAGGCATCCAGTGACTTAAGGTAAAGGTTTGCCAAAAATGGCGAGAACGGCGCACCCGCCATTGCGCCGCGCTTCTCGGTTATCAGCCCGCCGCAAAAGTACGCCTTATCCGCAGTCAGCAGCTTTTCAAAAAATGAGTAAAGCTTTCTGTCCGCGCCGAAGGTGCCTTTAAGCACGGGCAGCAGCAGCGGGATATCGATACTGTTGAAATAGTTCTTTATATCCAGCTTGTAAAAATACATCGGCGCGGTCTCCGCCCCGGCCATGGCGCCGAGCGCCTTTTTCACGCCGAATTCCTTTCGGAAAGAGTACAGGTTGTCAGAAAACACGGCGTCGAATATATACAGCTGCTGTGCGATAAATTTAAGAACGATGTTCTCGGCGGCCGGAAAACAATAGACGACGCGCTTTTTTCCGCCTAATTTGCTTATCAGCCGTTTTTGCGGATACGGGAAATCGCCGCTGCCCGAAACGATCTTTTCGGCGGCAGGCAGGTATTGCCTGTTTTCAACAAAATCGAACAGCGCCTCGCCCTCTTCCCCCGAAAGCGATCCGCCCGACAGCTTGTCCTCCAGGAACCTAAGCCAGATATCGTGGCAGAGCAGATTATCCAATAACCCCATACATTCCTATGCGCCCGCAGCGCCCATTTTGCCCCAAAATATACACACGGCACAGCTAGCAATTTTCAAGTTTATTTACTATATTATCCGTCTCATGACGGGCTTGACGCAATTTTTGCCGGTTTTTCAGGGTATAAAAAAAGAAAGGGAAAATGCTTTGAAGTCAGCATTGCTGACACAAGGCTGAACGCGCGTCCCGGCCGCCTGCACAGCCCTGAATAACGCCGCGCGCTTCGCCTTACGCAGGCGCTTAACGCGTTTCCCTTTCTTTTATATCATTGTATATGTTATTTGCATATTTGTCAAACAGCCTGGAAAACCGTCAATGGCGGTCACATGTTTTCAACACCCGCTGCCGCTATTTGACCATGCTCCTTATCCTGCCCGTCACGTAAGCGTGCTCGTTGGGGTAATGCGTATAAAAATTGATAAAGGGGATCCGCGCTTTTTCGCAGGCGTCCTTTGCGCCGTAAAAAGCGCGGCTCCTGTCCTTATTATGCGCAGTCAGCATAACTGCCGCCGCCGGCCTGCCGCCCCGGTAAAGCACGAATGACAGGCCTAGATAACCTTTCCCCGCCGCTGCGGACGACAAGCTTTCTGCCGGCACGTTCTTCTTTATTTCAAAATCCTTAAAGTCGCTCCTCAATATCCCCTCGAAATAAGCGGGAGCCGCCGAATGCGGCATACGGCCAAAGCCCGCGCCGCCGCCCTGCGCCGCGCTGCCGCCGCCCTGCACGCCCTGTCCGCCGTTATATGTGCCGCCCTGCGCGCCCTTTTGCCCGTACATCTTATTGCCTACCTCGCCGGCGATCTTGTCCGCGGCGTTGTTTGCCGCCCTGTCGACAGTCTTGTCCACCGTCTTATTGATGACTTTCCTGATGATCCTGTCAAAAATGCCCATATTATCCCCTCCTTTCTATTTACGGGCACCGCCCGTTTTCTATTGTTTTTATTATATCATACGTTAATACCGTTTACAATACCCAGTTTCGGCATTTACCTGTTGCGGTTTACCGCCGGGCGGAGACGGCGGGATGCAGAGGCGCTTCCGCCGCCTCCGCGCCCTTGGCAGGAAAACGCTTTATACCGGCAGCGTGACCGACCCGAAGCCTGTGACCCCGCTGGTTTGGAGTGTGGTGCACACCGACTCGATACTGGTGCTGCCGCCCGTTACAGTGACCTTCATCACGAGCCCGTATGTGCCGTGGTACCAGAATGTGAACGTCGAGCCGCCCGATGTGCCTGTGAATTTCCTGCAATTGATCGAGCTGCCCAAAACCGCAAGGTTTTCGCTGCCCGCGCTTATCCGGCCGAACGCCGGATCCGCTTCCACATACATGTCCATAGTGGTCAAAAAGTCGGACGTTGCCGAGAACGCGGACTTATTTGTTCCCGCGGTCCAGCTTCCGGTAGTTCCCGACAATGTGGGGCGCGTATATACCTTGTAACTGTCAGCGGCCAAATAATCAAAATAGTATTCCACATAATTTTCGGCGGTGTACATCAGAGTGTTATAATAATCGTCGCCGACGCGTATCAGCGTAACGTTGTGGGACAGGGTTGTAGCGCCCGTCGTAGTATAACTCCAGGCGGCCTTGAAATTCCCGGACGGCAGATTAACGTCAGCCAGCATCTTCTTGTCAGAGGGCGCGACATATGCCTTTTGCAATTCAAAGAAAACCTGTATCCTGTTCGCTGGGTAGTATGTGCCGTCATCCTTGTCGTACTTTTCCGGGAAGAATTCCGCATAGGCATAGAAAAGGTCCTGTCCGACGTAATAATAGCCCAGGAACTTGTTTCCCGTCAGCAGAGAAGTTTTCGCGGCGGCGTTACCGTTTATGTCCTTGCCCGCCACAGCGTACAAGGTGTCGGCGATCGCCGTCAGCTTGTCCGCGGATCCGCCCTTATAGAAGGTGTATACGAATTTGTCGGACGCTCTTGCCAGTACGCCGTACATTGTAAGCCCTGCAGGCAGGACTGGCTCTCCCGTGCGGCCTACCGCCGTCCATTCCGCGGCGGTAACGCTTGTTCTGCTGAACACGTATTCCTTGTCCTCGTCCCCGTCTCCGTCGCCGCCGCCCGAAAACAGGTCGCAGCCTGTAAATGACATGAGCGCGAAAAGCAGCGCCAGCATTATTGCGGCCGCCTTCATTTTTGATTTCATCTGGTTTTCCTCCGAAATTTTTATCGGCAAAGGCTGTCGCAGCCCGCGCGAAAAAAAATATCCTTCGCCGTTATGATTATAACAAGCGCAGGAGGAGTATTAACATCCCAAGAACTGGGGATTTGCTGGTGAAGTGCGCTCTTTGGGCCGCGCGTTCGCGGAACAAAAGTGGCTTCGCCGCATTGTCAGGCCGCTGCTTTTGAGCTTCTCTCCTGCGATTTTTCCTATGATATAAAAAAACGGAGAAAATACGCAGTTTGCGCTGCGCCCTTGACAACTGCCGGTATTTGATGTAAAGTCAAGCTATGGATAGTACTGAAACAAAAAAACCCTCCGACTCGTTGATCACAATGACGGAGCTGGTATTGCCTAACGACACTAACATGCTGGGAAACCTTTTGGGAGGGCGCCTGCTGCATTGGATCGATATTGCCGGCGCGCTTTCGGCGATGCGGCACAGCAGCGGCGTGGTCACGACCGCCTCGATAGACTCGGTCAACTTCCTCCACCCCGTAAAAATGGGCGAGATAGTGACCCTGACCGCCTCGGTGATCTGGACTGGCCGCACCTCGATGACCGTACTTGTATGCGTCACCGGAGAAAACGCGTCGGACCGCAACGTCCGCGCCACCAACGAGGCAAAGCTTACTTTTGTCGCCCTGGACAGCGAAGGCAAGCCGCGCCCCGTCCCCGCCCTGATCCCCGGCACCCCAAAAGAGCAGGAACTCTTTAATTCGGCACAAAAGAAATACGAAAAAAGAAAGCTGAAGGAAACAATGAATAAATGAGGTTAATTTAGAGCAAGACGTTTTCAGGCGAAAAAGACGCCGCTACTAAATTGTGCCGAATTATTCAGTGGTTCCTTAGCAGGGCAAAATAGTACGCGCTCTGCATTAGATACGTATCATCGCTTCCTTAAATACTTCTTAAGCTTGCCGATAACGTCGATAAGCTCAAGCGGCTTGCCGGTATGGTCGTCCATGCCGGCGGCAAGGCACTTCTCGATATCCTCTTTGAACACGTTGGCGGTCATCGCAATTATCGGGATATGCCCGCCGGCTGTCTTTTCATACGCACGGATAATGCGTGCGGCTTCCATCCCGTCCATTTCCGGCATATGCACATCCATAAAAATAAGATCGTATTTTCCCGGGGCGGCGGTAAACATCCCGACTGCCAGCGCGCCGTTTTCGGCTGTGTCTATCTCTATCTCCGTACCGTCCAAAAGCGCGATCAATATCTCGCGGTTGATTTCAACGTCCTCGGCAAGCAGGATCCTCTTTCCTGTAAACACCGGCATATCGTCCTGCCGCGCAGCGCCGTCCTGCCCGCAGCCGTCCTGTACCGGCACGGGCAATAATGCCCCCGTGCCCACCGGCACGGTAAAGCTGAATGTCGAGCCTTTCCCGGGCTCGGATAAAAGCCCGATCTCGCCGCCCATGGTTTCCACGATTTTCTTGCTTATGGCAAGGCCCAGTCCGGTGCCGCCGTACTTTCTGGAAATACTGCCGTCAGCCTGCTCAAAGGATCTGAAAAGGTGCGCCTGCTGCTCCGGCGATATCCCGATGCCTGTGTCGACGACCTCGAACCTGAGCATACAGCCGCCCTCTCCGCTGCCGGCAGTTTTTGCGATCCGCAAAATTATCTTGCCGCCCTCGGGCGTAAACTTGGTCGCATTCGACAAAAGATTGGTGACGACTTGGGCAAGCCGCTGCTTGTCCGCAATGATCGAATATGGGATGCCCTCGCCCCTGTCTATTTCAAATATCTGCTTCTTTTCGGAAATTTTGAACGCGGTCACGGTCTCGGCCTGGCTTATCATCTCATCCAGCGCAAATTCGGTCGGGCTTAATTCCAGCTTGCCCGCCTCAATTTTGGACATATCCAATACGTCGTTTATGACCCCTAAAAGGTGCTTTGACGCATCGTCTATTTTCCCTAAGCAATATTCCATTTTTTTGGGGTCGCTTGACCTGCGCGCGATCTCGGTCATACCGATTATCGCGTTCATAGGCGTGCGCATCTCGTGGCTCATGCGCGCCAAAAAGGTGCTTTTACTCAGCGATTCCTCGTCGGAGCGCATTTTCTGCACGCGCGTCCTTACCAAAAGAACGCTCAGCGCGGCCGCAAGCGCGATCCCCAGGCTGCTGATCAGCCATGCAAGGTCCCTGATAGGCTTTTGATAACTGGCTGCCGGTGTGATTATGCCGATATACCAGCCGTTGAACAGCGTCCTGAAAAAAGCAATGCTGGCGGTCCCGTCCGAGTCCTTAAACTGCTCCGCCGAGATCTTTTCCCCGCCGCGCAGCATTCCGGCCAGCCGCGCATAATCCCCGCCCGCATCCGTCATCGTCTTACCTATCAGATCCTCTTCGCGGTGCGTGACAAAATTCAGGCTGTCGCTTACAAATACGCCGTAGCCGTTGTTGGCTATTTTTTGGTCGCGTATATGGCTGGTAACCTGCGATAAATTCAAATCGATGGACAAAACCCCGCAAGAGCCGCCTGCAATGTCGTTTATCTGTTTGGAAAAGCTGATGCAGATATTCCCCGTGTCGGCGTCAACATAGGGTTCGGAGAAAAACAGCGCGCCCGCACTTTGCTGCGCGCCGATATACCACGGCCGCTGCGTCGCGTCGTATGTCGCGGGCGGCATCCAGTCGGATCCGTCCCGGAATTCGCCGCGGATATAGCCGTATATCTTCATAAATTCAGGCAGCGGCGACTTTTCGTCGATATAATTATCCTGTACGCTGCGCAGATAATCGTGGATCTCGGCGTTATTACTGCCGTCAACGATCATTTTTTCCGATTGGCGCACTACGTCGGAAAAAAGCAGCCCTGCCGCGTTAAGGTTGCCGTTGACCGCCGTTTCCATGGTATCCATGGTCTGGTCGCCGATCGAATATATTTGTTCGGATACTGTGTTGCTGACATAAAAATAGCTTACAAGCGCCATGGTAGCGAACGCGGCGGTGACAAACAGCACCTGCAGATAATTAGCGCGCAATATTTTCAGCTTTTTTGCGTTTTTTTCCATCTTCTCCCGCGTTTAACTTTATCGTCGATCAACGCTTGCTTTGGGCAAGCCGGCGCACCGCTTTTTACTATATGTAGGTATAATATCCCAAATTTCGCGGAAATAGTCAAGGGAATACCCGATAAACACAGATTTTTTAGGAAGAAAGCCTCAATTTTTAAAAAAGCCCTTAGATAACGGCCGGAAAATCAGAACTTAAAAGTCTGGGAAAGGTTCTTGGACTTGCGCCACGCCGCGTCTACTGCCTTGTCAATAATCCGCGAAAACTCGCTGTCCTCGAATACGTTGACCGCCTCGATAGTGGTGCCGCCCTTGCTGCATACCGCCGCCACCATTGCGTCGATCTTCTCCGTACCCGTAAGGACCATCTTCGCCGCGCCGTAGGCCGTCTGCGCCGCGAACAGCCGCGCCTGCGCCTCAGTCATCCCCCGCGCCATGCCGGCCTCCATTAATGCCTCTATGAACAGATAGACGTACGCGCTGCCGCTGCCGCTGACCGCCGTCACCACGTCGAATTCCTTTTCGGCGACCTCTGCGGTGCGCCCTGTCGCGGATAGAAGCTGTATGACGTCAGCTTTTTCATCCTCGTCAAGGTTGTCAAAGCATACGCCCGTCATTCCCTCGCCCACCTTGGCCGCAAGGTTTGGCATACAGCGCGCAAATTTTTTGACCTTGTGCAAGGCGGTCTTGATAGCTATCAGCGGCACACCCGCCATGATCGACACTATGATCTTGGTATTGTCAAGGTAAGGGCTGATCTTATACAGAACCTCGCCCGCGCTCTGCGGCTTGACCGAAATAAAAATAATATCGGCGAACTCGGCGACCATAGCGTTGTCTAGGGTCGTCTTGATCCCGTCGAAAGTAATGCCCTCGAACGCCTGCCGGCTGATATCGCTGACCATTATCTGCAAATCGTCCAGCTCCCTGGATAAAACAAAGTTGGATATCATCGCCTTGGCCATATTGCCGCAGCCGATAAAGCCTATTCTGGTTTTCTGCATATAGATCTCCCTGACGATATAGCTATAAACTTATTTTGTATGTATATATTATACAACGCCCTGTAATATTAGTCAATAAGCCCCCGACGCCGGACGGCACGCACCCGTCAACCGCGTTTATACCATTTATCCGGTTCTCGCTCGAAAATCCGCCCCTTCAAAATCTCGCTCATTTAATCAGTGTTTACCCAGGACGAAAAAAAATCTCTAAACCGCAAAGCAGTTTAGAGATTTTGGCAGGGGAGACGCGATTCGAACACGCAACCAATGGTTTTGGAGACCACTACTCTACCGTTGAGCCACTCCCCTTTAACGGCCATCTCATTTTATCAAAACGCGCGCGCAATGTCAAACGGGAAACGGCAGTATCCGCCTGAAAACGGCAGTATCCGCCGCGACCGCCGGTCATGCTTTAAGCCTCGGCTTTTGGTTTCAGATACCGCGACAGTACGCTTTCAACCTGCTCCATTTCCATGGGCTTGCCGATATGGCCGTTCATGCCTGCCTCAATGCATTTTTCGATATCCTCTTTGAATACGTTCGCGGTCATGGCGATTATCGGCACGGCGGCGGCGTCGGGCGTTTTCAGCGCGCGGATCATCCTGGTCGCTTCGTTGCCGTCGATTCCGGGCATCTGCATATCCATAAGTATCAGGTCATAACGCTTGGGGCGCGCGGCAAACATTTCAAAAGCCTCTCTCCCGCTCCTTGCCAGATCCACGGCGACGTTAAAAGGTTCCAAAAATGCCGCGGCGATCTCCAAATTTATATCCACGTCGTCTACGATCAGCACAGTGCACCCGGAATAATCGCCCTCGGGCTCCGTTTGCGCCGTCTGCCCCGGCGCCGCGGCTTTCACCTCTTTCGGGACGCCCAGGCTGGCGGTAAAGTAAAAACACGAGCCCTTCCCCGCCTCGGATTCTATCCATATCTCCCCGTCCATCATTTCCAGTATCCGTTTCGAGATCGCAAGTCCCAAACCGCTGCCGCCGTATTTCCGCGCCGTCCCGGCCTCGGCCTGTTGAAAGATACTGAATAATTTGCCCTGCTGCTCCAAAGTGATCCCTATGCCGTTATCCTTTACACACATTTGCAGGACGCACCCGCCGCCGCTTAAACTCTTGAGCCCGGCAAATAGTTGTATGCTGCCGTTTTCGGGCGTAAACTTTGTCGCATTGGACAACAGGTTGGTGATCACCTGGGCAAGCCGCTGGTCGTCCCCGAACAAAATGTCCGGGACAGCGGGATCTACGGTTACCGAAAAGCACTGGCGCTTATCCTGCATTTTCACGGTAACGACGTTCTTCACGCGGTCGATCATTTTCCTGAAATCAAATATTACCGGCGACAATTCCATTTTGCCGGATTCGATTTTGGATATGTCCAGTATATCGTTGATAACGCCAAGCAAATGCGCCGAAGCGTTTTCAATCTTTTCAAAGGCGTAATCCTTGCGCTCCGGGCTGGTTTCTTTCTTGCCGATAGCGGTCATGCCTATGATCGCGTTCATAGGCGTACGGATCTCGTGGCTCATATTGGACAGAAACGCGCTCTTTGCGCGGCTTGCGGCAAGAGCCTCTTCCCGCGAACGCATAAGGTCCGTCACGTCATGGAACATCAGCATCAGCCCGTTACTGTTTTGCCCCTCGTCGCTCATCGGGACCAGCATGCCGACAAACTCCTCCTCCGCTCCCCCGGTGAAATTGAAGGCCGCTTCAAAAGAAACCGGCGAGTTGGTCCGGATCGAGTTTTCGCTTTGAGCCAGCAGCCTTTCAAGCGACGCCGCGTCTAAAAAAGGCGCAAGGACCTCGGTCAGCGTATGCCCCAGGATATCCGCCGCGCCGCTAGATTTTGTTTTAGCGATAAAATAATCCGTGCAGAACTCCACGCGTCCCGTCTGGCTGAGGAACAGAATGATACTGGGAGAATTGGCAAGCAACAGCGCCAGGTACTTTTCGCGTTCCCGCTGGATGAAAGTACTGGCTTTTTGCTGGTTCAAAACTGTGGTATATGCGATCTTTTCCTGCGAAATTGCATTTTTCAAATGAGAGATCTCGCGGTTCAATTTACGCATCTCGCGCTCGTATTGAGCCAGCTTCTCTCTTAATTCAATTTCCTCTTCCGTCGTTTCTATACTATTACCTTCCTAATTCCGTATTCCTCTTTTCCCCGCCGGGTACATAAGAAAAAGGCGGCATCATTTCAATACACATGCGCAGAACGTATAATTATGGAAGCGGTTGTACAGTTTCCCGTCCGCACCGCGCATAGGGCATATCTCCCCGCCCGAATAGCCCATCATAAAGGGACTTCCGCTCTTTGCCAGCTTTTCGTCAATCAGGCGCAGCTCCCGCTCCTGATCGGGCGAAAGCATTATGTAACGCGTCACACACGGCAGCAGCAGCGTCGCCTTACGATCCTTGCAACCTATTATCCGTTTTATACCGTCCCCTGCGGATTCGAATATGCCCTCGGCATCGATACTGCCCACCGCAAAAGACGTGCCCACGGGCATCTCGCCGCCGGTAAGGACGGAACCGTCGTCAAACAGAGTGTAAAAGCCCAAAGCCACCGGCTCCTTCGCATCGCCGTAATACACCATAAGAGGCGTGGTAGTAATATTTTCCTTTGTTATGATCAACCCGATCTTGGCTAAATAGTCAAGGATGGGCATATCGTTCACTTCATATAGTATCGCGCCCTCGCTCCTTGTGATAACGGCGCGGTTATCGGCAATTTTACGTTCGGGTATGGAAGAAACGATGAACTCCGGCTTGACCGGACCGTTAACAAACATCATGGCCACGCCGTCCGACAGATTTTTACCGTTGCATACAGTCTGCACCGTTTCGTAATTGAAATCGATATTATTGGTTATCGAGCCCCACATAGGTATGCCGCCGCAGGCTTTGTCCATGGCGGCGACGACCTGATAGCCCGACACATCGCGCATATAGGGCATAAACGTAAATATCATCGCCGGGTCCTGCTTTACCCTGCCGCGCACGTTTTTATATAAGGCCTCGATCTCGCCTTTATAATTGCCGGTATTGATGCTTCCCGTCATCCCGGCCGTAAACGTGACCTCGTCGCCGGTCAGCACGGTAAGCGTTAGGTCGTAAAGGCCGTAGCCGTGCCCGTCCGCCCCCGCCATCGAGGTCATTCCGATAACGGGAAAAGGCAGCTCTTTGCAAAGCGCCTCTACCATCCCGCTGTCCACAAAGTCTATGTGGCAAAAAATCAGGCCGCCCGAATTCTTCATAAGCTTGGAAAAATCGATCTGACTTTTTATTTCCCTGATTGCCTCGCCGATCTCATCGATCTCCGAGGTGCGCGCGGTAAACATCTTTATCATAGAAACTCCTTATACGTAAGCAGCATCCGTCTGATCAGCTTGTTTTTTTCTATCACTATCATATCATTTTTATGTTATAAATTCAATTAAGGAAACGCTGAATAATCCGTCTTATTTACAGCGGCGTCTTTTCCGTCTTAACATGTCTTCTTCTACGAGCAAATAGTTCTGCTGTTTGCTGTAAAAACAAGCCGTTTTCACACTAATACCGGTTTATTTTTTCCTGCCCTTCCCTTTTTTTACGCCATTATCCTGTTCGGGCGCGCCGGCGGCGGCTTCGTTATTCACAGCCTCCTCACCCGCTGCGACTTCATTATTCACAGCCTCCTCACCCGCGGCGACATGCGGCGTATCGTTTGCGCCCGCAACGCCATTGTCCGCTCCGTCCGCGTCCGTAGCGCCTTCGGCGGTCACTCCGCCCTCCGGCGCTGCCCCGGCGGTTTCTTTTAATGTCCTTTGCGCAAGCCTCTTATAAAACATCTGGTAAAGGAAGGACATGCCGATCAGGATTATACCGAAAACAAAATATCCGATGATACGGTACAAAAGCTGCAACGCGATAGTGTCAATGATAAAGAGCTTTGCCGAGGCAACCGCCGCAAGTATCAGGGCAAAACGGCGCGTCATGGTATTGTGCCTGTAAAGCCCCAGCGCAACGCATACGAACGCCGCCAGAATATAGGCTATGCTGAACGCAACGTTTGTGAAATTCAAACGGTATTGCACCAGCAGCACGTGCGTAAAGCAGAAAAGCGAATACAGCGTCACCGCTATCATAACGCCCGCAGAATTTGACCTCCGCAAGCCTGCGGCTTTTATGTACAGGTCAAAGAAAACATAGACGGACGCGACTGTTATGATGCCGCTCATAAAACCGGCGGCGACCGCGGCCGCCGTCGTGCCGGTTTCGCCGAACGCCGGCAGGCGTATCGAATTTATGACCAGCAAAAACGCCAGCCCTGTCGCGGCCGCGGCCAGCGAAGCAAGCCGCACCGAATACGCCTTGAACGCTTTCGGGACAACTGCCGCAAAAACAAACAGCACGGCTACCATAAGCGCCAGCATAAGGTATTGTATGTTTCCCGCCGCGCCGATCGAGCCGGACGCCGACCAATCGAATATCTTGAATATCAGAAATATCAGGAATCCGGCCGCGTTCAAATAAACGGCGGCGGCGTAACCCTGCGCCGCGTTCAGGTTCTGCGAACGGAACGAGCGTCCGTCAGCCGTAAGGTACCCCAAAACCAGCAGCCGCTTATATACCGCCGCGCCCAAGACGGCAATCGACGCTGCCGTTAACACCGCGTACTTATATATAAGCGTATCGGCGGAGAGATAGGTGTTCCTGCCGTACAGATCGCGGTTGCCCAGGATCACGTCGAAAAGCAAGAAGCTGGCTATGGCGACGGCCGCCAGGACCGAACCGGCCGCAAGATTGTTTTTCCTATCGCGCAGGATCCCGTACAGGACTAACGCCGCGGCCTCTATCGTCCAGCCGAAACCAAGCCATCGTTCGTCGAACTGCATCGGCACGAATAACGCTGCAAGCGTCAGCCCGGTAAGCCAGAAAAGCGTCCGCACGTACACGTCCAGCTTGAAAAATTTCCGCACAAAAAGATACAGCGCGAAATAGCAGGCCGAGAAAACCGCGCTTAAAAGGCCCGTCCACGCCTCCGCGCCGTACAAATGGAACATAACGTACAGGAGGGCAAGGCTTAAGGTGGTATTCAGCGTCATCAGTATAAAATCGGGCTTATTGAACCGCGTCTTGATCCTGCAATTGGTAAGGACCGGCAGCAGCGTATACAGCGCGAACGACAAAAAGATAAACAACAGCGTCATCGCGGCCGCCAGCCCGAACGGCTGCCCGTAAAACATAATAGCCACGCTGACCGATACAACGATCACGCCGGCAATATTGAGGCCGAACCCTATATAGTTGAGTATCTGCCATTTATACCTTGACGACAGCATGAAGCCGAGGCCCGTCAGGATCAGAAAATATACCATCGCGCCGTACAAAAGGTTGATATCGCCGTAAACCGCTATTATAGGCAGGTATCCGCCTATCTGCGCGAAAGCCGCCACCGCCTCACTCTTCCATTTAACCGCGATAACATATGCGACGGCTGTGACCGCCGCGCAGATACCCAGTGCGGGAAACATCGTAAGGACCGTCAGCGTAAAATAACTGATCGAAAGCGCCGTGTATTCCAGCGCTATCCCGAGTGATAAAATCGTTATTGAAAACACAGTCCGCTTTTTGCGGTTTAGAAGCAGCGCGACAGCAAGTATCAGCGTCGCCGCCGAAAATAAGAATACGCATTTTATTGCGTCGGTGAAAAAGTCATATACCAGTTGCGACAGCACGATCATGGCGATTATGATAAAGACCGCCCCGATCTTGCCGAGCAGATTCAGCCCGATGACGCGCTCCGCCTTGGACTGCTTTAAGGCCTCGTCAGCCGCCTTAGGGTCGATAGCCTTATCGCTTAACGCCGTAAGGTTTGCCTTATGCTCCCGGTTCGCTCCGCCGGCGGCTGTTTGGTACTGCCGCCTTACGCGCTCGGTCTCTTTCGCGATCTCGCTTTCCAGCCCCTGTATCTTTTTGTTAAATTCTGTGCGCAGCGCGTCGGTTTCGGCGCTCAACGCCTTGCGGTACCCGTCGAACTTCGCCTTTGCCGACTGTTCTATTGTTTGGAGCCCGTTATAGCCCGTTCTTAATCCGGCGCCGAAATACGCCTCCATCTTTTTGTCTGATTTAAGCAAGAAACGCGACCGCTCCGCATACATCTGGTTATGCAGCTTTTCCTTCAGCTCCCGGCTCTCGGCGTCCAGCGCGTCCGCCCGGCTTTTCTCTTCGGCATAACGCTTGCGTAAGCTCTCGTTTTCAACCTGCAGCCGCTCTGAGTCCTGTAAAAGCCTGTCGCCCGTAAACTCCGCCGTCTGCGCCGCGAGCTCGCCCGCAAGCAGGTTTTGTTTTTCCAGCAGTTCTTTTAGCTTTGAAACATCAGCCACAGCTCATCCTCCCCTGTTTAGGCGCGCTATGAATCTGTTATAATTCCCGCGCATAATATCGTCTATAACGGCTCTATTATAACCCATTTTGGACAATTTTTCCACTAATATTTCAAAATTACTGTAAGACGGGATATCCGGCGGCAGCTCCCGCGTGCCGAAATAGTCTGTGCCGATCGCAAGATTACGGTGGCCGAACCCGGATACAAAATGATCGATATGCCGGACAACGTCGTCCGAAGTACATTTATCAGTGCCGTTTAGAAAGGATGCTACGAACGTAAGCCCGATAAGGCCGCCGCTGCCGGCTATTATTTTTTGTCTGTCTATATCAATATTGCGCGCCCTGGCAACGTTGTAAAAGGGCGCGTTTTCCGGTACGCAGTCAATAAAACACGTATGGCTGCAAAGTATAGGCTTTTGGTAAAGCGCGGCGGCTTCATAAAACGTCCTCCCGTTCATATGCGCAAAGTCGAGTGCGATATCCGATTTATTGAAATGCCTTACCGCAGTTTTTCCCGCATCTTTCAGCCCGGCGTCAGAAAACGCGCCGCCGCCGAAAACGTTCTCGTCGTTCCAAACCATGCCGCCGTATACGGCCGGCAGCGTGAAAAAATCTTCTAACGCGCCTTCGGACACCTTCCCCGGCGCTGCCTGCCCGCCCAAAAATCCCATGTCCTCGACCGCAAATACAACCCTGCCGCGCCCCTCTTTCCCAACCGCGTAGCCGCCGTATTCGGAAAAGGCTGCCTTTAAGTCCGCCGTACAGACCGCAGATCCCGTCGTCCACGCGGCCAAGGTCAATATATCGCAGGCTTTCAGCGCGCCGTCAAGATACGCGCGTATCCCCGCCGGCGATTTGCCGCTTGTAAGGATATCGTTATGCAAGTCGCTTACCATTAACAGACCTCCCGTCCCCCGCTTTATTCCCCTCCGGAAAAAACGGCGGGCGGCAAAAAAGCTTTGCCGCCCGCATTTATGCGCTGTATATATCTATGTAACTTTATACCCGGATGTTACGCTGTTCCCTGCAAACGCCGCTTTAAAGCAGCCTCTTAAAAACCTACACGCTCCACTTGACTTCCAGCACGACCGCCTTGCCGCTGGGGAGCTCCAGGTTCCTGACCGTCAGCGTGTCGGGGTCATAATTCTCCGCGCCGGGACCCTTGAATTTCTTGCTGCCCTGCGGCAAGGTAAGGTCCACCATGTTATTGCGCCGCGATTTCAGCTTGATGACCAGCGTACCCTTTTTCCTGTCCCATTCCAAATTGACCTCGGCGCCCGCCATGGTCTGGATATTTACCGCCGCGCCTTTCCTGAAGTTTTCCGGCAGCGCGGGCAGGATCCTGATTTGGTTGGGCCTGCTCTGCACCAGCATTTCCTGCAATGCGTTCGTAACCGCCAGATTAGGCTCGATCGTATAAGGCGCCCAGGGGTTGCTTGCGCCTACGCCCATGCCGCGCCAATCGTTCTCTGCGGTGACAAGGTTATCCATGGTGCAGCTGCGCACGATATTATTGATCATCTCCATCGCCGAATCGGTGTCGGAAAGCCGCACGAAAGTATTGGCAAGCCGGCCAAGTGACTGCCCCGTCATGACGCCGGTCGCGGCGCCCGCGCGTTTTTTGGCGGCAAGGCCGAAGGCTTTAAGCAGCTCGGTATCGTTGCCGGAAAATTCCGTGCCCGGATAGACCGGATAGAGGTGCGGCATTGTGCGGCTGACATAGTTGTCGCCGTACTTAGGATGCAGGTATTCCCTGGCCGCGCCGTCGGGATTTGCCTGGTATTCGGGTATGCGCGTCAGCATATCCTTCCATTTGTCTATCTCGCCCTTGTTCACCCCTGCGATCTCGCTGCCGCGTATAAGGTTTCTTAACAGCTCCTTGCACAGCGAAAAGTCAACTGTCGCGTTTTTGCATATATCCATCTTGGCGGCGGCAGGGCCTTCCATAAAGTTGCCGGGGGTATTGCCGGGAGAATATGACGGGCTGCTCTCGTAAAGCCCGTTTTCCGAAACCTTTAAAAATTCCTCATAGAACAGCGCGGCCGCCTGCATGAACGGCAGCGCGCGGGTCTTTAAGAACTTGATATCGTCGGTAAACAGGTAATAGTTGTAAAAAAGCTGCGACATCATCGCCGCGCCGCCCGTAAAGTGCAGTACTTCGGGGTCGACCGAGCCCAAAAGGCCGCTGCCCGGCGCCATGACGGAGGGCACCATCACGCCCCTCGTGCCGAAAAGGCGCGCGCTGTTCTTCTTAAGGTCGTCGATATTGGCTTCCAGCGTGTGGAACACCGCCATGCAAAACTCCGGCAGGTTGCCCGCAAACATATGGTTATACATCATCTGCAGCGAGCCGTAGCGGATACTGGAGGAAACAGCCTTGTAATCGCCGCACCACAGCCCGTAAGGCGACATCGGCCTGCCCGCCTCGGAGGTCCCGCATACCGTCAGGTAGCGTCCGAACGCCCACAGCTTTTCTAAGAGGGCGTTGCTTGCGCCGCCCTCATTTGCCTCCGACAACAGATCCTCGACAAACGCATCGCGGTTTTCGGCGTCCAAATCGATATCGGCCGAGGAAAACAGCTTGCCGTGGAGCGCGGTATGATCCTTTAACAGCTTGTCGTATGTAAGCTTTTCCGCCGCCAGCGCGGCCTTCAGGTTTTTCCATTCCTTGTCGCGCGTGCTTTCAATAAACGGCTTTATTAAAAGAAGTACCTTTTCCGCGCCCTTGATGCGTATGGAGGAGGGCTTGACCTCCATACTGCCGCCGTAATGGCTTACCCTTGCGACTGCGCCGAAATCGGTGCCGTTGTCGCTGCGCGCGGCGTAGTACATAAAGAAACTCTCGTACTTGCTTAACACCGCCTCGGGCAGCTTGCTGACGCCGGCGGGCGTGCGGTTGTTGGTCTTATCGTGCATTTCCAGCGAAAATTCCGCGTCGATCGGTTTATTTCCGCTCTTTGTTATCTCCATCACTATCATATCGGAGCTTCGCGAAACGAACAGAGAGCGTTCAAATCTGGTCGAGCCGTCGCGGTAGGTAACGCTGACCTCGCCGTTTTCCATGTTTACTGCGCGCATATATTCTTTGACGGATTTTTCCACGGGCATTGATATTTTAAGGTCTGCAAGAGGCAGCGGGTAAGCTGCCTGCGGACGATAGCCCTTTGTTATCAGCGCGTTCGACAGTATGCCCTCGGCGGACCTCGGCTTATTTTCGTCCAGCGCCTTCCTGACGTCCTTAAGCTTATCCGCAACGTCGGGCAGCACGTTTGCGCTGCCCTGCCACCACAGGTCGCCGTGAGTCAGCATGACCGTATCCTGCCCCGCCCCGCCGTAAA
Organism: Eubacteriales bacterium; assembly: GCA_031553565.1. Classification (GTDB taxonomy): domain Bacteria; phylum Bacillota; class Clostridia; order Christensenellales; family DUVY01; genus JAVBLK01. Next base: position 21,636 of record JAVBLK010000013.1, read on the forward strand.
CGGCCGCGCCAATGAGTCCGTTGCCCGCGGGCAACGCGCCGCGATACAGCGCACCCCACCAGCCGCTGGGTTTTTTGAATTTTAATGCTGTTTTAGGTTTACGAATATTCATAACTCACCCCTCGCAAATTTTTGTGTGTAAAAATACAGGCAAACGTTTTTTTGATATAATTATAAGCGTAATAACAACCGGCGCGGCGCCGCCGTTTTGCGGCGCCGCGCCGGGAAAATCATAAAATATGTGCGGCATCCGCATTGTCGCGTGCGGAGCCGCCTCCCGCGCTTAGGTAAACGCTGATTAATTCGATAAAATTTTGAGCTGCGTCTTTTTTGTCATAAAACGTCTTCTTTTTTCGCCAATAACTCTGCTATTGTCTTCAAAAACAAGCCGTTTTCCGCCTGAAAAATACTTGCTCTAAATTTATCTCATTTAATCAGCGTTTTCTTAGCCGCAGGTGAAGGTCGTAATATACTTGACCGCCAGCTTGAATCTCAAGGTCTTGGTCGAATCCTTACTGTTTACGCCTATGTCCTTGACCGCCTTCCACTCGTTTTTGCTGTTTTCGATGCCGTAATCCAGTGTGTTTTCCACGGATATCTCGAAAGCGCGGTTATACAGGCCGGCGATCTCCTCGGTGTATGTGACCGCGCCCCTGTAGACGGTGTCTCCCGGCGTATTGAACACTATGGTCATCGCGCCGGTAAGGCGCAGCACTATCTTGTCGGTATCCGCAACTTTTAAGCGCATCGTATTGGAAATGCCGGACGTCAGGTCAATGCTGGAAAGCGCCTTGCCGGAGTTGTCGATCGTAAGAGTATAGCGCGTGACTATCGTATTGCTTGCCAATGCCGCGGCCGCAGGAACGACCTGATATTTATTCTTTATGATATTATCCTTCGTAAACGCAGGGACATAGCTTTCAAAGAAGTTTTTCTCCGCCGGCTTCTTGTAGGATTTAAGGTCCTTGTTGTACTTATAGCCGTCCAGCTCGTACTTCATGGACTGGTACGCGTGAAGGTCGGAAACCATCCAATAGTTTTCGTTGGCCTGCTTGTCGATAACAAATACAAGCGCGTCGTCTGCAAACATACCCGAGTTCGCGCCGTAGCTGCCGGCCGTTGCGATCGCCTGGTTGCCGCCGATAAGCGAGAAGAACAGCAGGAACACGCATATAACAAAGGTCAGGATGCCCAGCCCGCCGCGGTTAGTATACTTCCTCGGTACCTCGGTATAGACATATTTAACTTCACTTTCGGCAGATTTATCGGCCTTATGCGGCTTGCCCTTTACATTCTTGCCCTTGGCCTTATATTTTGCGCTCCTGTTCGCGTCTTTTGCATCATGCTTTTGCGCCGCCTCGCCGTCCCCGCCTGCAACCGTCCTGAAACGCATCGGCGGAAGCTTTGCATATACCTTATCCATAAGCGGCTTCAGATAGCTGAAGTACGGCGTGATAACGCCCAGGCTCAATACGGCGACCGCCGATATGACCGGATACAAATATGCGCCCAGCGCGTCGCCGGCCAGCATTATTACCGACAGCGTCATCGGAATGCAGAGTATGACGGGGATAAAGGGCAGGAACAGCCTTTCGATGCTGTAGCCGCGCCTTTCCTTGAATTTGTCCTTTATGATAACAGTCACCAGCCAGACCACCGCCTCCAGCACCGCCAGCCATGCAAGCAGGAAGCTTGCGGCGGGCAGTATGAACGAAACCGCGGCCGCGGCAACGCAGAGAACAAGTATGCTGCCGTTTACGATATCGCCGGCCTTAATATTAAATATCTTCTTGAATAAGGTATGGAGCGCCGCCGAAAATACCGCGCCGAGCGCAAGCATCCCGATGACCAGCCCCGGCGACGAGAATTTGATCGCCGCGATATTGTGTATATCTATCTTATTGAACAGCGCGGCTATCAGCCCGAATATATAGTACGCGCCGAACATCAGCCCTACGGTGCCTACAAGCGCGATCAGCTGCGCGGCAACGCCCAAGCCCATTTTCTTAAAGCAGAACGCTTTCTTCTTGATATTGAAGCCTATTATGCCGATAAGCAGCCCTAAAATCACCGCGCCCATTATCACCGCGACGATCGTCGGGTAATATATGACCATAAGGTTGAGGTAATTAAAGAATACCGCGTTGCCCTCCTTGGACAGCGTGGAAAGGTCAAGATCGCCGAAATGCTTTACGATGCGCCCCATGATATCGCCGTGCTGGCTGATAAATGCCCTGCCGCCCGCGTCGGTCGCGTTCGCGATATTATCGTTCTGGCTGTGGTAATTTTCGCCCTCGCCCATGTTGGCGAAATTGACGCCGGGCACCGACGTATCCTCCGTCTTGAAAACAGAAAAGTCGGTATAGTTGGGCATGACCGAATAGACAAAGTTAGCTATCGAATTGGAATATATGGAATTGCTGATCTTAGCGTATTGCTTTATGACCTCGTAGTTGTTGGCGTTGGTCTCGAACATTATCGACGTGCCGGCCGTGCCGCGCGACTCGAAATTCGCCACGAACCCGACGTTCTGCATCGCCCCGTCAATTCCGGTAAAGCCCTTTGCCATCTTGGCGCCGTAAAGCCCGAACTCCTCGCCGTCGGTAAATACGAACAGGATATTGTTTTCGTACGACGCCTTCTGTGTCATCATGCTGTTTATGACGGCCAGCATTGCCGAGACCGAGGACATATCGTCGCTGGCGCCGGGGCCCATCGGTACGCTGTCATAGTGCGCCATTATAACGACGGTCTTCGGCGAAGCCGCCTTTCCGGGGAAAGCCGCGTATACGTTGTTAAGCGTAAGCGGGAAGACAGTGGTGTCGACCGAAATCTTTTCATCGTCCTCGTCCGTATCTGTCGAATGGCCCGTCCCAAGGTCCTTATAATACTGGTCAAGCGAATAACTCATCCCCTGCACAAAAAACGTGGGGACCTTCACGCCGGCGCTTGCGGCAAATTTAATAGTAGTATCGGAAGCGCTGGAATACGGCCTCTTGCCGTCGGTGCCCGCGCCGTCCGCCGCCTTAAAGCCAAAAGACTGCAATTTATCGGTAAGCTTTGTAACCACCGCCGCCCTGTCGCTGCTGTTATACAGCGAATGGGCCGTCTGCGAGCCCGCAAGCTCCATTAAATAGCCCACGGCCTCGTCGGTATTGAAATCGCCGCGCCCTTTGCCGCCCGTAACGTCGGCAACCGTAAGCGAAAACATAAGTATAAAGACTGCGGCAAGCGCAATATAATAGATTTTTCTGAACAGCTTCATAATAAAGCTCCCTATCCGTTACTTTAGTGCAAGCTTAAGCAAACTCCGGTACGCTGTAAAATATGATTCCAGCCTGGTCAAATTTTTTCTTTTGTCGCATTCGGGCAAATGAAAAGACAGCTGCTTAAAAATTGCCGTTACCTATTCTAGCATAAATCCAAGGCTATTGACAAACAATTTTATCATGTATTAATCCACTGTCCGCCGTTATCTTTCGGCACATCAAGGTCCAAAAAAACGCTGATTGACAACGCGCGGAATAATTCTGTCTTGCCTTATGGACCGGCGCCGGGTAAGTTGCTGATCGCTGCGTATAAAAATTCTATGAGATTTAAATGATTCTGACGAAAAGAAAAAATAGCAGATTTTGACAAAAACATAAATATTTATGTTAAACTCTGTTTACTTTGTAAAAAAATTGTGATAAAATTATTAAGCAATGCCGGAAAATGAAAACAAAAAAACAAAACCTAAGGTGACCCGAAGGGAAAGGATCCTTCTTTTCCTGCTGGTCTTTTTTCTTATAGGCCTTGCCGTGGCTTCATTTTATTCTACATATTTTCTGAACCAATATACGAATATGCTGCAGGAAAACATCGAGTCGCGCATGGCGTATGTCGCCAGGCACGCTTCCGAGACGGTCGATGCTGCCGATATTGCCGGATACGCGGCAAAAGTCGACGCGGCGCGCGCGGCGGCGCGCGCCTCTGGCACGCTGGACGAGGACGCCTTCAACGCCGATATGGTCAGGCTGATGGAGGAGCAGGATTTTAAGGCGGTCATTTCCGCGCTGCGGCAGTTCGCCCAAGAAAACGATGCTATTTATGTTTACGTAATACGTGAAATAAAGGACGGAACAGCCGACAACGGGCTGCAAAACGTTTTATTTGACAGCGACCCGAATCAGGATTACACCTGCGACCCCGAAAAGAATTTAAGCCTGTGGTACTACGAGAGGCCTGACGAGCTGACTCTTGCCGCGCTGCACGGCGAGACGCGAACCACAAAATTTGGGGAATACACCGCCGGCTACGAGGGGATCATGGCGACATACTCCCCGATTTACGACGAAAACAACGAGGTGATCGCCATAATCGGCGTTGATATCTCGGACGCCGAGATCGTCTCGCTGCGGCTTCGTTCAGGCGTACTTACATACGTTTTGCTTTTCGGAGTCCTCGCCATTATCGTGATCGGCTTAGTCGGCGTTATGCTGTACCGCAGGAAGGCTGCCGAGCAGGCACAGGCAAATCTTGCAAAGAGCCAGTTTTTGTCGCGTATGAGCCACGAGATCCGCACGCCCATGAACGCTATAATCGGCTTTTGCCGGATGGCGGGCAACTCTGACGATATTTCGCAGATCAAGGATTATGTAGTAAATATTAACGACAGCTCGCAGTTCCTTTTGCAGCTGATCAACAGCATACTGGATATTTCAAAGATCGAGGCCGGCAAGATGACGCTGAGGCCGGTAAGCACCTCTATGTCCGCCCTCGCCCACAACGTGCACTCGATGCTGCATACTCAGGCGGCCGCAAAACAGCAGAACTTCAGTCTAAACTATGACGAGGCGATCCCGCCATACCTTATGTGCGACAATACGTACCTTACGCAGGTCATCGTCAACCTTTCTTCCAACGCGATAAAATTTACGCCCGAAAGCGGCGAAATCACATTGGACGTCAAGCTTGCCGATATAAGGGACGGGCGCGCGGAGCTGTCGTTTGCGGTTACCGATAACGGTATCGGCATTGCCCCGGAAAATATCGAGAAGCTGTTTGCCCCGTTCGAGCAGGGCGACGGCAGTATTACCCGTAAATACGGGGGCACCGGCCTGGGCCTTGCGATCTCGAAGCTTCTGGTAGAGATGATGGGCGGCAAGATCGCCGTCGACAGCAAGCCCGGACAAGGCTCCCGTTTCAGCTTTAACCTAAGCTTTGAAATTTCCTCCACCGGCCCCGCGGCCGAAGGCAACGGTATAAAGAGAACTGAAGCGGCAAAAGCCGCCGCCCCCGCCGTGCCGAAAGCCGCCGAAGCCGCAGAAGAATCGCTGGACGGCGTTCCCGCCGGACATGACGGTTCCTCTGACGGCAGCCTTGCCGACTGCGGCGGCAGATGCTTTCTGGTCGCCGAGGATAATGAAATAAACCAGCTTATCGCCGGCAGCGCGCTTAAAGAGTTCGGCGCTGAAGTTGAATTTGCCGACAACGGCCAGATCGCGCTCGACATGTATGTGCAGACGCCCAATAAATACGATATTATCTTTATGGATATACATATGCCGGTGATGGACGGCTATGAAAGCGCGCGCAGGATTCGCTTAAGCCCGACCGCACGCGCAAAGAGCATCCCTATCATCGCAATGACAGCCAACGTCTTCCGCGAGGACGTTGACGCCGCGATGAAGGCGGGCATGAACGGGCATATCGGAAAGCCGTTCGATATGGAGCAGCTGGCCTCGGCAATCAACGCTGTTTTGAAATAACCCGCCCGCACCAGGGGCGGCAAGACGCGGGCTTTCCCCGCGCTGTAATACCGGTTATTTTCTTTCTATCAGCCTTGCCAGATTTTCCCCTAAGGTTTTAAAGGTCGCTATCCCCTCTTCGTCCTTTTGGATATCGCCGGGCAGCCGCGCCAGTGACATATTCCAATAGCTGGAGGCCGCTATCGGCATTTCGGCGATCCCGAAAAAGAAGTTTATGGCGGCGTATACAAAATCCGCGCCCGCGCGCCTTGCGATCACGACGGCCGCCCCCGGCTTATACTTAAGCAATCCGCCGCAGCTTCTGGATACATAGCCGCAGCGGTCGATGAACGCCTTTACCTCGGCGGTGACGTTGGCGAAATATGTAGGCGAGCCTATCACCACGGCGTCAGCGGCAAATACCCTCCCGATTATCTCGTTCATCCCGTCGTCCACCGCGCATTTCCCGTCGCGCGTTTTCCCGCAGAGGCCGCACGCCCGGCAGCCGGCAAACGTCTTGCCGCCCAGCTGGATTATTTCTGTTTCGATATCCCTTGCGTTCAATTCAGCCGCTACGATCTGCAGGGCTTGCTTTGTATTCCCGTTTATGCGCGGGCTGCCGTTAAGTAAAACCGCTTTCATTTCCACTCTGCTCCTTTTATCCGGAAGCGTTCTAATTGTTTCTAAAATAAATCGGTATTATACCCCAGGGCAAGCCCTGGACCCGAATATTCAAAAACAAAGTTTTGATACTAATCAGCGTTTCCTTTATTTGTTTTCCGTCCCGTTAGCGTTGTCCCCGGCGCCGCCGCCCGGTGCGGCCTGCCCTGCCGGCTGTTTTTGCAGCCCGCCAAAACCCGCTTTCCGCAAGGCAAGGACTATCGGCGGAACGAGCAGGTTGACCGCGGCCAGCTCAAGCGCCATATTCATAGCAAGTATCCCCAAAAGAGTTCCGGTGAAGGCCGTGCCGGTGTTTGCCGAAACGGTGGTAATATACAGGCTTATCGAGACGAGCAGCGTGTTTGTCAGGACTCCGGCAGTCGCCGCAAGATGCACAGGAAGAGACTCACGTACATATTTGCGTTTCCGGCCGGCAAGCAGCTTTTTAAACGCTACATACGTAAAATATACCGCAAAACCTATCGGCAGGCGAGGCAAAACCGACACGTGCGGATACTGAAATAATAGATCGACCGGGCCGCCCGGCCTTAAATACGAGATGATCAGGCTGAGCACGCCCAAATAAGCCCCCGCCGCAAAGCCGTAGTATTTGCCCAGGACTATCGCTGCGACACAAACGGGGATCAGCAGGAAATTGATACTGACTCCTATCGCCGGAATAACAATAATAAATCCGATTTGGGGTACAAACGCCATCAAAGTGAGTATGGCGATAATGACGGCTGAAAGAGTCAGCCTCAGGGTATTGTTCTTTGTCATAATGAATCTCCGATCGGGTTCCGCTTAAGCGCGGATATCCGTCTGACAACAGCAGGGTCTGCTGCGTGTCGTGAAAAAAGTATAGCACTAAAACATAATAATCGCAAGCATTGAAAGAAAAAACAAAAATCCGGCCGGATCCCGGCAAATTTTGAACTTTTCCGCCCTGATCAGAGGTTGCCTAAACCAAGATCCTCTGTCCGATAAAAACGGCTGTTATATCATTGAGCAGCCGGATATGCGTACTCGTCACGCCGTATTTTTCCGCAATGCTGCCGATCGTTTCAAGCGGCAGGACAACGTGCACTTTTTTATCAAGGTTCCCTATATACAGCATATCCCCCGGTGCTGCCGCGCCCGTTATCCCGTTCTGTTTTTTGATGTTCCGCGCCGTCGTGTTAAAGCGCACGGCGATCTCGCCCAGTCTGTCGCCGGGCTTTACGGTATAGAGCCTGCTTTTATATGCGATTTCGTATATTTTCATGATCCTGCACCCCGCGCAAAAGGTTCTAATCAGTATATAATCCTACTAAATATATATAGTGCGAATATAGCCGTAATAGTACGGGAAACGGAGAAAGACAATCAAAAAAAATTCTATTGCAAAGGCCGTTCTTACGCTGACAGTCTTTTCTGTCGCGGTAAAAGCCTTAGGCTTTATTTTCAGGATATTTTTATCGCGGGAGCTCGGCGCGGAGCTGATGGGCGTGTACTCCATAGCCCTCAGCGTTTATTTTGTCGCCCTCACCTTGACCTCGGGCGGCCTGCCCCTTGTCGTGGGCAAGCGCGTGGCAAAATTCAGGGCAGCCGGCGACCGCAAATCAGAAAATTCCGTCGTGACGGCGTCATTGATCATCGGAGTCGTCATCAGTATCATTATCTGCGCGCTGTTTGCGGGCGCGTCGCAGCTGCCCATAAAGCTGTTTTCAGATGAGCGCGTATTGCCAATTTTGATGCTGCTGCTGCCGGGTATCGTAGCGACCGCGATACACTCCGCGTTTTACGGCGCGTTATGGGGCCGGCGCAGTTATTTCTCGGTGTCGCTGATAGAGTTTATCGAGCAGATTTTAAGGATAGGCCTGTGCGTGCTCTTATTGTTTTTCCTCCCCGACTTCAGCAAGGTTTTTTCGGCTTCCTTAAGCCTTTCCATCTCGTGCGCATGCGGCGCGGCCATCGCGATGTTCATTTTTTTAAGGACGGGCGGCCGCTTCAGAAAACCCAATGACTTTTACAAGCCTCTGATAAAGGAAACCGCGCCGATAACGGGTATGCGCCTGACCGGCTCGGTCGTAAACAGCGTTATCGCAATGCTTGCGCCGCTGATACTTATAAGAGCCGGCATGACCAACTCCGAGGCGCTGTCAGCCTACGGCTCCGCCATCGGGATGGCGCTGCCGCTGTTGTTTCTGCCCAGTACGCTGGTAGGCTCTTTGGCGGTCGCGCTTGTACCGGAGCTGGCCGCAAAGGTCCAGCAAAAGAAATTCGGCGAGGTGAACGCGCAGATAGGCAAGGCGATAATCTTCTCGATAGTGATCTGCTGTATCACGATGCCGTTTTTCTATGCGTCGGGCAACCAGCTGGGGGTCTTGCTGTATAAAAGCGCGGACGTCGGCAAATACCTGGTCAGCGCGACATGGATAATGCTGCCGGTGTCATTGGAGCAAATCACCTCCTCGATGATGAACTCGCTGGACTTAGAACTGAAATCCTACCGGAATTACTGCGTTACGTCCGTCATCCTGTTCGCGTGTATCATATTCCTGCCAAAATACGTCGGCGTAAGCGCCTATTTTATCGGCCTGGGCGCATCGACCGGTGCGCAGACGCTCCTGCATATTTGGGATATAAGCAAGAAAACCGGCTTTAAGCAGAATCTCGTTCTACCCTTGATAAAAGGCTTAGGCGCGCTCACGCTGGGCGCACTTTTAGGCATGCTCCTTTCAAAACTACTTTCCGGCATCCCGGCCATCCTGAATATCATTATTTGCGGAATAGTTACGGTTGCGGCAAGCTATCTTGTCTGCGCCGCTCTGGGATTGGCGAAATTCCCGAAGCTTGGTAAAAAACGCAGTGAGGATACGCCCGCAAGTAAAACGGACAAAACCGCGCCGGCAATGCCTGACGCCGCACCCGCCGGTATATTAAAGGCAGCAAAAGAGCGCAAAAAAAACGCGCACAGGCTGTTCGACTTTATAAAAAGAAAAATAGCAAAAAAAACTCCGGCAAAAAATGCCGGGGCGGAAACTGAAAAAACGGCTTAGGTTTTAAACGGCCTCCGCTTTATCAGGCATTTCGGCCCGTCTCCGATAAGATCCGTCCTGCCCGTCAGCCGCAGCGCCTTTTCGACAAGCCGCCTGTTTTTCGGGTTGTTGAACTGTAAAAGAGCGCGCTGCATCGCCTTCCCCTCGGTGTCCTTTTCGGTGAACACGGGCTTTAGCGTCCGCGGGTCAAGGCCGGTATAGTACATTGCGGTCGCCAGCGTCGAGGGCGTGGGATAAAAATCCTGCACCTGCTGCGGATTATAATGGATGCTCTTTAAATAGACGGCCAGATCGACCGCGTCAGAAAGGGTGCTGCCCGGATGCGAGGATATAAAATACGGCACTATAAACTGCGCCTTCCTGCCGGACTCCTGCCTTATCCTCGCGTCCGCCGCATTGAACTCCGCTACAAATTTTTTGTAGACCGCGGCCGGCGGCTTGTTCATAAGCTCCAGTACTCTGTCGCTGATATGCTCCGGCGCGACTTTCAGCTGTCCGCTGATATGGTGTTCTATCAGCTCGTTGAAAAACTGCTTGTTCTTATCTGCCATAAGGAAATCGAACCTAATGCCGCTCCTTATAAAAACCTTTTTGACCTTGGGCAGCGCCCTCAGCTTTCTTAATAAAGAGAGGTAATCGCTGTGGTCGGCCTCCAGATTTTCGCATGCGGAAAAGCCCACGCAGTCCCGATCCTTGCACGCGCCGCGCAGTCCCTGCGCCTTGCACGCAGGCCGGCGGAAGTTCGCGCTGGGGCCGCCGATATCGTGGATATAGCCCTTAAAGCCCGGCATTTGCGTTATAGCGGCCGCCTCCGCCAAAACGGATTCATGACTGCGGCAGGAAACCTCCCGCCCCTGATGCGCGGTAAGCGAACAAAACGCGCAGTTGCCGAAGCATCCGCGGTGGCTGGTGATACTGAATTTGACCTCCTCGATGGAGGGCACATTTTGATATGACGGGTGGAAATCGCGCATGTACGGCAGCGAATATGCGTAGTCCATTTCGTCCGTCGTCAAAGGCACGGCGGGCGGATTGATGACCGCGTACATATCCCCCGGCTGTTTTTGTATCAGCCCCTTGCCCTGCCGACCGCTGTTTTGGGATAAGGTCATAAAGCTTTCGCAAAACAGCCGCTTATCCTCTTTCACGCGCTCAAACGAGGAAAGCATAAGAAAATTATCCGAAAAGCCGTTTTGCACACAAAGCGCGGCGGCCTCCGGCAATTCCCCCTCCCTGCACAAATATGCCGTGCCCCTTATATCCTTCAATTTACTGAAAGGCACGCGCCGCTTCAAAAGCCTGATCATATCCGCCAGGGGTTTTTCGCCCATGCCGTATATAAGCAGGTCCGCGCCGCTGTCCGACAGGATCGACGGCATCACGCTGTCCGACCAGTAATCATAGTGCGCCACCCGGCGCAAGGACGCCTCCGTGCCGCCGGTCACAACAGGAGTTTTTGGGAAAAGCTCCTTCAATTTCCGCGTATAAAAGGTCACCGCCCTGTCGGGACGGCGGCCGGCCATGCCGCCTTCGCTGTAATCGTCCTCCGCCCGCCGGTTCTTTGCCACGGTGTAATTATTGACCATGCTGTCCGCCACGCCGCCGCTAACCATAAACGCGATACGCGGCGCGCCCAGGGCCGTGAATTCCCCGTCGGAAAGCGGCTGCGGCATAACGGCGACGGAAAAGCCGCCCGCTTCTAAAAAACGAGCGACCACCGCGTGCCCGAAGGACGGGTGGTCGACATAAGCGTCGCCGCTGACGACAATGAAATCGGCGGGATACTGCCCGCGCTGTATCAATTCTTCTTTCGTAATGGGTAAAAACATTTGAACGCCTTTCTGTTTGGCAGCCCGACCCGTAAGTCAGTCAAAGGAAACCGGAGGTGCGAAAAGAAAAACAGCGTACAGTTCCCATATCCCGCTATTTCTTTATAAAGCTTATTTCGCCTTTGCCCTCTTTATATCCGTCTTTGTTTCCAGCGCCTTTAAAGATGCGGACTTGGGCAGGTTCAGCGTTTTGCCGTTCTTAAGCTTCAATTCGGACTTTTTGACCGCCTTGCCCCCGTTCTTTTCCTCTAATAACGCTTTTTTTCTTACCGCGTACTCGGCCTCGATAGACTTTATCAGCGCGGGGCGGTTGATCCACCAGTCGCGGCTCCAGATACGCATGATCTTCCAGCCGCGCGATTCCAGGAAGTTGCTGCGGTAAACGTCGCGCTCCATAACGGACGCGCTGGACGCAAACGCCGCGTAATCGCATTCAAGCCCGAGGATATACCTGTCCAGCTCCTGGTCGTACAGCGCCAGCGATACCTTATAGTCCGCGTTGCCCAGGTTCGCTTCGACGGTGTAGCCGCACTTTTCCAGCTCTTTTTGCAGCTCGGTCTCGAACTCGCCCATATCGGCGCGCTTTGCAACGGGATTGAGCAGCAGCGAATTGAGCAGCATCTTTGCCTCGGCGGTATTGCGGTTGCTTACCGCACGCGCGTACTGCAGGTACTTCTTTAAGAGCTTCGGCCCGCTGTTTTTGGCCGTTTCGACGGTAATGAATTCCTCCGGCTCGACGCTGGTCACCACATAGACCTTTTCCTTTGCGCGGGTGACGGCGACGTTCAGCCGGTTCTCGCCGCCGGCCATTGAAAGCGTACCGAACTGCGCGTTCAGCTTACCGTCCTCGTTCCTTGCGTACGCGATCGAAAAGATAATGATATCGCGCTCGTCGCCCTGCACGTTTTCCAGGTTTTTTACAAATATACTGACGTCCTCGTTGTTGTCCTTGCGGTTCAGCTCGGCCAGGTATTCGCGCTTGAACACCTCGTTCTTTGCCGCTTCGTCGTCCAGAACGTCCTTTATAAGGTCCTCCTGCTCGGAGTTGAACGTAACAATACCTATGGTTTCCTTGTTCTTGCGCGTGTGCAGCAGCTTTTTCACAAGCGCCGCCACGGCCTCGGCCTCCTCCTGGTTACTGCGCCCGCGCCATATGCCGTTTACCTTGATACGCTCGATCGGCAAGTAATATTTGTTCTTACTGATATTGGGCGCGATCTGCAGCTTTCCGGAGTAGAATGAATAATTAGAGAAGTTTATAAGCTCCTCGTATTTACTGCGGTAATGATAGGTCAGGTTGGTCGATTTAAGCCGGCTGGTCGCAAGGTCTAAAAGGCTCTCGACCTCTAAGACCGCCTGTGAATTGAGGTCGTAGTCCGCGATATACGTGTCGTCGCCTAGATACCGCTTCACAAACACCGAGGTCGGCCTCAGCTGCTTGTTATCGCCCGATACTACGATATGGTCGCCGCGGTAAATAGCGGGGATACTGCTCTCGATAAATATCTGGCTGGCCTCGTCGAACAAAACAAGGTCGAAAAGCCCGGTTTTAAGCGGCAGGATCGTCGAAACCGCCTCCGGCGACAGCAGCCAGCACGGATACATACGCATTAAAAACGGCTCGAACACCTCCATCAGCTTCCTGACGGCCCACAGCCGCTGCTGCTTGTTTATCTGATGCAAAAAGTTCTTGGAGTTTTCTACTTCCGTTTCGAAATACCTCTTATATTCGGCGTTGAAATTGTCGTTGGCAAGGTCGGTGGTAAGCGCGCGCAATTCCTTTTTCAGCGACATTATGCGGTTTCTTATATCGTTGAATATTATTGTCTTAGAAAGCTCCTGCTCGTGTTCTTTCTCCTCTTTTACGACCTCGTGATAGATGCGGATCGGCAGTATCTTATTGATACAGTCGAAAAATTCGGCGCGGTTCTTGCTGTTTTTTAAGGCAAATTCCATTAAGGCGATCTCGGCAGGCGAGGTATTGGAAAAGGTTATCTTCATATCCCGCACAGTGACGTAATCGTCAAGCGCGGCCAGAAGCTTGCGTAAAAACTTGTCGTTGCCGTAGGCGATGCCGTCGATGACCATGGCCAGCCCCTCGGGCTCCAGCACGGTCTGAAGCAGGTCAAATTCGTTGACAAAGCGTTTGACCGCCATGCCCGCGATGTTCAGCCGCTTTGCGATCTCCTTGCGCTTCTTATTGTAAGAATACTTTAAGAACGGGTAGCCGATCCACAGCGGCGGCACCATTGACGCGCGCATGCGTGTGACAAGCGACGGGTTCTCGATCCGCGTTATCATGTCGGCCAGCGGCATCAGGTTCTCGGCGTTGTGGTTCTCCAGCCGGTATACCAGCATATACCTGCTGTAAGGGTACGCCGCTATATTGAACGGCACAAATTCCTTGGTCAAAAGCTTATCGATAAACGAACGCACCTTGTTTAAGGTGTGCATATCGAGGTCGGTCTTGATATAGTCAACAAGCGGGTTGCTCTCCCTTATAAGGAGGTGGTTATAATAAAGCTTAGCCTTGTTTTTATCCGAAATGACCTTCACGGCCTCGTTAAGCTCCGGATAATTCATCCTGATGATGTTCGAGGACAGCATGGCCTTGTAAATCTCGTTGTCGGGCGCACCCTTGCCTATCGCAAAGCTTAAGGTATACATCTGCTGCAGGGAAAGCCCGAACGGCCTTACCGTGAACAGCACGCGGGATATCGAGTCAAGCTCCTCGACCTCGCGCGCGATGTCCTCCTCGATCTTCTTGTACCTTTCGGGGTTGTAGACGGGCTTGTAGTCCATTATCGCCTGGTGCTTTGCCCTGACCTTTTCGTAAAAGTCGGGCTTAGCCTTTTCCGGGTCGGGCAGTATCATCGCCTTGTTCCCCAAAACGCCCAGACGGTTATGGACGACCTCAAGCGCCGCGCGCTTTTGTGAAACGACCATGACGCGCTTGTTCTTGCACAGGGAATCCGTCAGCATATTGGCGATCGTCTGCGACTTGCCGGTGCCGGGCGGGCCGTATATGACCATGTTGGCGTTGTTATTGGTCTCGATTATAGCCTGCTCCTGCGCGTAGTCCAGCTGATGTATGGCAAAGAGGCCGTTTTGCTTTTTGTCCTTATAGCGTATGTCCTTGTTGTGTAGAAGGGCGTCGATAGCCGGATTTGACAGCTTCTTTTTCTCCAGCTGGTTATAGTCGTAATATATCGAGTTTGCAAGAGGGTATCTTCCCAGCACGCAGTAATGTCGGATCTCGATGTCGTCGGTTTTTACTTCCTTGGATTTCTCGATATCGACGATCTGCTTTTTCGGCGCGTTATACTTAAAGACCATATCGAACTTTTTCAGGTATTCGCGCAGCCGGCCAACGTCGGGCAGGTCGGATTTTATATGGTCATATTCCAGGATAAGGTCGTCGATATTTATGTGCATTTCCTTGGCGTAAGCCAAAATGAACACCTTGTTTAAAAGGACGGGCTCTTCCTTTAAAAGCTCCAGCTCTATCCCCTTATCGATATTGATACGCGCGGGGAACAACAGCAGCGGCGCCTTTATCAGGATATCGCGGTTTATCATGCCCTCGACGAACGGATAGCCCACGAACAGCTCGTACCGCCCCGTTTCCTTCTCCAGCTCCTCTACCTCGCGCTTTAAGGAACGCAGCGCGTTGCTCTCGGCCTCCAGTATCCTCTTTATATCGTCGCGTGTAGCGTCGCCCGGAAAGCTCCCCTTTATATACGCGAACATCTGGGCGGTGGTCAAAAGCTTCATCTTGCGCTTGGTGTCGCTCCACAAAAAGTCGATAAAAGCGGCGGATTCCTCGCTGTCTGCCTCGAACAGCTTGCCTAAATTATACGCCTGCTTTTTATTGATATTTTTGGAATAGAGACTCCTGCTGCGGCCCGAGATGCCGACCAGCCTGTCACGATAAAGCTTATAAACAGATTTCATCTAAAAGAGTCACCTTTCCTATATTGCAACAACTTTTATTAGGCTAAAGCGGCATTTGTAAGAAGCCGGGATTTTGCCGCAAGCCGTAATTCTTCCCTTGCCCGTCCGGTTTAATACATGAATGAAAACAGCTTTGTCACGTCCCGCGCGGGGGAGAGAAAACGCGTAAGGACAGTATACCTTATTTTCCAAAAAAGGTAAAGTACTTGCCTTAAAGGAAATCTTGCGACAGCATTAGAAGTGCATTAGAAACGACATTTTTTGCGCTGCCGGAGCAATATAAAACGCCGCCCCTGCAGCTGCAGCGGCGGCGGATATTTAGGTAAACGCTGATAAATGAGGCTATTTTTTTTCAGCGTTTACTTATGGAAACAATGACCGGTCTTTACGCTTGCCGCGCCTTCCCGGCCTTCCTTCCTGCGGATTTTTGTTTCTTGAACCTTTTTTTCCCGAAAAGCTTTGTCAGCTCGACCGCGGGGATGATCAAAAATGCCAGCAGTAAAGATATCATAAGGTCAATAACCGACAGCGGCTCGGCGTTAAACGCGGTATTTAAGCCGGGGATATAGATTATCGCGACCGACAGAATAAAGGTCACCGCGCCGCCGATAATAAGCGTCTTGTTTTTCAGCGTGTCCCTGCAGAAAACCGTTTTGCCGAATTGCTTTAAGTTGAACGAGTGCGCTATCTGCGTAAGCGACAGCGTGGTGAACGCCATCGTCATCGCCGTCCCGGGGCTTGTCAACGCCCCCGCCGTAAACGCTGCGCAGGTAAGGAGCGTCATCAAAAGGCTCTGCCACAGGATATTGAAGCCGGTATTTCCCGAAAAAAGGCTCTCGCCCTTTCTTCTCGGCGGCCTGTCCATAATACTTTTTTCGGACGGCTCCAGCCCCAAACCCACTGCCGGCACCGTGTCGGTCACAAGGTTTATCCATAATATCTGCACCGCGCTGATCATATTCAGTCCGAACAGCGACGCGATCAGCAGTGTAAAAACCTCGGACAGGTTTGTAGAAAGCAGGAATTGCACCGTCTTTTTTATATTGTCGTAGATCTTCCGCCCTTCCTCGACCGCGATCACGATCGTCGCGAAATTGTCGTCGGCAAGCACTATATCCGCCGCTTTCTTGGTGACGTCGGTGCCCGATATGCCCATGCCTATGCCGATGTCGGCGGATTTTAATGCGGGCGCGTCGTTGACGCCGTCGCCGGTCATGGCCGAAACCTTGCCCAAGGCCTTCCACGCCTTAACTATCCGCACCTTGTTTTCGGGGCTGACCCTGGCGTACACCGCGTACTTATGTATGACGGCGGCAAATTCCCTGTCTGAAAGCGCGTCCAGCTGCTTTCCTGTCATCGCCTCGGACGCGCCTGTTATCAGCCCCAGCTGCACCCCCACCGAAACGGCGGTTTCGATATGGTCGCCCGTTATCATGACCGGCTTTATCCCTGCCGCCTTGCATTTTAAAATAGCGGCTGCGGCCTCCGGCCGGACAGGGTCGGTCATTCCGGCAAGGCCCAGAAAACACATATCCTTTTCGCAGCTGTCAAACTCCGCCGCCGATATCCCCGCTTTTACCGCAAAGCCCAATACTCTGCAGCCTTTTCTTGCGTACGCCGAGTTTGCCTCCGTTATCTGCCGCTTTAATTCCGCGGTAAGCGGCACGGTTTTCCCGCCGAGCTCGGCGCACGCGCATTTTTCCAAGAGGACGTCGGGCGCGCCCTTTGCGTAAGCGGTAAGCATGCCGTCCGCGCCCCTGCCGACCGTCGTCATCAGCTTTCTTTGGGACGTAAACGGTATTTCGAAAACGCGCTTGTTTTCCGCGTCCATCCTTGCTTTATCCGCCCCGTGCTTTTGCGCCCATAATAAAAGCGCGGCCTCTGTCGGGTCGCCGGTGACTTTCCCGCCGAAGATAAAGCAGTCATTGCACAGGGCGGCGGCCCTTATCAGCGTTTGCTTTTCCCCCCCGGAAAATGCAAAGGTTTCTGTTACGGTCATCCTGTTCTGCGTCAACGTCCCGGTCTTGTCGCTGCAAATGACCTCGGTACAGCCCAGCGTCTCGATCGACAAAAGGTGCCGCACAATGGCGTTACGCTTTGACATCCGCGTGATCCCCAGCGCCATCAAAAGCGTTACGACGGTCGAAAGCCCCTCGGGTATCGCGGCGACGGCAAGACTTACGGATAACAAGAAGTACTGCACCATATTGTCCCCGGAAAGGCCCGAATGCGCTATATTGAGGATAAATACCGCAAGGCATATCACTACCACCGCGATGCTGATTATCCGGCCTATCCGGTTCAGCTCCTTACTCAGCGGCGTAGCCTCTTTCCTGGTTTTATTTAAAATGCCCGCGATGCGCCCCATCTCGGTCTCCATGCCGACCGCCGTAACGATGCCCGCGCCGCGCCCCGCAGTGACAAAGCAGCCGGTGTGCGCTATGTTTTTGCGGTCGCCCACGGGAATATCGCGGCCGGAAAGAGCTTCCGCCGTCTTGCTGACGGGCAAGGATTCACCCGTCAGCGCGGATTCGTCCGCTTGCAGCCCCGCGCACTCTGTGATCCGCATATCGGCAGGCACAACGTCCCCCGCCTCCAGATATACAAGATCGCCCGGCACAAGCCCGCGTGAGGGGATGACCGAAACGGCGCCGTCCCTTTTAACCTTGCATTTATCCGCGGCAAGCGAAGAGAGCGCCTCGATCGCCTTCTCCGCCTTATATTCCTGCGCCACTCCCAAAACCGCGTTGAGGACAACGACAAAAGCGATGATCAACGTATCGACCCAGTGCTGAAAGAACGCGGAAAGCCCCGCCGAAACGATCAGGATAATCGTCATCACGTTCTTAAGCTGCAGCAAAAACAGCACAACCAGCGGCAGCTTCCTGGGCTTTTCCAGCTCGTTTAAAAACCCTTTCCGCTTCAGTACGTCAACGCGCTCTTTGCTTAAGCCGCCCGCCCCGGTCCCAAAGCGCGCAAATACTTCCCCTTCCGAAAGGCTGTAAACCGCAGGCTCTTTCGCTTTGCGAAAGGCATCCCCTTCGGGCTGCGCGGCGCTTTCCGCCGCTCCCTGCTCTTGCAGCCGGTGTCGCCCAAAATCAAATGTCCGCTCCGTGTCGGGGACACTACGCGGCCGCTTGTTTTGGGCTCCTTGGTTATAAACAGGTTCATCCATATATATTTATGGATATTAGGAGATGATATAAAATATGCGCTTGCGGCAGTCATAGCGCAAGCGCATATATTCTATTCCGGTATTTGAATTTTAACGGCCTAATCCGCTATCCATATCGCGTACAGCGGCGCGGAGGAAGAAACGCTGCCGATATCATACAACGGCACAGTCCCGCCCTCCGTCAGCGACCAACCGCCGAAGTTGTAGCCGTAACGGTATGGATTGTTCAGGTTATTGGCGCCTTCTATGTTATCCGTTGTTATCGATACCACATATGTTTCATCTTCCGACAGCGTACATCCCCATATCACCGTGCAATAATACTGCATCCAATCCCAGGGCCAATCTTCCGGCTGGCTCTCCTTTCCTGTGTATATCGTTACGTAATAACACCAGTAAAACGCATTCTGGCCTATGTATTCTATATTGCCCGTTATTGTTATCGTCAGC
>JAVBLK010000044.1:0-26079 GCA_031553565.1 Eubacteriales bacterium
CGCTCAGGTCGCCGGCCTCACCTACAACCCTCAGCCCCGCAACCCTTTCGTTCGTTCTTCCTACTTCGCTGTAGGGAAAATGATGAGGGAACAGGGGGTCTAAGGGGGACATTGGGTTCCTTATTGTCCCCCTTTATCCGCAGCCTCTTATCACACTTCCTTTCATGTTAACTTAACACTCCCCTAAGTAGTGTTTAAATTACCAAAACCGGCGATAGGTACTTACGGAATAAAATTTCTGTAAACCATTAGGAAACGCTGATTAAATCAATAAGTATTCAGTAAGTTTTTTTTGGGCAGAAAGCGACTTATTTTTAATGGCAACAGTTGAACTATTGACAAAAAAAGAAAGCGTTTTGAGACTTCAATCGAGCAAACAAAATATTATCGACTTAATCACTGGCAACATAATATTAGCAGAACTATTGTCAAGGCTTTTCAGAAATTTTAAACCATCTTCGCCGTTTCGCGGATTAGCATCAATTCGCTATTTTTTTCGGCGAACACCTTAACAGCGTCCGCCGAAAAAAAAGAAAAGCAGCTCAATTTTCAGCAACACATATCTGATTCAAATTTATATAAGATCCTTATTGCCGACCCTGGTAATAGGCAGGTCCTCATCCTGATCCCAATCGTCTGCCCAGCCGCCGACCCAGTAATCTGCCCATGTAACTCCGGCCTCCGTTGTCAGTTTAAGGCAATCAATCCCGAAACCGCCTGCCGTAAAGCCCGGCCAATAGCTGTTAGCGCCCAAAATTATCTCAATAGTATTCTGAACGCGGATAGGCCTGGCGACCTTGACCGCGCCGTCTATCACGATGTCGCTATTTTCGCCGGTCAAGTCGTTTTTAAGTAAATCAATTTCCGTATCAATCGCATAATCTACAAACTGACCCCAGTTACCGCCGGACGGGCCCGCAACCGTGAAAGAATTGAATGCGATCGCTGTGCCGTTGACCTTGATAGTGAGGTTACTCGCATTAAATTGCATGTTGCCGTATTCAGAGCCGAGGCGTAAGGAAAATTTGGCCTTCGCAGCGGTGTCGGACTCGAGTGTAAATGTAAAGCTTTTGCCTGCTGTGTTAAAAAATCCGACAAAGTAGCCGTCGTTATAATTCGTGCCGTCCGCCTTTTTTTTGTTTAGCGAATTTATCGCTGCTGAAGGCGCGCCGCTGTTAGCCCCTAATATCGTATCCGCGCCGTCGGGGTTTGCGGACTGCGCAACGCCGTGATAGTCGCTTAGATCCATCGACTCTGCCTCAATAATATAGCTTTTGCTTTTGTTTGTTTCGTCGCCGTTATTACAAGCGACTGCCAGACCCGCAACAAGCATTATTCCTATAATCAAGCAAATAAGTCTTAACCATCTTTTCTTCATTTTTACTGTTCTCCTTAATTGTTCATATCGTTATGCCGCTGAATAAATCTTAATTCTCTCCTTTTTTGCGTTTTATAAATTTGATACAAACGGCGCAAAGCAGTATTGCCGCAAAGCCTGTCATAAAACCGCCGTTCATATATATAACGCTCCCGCAGCCGCCTTTAACTCCGGCAAGGTCTTCTTCAGAACGCTGAATAAATAGTTTCAGCGAAAATTCATCGCCCGCTATTCCTGCCGCGTTTGCCGTTACCGTAAAGTCAAATGTTCCGGATTCGGTCGGCTTTCCTGATATTATGCCGTCCTCGGAAAGAGTCAGTCCCGCAGGCAATACGCTGCCTGCTTTCAAGGCGTATGTTATTCCGGTTTTGCCCGCCGTGTCAACATAGGCTATATAATCTTTCCCTGCCTGTCCGGCCGTCAAGAGGGTACTGCTCTCACTAAAGCTCAGTCCTACGGAGATCTTGTAAACCGCCTCAATCGTTTCACATAACGCGGCTCCCGCCACAACAGTAAAAGAATGATCGGTTACAGCCGTAGTCGGCGTACCGGTAATGTATCCGGCGCTTGTCATCTTCAAGCCCTGCGGCAGGCTGGCACCCGGCTTCAGTGTATAACTGATCGCCATATCGCTTACTGCCGGTGTTATTCTGTCGACATACGGTTTTCCTAGACGCGCGGTTTGCAGAGTACCGGCCGCAAACGATACCCCGTGCAGAACCGAAATATTAAAGGTGATCTCTCTTGCCTTGTAGCCCATCGCCTCTGCGATTACCGTAAATTCATAATCTGCACACGCGAAATCACACGTTCCGGTTATCATGCCGGCGGACGAAAGCGTAAGCCCTGCGGGCAGCAGACTGCCGTTTTTTAAAGCATACGTTATGCTTGGGAAAACCTCTCCCTCCAACGCGTCCGGCTTGTCGATTTCCGCAAGCGCCAAAGACTCGTTGTATGCCTCTCCCACAATCGCATTTTTCAGTTTCGAGTCCGTAATGTCAAATATGATTGATCCGTTGGGATCTATAATCGTAATGGCAAATCTCGCTTCTCTGGTAAAACCGGCAAACTCCTCAACTTTACCTTGATAGACCGCCATCACGGTAAAGCCGAAATTAAACGCCTCGTCCTCGCTTTTACCTGTAATCGTACCGTCCTCATTTAACGTAAGCCCTTCAGGTAAAGTGCTTCCCGGTTTTAATTCATACCGGATATCGGCCGCATTATCGCCTTCCGGATCGACCGACGTATCGATTGTAGCTGTCGCAACAGTCTCGTTATACTCTATTCCGGCAATTCCAACTTTAAGTTTATCAGGGTTCCATGTGTTCAATACCCGCGGCGCTCCTACACTGGAAGTATTCATCGCCATGCTGTTGGCGTGCGTGAATAATACTCCTTTAGCCCCGTTCCGGTATGCGGTTACCGATGTAGCGTCATTCCGCAATGCTGAACCGGAGGAGCCTAGGGCAAGATTGCCGCCCGCGCGAACCATCATATAACCGCTGAACGTACCCACAAAGCTGTCTGTGACAACCGAGCCTTTAAAACCCCACTCGTTGCGCAGCAATGCTGTCAGCAAACGGTAATCGGCACCCGCGCAAATAGGCCCGAGGCGGTTAAGCGATGACATAATACCGATAGTATTTCCTTTTTTAACGGCAAGTTCAAAGGGCTTCAGATAGATTTCGCGCATCGACTGCTCGTTGGCCCAGGTAAGAAGCCCGACACGGTTGGTTTCCTGATCGTTTACTCCGAAATGTTTCACATAAGCAAACAAGCCCTTGTCCGCCGCCCCGCGTACCATCTGACCCGACAGAATCCCTGCGATGTGTCCGTCCTCTGAATAGTACTCGAAATTACGTCCCGAGAAGGGTGAGCGGTGCGTATTGACCGCGGGTGCATACCAACCGACAATTTTTGCAAACAGCGCCTCATTGCCCATCTGGCGGCCCTTTTCATATGCAAGCTCTTTGCTCCAGGTAGCTGCAAGTATAGTTTCGCTTACCCAGAAGGCGCGGTAATTCTGCATCCTGCCGGCTCCGTAGATCCAGCCCGTAGGGCCGTCGGCGTTAGGCTCGCTCGTTACGCCGAACTCCGATATATCCCGGCCTGAAGAATAGCTGCCGTTATGCGTCAGATCACGCATCTGCGCAGCCGAAAGCTGATCCATGAAGCTGTTCCATTTCGGATCGTCGTAGGCAATCCCTACCATATCGTCAAGCACCAAGCCGTTTTGCGCGCCGGTCGTCGGCATGGTGCTGGTAACCCAAGGCTGACCGGGTTCGTCCCAGCTTGCTTTATAGTCGTTGCCGCCCCATTTTGTCATTTCGTCGCTGACTCCCGCGGGAATCGGCTTTGACGCTTTAGCTGGAAATGTCGTTGTCCAGCTGTCGCGTGAAAAATAATTGGCGGCGCCAATTTCATTGCTTACGGCATCAAACAGATTGCCTACGGGATTATTGGTAACTCCGTCCGTCTGATATTGTATATTAGATGCGACGTTAAAATCGGAGGAAGCCCATTGCTCGTTCGCGTTTTTCATTATCCGGACAGTATAAATGCCGGGATCAAGCTCGTAACCCTTAAAGGCGTTCCCGTTCAGATCGTTCCAATCGTAGGACGCCATATCACGCACACTGAGCTTTAGCACGATATCCTCATGCGCGTTTGGCTCAAGCAAACCGGTTTTGGCGAAAGCCCCCAAAACCACATGTGCTTTTTCAATTTCGCCGGCAATATAGGGCGCGGTGTAATAAAGCTGTACCACTTCCTTACCCGCAACCGTACCCGTATTGGTAACCCTTACGGTAATGCTGATTTCGTCGCTTGCAGTCAGCATTGCGCCGGCTGCCGGGGTTTGATTCAGAATAGTCTGAGTGAATGCGCTATAACTTATGCCAAAGCCGAACGGGCGCACGACATGCGCTTTATACCAGCTGTCCCAGGCCGTTGTCGTTGTCTGCTGCGCCAGGGTATGGGTTGCGGCTGAGGTATAAGGCGCGCTGAAGTTCTCGTCAAAGCCGCGTGTCTCCCAGTAACGGTAGCCCATGTAGATTCCTTCGCGGTATTCAACATAGGTACTGCTATTGTTAGTATAGCGATTGCCGTTTTGAGCCAGCTGATTGCCAAAATTCATCCATACCGGATCCGCCTTGAAATCGCGTGCCCATGTATCCACAGTTCTGCCTGACGGATTGATCTTGCCATTCAGGATTTTGGCTATGCCTTTAGTCCCGGTGCCGCCAGCAAACCCTGTCCACAGGCATGCTTTAGTATTCGGATGATAACCGTAATGGTTCACGTCATCCAAAAAGCCTGTTTCTATTTGTGAGCCGGTATTGAGCAACACAACTACCTTACTGAATTTACCGCCCAAATATTTTAATAAATCGGATTCGTTTTTGTCGAGCTGCATATAGTGATCATCGCCCTTTCTCGCGCCAGGCACTACCTCGGAAGTGCTCCAAACGTTTTGATAGGCTTGGCCGTTGTAGGTCATCGTGCGGGGCAAATCAAAGCCCTCGCCGCCTATGCGGGAGAATACTACGACCGCCGCGTCATTATATGCGGCATAGGAATCCTCCACCCCCGCGGCCATAGCATAGCTTGCTACCGGAGTTTCGCCTGTATTATAGCCCGAAACGGGCTGAGTTCCGTTTACTGGCGCCTCCCCGGGGCCGCTGCCCGATAAGCTGTTGTTGTTGTAAAAATCAACCAAAGCAGAGTTTACCTGAAATCCCTCTTCGCTGAGCGCCTGCAAAAGGCTTACCTTAAGCGACCCGCCCGGGCCCGCGCCCGCACCGGAACCGCCGTGTAAAAATAAGCTGTCCGCAGAGCGCTTGCCGAACAAGCTGATCTTCGCGCCGTTACCCAGCGGCAACGCGTTATCCTCGTTTTTCAGCAGCACCATGCCCTCGCCGGCTATCCTTTCATTCAAGTCGTTCGACGCGTCCACTACGTCGTCGGCAGTGTCATAGTCGGCTAAAAACCGGTTTCCGCGCACGGGCACATCCAAGCCCGGATATTCAAACGCGGCAAACAAATTAGTTGCCGGCGCGCTGAACGCGAGCAAAACCGCTAATATGACCGCCATTAGGCGGGACTTTTTCAATTTCATTTTTTTCATAACATTATACCCCCGTGTACCCCAATACGTTGTTATAAGCCATTTGCATACAAATGTGCTGCCCGCTCACGCCGTCGCTGGAGCCGCTGGTATCTTGATAGGTCTTGACAACGGTAAGATAGAATGTCCCGTTATCCGCAGGGGAGCGCGGTATAACCAGCTTAATGACCTTCGACTCGAAACTGGCAAGCGTATATCCGCCGTTTCTGCCGGTTGTTCCCTCCTCGGGAGAGCCCGGGAATGCGGACACAAAAGTCGCGCTTGAATTGGCGGTTGTGGCGATCCCCCACTTATAAGTAGCTGTTTGCGCAATATTGTTTACAACCCTTAAATATATCGTCGTATGCGGCTGATTGGCATCGTATGCCGGAATATTCGAAATTTTCGACGATGCCGTGGCATTCAATGAAATATTAGCTCCCCAAGCCGCAAGCATTGACAATCCGACGGCATTATTCATCCAATGCGCATCACGGTTGGCCCAGGTTCCCGTATATGTAAAAACACCGTTCCCATAAAGCTGTGTGAATGCCGGATAGGGCAAGTTGGTATTTGAGGGCGTAAGAGTGACCCACTGCGCATTGCCCGAAACCGCAAGAATCTTGTCTCCGTCAGGATACATTGGCGCAACTATGCAAACCATATCAACGAGTACGCGCGGCTCGCCCGACGTCCCGCCGATAGCCTCTCTTACTACGCACCCCATCCATGGGTTTTGCACGCCCAAACGGCCTTCGACGTATACGACCCTGACTTCCCCCGGCTCTATTCTGACCAGTCCTGTAGAAACGTTGTTTCCCAGTTGAGTGGCGTATGCCTCCAAAACTATCGCCCGTGTAGTACTGTGGTTTTTGAATATCCACTTCATAGTCAGCGTACCGTTGCCCATAGTATTAAAATAGGAGCCTGTAATATTTTCTGGCCCGCCGGTCACCGCTCCCTGGTTTGCCGAATATGAGAGGCGATAGCCGCTGCCGCCGTCCAGATCAGGGTCGGCAACAGCATCGTCATCGGGAGTCCATGTATTGGTCGCCGGAGTATATTTGCCTTGCGAAATCAGCCTGAATCCGTTCGCGAAAGTATTACTATGACCATTGCTAGTACCGGGGCCGCTGGTGACTGCGGTTAGCAGTTCGTTGTTCCTGACCGAGAACTGCGCCCAAACAGTCAATGCCGTATCGGGCATAGTGAAGTCATGCCCGGTATTCATGTTGCTGAGACGGTTATTTTTACGGTCAAAATCCCAGCCGACAAACATTTTTCCGGCAGGCTCTTCAACTGTCTCAATCTCTACGTTTGCTCCAACAGGTATTTGGTAAACAATTAATGCATATTCCTCGAGCTCGCCGTCGCCTGCGTCAGGCTTTGTGTTCTCGCCTTCCACACCCGGCGCGGTATATTCTTCGTTGTCGACCTCGACCCTGGAAACTGTCGCGCCAATAAGATTTAACGAATAACGCGCATGCTCGTAGATGCCGGTGATGACAACATTCGCCGCCGGCATCAAAAATAAATGACCGCTTATCGAAAGGCTGTCTGTCAATTCACCATTGATCCTGTATTCCCAACGTATAAAGCTGGTTAATGAAGAAAGAACAGGGGACAACGTAACTCGCGCGCCCTCGATCGCCGCCGAAACGTCGGCCGTACCGCCGTTGACGGTGATCGTATAGGCACTGGGCTGCGTGGGCGCGGCGCCGACAACTAGCACTATCTCGTGCTTCTTGCCACCCACGGACGCTGATATCACGGTTTCGCCGCTTTTTAGTAATGTGACCAGGCCGGCGCTTGTCACGGTAGCCACCGTCTTTGCGCCGGATTCCCAAGTCACCGTACCGTCGGCTTGTTCGTCTTTTAGGACCGCCGCAGAAAGCTCGACAGTGCCGACCGTCATATTTACTGACAACGTCTCCGCCACCGGCGTGTCGTTGTATCGGATGGTCACCGAATAGACTCTTGGCGCTGCCACCGGTGCTTGCAACGGCTCCAAGGGCTCCTTCTCCCATCCTCCGCTGCACCCGGCGGCGCATAAGAAAGCAAAACAAAGTATCAGCGACAGAGCGATTGCACTGATCTTCTTGGTCTTGTTCATCATGTCTCCTCCTACAATTCATTAAATATGCCTTGTAAATCCCCAGCATACTTTGTTTTTAATATATACGAGTCAATTAAGTTTTTCAAGGGGTTAGGCAAAGACTGTCGTTTTGGACGCACAACTTGCTAAAATGATAATAAATTAAACTGATTAATCTACGGCTGCTTAAAAACTATTATTTCTAAATGCGCAGTAAATAATAAGATGTATCTATCCGGTAAAAATATTACGGATTTTGGGCGGCACGGTTCTTCTTGGCCGCCTTTAACACTGCCAAGACGCCCCATCCGGCGCATATTGTAATAAGCGCGGCGTTAGCAATAATGAACCCGATCAGCCAATAGGGCATTGCGTAGCTATAGACGACGCCGTCCCCCATGCCGTTCATGGCGTTACTTTTCGCGACAGTATAAAGAATATTTTTTGCAGCTCGTCTGAGCGCCGTTATGTCGGTAGCGGTGGCTACGGAAGATAACGGCTTCCTGATGCTTAAACTGAGGTCGCCGCCCGCGCGGATCATTTGATCCGCGCTCATGAACCGGCTCTGATTATAGTCTGAAATTACCATACCCTCAAACCCCCACTCTTTTCGCAGCATCCGGGTCAGCAGATTGTAATGTCCGCCCGCCCAAACCGTACCGATGCGATTAAAAGAGGTCATCATGGCCATCGTAGGCCCGTTTTTAACAGACATTTCGAACGGCGTAAAATACAATTCGCGCATTGACTGCTCGTTTGCCCACGTCAAGATCCCGTTAGTATCCCGGTTTGTTTCCTGTTCGTTCAGCGCGAAATGCTTGCAATAAGTATAGATTCCTTTTGAGCCGGCACCCTTAACAACGGCCTGAGCTATTATACCTGACAAGCGTCCGTCTTCGGAGTAATATTCGAAATTCCTGCCGCCGAATTGCGAGCGGTGGATATTCATCGCTGGCGCGTACCACCCTGAATAGGGGCGTCCGTCGCCTTTTTCGTTGCCGATTATCCCTTCGTTACCTATCATGATACCGTATTTTTCGGCCAACTCCGCGTTTCTCGTTGCGGCTAAAACGCACCCGCTTGCATAATAACAGGTATCGTATATTTTCGGATCGTTAACATATGCCACATAGCCAGTCGGGCCGTCGGCGTCGTTTGTCAGGGGTTTATCTATGTTTATTATTTGAGCCGTGCGAAAATGTCCCACCGAAATCAGTTCCGCCATTTGCGCAACGGTAAGCTGATTCATGAAAGAGTCCCACAGATCGTCGCCGTAAGACTTTTCAACCAATTCGTAAAGCTTTATGGTCTTGCCGTACGGGATCGCCTTTTTACTTTGATCCGGCATAACCGCGGCATACCACGGATCGTCCGGCTTATCGTTGATAATATAGTTCAGAGATTCAATAAATGCGCGGCTGACTGCGCAGTCGGCCTTGTCCGGCTTTTCCGGCCAAGACCCTTCCCAATCGGAACGGGATAAATAGGTATCGATATGCCCGCTTACGTCGTCAAAAAGATTTTCTATTCTCGTTCCGGTTGCAGGATCTGTCCGGTATTTTATGTCATCAACAACGTGGCAGGAAATACTTTCAACTTCCGTATGCGAATCGCTCATTATTTTGATTTCGTAATCTCCGGCCTCAACCTCATAGCCTGAAAAGCCGTTCATGTTCGCATCGCTGTAATCATAGGATGCCATATCGCGTACCTTAAGCTTAAGGGTGACCGTATGGTCTTCCCCGACCATAAGCTCCCTTGTCTTTTTGAAATCACCCAAAACAGTACTGGCCTTTTCGATCCCCCCGTCGCGATATTCTGCGGTATAATACAATTGAACGACCTCTTTGCCCGGTAGCGGGCCAATATTAGTCACCTTGACATCCACGGCTATGGTATCATCTGCGGACAGTTCCGTATCCTGCGCAAGGCTTGTTCCCGGGACGACCTCCCACTTAAATTTGCTGTACGAAAGCCCGTAGCCGAACGGAAATACTACGTTCTTACTATACCATTCCGGATCGCCTTTTTGTTCTTCGGTGAACGCTCGTGTCTCGTAATAACGATAGCCGACATAAATACCTTCCTTGTACTCAACAAAATAAGCGTTCTGCGCTTTGTCGTTCCACGTATAACGGTTACCGTCGGCTTTTAAGTTATTCCCGAAGTTGTTCCATGTCGGGTCTTTTTTAAAGTCTCTTGCAAAAGTATCAACCGTTTTACCCGATGGGTTCGCACTGCCGTTCAAAATTTTCCCGAGCGCGTTCAGCCCGGTGCCGCCCGGGTTTCCTATCCAAAGCGCAGCTTTTAGTTTCGCGTTGTACGCATAATGCCCGGGGTCGTCTAAGAAACCAAGTTCGATCGGCGAGGAAGAATTGACGATAAAAATCACCGAATCAAAATTAGCGCACGCTTCGCCTACCATATCGGTTTCATTTTGGTCTAGCTGAAGATAATGCGCGTCATGGCTACGCGCTCCGGGAACCGTGTGTTTGGCTGACCATGCCGTATAATTGCTTCCGTCCCAAAACATTGTGCGCGGCAAGTCATATCCCTCTCCACCAATCCTGCTGATAAACACAAGCGCTGCGTCGTTAAACGCCGAATAGCTGCTTCTTATACTCGCCGTATAATCGGATAGCGGCGTTTCTGCAACCGGAAAACCGGTCAAAACAGAGCCGTAACTCGGCGAGGAAGGCCTGCCCGAACCGGAAGCCGGGCTTTCGTAAAAGCTTTTCAATACTGTATTATATTCAAAGCCCGCGCTTACCAGAGCGGAATATAAGCCGGTCGCCGAGACAACGGCGGAGCTGGAGCCCGAACCGCCTATCACTGGATCAACCGAATTTTTGCCGAAAACGGTTATTTTTTTCGCCGAGAGCAGCGGAAGGATTCCGTCTACATTTTTTAATAGGATTATTCCTTCCTCGCAAATTTCCTCATTGAGCGCATTTGCAGCCGCCAGCACTTCTTTCTTGCTTGCGTAGTCCGGCTTAAAGCGCATATATTGGGACGGATCCCCGCTGACTAGAACTCTGCGCTCGCCGCCAAAAAGAGAATTCATCCCGTTATAACAAAAAGGTACGCACCTCGCCACCAATGTCAGCGCGATCAAAAAACCAAGCATAACCGACGATATTGTGGTCCACACCTTAATCGTCCTGTATTTTATAACCGTACGTACAGTTTCCGTCTTTCTTGCTTTTCTCATTTTTTTCAATCCGTGATTTATTAAGCGACTGTCCTGTTTTTGTCAGATCAGCGCCTGTGATTTTTGATCCGATTCCAGTCCGTCGGCAAGCGGTATCAATATGCACAAAACAAACCAATTGTCGTTCATACTTATATCAATACTCCCGGAGTATTTTTCGACTGAATATTTAATACTTTTGATTCCGTAACCATGGTCGGTTTTGTTAGCTTTAGTAGTTATTGGAAGGCCTTTATCAAAATTAAGCCGGTTTTCACTGTAGTTTTCAAAGCGCAAAACTAAGCTGCCGTTCTGGGAATAAACAGCCATTTTTATCAGTCGCTTTTCTGCTTGTTTTAACTGTCTTACGCTTTCAATGGCATTGTCCAATGCATTACCCACGATCGAACAGATGTCAGTTGCGTCCATAAATTCCAAAAGGGCTCCGTCCGCAACGCAAGTAAAATTGATATTGCTTTCAAGGCAATCGTGCGATTTTCCGGTCAAAATCGTATCAAGGACTATATTGCCGCTGTCATTTTGGGTCTTATATATCCGGATAGCCTTTTTTAAGTCACGTAAGTATTCGGCTCGCCTTTCAGAGTTTTCTTCGATTTCAATGACTTCTATTTGTTGCTTAAAATCGTGATATTTTCTGTTCAGATATTCGATGTTATCTCTTGACGCACAATATTGCTCATACTGACGCGATAAAATTTTACGTACAGAATCAAGCTCCAGCTTATTATAACGCCAGCGTCTCGACTCCTGCTGTGAAAAAAGTAGAATAAGAGCGCAGAAATCGACCAGCGTCCTTATGTAAAAAATTTCGGAAGAGCTTTGCCCGGAAAGCGGCGAACCGGGGAATATAAAGCTTATATTGCTTAATAGGAACATACCTATTGATATCACAGCTGACAATATGACTTCCTTTGCGCGAAAGCCTAAATGCAGATTCCCGGACGCGTACCGTTTTTCCAAAAGAAATATAGCGGTGAAAATCCCGCCGTAAATTAATGCTACAAACATATATTGAAACGCAGTATGACCAAGCACAGAAAAAGTCTGAGCAAAATAAAAATAGGCCTGCCATTCAAGCGACGCTACAAATTCGGCTAAAATAAATACGCGTGCCGCCCAAAAAACCGCTTCAATCATTTTTAAATCGCACAATAAATATATAGTCAAAAAAATTCCCGCAATCGCCACTATCATCCCTGGAATCAGAAAATAGGACTGCAAGAAATCCAGTCCGATATAAACCGCAAGAAAAAACGCCAAGGTCAATCCTGAAAACAACCAAAATCTCAAGCTCTTGACCCTGAAACGTTTTTTAAGCAATATGACGTAAATCATGCAAGCGGCCCATTCGGCTAAGGCCGTGTAAAGCTTTGGTATGTCGCTGATATCGCTCATCGTTAAACCCTTCCCCTCACGTAAATATTCAATGCCTTAATAAATTCTTTTTTGCGGGAACGCGATATCGCCAAGGCGTATTTGTCAACTTTAACTGAAAAGCCGCTTATTGCCTGTACAAAGGCAAGATTTACCAAATAACAATTGTTGCAGCGAAAAAAATATTTATCGGATAATTCATTCTCTAGTTCTTTCATAGTGTAAATAAAACGATAATTTTTTTCTTTAGTATAGGCGATCATTTGATGTTTAAAACTTTCTATGTAAATTATCCGTGATGTTTCGACCTTTACAAGGCTGTCGTTAAAAGGTATCAGTAAGAAACTGCGCTGTCTTTTCTTGATGATATCTACCGATTTTTTGAGCTGCTGGGAAAATACAAAATATTCAACGGGTTTCAATAAAAAGTCTAACGCGTTAACGGAATAGCCTTTTATTGCAAATTGCGGCATATTGGTAATAAAAATCATAATAACGTTATTATCAGACTCCCTGATTTTTTGGGCAGCGGCCATACCGTCCATTTGCTTCATCTGGATATCCATAAAAATAATATCGTAGACAGGCTGATAATTCGCGGTGATTTCCGCCCCGTCGGAAAAAAGCGATACAGAAAATATGTCGCCGCTTTCATCTGAGTATCTGGCAACATAACTCTCAAATGCTTTTGCTATAATTTCGTCATCTTCCACTATCGCAATTTTTACGCTCACTGAAGATTATCTCCTGCTTAAAAATTGTTTCAAACAAAACAAACGCTTTTATACGCAGTGTATACTTTCTTTTTATTATTATCCAGTTTAATTGTATCATATTAAAAAAAATAATCAAGATGCGAAATTAACAGAATATGTATCCAAAATGACCGATTATGCAAAATCTCTTGAAATGATAAATATATAGCTCATTCTTTCAACTAAAAGTATTGTGTCAAAAACAGTCCGCTTAACAAAATCAGTTCCTGCCAATCAGCTAATATTGGAGAGCCTATAGAAAGAAGGTGCCGTTGCCAGCACCATCTCAGCTGCAAAAATACACAAAATTTAACTTTGAACCGAAAAGATAGCGTAAGACCGGTAAAATATAAATAGTATTAGGTAAACGCTGAATAAATGAGGTTAATTTAGAGCAAGTATTTTCAGTATGAAAACGGCTTGTTTTTGCAGCAAATAGTAGAACTATTTGTGAAGAAAAGAAGATGTTTAGGCGAAAAAGACGCAGCTGTAAATTATTCCGAACTATTCAGCGGTTCCTTAATATAAGAACGCGGATTAGCTTTAATCGGTTTACTTTTCCCAGCTCTTGCTGGTGCCGCCGGCCTTACGCATTTTGTAGGCAGGGTCTTTCTTTTGAACTTTATGAAAGACCGCCGTGTCGGTTATTCCGCCGCATTCGGCGGTGATAGCGTTTTTTTCGGACAGCGCGATCTCGAATTCATAGATCCCTGCGCCTTTCTTGGTGCCGATGCGCGCGCCGTTGTTGGATAATGTCACCTCGCCGCAGTTGGAGTATACCTTGACCTTCATCCTGGCGCCCGTACGGTTTGAAAAGCGCTTGCCCGCGATATGGATAAATTTCTCGCTGCTCCAAAAAGCTTTATAAAGATAAAAGGCGTCTTTCTTTGTCTTTCTGTCAAAGGTGACCAGCCCCTTATGGTTCATGCCTGGCTCGCCGCCCTGGTTCCTTGCGTCGGCGGCAAAGTCGAACATGTTCCAAAGGTGGGTTCCCCACAGGTATTCCCTGTCGTTTATGATCTTTAGCATTTTTTCATGATAGATGCACTGATATTCCTCGGTGTTGTCCATGCGGCGGGCAAACCTAGAGTGCAGGTTCGGCATGCCCTCCGCGCCGTATTCCGAAAGCCCGAGCGGCGTATCGGGATATTTTCTGTGGAAATTATCCAGCTTCCAGCCCGCAAGCGCCGTTATCGGGAAGTACCAGCCGAAATAGAGATTGTAGGACACCATATCCGGCACGCGGTTCAGCCTGTTCGTTATCATGCACGGCATATAGCACGCGATGACAGTCGGACGCGACGGATCCTCGGCATGGCACAGCTCGTGAAGCTTCTTATGGCAGTCCAGCGTATCCGCGCTTGTGCGTGAAATTGTGATCTCGTTGGAAATGCCCCAGCACACGATGGACGGATGGTTATAGTTCTGGCGGATAAGCTCCTTCATCTGCGAATAGGCGTTCTCGTTTGCCGCCGGCATATGCTTTGATATGTACGGTATTTCCGCCCATACCACAAGCCCGGCCTCGTCGCACTTATCATAAAAATACTGGTCGTGCTGATAATGCGCTAACCTTACAGTGGTCGCGCCGACCTCCATGATAAGCGCGATGTCCTCGTCGTGGTCGGCCTCCTTCAGCGCGTTGCCGATCCCCGGCCTGTCCTGATGGCGGCACACGCCGCGCAAGGCGTATGGACTGCCGTTTAAGATAAAGCCTTTCTGCGGATCCATTTTGAACGTCCTGAAGCCCGTTCTTACCGAAACCTCGTCCGCTATTCTTCCGCCCGACAAAAGCTCGGCCTTTACGGTGTAAAGATAGGGGTCGATACGCCCGTCCCACAGCCTGACGTTTGCGATCCTTATCGGCGCGTCCAAAGTCCCTTCGGCAACCTTTTCACTGCCCGCAAAGACAGAAATCTTGACCTCGCCACGCCCCTTTATGTATGCCGACGCGGTTATTATCCCGTCTGCGCCGCTGACTGTCGTATTCAGCTTCAGCGGCGGCGACGCGTCGGGGCCGAAATCAAACCGGTTTTCGGGCAGCACGATAAGCTGCACGTCCCGGTATATCCCGCCGTAGAAGGTAAAATCAGCCTTCTGCGGATAGACTCTGTCGTTCTTTTTGTTGGAGACCGAGACTTCGATAGTATTATCGTCTTTTAAAACGCCGGTAATATCGGCGAAAAAAGATGAGTAGCCGCCCTCGTGCGCGCAGATCTCGCTGCCGTTTACCGTGACCGTACATTCGGAATTGACGCCGTCAAAACGGATATAACAAACCTCGCCCGCCATAAGCTCCGGCTTGCTGAAACTCTTTTTATACTTGCACCCGGTGCGCAAGTAATCATTGCCGCCGTCCTGGCCGTCTGTGCCGTTCCACGTATGCGGCAGGTCAAGCGCGACAGGCTCCTTCCCGGGCATTATAAACGTCCAATTGTCGTTAAATATTTTGATGGTCCTCATTAAATCTCCACTCTATACTTCGTCGTTTTTCTTGAATATGCTTTCATTAGACTCGGCTACTGCCTGCAGGATTATATCTTTGCCGGAGGCGTATTGCACCGGTATATTTACAGCGTTTACTGACGGCCTGTTGATTTTTTCCTCGCGGCGGCCCCACAGCTTTATATAAATCTTATCTATTATGTTTTCCTTGGGCGGCGGCAGTATCTCGCCTGTCTTTTTGTCTTTCCGGACCCTTTCGTCGGGAATAAACTCGGCCGGCACCTGATCGATCGTTACCCATGTTTTCATAGCCTCTTCCTTACTCATGCCGCCCGCCATCGCCGCCTTTCGCACAGCGTTTACGGCCTGGATCTCACGGACTTTCGGGCCTGTCAGCTTGTAAAACCACATGCATAAAAGTGTGATCAGCCAAGCGCACATCGGCAGCACGCAAAAAGTTAAGATCGCGGCCATTTTTACGCCTGTGTAGTCTGTAATGACCGCGCCGACCGCAGGCAGCTTGCCGCGCAGTGCCGGTATCATCCCGACCATAATGACCGAAGTCAACAGTGGCGCAAGTGAGGAAACGATTTTGTCCGCGAACGAAAACACCGTGCCCATAATTCCGGGCACAAAATTCCCACTGCGGTAGGTTTCATAATCAGTACAGTCGGCGACCATCGGGATGCACATTTCCGAACAGCAATTATATGCGCCGTAACCGCAGCCGAACATTATAATCCATATGACCGTAAAGAAATTAATACTGATACCGAATGTACCGTTCGGCGCGTTATTGCCCAGCTGCAATATCGAAAGATGTGTCTGCGGATTATTCGGATCCCAAACAGATAGCATTATAACAAGCGCGATATAGAAAAGAACTGCAAACGCCGTATATTGCACTACGGCGCGTTTTTGGCCTTTTCTGCCCGCTGTTTTTGCCCCGAACCAAAAGAATATGCCCATAAAGACAAACGACAGCGCGTACATAGGAATAAAAAGCCCGTTATACGCCCCCATCATAATCCCGTATAAAAGCACGCCGACTGCAACACTGGTCGCGATAGTCGAGGCAAGCTTGTTCATTCCGGCCGAAACGACCAGCCAGCGTATCTGGCTGTTGTGCTTAAGCAGCCCTATATAATCTTTCATCTTGACTTTCTCGCCCATGCTGACGCCCCAGAATTCCTTGCGGTCTTTTTTCCAGATGCCTATTACCGCTAAGAAAGTATAGCCTGCCGAAAGGGCGATTACGACGGGGACAAGCACATTGTAAAATTCGGGAGTATATTGTATCCCCAATACCTCCTGCATGGCGTAGACAGGATTTCCTAATGCGTCGAATACGGGATTTTTTGCCGCGTCCAGCAGCTGGAACAAGAGGTTCCCGTTTGCATCCTTGAGCTGATTTCCCAGCGCGTCAAAAAGCGGAAGCAGCATATTCCCTTCAACGTCCAACGGGATACCGTCTGCGTTAAATACCGGGACGCCGTCTAAAAACAGGGGCAGTAAGCCCGAGCCGATCAGATTGACCAGTACTATCGAGCCGATCATCCCCAGCATGTTCCACAGAATAAACTGCGAACGTTGATGCGGGTCGTTTGTAATGCAGTTTTGTCCGGCTTTCGTACAGGCGCATTGTGCCGTATAACCCAGCACAAATATCATATAACAAATAATAAACAGCGCCCAACGGAGCCACGCCATATCGAAAGGGACCGGCCTTATGATGAAGAACATCGCGATGACCGATACTGCCATCATAGCGTTTCCTATGACCATAAACGGCCGGAATTTACCGAACCTGCCGCTGGTTTTGTCCATCAGCGCCCCGCACGGCGGATCCGTGATGCCGTCAAAAACACGCATCGCCATGACCAGCGCGGACAATCCGACTGTCAGCGCGCCCATGCCGGCGGTGATAAGAGCCGATGCGACAAAGTTCCCGATCAGGTAATACGACCCGAAATAGGTGATAAATGCCATAAGCGCAAAGTAACAATTTGTCGCCGCATTGTTGAACGGGAATAGCGCTATCTGATATTTTTTTCCTCTGTTAAGCGCAAGCCCTTCATTGGCCGCTCCGGAAGCCGCAGTCTTTTCCATAATTATTACAGTCCCTTTTTAAAAGAGTATATTTATCTGACGCTTTATGTTCTTTTTTTAAGGAAGCGATGAATAAAATGAGATCAATTCAGAGCAAGCTTTTTTTTCAGCATGAAAACTGCTTTGTCTTTGCAAATAGTAAACTACTTGAAATAAAGGAAGATGTTTTCAGGCGAAAAAGACGCCGCTGTAAATTTTTGCTTAAATTTTTCAGCGTTTCCTTAAGCGCTACCTCTGCACCCTGCCGCTGGCGTCGCCTCCGGCAAGCTTTTTGACTTCGTCCGCCGTGACCATGTTATAGTCTCCCTCGACGGTGTGTTTTAGACAGCTGGCCGCCACAGCGAACTCGATTGCGTCTTTCGCCTCATATTTATTGAGCATCGCATATATGAGCCCGCCGCCGAAAGAATCCCCGCCGCCCACGCGGTCGACTATGTGCACTGCGTACTCCTTGGAAAAGTAAGCTTTCTTTCCGTCGTAAAGCATCCCCGCCCACAGGTTGTCGTTTGCCGACAGCGAGGTGCGCAGCGTTATCCCCACGTATTTGAAGCCGAATCTGTCCTTAAGCTGCTTTGCAACCGATTCATACCCGGCCTTATTGAGCTTGCCGCCCGTAACGTCGGTGCCCTCCGCCGCGATCCCGAAAACGTCGTGCGCGTCCTCCTCGTTGGAGATACAGACGTCCACGTACTCCATAAGCCCGCCCATGACGAGGCCGGCCTTTTCCTTTGTCCACAGCTTGTTGCGGTAGTTAAGGTCGCAAGAGACCGTTATCCCCTTCGCCTTTGCCGCCTTGCACGCCGAAAGCGTTATCGCGGCGGCGTTATCCGACAGCGCGGGGGTTATCCCCGTAAAGTGGAACCAATCCGCGCCCGTAAAAATCTTGTTCCAGTCATATTCCCCGGCGCCGGACAGCGCAAAGGCCGAGCCGGCGCGGTCGTATATGACCTTGCTGGCGCGCTGCGATGCGCCTTTTTCTAAATAGTAGATACCTACCCTGTCGCCGCCGCGCACTATAAACGACGTATCGACGCCGAAGCGCCGCAGGGAATTTACCGCCGACTGCCCTATCTCGTGCTTGGGCAGCTTGCTTATAAACGCCGCGTCAAGGCCGAAACCCGCGATAGACACCGCTACGTTCGCCTCGCCGCCGCCGTAGGTGCAGCCGAACTTATCCGCCTGTACAAACCGGTTATAACCCTCCGGAGCCAGCCTTAACATGATTTCGCCTAACGTTATGACTTTCATAATCCGTTTACCTCTTGCGGCTTATCCGCACCCGTGTCTTTTATGCATGCCAAGCCCTGCTTAAAGCTTTAACAGAGCCTTAATATTGTAATAGCAGATGTCCTTCGCCAGTTTTTCCGCGTCAGCCGCGCTGTATTCGCCGTCGTCTATCTTTTCACCGATAAAGGAGCACAGAATCCTCCGGAAGAAGTCGAAGCGCGAATAGCTGATGAACATCCTTGAATCCGTCAGCATTCCCAGGCTCGTGCCCAGCGCCGCGTACTCGCTTATTACAGAAAGATACCGCTTTATCCCTTGCAGCGTGTCGTTGAACCACCATGCCGCGCCCATGTAGACGTTCCTGAACGCGCCGCTGATGCTTGCAAGGGGCGCAAGGTCGTTAGGGTTGAGCGAATACAAAACTACTACCGGCCGCTCCCCGTCGGACAGCTTATCCAAAAAGCGCGATACCCCGGAAAGGTCACAGCCCGCCGCTATCACGTCGTAGCCTGTGTCCGGCCCGACCCTGTTGAAGGCCGCCGTATTTATATTGCGCGCCACCGAGAAATGCAGCTGTACTATGAGGCCGCGCTTTTTATATTCGCGCATCAGCGAGAGCAGCAGATTGCCGAACAAAGCGTCCTTTTCGCCGTTTTTGGCGAACGCGATATTCATGTATATCTTTTCGGCTTCGTCGTCCTCGGCGCAGCTTTTGGGGAAATCCAAAAAGCCGTGGTCGGTTATCCGGCAGCCCTTGGATACGAAATAATCTAAGCGATCAGAAAGCGCCGCCTTGAGCCCGGCATATGTGCTTGTGTCTATTCCCGACGCCGCGCTGAGCTCCTTGATCGCCGCCGCGTCAAACGCCAATATCTTGTCCGGGCGGAACGTAGGCGAAACGATAACGCCGTCATAGGTTTTATGGTATTCAAGGCTGTCGCCGGGATTATCTGTCGTCGCCAAAAACTCTACCTTGAATTTTTTTAAAAGCGTCCTTACGGATATCCTTTTTATCTTTTCATTCGCTTCGGCGTAGATATCCGCCGCCGTACTTTCATTAAGCGGTTTTACGATCCCGAAAACCTGCTTAAGCTCCAGATGCGACCAATAATACAGAGGGTTGCCGCACAGCTTCGGCATTACGGATGCGTATTTTAAAAACTTCTCTTCCCAGGTCGCGTCGCCCGTAATGTACCGCTCGTCCACACCGCACATACGCATCGCGCGCCATTTATAATGATCGTGCGAAAGCCACATATGCCCGATATTCTGATACGCGCCGTCGTCCGTCACCCGTTTTTGGTTGAGGTGACAATGATAATCGATTACGGGCAGATCCTTTACTTTTTTGTAAAGCTCCTTTGCCGCCCGCCCCGTCAGCAGCACATCCTCGTCAAAAAATTCCATCTATTATATTCCTTTGTTTGTATAACCCGAATCGCAATCACAGCGGGAACGACTTTTCCTTTGAAAAACCGGATATCCTTTTAGGCCGGACAACTTTCTCTTGACAGCCCTAATAAGAATACTTGCCCAAAGAAAAATGTCCGTATTCTTTACACGCCGCTGTACGCGTTGAAGCCGCCGTCCACGGGCACTACCACGCCGGTCACAAAGCCGCTCGCCTTATCGGACGACAGCCATAAAAGCGTGCCCATAAGGTCGTCCGTCACGCCGAACCGCCCTTGCGGCGTATGCGCAAGTATCTTTCCCGTGCGCGCTGTGGGCGTGCCGTCGGGATTGAACAAAAGCTCGCTGTTCTGCTTTGTCGAGAAAAAACCGGGCGCGATGCCGTTTACGCGGATGCCGCACGGCGCAAAGTGCACCGCCATCCACTGCGTAAGGTTAGAAAGCCCCGCCTTTGCCGCGCTGTACGCGGGAATTTTTGTAAGCGGCCTGAAAGCGTTCATCGACGAGATGTTGATGATATTGCCGCCGGTCTTTATCATATCCTGCGCAAAAACCTGCGTTACCAAAAACGCGGTCGTAAGGTTTAAATCGAACACGAACTTAAAGCCCGCCTCGTCGAGCGCGAAAAAATCCTTTATCCCCGCGGTATCCGGGGTCATCGTCTCGTTGTCGGTCGTAGCCCGCGCGTTATTGCCGCCCGCGCCGTTGATAAGGAAATTGACCTTGCCGAACTTTTGGTTGATCACCGCCCTGGCGTTTTCCAGATCCTTTTTATCCAAACAGTTCGCCTTGATGCCGACCGCGTTTGCGCCTATCTCTTCCGCGCCGCGTTTTACGGCTTCCTCATTGATATCCAGGAGGGCGACCTTTGCGCCGCATGCCGCTATCGCCGCGGCGAATTCTTTCATCAGCACGCCGCCCGCGCCCGTTATGACGGCGGTTTTATCCTTCAGATCGATCTTAAATGGCAGGTTA
Source organism: Eubacteriales bacterium (assembly GCA_031553565.1). Lineage (GTDB taxonomy): Bacteria > Bacillota > Clostridia > Christensenellales > DUVY01 > JAVBLK01. The sequence goes on from JAVBLK010000044.1 coordinate 21,088, forward strand.
ATCATAATTATCTCCGTTACCTAAATTCTTTATCTATAAAATTACTGTTTGTATTTTTCGGCCGCTTCGAACAATCCGTTTATATATGCCGCGCCGAGAGCCCTGTCAAACAGTCCGTAGCCCGGCTTGCCCTTTTCACCGAAAATATTCCTGCCGTGGTCGGGCCGGACATATCCGGTGAAGCCGTTGTCGCTTAAAGCCCTTACGACCGCCGCCATATCGACGCTGCCGCACCTTGATAAATGCGCGACCTCGCGGAAGGAATCCGCTTCATCCGTCCACAGCACGTTCCTTAAGTGGACAAAATGCACCCTGCCCTGCGCGCAATATTTCGCCGCCATATGCACAAGGTCGTTCTTCCGCCCCGCGCCGAACGAGCCCGTGCACAGGGTCAGCCCGTTGCGCGTACTCTTAACTGCCGCAAACAGCCTGTCAAGGTCGGCCTCGTTGGAAATTATCCTGGGCAGGCCGAAAACGTCCCACGGCGGATCGTCGGGGTGTATCGCCATATTGACCTTTACTTCCTCGCACACGGGGATTATGCGCTCTAAAAAGTATACAAGGTTCTCAAAGAGCTGCTGCTTCCCGACCGTTTTATATGCGTTTAAAAGCCCCTTAAGCTCGGCGGGGGTATAGCTTTCATCCCAGCCCGGCAAATGCAGGTTCGCAGGGTCGAGCCTGTCAAAATCGTCTTTTGAATAGGACAGCGAAGTGCTGCCGTCGGCGTTTTTATGTTCGAGGTCGGTGCGCAGCCAGTCGAATACCGGCATGAAATTGTAGCACACGCATTTTACCCCCACCGCTGCCGCAAGGCGTATGTTTGCCGCATAGTTTTCAATATACAGATCCCTGCCGGCCCTGCCGAGTTTTATATCCTCGTGCACGGGGATAGATTCTATCACTTCCATTTCAAGGCCTTTCCCGCCGCACAGCTGTTTCAGCTTAAGCAGCGAGGCCTCCGGCCATACCTTGCCGGCGGGCACATCGTAGACTGCCGTCACGACGCCCGTCATACCGGGTATCTGCCTGATATAATCAAGCGGTATACTATCTTTTTCGCCGTACCAACGGAAGGTCAGTTTCATAGCTTTCTCCTACATATATAATGTTAGCATATACGGCGTAAAATTTGAATTGCAATTTTTTTACTGATTTGATTGCGTTTTTATCGCCGGTTTCCGGGCTTGCATATAATCGTGCATCGCCTCTGCCACTCTCCGCGATACGTTGACCGCTTCGGCGACTGTTTTGGCGCCTGTCACCACGTCGCCGGACGCGAACACGCCCGGCCGGGTCGTCCTGCCGCAGTCGTCAACGGCGACAAGGCCCTTACCCGTGACCTCGATCCCCTTCGTCGAAGATACGATCACCGCGCGTGGCCCCTGCCCCACCGCTACTATAACGCTGTCGCAAGGAAACGTCTTTTCCGTTCCGGGTACGGCAAGCGCGGTGCCGTCAGGCAATATCTCTGTATCGGCAAGCAGCAACCCTTCGTCGATAAACCCGACTGTAGATTTATGATATTCTATTTTCGCGCCGTCGATTTTCGCGTATTCGGCCTCCTCGGCCCAGGCGGTGATATCCATAGGGCCGCGGTTGAATATCAGCGTCACGTCGCGGCAGCCGTGCCTTATTGCGGTGCGCGCAACGTCCATCGCGGTATTGCCCGCGCCGATAACGGCGACCTTTTTGCCTAAGGCATAAACTTCGGGATTGCTTAGATAGTCTATCGCAAAGTGTACATGCCCCAAGGATTCGCCCTTTATACCCAGCTTGTTCGGCCGCCATACGCCCGTGCCGATAAATACCGATTGGTAGCCGTCGCGAATAAGGTCGTCAACCGTAAGGTTCGCGCCTATCGCGGTGTTCGGCCTGATCTTGACGCCCGCTTTTGTAAGCGCGGCGCAAAGCCTGTCCAAAATGGATTTCGGCAGCCGGAATTCAGGGATACCGTACCTCATTACGCCGCCGATGCGGTCATGCCCCTCGAATATGGTGACCGAATAGTTTTTCGCAGAGAGGATATACGCGATAGTAATGCCCGCAGGGCCGGAGCCTATTACCGCGGCCTTTCCCTGCGACCCGTCGGACGGGCGCGGGCTGAAAATATTGAGGTAATAGTCCGATATGTATTCCTCGATCGCGCCGATATTGACCGGCGCGCCCTTCCTGTTTAGTATACACGCGCCCTCGCACTGCGCCCGCCGCGGGCAGATCATACTGCATACAAGCGAAAGCGGATTGTTACTAAACAGAGCTTCCCCCGCCCCCGCAATATCGCCGGCAAGGAACTTCCCGACCGCCGTATTTATCGGCGCGCCGACAGGGCAGCCCTTACTGCACATCGGATTTTTACACTGCAAACAGCGTTTCGCCTCGTCAATAACATTCATATTATCTGCTGCCTTTTGCGATCAGAAACTTACTTTTTCTGCACCAGATGAACCGCGAAGCCGCCGAAATCCTGCGTTAAGTACGCCGCCGTAAGATTGCCCTTTTCATCGTACTTTATCGCGTCCTTGTTGATTCCAAAGCCCGACAAGGCAAGGTGCTTCATCGCGCGCGCCACAGAATTGGTCTTTATCGCTATATGGCCTTTTTCGCCTAAATATTGTGATTTCATGATCTCGACGCCCGTCGAGGAAAAAATACTGCTGCCGCCTTCCTTATTCTCAAACCCGAACGCCGCCGCAAAAAGCTTAGCGACTGACGCCGCGCTCTTATCGTCCGCGCAGTTTATGCCTACGTGCCCCAGCTCGAAACCGAGTATCCTCTTTACCGCCGACTTGCACAGCGCGGTGACCTCGTCCCACTTGCCCGCGGATAAAAGCTCCGGCGCGACCATCCAGCTGCCGCCGCACGCAAACACCTTGTTAAAACCAAGATATTCGGTTATATTGCCCTCCGATATCCCGCCCGTCGGCATAAAGCGCATTTCGGGATACGGCGCGCTGACCGCCTTGATATATGCAAGCCCGCCCGCCGCTTCCGCCGGGAAAAACTTGACGTGCTTAAGCCCGAGGCCCATCGCCTGCTCTATCTCGCTGGCGCCCGAAACTCCGGGGATGAAGGGCACGCCCTTGCCGAGCACATACGCGGCCACCGCCGGATTGAGCCCCGGCGCGACCACAAATTTTGCGCCCGCTTTTATCGCGCCTTCGGCCTGTTCGACCGTCAACACCGTTCCCGCGCCGACCAGCATATCCGGATACGCCTTTATCATCTCCCTGATAACAACGTCCGCGCCCTTTGCCCTGAAAGTGACCTCGGCGCAGCGCACGCCGCCCCTATAGAGCGCGCCGGCCAAATCCGCGGCCTTCGACACATCGTCCAGCTTTATTACAGGCACGATGCCGATGCTTTCGATCATTGATACGATTTCTTCTGTTTTTTTAGCATCCATAATTTTTACCTCTTTGCTTCGTACGAAATAAATTAGTTTTGTTATAACACTCGCTTTAAAGCCATTTTATTCCATTATACTATTATTTTCTCTCGCCCGTCATGATTTTTTCCGTTTCATTCATTTTCTTGTCATAATCACGGCATCCGCAGACGGATACGCGCAAGCCGGGGATCACACCCCGTCTGCGCCGCGGATGTGACGGGGCAAGCCGTCCACCATGACCGGCGTCAGCTCCGCCTGTATCAGCGGCCTGCAGTACGTAAGAAATTCTTTTTTTACATACGTTTTATCCTCGGTAAGCCATTCCAAGGGAAATTTCTTTTCTATGTTCGCTGTCTGGCCGACGTCGCACAGCCTGAAACCCGCGACATAAGGATCGTCGGACAATCTGTCCAGCGCTACCATTTTACCCGTTTCACCGGCCGCCGCCGCCTTAACGCCCCGTCCGCCTGCCTGAAACGCCTCGGTAATGTCTGTGCGCGAGACTATGTGCGACGCGCAGCGCTGCATCGTAGAAAACTCGACCGCGCGGGTTTTACACCCCAGCCGGCCTGCCAGCAAATTGGCCAAATATCTTGCTGCGCCGCTCAGAAGCTTATGCCCGAACGCGTCGCGGTAATCTATGCTGTCATTCGAAAGCTCGCATAAATATCTGCCGTCTTTCAGTTTCAGCCCCTCGGAGACGCAGATGACCAGCGACTTCCTTTCCTTCTGCAGGCTTTCGGCGCGCGTCAAAAAGCTGTCGATGTCGAAAACGACTTCGGGGATATATATAAGGTCGGGGCCGGTGCAGTCCTCCATCCTGGACAGCGCGGAGGATGCAGTCAGCCAGCCCGCGTTGCGCCCCATTATTTCGGCGACGGTCACGTTGTTGTTCCCGTATACGCGGCTGTCGGCGATCAGCTCCTTTAAGAGTGTGCCGATACACTTTGCCGCGCTGCCGAAGCCCGGGCAATGGTCGGTCACGGCAAGATCGTTATCGATAGTCTTGGGCACTCCGATAAACCTGATGTCCGAACCGATACCCGCGGCATAGCCCGACAGCTTGCCCACGGTATCCATAGAATCGTTGCCGCCGATATAGATGAATATTTTAATATCTAATTTTTTCAGCAGCGCAAAAATTTTTTGATAGACGCTCTCGTTCTTTTCCGCCGCAGCCAGCTTGTAACGGCAGGAGCCCAGATACGACGACGGCGTCCTCTTAAGCAGCTCTATGTCCAGCTCCGTCTTAAAAATCCCCGATAGCTCGACATATTCGCCGCGCAGCAGCCCCTCGATACCGTGGCGCATACCGTAAACCTTTTCCGCATTCAACTCCCTTGCCGCCTTGTAAACCCCTGCAAGCGACGAGTTAATGACGGCGGTCGGCCCGCCTGACTGCCCTACGATTATGTTTCCCGCTTTCATTCCTACCATCTCTATTCCTTTACGGTAAACCGTCGATAAATCGGTATTATACCCCAGGGCAAGCCCTGGACCCGAATATTCAAAAACAAAGTTTTTGAATATTCTTTCCGCAGCAGAGCTTATGGGTATTACACCGATTTGCTTAGATCTCCTCGCAACCGATGTAGGGCAAGTTG
>JAVBLK010000008.1:0-18383 GCA_031553565.1 Eubacteriales bacterium
TTAAGGAATCGCTGAATAATTCGATATAATTTATAGCCGCGTCTTTTTTGTCGGTAAATGCCTTCTTTTATTGCAAATAGTTCTACTATTTGCTGCAAAAACAAGTCATTTCCAGACTAAAAAATACTTGCTCTAAATTGATCTCATTTATTCATCGCTTCCTTAATAATACGGAAAAATTCCGAACGCTTTTATTATAACGCAAACGCGGCGTTTCTGTATCAAAAAGTTGTTCGGCATTTATTCCGCGCCCTATTGCGGTTTGCGGTGAAAGTGGTATAATTATAGTAATATGATCGCTTAGGGGAAAGAGAATGATAAGACGCTTATATAAGATATCCGCATTCGCGCTGTCGGCTGTTTTTATTGCGTTCACGGTGTTCGCCGTTTTTTCGGGCATTTATATCGATCCGCCGCGCCGCGCTTTTGCGGAAAGCATTCCCGCCGCGGAAACGGACGTTTTATTGGAAGTATCCGGCGGGGATTTTTCCTATGAATTTGTTGCCGGCCCCGCCCCGTATTACAGGGTGACAGGCCTGTCGGAAACATGGAAAACCGCGAATCCCGGATCGCGGGAAGATCCGCCAAAACTAAAACTGGTTTTCCCCGCCAGCTTCGACGACGGTGTAAACGGCCTAATGAATGTGCAGCGCATTGGCGAAAGCGCGTTCCGCTGCGACCCTGAAATGATCAACGGCGATAAGTATATCCTGGATTACTCTATTGCCGCTTTGGATTTTATGGGCGCGACAAATTTAAGGCGCATAGAAAGCTGCGCCTTTATGTATAACGACATAGAAGCTCTGGATATCAGCGGCTCCTCGATTTCAGCGATCGCGGACCGCGCTTTTATGAACTGCCGTTCGCTTAGATCGGTTAATTTCCAAGATTGTTTATCGCTGAGCACTATCGGCTACTACGCCTTTTCCAATACTGCGTTTGAGATCCTTGATCTAAGAGGCGCTTCCTTGATATTCTTACTCATAGGCCTGAACGCTTTTTATACGGGCGAAAAGCTTAAAACGGTATATCTCGATTCGACCGCACCGGAAGCCGCCTTTCCCGCTTCCGTGGAGGTCATTGTTTTGTGCGGAACCGAATACATTACTATCGAAGAATTACTGGAATTATATTTTGAAAACGACCTCTGGCCGCATTATCCGTTGAAACTGACGTATGAAACCGACGTGACCTTTAAGGACGCCGGGGGCGAAACGATTTCAACCTGCACAAAGCTGCATAATCAGCCGCTTGACTTTGTTAAGCGCGATGACGGGCTTTGGTACAGGGATCCCGGCTATAGTTTGCCCGTGCCCGCGGAAAAGCCCGGAAATGTATACTTCTGGACGGCGGAGGGGGCGCCGGACAAGGTATTGCCCGGCAGCGCGGCCGCCTCGCCCGTGTACCGCGCCGTATGGACTTACGCGCTTACCGCGCACCTGGAGCTGCCGCCGGGCTTTGTTCTCTATACCGACAGAAAGCTTGAAAAGCTTACGGAATACGTCCGCGCGCAGTTCCGGGATGACGGATATTCCGGGCCTTATGAGGTGACAGAGGGCGCGATTCTTTCTTTCCCCGATGGGCAAAAGAGATTTACCGAGGGCGACAATACCGTTATCGTCTCATATAACGGCTGCAGCGTCTCTATTGCCGTTACGGCGGAGCTGCGCCCCGGCCTGCCCGCGTGGTCATACTGGCTGATAGGCGCGGGCATAGGCGCGCTTATCGGCGCGGCATGCTTTTTTTCATACAGCCTGTATATAAACAAGAAACGTAAAGCGGCGGTGGCCGCGATCGCCGTGACGACCGCGCCGGTTACGGCTTTCCCCGATACGTTTTCCAAGCGGGAACGTGACGTTGCCCTCGCCCTTTTATCGGGGAAGGCGCGGAAAGAGATCTGCGGCGACCTGTATATCGCGGAGGGCACCTTAAGAAAGCATATCGAAAACATATACCGCAAATCCGGCTGCGCGGCCCAAGGCGAGTTCATGGCAAAATTCTTAAGCGGTAAGTAACAAGCCAACCTGCATCCCATCCTCCGCTCTGATTTTTCCGGCGTACGCACAAATTGCGTGCGCCGTTTTTTTGCCTGCGTATATATGACATTAGAAGGCAAAAGACAAAAAATACGTATATCTGCGTATTGATTGTACGTATTTATGCGGATAAAATGTATATATAGCCAAATCCATATTATAAGTTTTTTCGGGAGGGCACATGCCGATATCCGGTTTTAAAAAGGAAAAGGCAGTAAATGCAGATGCCAGAGCTGCCGCATTCCCGCCGCCGGCAAATGCGCGGCATACGCTGCCCGGCACCTTGTCGCAGAGGGAGAAACAGGTCGCGGCTCTATTGATGACCGACGCGCCGCGCAAGGTTTTGGCGGATAAACTCAGCATCACCGCCGCGACCTTCAATAAGCACGTGGAGCGCGTCTATAAAAAGACCGACTGCGTGACACGCCTTGAATTTATCGCAAAGTATTCCGGCGGCCCGAAAGGTTTTGTAAACGAAACGGCGGCGGCGGAAGACGAAGCGGGCGGCCTTTGAAGATTTGAAGCTTGTTTACATTATCAATAATAATCCGTATTTATACTAATCCGCGTTTAAAAAATATATTCTTCGGAGGAAAAATGAAAAAGCACGTTAAATTAATTTCCGTTCTTATTGTCTTATCTCTGCTGGGCGGCTGCTTTACAGCTTGCGGCGGCGGAAAGGAACCTGTCAAGGCGCAGGACGCCCTCAGTGTCAATAATGTCACCGGCAAAGCCTACGGCGACATCCCGTTCGCGCTTATGTCTTCGGGTGGCTCTGGCTCCGGCGCGGTCACGTTCAGCCTTGTATCGGGCACGGCGGCCACGGTCACCGAAACCGGGCTGGTGACCATATTGTCCCCCGGCTCCGTCAAGGTGAAGGCCGTTAAGGCGGCGGACACCGAGTACAAGGCCGCCGAGTCGCCGGAGCTGACCATTGAGATAGCGAAAAAGCCCGCTGCCGTGCCGCAGCCGTACTATGACCGGCAGATCCTGTATCCTGGGGACGCATTGCCGGAATTGCATGTTTCCATCCCGGGCGGCCGCGCCGTTTTCGACGCAGGGCAGACGGTCCAAGAGGGCACACATTCCTATACATGGACTTTTACCCCGGACGATCCGCAAAACTATGCCTGGACCGGCCTTACCGGCGCGTTGGAAATTTCCGCCGCCGCTATGCCCTCTGGCGAAAGCATGGCCGAGGCTATTTGGCTGCGTCAGGACGTGGCGATAGATATCGAGCTGGCCCATTGGAACGATTATAGATATTATAAATTTATGCCCGAAACAACCGGTTATTTTAAGATGGCCAAGACCACCGAGGGCATTACAAATGCTTACGTGTCGCTGAACGACGCTGCCGGAAACTTTGTTTTTGACGGAAACGGACCGGACAGCCTTATAAACTGTTTATTGTATAAATGGGAACTATATTACTTCAAGTTTGGTACGAATGCTGGTAACGGCGAATCTTACGGCGCAGTCTTAGGCCGCTTTAATCCCGTGCCGGGGGAAGTGCCCGGAATGTCGCTGCCGCTCTCTGCGGATGAAAGCACCGATATCTCGTTCGTGCCCGGCATTACAACCTACGCGTATTATCGGTATTATCATTTCGTCCCTGCGGCAACCGATTTTTATAAGATCACCGCCGATTCCTGGGAAATTAACGCAGTCCGGCTAACTGCCGAGGGCAATTATATCGAGGAAATTTCAGGCGCCGGATATATTTACAGAGGCTATTTGACGGCCGGGGAAAAATATTACTTCGGGTTTTGGATATACAATAACGAGTCCCGAACTTTCAGCGTCGGTGTAAGCTCCTTTGCCCCCGCCGCAGGGGAAATGCCGGAAACGGCAATCCTGCTGGCCTTGGGCCAGCCGCTTGCAATAACCTTCCCTGCGGGCAACATCGAGTTGTACTATAAGTATGTGCCGGACACTTCGGGCAGCTATACTATGACCGGCAGCGGGCAAAATATTTATTTCCATACGCTGGACGTATATTACGAAGATAACGGATATATAAACGGCTTAAATTATGATCTGACTAGTACGACGACCAATTTCACGGGAATAATGGAGCTCGAAGCCGGAACAACGTATTATTTTCTGTTCAGCAATAACAACGGAAAGACGCCGACGCTGGACATAACGTTTAATAAAACGCCAGGCCCGTAAAAACTTAGCAGGCATTATACACCGTCGATATATGCCCGATACAGGTAGCGTGCGGAAAACGACAAAACCAAGTGTAATTCCGGCGGCGGGCGAACGCCGCCTGATATAAGGAGAGAAAAATGGCAAGGACAAAAAAAACAAAAGCCGCGGATAAACCGGCAAAGCGGGTAAAAGCGGTCAAACCCGAAAAAAGCGCCGCTAAAAAAAAGACCGGCATAAAAATGTCAACTAAGATCGTTCTTGCGTGTGCAGCGGTCGTCATTGCGGCGGGCGGGATCGTAGGCGGCATTTTTCTGGCAAGAGGGAGGGGGCCGAAAATCGTTACGTCGCGGTATGAAACGGTATCCGCACGAAAGGCCGCCAATGAAGGCAATTCCGCCCCCGTGTCTGCAGCCGGTTCAGAGGGCGAAAGCGACCTGTACGTGATGACAAGCTCCGGGGTAAGCAAGGACAAGCAAACAAATTATTACCTATTTTATATGGGGTACGTCAAGAATGCGCCTGTCGCCTATAAAACGGCGTACAGCTATGACGGTATAACGCCGATAACCATTTCCTATGAAAAAAGCGCCGCAACCGAAAAGGCGACAGAGGATACCGTGACGGTAATTCATGAGAATACCAACTCAAATTCCGTATCCGTCGGCGCGGAGATGGAATTTAGTACGGGTTTCCCGCTGGTCACTAAAGCCGAATGGACGGTGTCGGCCAGCTACGGCCATGAATGGATAAATACCGTTTCAACTGAGAATACACATACGACAATAAAAACGGAAATGGAGTCGATAAGCGAAAGTATTTCGGCAACCATCGGGGAACACAACGAGAAGCCCGGGAAATACCGGTACGCCTTATTCGGCCTCACCGACGTTTACTATCAATTCACGGTCAAGGCGAGCGACTCCTCCGTAATTAAAACGGACGCCGTCTACAGCGCGCGCGGATCCTCGCTTGCGTGGGGAATAGATTTCGAGCCCAACGCATTGGGAGAGTTCGGTAAAACGGGCGACGGCGAAAAATTTACCGCACCCGTAATAGATTTTTCAAAAATAACGCCTAACGAGAAGAATGTGATAGACGGCCCTGAGGCTCCACCCCCTCCTACCAGCAAGAAAACCGCAATGAGTTTGACAACCGGCGAATTACAGGGAAAACTTGAATTAACCGGCGATAAGAATATCGACTCGGAAAAGGGCAAGGCAACCACTTGGGAGTTTAGGATAACGGATCTAAAAACTGAAAATCCGCAGACCACGGAAGGGACCGTGACCTATGCCGGTTTTTACTTTAACTATGAATACACCGTTAAAGAAAATAAAGGCGATCATTCAACAATTAAATACAGCGGCACACATCATGTGAACATGAGCGCTTATAAGATCATTAAGCTAAATTCTCCGCCTTCTTTTTATGCTTCGGGCAATTTGACCGGCGAATTAAGGGGCTGGTATGAATTAGGCTGGTGGAATTACGGGTTTATAAGAAAACTTGAGGGGGTACTTGACAGCTCCGGAGGCGACGACGCGAAAATTATCGCGTGTAAAATAAGTTTCTTGATAGAATTCGAGGAATCGCTGGAATAAACCGGTATTATAGTCCCTGCCCCGGATATTCAAAAACAAAGCTTTTGAATATTCTTTCCGCGTCAAAGACAAAACCCGCCCGCAGATTGCCGCGGGCGGGTTTCTTTTCACCTTATATCCGTTCGTTTTATGTTACACCATTTCCAAGGTCACCGACTTGCCGTTTTCGGCGTCCTGGTACATCATCCAATAGCCCTCGCCCCCGGGCGCTTCCGCGTCGAACGGCAGCCACTGGCAAAAACCCTTTAGCTCCTGCGGCGGCGTCTCGGCGTACTTTCCGGGCACTCCGTAGCATATGTATTTGACCGTGTCGTCCTCGATGATAAGCCCGACCGTATAATATCTGCCGTTGTCGTCGTAATCGACCCTGACCCAGTCCGTGCCCTTTAAAAGCGAGCAAAGGTATTCCTCCTTGGGAAAGCTTTCAAAAAGCTCGTCAAGCTGCCCCTTTATCGAATTGTAAAATTTGCCGCCGGTAAGGCCGCGCCCGTACGCCTTGGAAATTTCGGCGCCGAAAACATCGGCAGGCGGCTTGACAGCGGCTTCGGCATCTTCGTTCCCGTACGCATAATAGTTTTCGGCGGCCACCGCGTAATCCTGATACTCTTCCGCCGCCGCAGTACCGGCCTTGCCGTCGCCGCCTTCCGCGCTTTCGGCAGGGGTTTCGCTTGCGGCGTATTTGGCGCTATCTCCCCTGTCGCGGCTTCTGGTTTCATGCGGCACATATTTGTCGCCCCCGGCAAAGCCGTCGGTCATATTCCCTTCGAGTATCTTTTTGCCGTCCGTACTGCCCCACAAGACGGGCACGGTCTTTTCGGTATGCGCGCACACAAGGATGCACGAAATGACGCCGTCAAGGTCTGTGTCCTTATCGAGGGGAAAGTTCTGGCTGGTCTGCGTCAGGGTAAATTTCTGGAGCTTGAGATTTTTACTCTTTAATCCGAAGACATAGCTGTTTGTTTTCAGATCCGCCAAATTGAAAACCGTAAGGCGGCAGACTGCCTTGCCCTGGTTCTTTTCGACGGTGGCAAGCCCGCGCAGCTCCGACTTTCCATAGCCCTTCGTAACCTCGTTCAGGATAATTATTTTTTTGACAAAAGACATAACTTGCTCCTCGCAGGCTTCTTGTTTTTTATGCTTGACCCACGTATAAATATATATATCTTAATATACCGCCGCGCGGTTAAAACGTAATCTTTTGCAGGATTCTGCCGAAAAATGAAAGTGACTCCGCCGCAGGGCAGGACGGGCGGTTTTTCTTCGCGCAAACGGCGGGCAGACACCCGTATATATATTTATGCTTAAGCGCGGCAAAAATTGACCGGAAAGTACAATTATCCCCGCGGCATGCCGCGGGGATAAAAGAAACTTACTTCCTTAAATATCGCGAATAGAAACTATACCGTTTCAAAAATATCGTTCGACAGCGCGGCGAACTGCGGGACGGACAGGGTTTCGCCGCGCGCTTTTATATCGATCCCGCGGCGGAGTAAAAGCTGCCCTGCCTGGTCACGCGAAAAGCCGAACGCCGCGCACAGGTTGTTAACCAGCGTTTTCCGCCTCATTGCGAACGCGGCGCGGATCAGCTTGTCCAGCGTCGGCTTGTCGGCAATTTTATATTTGTCCGGGCGCAGTTTGATGCCGATAAAGCTGGAATCGACGTTGGGTACCGGATTGAACAGATTGCGGCTGACCTGCTTTAAAATCGAGGCGTCGGCGCAAACATTTACCGCGACCGTCAGCGCGCCATAGTCCTCCGTGCCCTCCTTTGCCGTTATACGCTGCGCAACCTCTTTCTGGACCATCAGGGCCATTTCGGAAACGTTGGATTTTACGCCCGCTTCCCCGTCCAAAAATTTGAAAATTATTGGCGTGGTTATATAGTACGGCAGGTTTGCGGCAAGCTTATATTTCCCCGGAAAATGCGCGTTGATATCGTCAAGGCCGGCACGCATGATATCCTGATAAACGACCGTAAGGTTGGAAAAGCCAAGGCTGTCCAAAGCCGGCTTTAAGTCGCGGTCGATCTCATACGCCACTGTTTTCTTCGCGACGCGGCACAGCGCGGCCGTCAGGCCGCCCGCGCCGGGGCCTATTTCCAGGACCTCGTCGTCCGGCCTTATCCCCGCCGCCGCGACCAGCGAATTCAAAAAATTGGTGTCGCTGATAAAATTCTGCCCGAATCTTTTTTTATGCTTAATGTCCATTACTGAAATAAGATGCAGACGTCCTCGGCCGCGTCCTCCTCGTCCTCTCCGCGCGTTATAAGGATCAGCTTGTCGCCGCACTTTAATCCGAGGGCGATCACTCCCATCACGCTTTTGCAATTAGCCTTCCTGGCGGCGTGCTCAATCATGACGTCGCATTTATACCGCATCGCGTGCTGGACCAAAAGGGCGCAGCTCTTACTGCTCATTCCCTCGGGCTTTGTAACTTCGATTTCCTTCAGTACCATTGCTTTTTCCTTCCCCGCCGCCCGTCAGGCCTGCGGCAAGCTTTATGATCTTTTCAAAGCGGTGGTTCACCCCGCTCTTGGTAATGCCTTCGGGCAAGAGCTCCAAAAATTCGGCCATACTGTATTCGGGATATTGCAGCCGGAGCTTGGCCAGTCCCTTTAAGGATTCCGGCAACGCTTCAAGGCCGGCCTCCCGCTCGATAACGCGAATCGCGCCGATCTGCGCCGCCGCCGCATTCGCCGAGCGGCTGATATTCGCGCCCGTGAAATTAGTCTGACGGTTGACAGTGTTCCGCACCTGACGCTCGATGATAGTCTCGTTAAGCTTCAGTACCGCGCGCGACGCGCCCATGAGCGCCAGCATATCGCTGATCGCGCCGCGTTCCTTTAAGTATACAATAAAGCCGCCCTTGTTTTCAATGCCCCGCGCAAAAATATCGCACTGCGCCAAAAGATGCTGCAGGTCCGAGGCAAACTCGGCGTTGCTTAAGGTCATGCCCAGATGGTATCCCGCGCTCCTTGCCTGCCCGGACGGCGCACTTACTGTTCCTGCCGAAAGGAAAACTCCCCTTATATAGCTTATTATGGCCGCGCGTTCAGATACAAGGTATTGGTCAACGCCCTTTATCAGCTGCAAAAGGTTATCCTCGGACAGCCGGATAAGCCCGCAGTCCTGCAGAACGCGGAAGGCGATCTCACCCGCTATCCGCCAGACGCAGCGCTGGTTCTTGAGGCCGCCTTCGTATGCGGTAAACTCGCCGGTAACGCCGTACAGCTTATCCATAAGCATGTCCGCGCGTTTTTGTATAAGGTCGTTGCCCGCGACGATCTCGATATAATAGCCGATACTGGCGATACCCAGCTCGCCGCCAGCGTGGATGATCCCCGCCAGCTCGGACAACGCGCATTCAGGGCTTTCGGGCGTCAGCCTTACTATTTCATTTTTTACGGTATATGAAAAAGTCAAATATTTTTCTCCGGTTCCGTCGGTTATCGCGGAAAAGCTTAGCGGACTGCCGTGCGGCAGCGCCTAATCGATGAAAATATCCCTGTGCTGCAATGTTGAAACTATCCCCGCCTTATTCAGCAGCTCGTTTACTTTTACCGAAACGGCGACCGAGCGGTGCTTGCCGCCGGTACATCCTATCGATAATATCAGCGTTTTCTTTACGTCCTGCTTATAGTCGCCGATCACGGCCTTTATAAGCGATGCGATATTTTTTATAAACGCCGCCGTCTTTTCCTGCTCCATAACATAGTCGTAAACGGGCTTGTCGAGGCCGGTCAGGTGCCTGAGGCTTTCGATATTGAACGGGTTAGGAAGGAAGCGGCAGTCATAGACAAAGTCGCTGTCGGGCGGGATCCCGCGTTTGAAGCCGAACGAGATTATATTTACGTCGGCGCTGTCCGTTTCCAGATTAAACCGCGTGTAGATCGCCTGCTTTAATTGCTTGACCGACATATCCGAGGTATCGATCACCTCGTCGGACATCTTTTTCAGCGGTTCCAGGAGCTTGCGTTCCAGCGTCACCCCCACGCTGGGGATACCTTTCGGCGACAGCGGGTGATAACGCCGCGTCTCCTTGTACCGGTTGATAAGGATATCGTCGCGCGCGTCCAAAAAGAGCAGTTTGTAACTGATCCCGTTCAGCTTCAACAGATCGAGGATAGAATATATCCCCTTAAAGAATTCGCCGCCGCGGCTGTCAACTACAAGGGCAACCTTGTTGAAATCCTGCATACTGCCGGAGCCGACGGTCCTTGCGACCTCTATTATAAGCTGGGGGAGCAGGTTGTCCACGCAGTAATAGCCCAGATCCTCGAAGACCTTTAAGGCCTGCGATTTGCCCGCGCCGCTCATACCCGAAACGATTATCAGTTGCTGCACTTTTTTTCTCCTCGGACATTTTTATATGCGTAAAATGCCCGTCAAAAGAAAGCTGTCCGGCCGCTTCTTTTCGTTTGAATACCAAGAAAAGCGGCTATCTGCGGTCTTTCTGCGATCTGAAGACCGGCTTTTTGTTAAGGTTGGCTATCTGCGCCTCGGGCACCGGCACGCGCTGCAAAAGCGCCAGCGGCACCGAGAAGTCACCGACCCTGTCCGCGCTGTGCGCGTCGGAATTCACGATAAATTGCACGCCCGTTTCTATCATGGCGCGCAGCTCGTCGTCGGTAAAGGCAATGCCCTTGCCGTTAAGCTCGATCATCGTCCCCGTCTCCTTACACAGCGCCGCCACTTGCCGGCAGTCGACGCGCATACCGAGGTTGATATGGGTGATGACGTCTATTTTATAGCTTTCGATCACCGAACGGTATACGTCGGTATTTCGCTGCAGCCATTTTTTCGTATGCCATTCCCGCCCGTAAAACATCAGGTTGCCGAAGAAATGCCGGAAATCGCGCGCCCTTTTCGGCGCGACAAATTTGTGATAGCCGCAGAGGATGATATCCAGGAATTCATAATCCGACGGCCTGATATCGATCGCGCCCATGCCCGTGATGTTCGTTTCCAGACCGAAAAGCACGTCGATGCCGCACGCCTGTTTCGCCGCGGCGATCTCTTTTTGCATATCGGGGACAAACCGCCGCTTTGCGTTGTAGGCCATATGCCGGAAGCCGTGGTCGGTTATGGCAACCTGCTTAAAGCCTTTCGCCGCCGCCGCTTCGGCGTTCTGCAATATCGTACCCTTGCCGTGGCTGTACGGCGTGTGCGTATGATAATCTCCGTAAAAATCCATTATGTGTTGGTGTCTGTCTTTCCTTTCAAAAATTTAAGTGTACCTTGCCGGAAACGCGGATTCTTTTGCGCTCTCGTTTAAGCAGCTATAATATAATAATTTCGGGCTGAAGCGTTATTCCGAATCCCGACTTCACTTTTTCGGCAACAAACCCGATAAGAGCCTTGATGTCGCCTGCCGTCGCGCCGCCGCGATTGACGATAAAGTTCGCGTGGATTTGTGAAACTTCCGCACCGCCTATATTATACCCCTTTAAGCCCGATTTGTCTATATAAACCGCTGCCGGAACGCCGCCCGCCGCCTTGAAAATACTGCCGGCGTTATGCGTCCCCAGCGGTTGGGATGCCTTCCTTCTTTTCAGATATTCGTCCGTCCTTTCCCGTATAGCCGTCCGGCTATCCGGCTTCAGCCGCAGCCGCGCGTCCGTTACCACCGCGCCCGAAGCTTTGAATACGCTGTGCCGGTAACCGAAGCCGCACTCCGCATTCCCGTATCCGCGCCGTCCGCGCCCGTCCCGGTCGTATGCTGAAACGCACTCGGTAACCGATGCCATATCGCCGCCGAACGCGCCCGCGTTCATAAATACCGCGCCGCCTAACGTCCCCGGGATATGCGCGGCGAACTCCAGCCCCGACAGCTCCGCCATACACGCCGCGGCGGCAACGCTTGACAGCCTTGCGCCCGCCTCGGCATATATAATATCGTCCGAAACCTCGATTTTATCAAAGCCCCGCCCGATATGCAGCACCGCGCCCCTTACGCCCTCGTCGGGAACAAGCACGTTGCTGCCCGCCCCCAAGACAAAGTACGGAGTGCTGTTAAGGAAAAAGCCCTCCAGCGCCGCGCCGATATCCCCCGCGCTCTCCGCCGTCATAAACACGTCCGCCGGCCCGCCCACCCGAAAGGTCGTATAGGGCGCAAGCGGCACGTAATACCGTATTACCATACAGTATAATACGGCAAACCGATGATAATAATGCAAAAACCGATTTTTGGAAGCGAACAAAATATTCAAAAAAATGCTCAATGAATCTACATATTGATTTCTTTTATAATTCTAATTTTCCCCTCGCCATTACTTTTGAGTACATGCGTACGGCATATATAGCCGCTTTTCAGTATAGCCGTGCGGCAGCACAAAGAAAAAGGAATCGACTTTTCAGGGTCTCCCTGAAAAGGACTCCTACAGTAGTCCGCACCAAAATTTTTATGCCTGAAAATTTTGCGATTGGTGTGGGGCGAAGCCCTTAGAACATTATACGCTTGTCGAGCTCCTCCGCGCTGTTATATCCCAGCGACTTCAGCCTGTGGTTTCTGGCGGCTACCTCTAAAAGGATGGCGAGGTTCCGGCCGGGCTTGACGGGCAGGACTATGCGAGGCACCTTTACGCCCAGGATATCGCTGGTTTCGTCGGTAAGCCCGAGGCGGTCGTATGTCTTTTGATTGTTCCAGATCTCCATCTCGACGATCAGGTCAAGGGTCTGGCTCATCATGACCGCGCCCACTCCGTACATACTGCGTATGTCTACGATGCCTATGCCGCGCACCTCCATGAAATAGCGGATAATGGGCGGGCTGGTGCCGACAAGCCGGTCATTGATCCTCTTAATGATGACCGCGTCGTCGGCGATCAGACGGTGCCCCCGTTGCACCAGCTCCAGCGCGGTCTCACTCTTACCTACCCCGCTGTTGCCGGTCAGCATAACGCCGATGCCGTAGATATCGACAAGTACGCCGTGCCGGCTCTCGGTCGGCGCCAAAAGGTCGTTAAGGTACAAGACCAGCTCGTTCATGATGGCGGTCGTGTTCTTTTCCGCGCGGAAAACGGGGCCGCCGCACTTTTTCGCGGCCGAAAGCAGCTCCGGCCTGGGCTCCAGCTTTGTACTGATTATAAGGCAGGGGAACTTCTGCTTGAACAGCTCGTTAAGGATCGTAGTGGCCTTTGCCGGAGTGAGCGTGGCAAGGTAGGCCGTCTCGGTCTCGCCGATCAGCTGTACCCTTTCTTTGGGAAACAGCTGCTGGAACCCCGATAAAAACATCGCCGGCCTGTTGACGTTGACCGTCGAAAACGTAATATACTCATGCTCGCCCTTGTTCAATATCTCAAGGTGCAGCTTTTCGGCAAAATCAGATATTTTGACCTGCTCGATTATTTTTTCCAATGTTCAGTCCTCCCTGAAAATTATTCTCATACTAAGTAGCGTTTTAAATTACCAAAAACGACGAAAGGATTTTTGAGGGATAAAATTTCCGTAAAACCGCAGGCAATAGCAGAGCCTATTATCAAGGGTTTACGGGGATTTTAGACCAAAAAGACTTCGACGTTTCGGTAATTTAAAACGCGGATAATTATACCACAATCCCGACCCTAAAAAAAGGCGATACCGCAAGGCGAGTAAAGCCCTCACGCGGCCAGGCGGCTTAATTTGGCCGTCAGCGGGGTGAAAAAGCTGGTTCTGCGCCATTGGGATAGCGGTGAAACCTACATCCCAATGGCGCAGGTTCCGATTTTCGCCCCGATCATGGCCGAAGTAAGCCGCCGGGGTCAGAGGATGCAGTTTTTGCCGATCAGATACGGCAGCTCCGCACAGCCGGCAAGCACACGCTTTTCCTTGATAAACACGTTCTTATCGGCAATGACCCCCGAAAGGGATGCCCCGCGCGAGATGATGCCGTCCTGCATAATGATACTGTCTTTTACGACCGCGCCCTCGCCGACCTTTACGCCGCGGAACAGAATACTGTTTTCAACGCACCCCTCGATCACGCAGCCGTCTGCGATCAGGCTGTTGGACGCACTGCCGGAGGACATGTACCGCGCGGGCGGAGAGTCCTTGACCTTGGTGTATATCGGGAAATTTTTGACGCCGAAGACCGCCGCGCGCTTTTGCTCCTCCAGCATCTCCATGTTGCAGCGGTAATAGCTGGGCATAGAGTCGATACATGCAAAATATCCCGTTAAGTTGTATCCGAATATCTTATAATTATCTGCATTCTGCATCAGCACCTCGCGCGAAAAGCTGTGCAGGTTCTGGGCGATCGCGTCCTCGATGATCTTGATAAGGAACAGGCGCGACACGCACATAATATTGAGGTAAGTATTCTGCAAGCCTGTCACCTTGTCAAGGATCCGCACCTTCTTGACCCTGCCGCCGCCTTCGATATCGAATATGATGCGGGTGCGCTTTGACCCGCCGTCAACCTCGGCGCGGTTGTACACCACGGTTATATCGGCGGCGCGCTCGATATGCTTGTCCACGATGTCCTGCATATCCATACAGCACACATTATCACAATCGGACATTATGACATAGTCCTCGGTACTGCGCGTTAAAAAGCTCATAACGCCCTTAATCGCGTCCAGCCGGTTATGATACAGCGTTGTGCTGCCTTCCGCGCCGAACGGGGGCAGGACTATCACGCCGCCGTTCTTTCTGGAAAGATCCCAATGCTTGCCGCTGCCTATATGATCCATAAGCGATTGATAGTTGCTCTTAGTAATAACGCCGACCTTCGTTATGCCGCTGTTGGTCATATTAGACAGCACAAAGTCGATCAGCCTGTACCTGCCGCAAAACGGCACCGACGCCAGCGTCCGCGCGCGCGTCAGCTCGCTGATATCCGCGTCGTGTATATTTGAAAAAACTATTCCCATCGTTTTCATATTGCCACCGCCTTTCTATATTGCTCCTGCAATGATTATTCCGCCGCCCCGCCGTCCACGATTTCGCCGCTCTTGACCTGCGCCTTCTGCTGCAGCCTGACCGCCCTGCCTATCAGCGCAATATGGTCTTTATCGCTTTTATCGTCGCCGACCCGCGCGCCCTTGCCCACGACCGCTTCCTCGTCAATTATGCCGAAATTGACCTCGGCCTTTTCCTCTATCCTGGCGTTCTCGTGGATGACGCTGTTTTTAACGACCGCGCCCTTGCCTACAAATACGCCCGCCGCCAGCACCGAATTTTCAACCGTGCCGTAGATCCTGCATCCTGCGGTCATAAGGCTGTTCTCGACCCTTGCGCCCGCGCCGACATATTGCGGCGGCATCGCGCCGTTCCGCGAATAGATCCTGCCCTCGGCGGTACTGATATCAAAGCCCGGCTCCCGTCCGATAAGATCCATATTGGCTTCCCACAGGCTGGTCAGCGTGCCCACGTCCTTCCAATAGCCGTCAAACCGGTATGCGAACATCGCGCCCTTTTGTGCCAAAAGCTTAGGTATGACGTTCTTACCGAAATCCTTTTGGGACGCGGCGTCCCGGTCGTCCTCTATCAGCGCCCTTTCCAAAACCTCGCGCTTGAATATGTAGATCCCCATCGACGCGTTGTTGCTCTTCGGTTTTTTCGGCTTCTCCTCAAAATCGGTGATGCGCGCCGTCCTGTCAAAGCTGAGTATCCCGAACCTGGACGCCTCCTCTATAGGCACCGAAATAACGGCTATCGTACAGTCGGCGTTCTTTTCGATATGATAGTCCAGCATCTTGTTGTAATCCATTTTATAGATATGGTCGCCGCTTAAAATAAGCACGTGCTCCGGCTCGTAGCTGCTTATAAAGCCCAGATTCTGAAAAATAGCGTTCGCAGTCCCCTTGTACCACTCGGCGCCGCTCTTTGCCTGGTATGGCGGCAGCAGGTGCACGCCGCCGTAATTGCGGTCCAGATCCCACGGCTCGCCGTTGCCGATATAGTCGTGCAGGACAAGCGGCTGGTACTGCGTCAGCACCCCCACGGTATTGATGCCCGAATTGACGCAGTTGGACAGCGTGAAGTCGATGATGCGGTACTTGCCGCCGAAAGATACGGCGGGCTTTGCGATCCGGTTGGTAAGCGCGTACAGACGGCTCCCCTGCCCCCCGGCCAGCAGCATTGCAATACACTTGTTTTGTTTCATTTTCCGTTACCCCTTGCTGACTATTATTACGCGGAAACCGGCCCGCGTCAGGCATTTGCACGATTCTCCGGTTATTGTACGCGCTATTTTACGCGTTTTTCTTTTTTTTCTGCGTTCAGGAGTTCTTTCCCGCCGCTTGCTTTTTTCGTTGTCTTAGCCTGCGTTTCTTTTTTAGGCTCTATTTTGAGTTTCGGTTTCTTCCTGATAAAAAGCGTCGCGTTTGCAGGGACAAGTATTGTTATAGAATGCCCGAAGCCGTGCGCGGGCAGCGCGGCGGATAAGATGCTTTTGCCGTTAAGGTTATTTCCGCCGCCGAAAGCCGCCGAATCCGAGGAAAACACTTCCTCGTACACGCCGGCCGACGGCACGCCGAAGCGGTATCCTTCCCTGGCTACGGGGGAAAAGTTGCTGACTGCGATAAGCTGTCCGCCCTTTTTATCTATGCGCATAAAGACGACGATATTCTGGGCGCTGTCGTCAGATACGATCCACTTAAACCCCTCCCAGGATGTGTCGATTTCCCACAGGCAGGGATTCTCAAGATAGAATTCATTGAGGGCGGCGGTATACTTGTCCAGCTGTTTGTGGGAATCAAAGGCAAGAAGGTTCCAGTCCAGGCTTTTTTTAAAATCCCATTCCGAAAACTGGCCGAACTCGCAGCCCATCATCGTCAGCTTTTTGCCCGGATGAGCGATCATATAGCCCAGGAACGCCCTCTGCCCGGCAAACTTTTCCTCATAGCCGCCGAACATCTTGTCCAACAGACTGCGCTTGCCGTGTACGACCTCATCGTGGGATATGGGCAGGATATAGTTTTCGGAGAAGCAGTAAAAGAACGAAAACGTCAGGTTCTTATGCATATCCTTCCGAAAATACGGGTCGGCCTGCACATAGGATAATACGTCGTTCATCCAGCCCATATTCCATTTGAAGTTGAAGCCCAGCCCGCCCGAGCCGACAGGCTTTGTGACCATCGGCCACGCGGTCGACTCCTCGGCGATCATCATCGCCTTCGGAAACCTTTCAAAGACGGCGGTATTCAGCTTCTTGATAAATGCGACGGCCTCCAGGTTTTCGTTGCCGCCGTTTATATTCGGGATCCACTCGCCCGGTTTCTTATCGTAATCCAGATAAAGCATACTTGCGACCGCGTCCACACGCAAGCCGTCGATATGGTACTCGGTCAGCCAGTACATTGCGTTGCTGATAAGAAAGCTCTGCACCTCCGGCCTGCCGTAATCAAACCTGCGCGTCCCCCAAGACGCGTGCTCGCGCCGGTCCCAGCCCTTGTTCTCGTACACGCATTCCCCGTCAAATTCATATAAGCCCTGGGCGTCCTTAGGAAAATGCCCCGGCACCCAGTCCAGGATAACGCCGACGCCGTGCCGGTGACAGAGATCGACAAGATAACAAAAATCTAAGGGAGTGCCGTAGCGCGAGGTCGGCGCATAATACCCCGTGACCTGATAGCCCCACGAGCCGTCGTAGGGATACTCGGCGATACCCATAAGCTCGATATGAGTATAGCCGCGCTGCCGCACATACGGCACTATCTCGTCCGCGAATTGTTTATAGGAATAGCAGCTGCCGTCCGGATTTTTGCGCCAGCTGCCGATAAGCGCCTCGTATATGTTTATCGCGCTGTTGTACAGATCGACAGACGCCCTGTATTCTGTGTATGCCTTATCGCCCCAGGTAAAATCCGTCTCTGTAAGCCCGTATACCTTGCTGGCAAAACCGGCGGAGTTTTCCGCGTGAAAAGCGTACGGGTCGCCTTTGTACAGCTTGCGCCCGTCCGCGGCGGTTATAAGATATTTATAATTCTGGGATAAGGAAACTCCGGGTACAAAGCACTCGTAAATGCCCTGCTCCGTTATGCGCGCCATTTCCCCCTGTTCTTCATCCCAACCGTTGAAATCCCCGACGACCGAAACGGCCGCTGCTGCCGGCGCATAGACCCTGAATACCGCGCCGTCTTTCCCCGCCGCCTTTTCAAAATGGCAGCCCAAATATCTGTATGAAAAATAATTCGTCCCTTGATGAAACAAGAATTCCGCCGTCTTATCCCTCATACCTTGATGCCTCCACAGCCGCTGATGCTGACCAAGCCGGCGCATAAACCCCGATAGAACGCGTAATGCCGGCAATCGCTATATCGTAAGTAAATTATAACATATTTATACGTTTAGTCAATAGGCGGCTGAAAAGAATGTGATAAAAAATGTAAGTTTATACCATATTTATATACTCTTAATTGTTATTCAGCTTTGTTTTGTCTCCTATGCGCATTTTTTTAGGGCGTAAAAAAGGGGCTGTCTCACGGTAAAAAAAGTGAGATAGCCTCTTTTTTGTTGGGGAGGGATGCGGCGGAACGAAAAACGGATATAAAAGCGAAGAAAAGCTGTGTATTTTCGGCTGTGGATAAATAGTACTGTTGTTTTTTTGTTTGACAAAACTGAGGTGGATAACCTCTGTTTTGAGTTTTGAGTTTTGCAGAAAAAAAGCT
>JAVBLK010000002.1:0-48393 GCA_031553565.1 Eubacteriales bacterium
AAGCGTCGCCCCAAAACGGCTTATCGATGTTGACGCAGCCCTTGCAGCCGACTTGTTCCTTGTATCCGCATTCCGAGCATAATATTCCGCATCTTGATTCAACCATTTCTCAATCCGCCTTCATCTGCAAAGTTGCGCTTATCTTTACTTCCCGTTACCATTTTTATATTGAACCAACGCCGCCGCAAGCTGCGCGGGACAAGAGGTATTGTTACGGCACTTGATATCCTTAAATCTTTCGATCAAATCGTCAATCTGCATCCCTACGGCAAGCCTTGTGACCGCTTGAAGGTTGCCGCTGCATCCGTTCACAAAACGGCATTCTGTAAGCACGTTGTCCTCGACCCTGAAGATGATTTGCTTGCTGCATGTGCCGCTGGTAAGGTAAGATTCCATTGTTCTGTACGTTTCCATAATATAAATTCCTTGTAAAATATAATCAAAATACTATTCTGCATCAGCATTGTTGCTTAAGCGGCTATCTTACTAAGCCTATCTTTGTCGTCTTGAGTGAAACGAAGGATCTTAAGCAGTAATGCAGAAAAATCGATAAAAGATACTTCACTTTGTTTAGTATGGCAAGGCTGTATTTTATTGAAATACTGCCCGTGCGGCCAGCACATCAGTTTTCAATCAGCAGGTCGTGCAGTGTGCTGTAAACCTGCGCGGCCTTTTCTTCCCATTTATTATAAACGGACTTGGCGATATATTTATTTGCCACATTCAGCTGTATTTCCAATACCGTCTTGACGGGGTCGTGTATACGCAGCCGCACTGTATAGGTGCCGTCCGCGTTCATAAAATAATCGCGGAAATATTCCTGCTTGCGGCGGAAGTGCATCCTGTTGTCGCGGATATAATCGGTTATCTCGCCGCGCAAGGTAGTCGGGATCCGGATAAAAAAATGCGCCAGACACATCCTGCCGTCCGGCGTGATAGTATAATTATTATCCTTTTGGCTGCCCTCCGGCGAATAGATGAAGCCTGTCTCGATTAGCTGTCCCAGCGCCTCGGTGCATTCCATATAAGTGATCCAGTTGTTACGGCTGGAGCACATTTCGACGACCGTATTTTCCGTAAGCGGGATTTCCATCTTGTCAAACACAAAAAGGAGGATAAGCTTGTTTGTAGTTGTATTTCCGGTTAAGTCCAAGATATCACTATCCCCCGCCGCGTCAGGTGAAATTATCGCAGGCTCCATGGCGTACAGTCCTTTTCTTTCGGCCTCATAATAAACGCCGTAAATTATAGTTAAAATATTATAACACAATACTCCGGCCTTGTAAAGGGCAGAATTTAACAAAAATCGCCAAAAACCGACAAGTTTACGCTGTGAAATATTTGAAACAAGAATACTAAGCGGCGGTTAAAATGAGCGATTTTTCAGGCGCAGATTAATATTGCCATATATTCGCCGGCAAATAATAATGCGTGGCGCCGCCGCAAATCCAAACTAAACCACTACCGACTAAAGCCGGTAGGTTCGGAGGACGGCAAAAGCCGTCTAAAGGTATTAAGGAATCGCTGAATAATTCGATATAATTTATAGCCGCGTCTTTTTTGTCGATAAATGCCTTCTTTTATTGCAAATAGTTCTACTATTTGCTGCAAAAATAAGTCATTTCCAGACTAAAAAATACTTGCTCTAAATTGATCTCATTTATTCATCGCTTCCTTAACGCCTTGTCATTCTGAACGCAGTGAAGAATCTTGTAATTTAAGATCACCGTTGCCTTAAGATCCTTCGCTTTGCTCAGGATGACACCGCACTGCTGTTTTTCACCCGTTTTCTTTTCTTTTTACTTCGCCTTAAGGCGAGGGGTTTAACCCCCTCTTACGGAGACTTAATAACGATTATACCGTTACGGTAATTTTTTTAAGGCCTCTGGGCGCGTCCGGGTTCAGTCCTTTGGCTTCAGCAAGCGAGAGCGCGAAAAGCTGCGCCGCTGCAACGTATATGAACGGCGAAACACTGTCGGGCGCGGACGGCGTAAGCACAAATGAATCCGCCTCCGCGCATAAAGCTTCGTCGTCTGAAAAAACGGTTATATCACAGCCGGTATCTTTCAGCTTAGCCAGCATTTCTTTCATACTGGCAAAGCTCTCCCCCGCCGGGCAGAAAAGCAGCGCGCGGGTGGCGGGGCTCATGACCGCGAACGGGCCGTGATGAAAGTTCGACGCGGCAAACGCCCTTGCCCGGAAATACGTCGTCTCCATCAGCTTTAACGCCGCCTCGCGCGCGGCGGCGTAGTTGGTGCCGCGGGCAAGTATATAGCCGTCGGGAGCGTCCAGATAGCGCAGCGCCGCTTTCTTCAGCTGTCCTTTCAGTTTCAGCGTCTTTTTTACAATCGCGGGCACGGTTTTAAGCGCGGTTCTAAGTCCGTTATCCTTTGAAAGCGCCGCGGCAAGCAGGGCGAGGACGTACATCTGCGCGGTAAAGGTTTTTGTCGCGGCAACCGACTGTTCGGCGCCGCAGCCCAAAAAGAGATGAAAATCCGCGCACCCCGCCATTTCGCTGTCCTTATTGTTGGTGACCGCGGCGACCAGCCCGCCCGTTTCCTTTGCGCGGCGCATGACCGTCAGCGCGTCCTTTGCCGCCCCGCTCTGCGAAACGCCGATGACCAGCGTGTTCTTATAGCTTAGCTTGCCGCCGTACAGCGTCAGCGCGGACGGCGCCGCGAACGAGACCGGCAGCCCGGCATAGACCTCGCACAGGTATTTAAAATATATGCATGCGTGATTGCTGCTGCCCCTGGCGGCCATGACGACGCTGCGTATTTTGGCCTTGCCCGCAGCCGTTTTCAACTCCCTGATAGCGGGCGCGTTCAAAAGCGCGGCGGTTTTCAGCGCGTCGGGCTGCTGAAAAATTTCCTGCTCCATCAATGTCATATCTTTATTTATCCTTTTCCCGTCCGTGAAATAGCTTCCACGGACATACTTAGTTTATTCCGCCGCCGTTTTCTTTATGTTGCGGGCGGCTGCACGCGGCCGTTTCCCGTCGCCCAAAAAACGTATAAACCATTTTCGGGAGCGTGCTCACGCGCTATATATGATGTTAACATATCCCGGCGGCGGTAGCTGCTTTTATTTTTCATTTTTCCCGGAATTTTTCTTTTTGTGCCCGCTTTCAGATTTTTCGACAAAATTGTTTACATTTCGTTTACTTTTTAGTTGCAATTATTTTAAGATAATGGTATAATTTGTATATAGTAAGCAATGAATTTTATAATTGAACGGAGTAAATATTTTATGGACAAAAAGAAAGACTTCCGGGTCTATCTTTTCACGGGGCTTGCAGCCTTTTTTGTGCTGGTATTTGTTGTAGTCGCTGTGATCAACGGAATAACTGCAAGGCGTTCGGACGAAATTTTAAAGGAGAGCGTCGAGGGACACCTTATCTCCTCGGCGGCGGCGGCGGACGACCATATTTCCGGCGCGGATATAAAAGATTTCCGGCCTAAAACGGGACGGAGCGAGCTGCTGACGCAGGACGCCGGCTATCAGAGCATACTTTCTACCTTAAGGGCGACGGCAAAATCGATGTCCGTGACTAATATCTATGTGATCTACAAGATCGGCGCCAACTGGTATTTCGTTATGGACACTGACGAGGATCCGGATGATCCCACCTTCTGCGGCGACCCGTACCCGCTGGATTCGGCGAATGCGGAAATCTTCAATGACGTATGGGCCGGGAAGGACGTAGACGTTGTCAGGCTTAAGGACGAATGGGGGGTTTACAGGACTTACGCCATACCCCTGACCGATCCTGCGGAAACGGAAAATGGCGGTATCGTGGCAGTATTGGCCATCGACATCGAGGACTCGACTTTTATAAAACAGACAAATATGCGGCTCGTAAACAATATTATCCTGTACGTTACTTTGGCCGCGCTGTTTGTGTTCATGTTTTTTGTCGTCAAATATATGACGGACAAGAACGCCGCGATCGGCAAACAGCTGGAGATACAGGAGGAACGCTATAAGACCGCGGTTTCCTCGGCGTCCGACGCCATATTCGATTACAGCATACCCGCGGGCAGCGTATACCTTGGGCGCCAGCTGTTCGGCATGCTGGATATGCCCCTGCTTGAAAAGGACGGCGCGGAAATGCCCATCGAGGAATTCTATACGCTACTGGGCGAAACCAACGCCAAGAAACTGCGCGGCGAGACGTACCGCATGGCCGCCAAGGAGATCGATTCTTTCGAGATCGAGTTTGAAATACCGAAGGCGGGCGGCGGCGCGTGGATCAACCTGCGCGGCAAGGCGCATTTTGACAAGTCCGGGGTGTTCAACCGCGCAAGCGGCGCGATATCCGAGATCACCGAAAGGAAGCGGCTGCAGGCGGAGATCCACACCATGGCCTATTATGACAAGCTGACCAGGATCCCCAACCGCGCCTTCCTTTTCCAGACCCTGAACGAGCTGGTGACAAGGCAGCACGACAAATTCGCGCTGTACTTTATCGACCTCGATAACTTCAAGCAGGTGAACGATAATTTCGGCCACGAGGCCGGCGACAATATGCTGCGGCACTTTGCCGAATTTATGAAAAAAACTATGGGCGACGGCAATATGGCATACCGTCCCGCGGCCGGCTCCATGGATATCGCGGCGCGCTTCGGCGGCGACGAGTTCGTCGTCATCAACACGACCGCAAAAGACATCACTGCCGCGGTCGCCTTCGCCGAAAAGATGCTTAAGTCGTTCAATACGTCCGGGGAAAGCGCGCTGGCGCGGCAATATAATGTAAGCATGAGCATAGGCGTCGCCTTCTTCCCCCTGCACGCCGGCGACGCGGAGTCACTGATAAAGTGCGCGGATATAGCCATGTACCACGCAAAGAAGCTGGGCAAGAACTCAGTCAAGGCATACAACCCCAACCTGAAAGAGGACTAGTTTCGACTATCTACTGCCTTTAACATTCCCATCATATTACAAAAAATGTGGATAACTCTATGAGTTATCCACATTTTTTGCATTTTTACATTGAGTTATCCACAGCCGCGGCGGTTTTATTATTTTTCCGCGCCCGCCTGGGCCGCAAATGACCGCTGAAAACGCCGGTGCGCCCGGCTCTATCTTAAGGACTTCAGCCAGCCCTGCAAATTGTCGATAAATTCGGCGTTGGTCTTGGTCTTGAGCATCATCATGATAAGGTTCTCGGTCGCCTCCTGGCTGTCGCCGACGCTTAATATCTTCCTTATACTCCAGATACCCTCCAATTCCTTTTGGGTAAGCAGCAGGTCCTCTCTTCTGGTGCTGGACTTGTTGAGGTCGATCGCCGGGAAAATACGCTTTTCTGACAATTTCCTGTCAAGGTGTATTTCCATGTTGCCCGTTCCCTTGAACTCCTCGTAAATTACTTCGTCCATACGGCTGCCGGTATCGACAAGAGCGGTGGCAATTATGGTAAGGCTGCCCCCGTTCTCAATATTTCTGGCCGCGCCGAAAAAGCGTTTCGGGCTGTGCAGCGCGGCGGGGTCGATACCGCCCGACAGCGTCTTGCCGCTGGCCTCGATGGTAAGGTTGTAGGCCCTTGCCAGCCTGGTCAGGCTGTCAAGCAGGATCACGACGTCGCGCCCCGCCTCGACAAGGCGCTTCGCCCTGGCAAGCACCAGCTCCGCAGCGCGGGTATGGTGGTCGGGCATTTCGTCAAAGGTACTGTAAACGACCTCGCCCTTTACACTGCGCTGCATGTCGGTGACTTCCTCGGGCCGCTCGTCGATAAGCAGGACGATAAGGTGCACGTCCGGATTATTTACGACTATTGAATTGGCGATCTGTTTTAATATCGTGGTCTTACCGGCCTTGGGCGGCGATACGATGATAGCGCGCTGCCCCTTGCCTATCGGGGCGATAAGGTCGATACAGCGCAGCGCGACGTCGCTCTTGCCGCCGGGCGTCTCCATATCGAGCCGTTTGTCAGGATAGATCGGCGTCATATCCTCGAACACGGGGCGGCGGATATACCCCGACGCCTGCACGCCGTTGATGTAAATATTATCGGTTATCGCCAGGTTGCCCTCGTTCCGCTGCTTGTACGCGTTGCCCCGGACCCAGTCGCCTTTCCTGAGGCCTAAGCCCTTTATGATCTCCGTCCTGACGAACGCGTCGCCGTCGCCCGGCTCGTAATTCTTCGCCCTTAAAAAGCCGAAACCGTTCGTGTGTATTTCCAGGACACCCTCGCGCACTTCCGCGCCGGTAAAGGCCTCCGGCGGCACGGGCAGCCGTTCGACCACAGGATTCTCACGCAGCACCGTGGCGGGCGCGGTATCGCCCAAACGCTGCTTGATCTCCCTCATCGCCGAGTCTATCATATTATAGTTCTTTTGCCCGACGACCCTTCTGCCGGCCTTGATCTTGGTATACGGATCGGTCTCGCCTGTCGCGATCTCCAGGATCGCGTCGATAAGCGCTTCTTTTTTCAGCGTTGTCGGCAGCTTTACGCCCATCTCTGCCGCGACCTCCCGCAGCTCCAACAGACTGAAATTGATACTGAGGTACGCTTTGACGTCGTTAATGTTTGCTTCTTTGTAAGACACAGTTTTCTTCTCCGATATATTTTAAACTTTGATAAACGGCCGAAAATACGGCCAAAACTTTTTCTTTTTTATGAAGTGCAAATGAATAGATCCAACCAATTAGCGGAACACAGCTGCGATTCTTGTTACCGCGTTATCAGCGCTTTTGTCCGGTACTTACGGACCGAATAAAAAAGCGGCATCGCCCTTTGTCAATTACGCGCCCCGGCTTTTACATAATTTAACCTATGGTAAGTAAAAAGTTCTGAATAAAAAACACCCAAAAGGCACCTTTTCGATACTATGTTATGCATTATACACCACTTTAATGATAAACGCAAACAAAAACGCCTTTTTTCCTTAAAAGCGAGTTTTTTTGCTGCTGCACAATGCGCAATCAATTTTGAGGGTAAAAAAAAAGAACCAAACAACTGGCTTTCAAACATCACCTAACTTCACTTCTTTGAATTTCTTCAACAAATAAAGATTACTTCGTCTGATTCCTATGCTCGGTTCTCTTTTTTGTATCCAAACCGAAACACAGGAATCAACATTTGCAACTCTTTTCTTAACAACACGATTTTCATCAAAGTCATTCTGTAAAGAATTAATCGATTCAACTCTATTTACGCTTTGGTAATTCTAGTATGCGTAAAGCCGGGAATATTATGCGCGTAAAAAAACTTTCTTTGTACTCATCGCCGCGGAAAAAGTTTCCCCGCCTGCGGCCCTGAATGACAAGGACTATAGTGCGCCGCCCGGCAAAGGAGATGGCAGGCTATTTGACGTCGAAAACCTTATTACACAGCGCCTTTGCAAACGGGATCTCGTGCGATACGAGGATTATGTTCCCCTCGTATTTCTGCAGGGCCTCAAGCAGCGCTTCCTTTGCCTTGACATCCAGATGGTTGGTCGGCTCGTCCAGGATAAGGATATTGCTGGGCCGGTTCATCTGCGCGCACAGCTTCACGCGCATCTGCTCGCCGCCGGAGAGGAATTCGACGGCCTTGGTCGAAAGCTCCTGCTTGATGCCCACGCCGCCCAACATCGTCCTTATCGCCTGCTTGGAAAGCTTTGGGAACACGTCGGACATATAGCTGACCGCGTTCATCCTGATGTCCGTAAAGATCAGGTCCTGCTCCATATAGCCGGGTTTGGCGTTTATATTGAATTCAAAACTGCCGCCGATCTTCGGGATCATGCCCATGACAGTTTTTAAGAGGGTGGTTTTGCCGATGCCGTTGGTGCCGCGTATCCACAGCCTGTCGCCGTTTAAAACGCTGAAATTTATCTCCGGCAGGATGGCGCGGCCCTCATAGCCGATCAAAAGATCCTGTACCGTCAATATCTCCCGCGCGGATATCAGAATATACGGAAAGCGGAATTCCGGCTTACTCAGCGTCACCGGCTTGGCGATCTCGACAATTTTATCAAGGCGCTTCTGCCGGGAGTTCGCCATTCCCGCTGTCGCTGCCCTGGCCTTATTCTTGGCGACGTATTCCTCCAGCTTCTTGATCTCGCGCTGCTGGCGGATATAATCCTCGCCGTACTGTTTGTCCTGCATTTCCCGCTGCGCCATATAGGCGGTATAGTTGCCGCTGAACTTCTTTATCTGACGGTTGGAAAGACTGATAATGCCCTCGCATACCGCGTCTAAGAATCCGGTGTCATGAGAGATCAGGATAAACGTGCCCTTGTACCTTTTCAGTGTCTCGGTCAGCCATGCGATATGCTCGATATCCAGAAAGTTTGTCGGCTCGTCTAAAAGAAGCACGTCCAAATCGGTCAGCAGCAATTTACTCAGCATGACCTTTCCGCGCTGGCCGCCCGACAGCGTCCCTATTTTCGCGTCCCAGCCGATGTCGGCGAGGCCGAGGCCGCTGCCTACCTTCTTGATCCGCGCCTCGATCTCGTAAAAATCGGCCTTTGTCAGCTCGTCCAGGATATTGGAGGCCTTTACGGCGGCGCGCTCCATCTCGTCCGCGTCCGTCATCGCCGCCATGCCCTCGTACAGCGCGTTCATGCGCGCCTCCAGTTCGAACAGCCGTGAAAATGTCGTTTTGAGGTAATCCATTACCGTCAAACTGCGGTCGATGTCGGCGTGCTGATCAAGGTAACCGTACGAAATACCGTTGAGCCACTTGACCTCGCCCGAATCGTGCAGGACCTGGCCGGTCAGTATTTTCATAAAGGTACTCTTGCCCGCGCCGTTAAATCCGACTACCCCCAAATGCTCGAAATTATTGACGGACAGGTCTACCCCCTCGAAAAGTACCTTGTCCTCATACCTGTGCGACAGATTGGTTATGTTTAAAATGCTCACGATTATCTATGCCTTCTGCTTTTTAGCCTGTTTTTAACCGATTATACCATATAAGGATTGAATTCGTCAGCGGTTTATGATAAAATTTCCGATATAGCCTTATAATAACAGTAAGGTAAAGGAAGGCGGAATATGAACAGGATATTTATCGTAACCGGCAGTTCCGGCTTCGTCGGGAACAACGTGGTGCGGCAGCTCTTAGAAAAAGGCGAGCGCGTGCGCGCGCTTTATTTTGAAAAGAGGCTGGACTACCGCGGCATGGGATATACTGACGGGGAGCTGGAATTCTTTCGCTGCGACGTGCGCGATATCGGCACGCTGGCCCCGGTGTTTGAAAACGCGGGGGATGCGGAAATATATGTGATACACGCGGCGGCGGTCGTCACCATTATGGACACGCCGAAGACCAAAAAGCAGCTGCGCGAGGTCAATATCGGCGGCACCAAAAACGTGATAGAGTGCTGCATAAAATATAAGGCCAAGAGGCTGGTCTACGTCAGCTCGGTACACGCAATACCCGAAAAGGACGAATCGCCTATCGCCGAGGTCGATCATTTCGACCCCGCGGCCGTCCACGGGTTGTACGCAAAATCCAAGGCCGAGGCCGCCCAGGCCGTTTTGGACGCCGTGCATGACAGGGGCCTTGACGCCGTTATCGTCCACCCCGCCGGGATCACGGGGCCCAACGATTATAGCAACACACACCTTACGCATATGGCCGAGGCGTATTTGTATAAGGGTATACCCGCGCTGCCGAAAGGCGGCTACAACTTTGTCGACGTCCGCGACGTGGCGGCCGGCATAATCTCCGCGGCAGATAAAGGCCGCAACGGCGAATGCTATCTTTTAAGCAACAAAAATTACACCATTGACGAAATGTTTTCTTGCCTTTCAGAAATATGCAATAAAAAACCGGTCAAGCGCCGCCTGCCGACGTGGTTTGTTAAGTGCGTCGCGCCGTTTTCCGAAATTTACTATAAGCTGGCCAAAAAAAGCCCGCTGTTTACCCGTTATTCAATATACACCCTGAACACGAACGCTGACTTCACACACGAAAAAGCGACTCGCGAATTAGGGTACAGCCCGCGCGGCCTTAAAGAAAGCCTTACCGATACGGTGGAGTATATTAAAAAGTCAAGAGGCGGGAAATAAAGGAAACTACTGCGCAAGCTTTTTTATCGCTTCGTAATAAATATCGAACATCGTGCCTAACCGCGCAATTTCCACAAATTCGTCCGCCGAGTGTATATTGTTTTCTGCGTTAGGCTCGGACGGGCCGAACGCCACGCCCGTTTTCAGCTGCCGGGCATAGGTGCCGCCGCCGCTGATTATGCAGCCGCCCTTTTCCCCTGTTATTTTTTCATACGCCGACAGCAGCGTTTTGACCAGCGGATCGTCCGGGCTGACGTACAGGCCGGGCTGATTGTACAATATCTCTATCCTGCCGCCTTGGGGCATTTTGCCCTTTATCGCGCCGGTTATATTCTCCAAAGACTGCGACAGCGGGCATCTTAAATCGATAACTATTTCCAGAGTTTTGTTTTTTAAAAGTTTCAGCGAGGCGAAATTCAGCGTCAGGCTGCCGCTTTTATCGTCACGGGACTTGATATCCAGCCCTGCACCGTCAGTATCGCATAAGCGCTCCGCCATAAAATCCAGGGCCGCGCTGCCGCCCTGCCCCGCACGCTTTCGCAGCTCTGTGACAAGCTTGTGGATGGCGTTGTCGCCCTCAAAGGATACCATCGAGTGCGCCGCCCTGCCCGCAAACGAAAGCTTTTCGCCGTTTTTAAGCGTTGCGGACGCATACTCCGGCACAATATTCGGCCTTGTCCCGCTGTCGGTTGCGTCCACGAGCCCTAAAAACCCGCTGTCTGCCGCAAGAGTCAGCTTAAGCTGCAAAATAGTTTTTTCGCAATTGATTACGGGAAAGTCCGCGTCAGGCGAGAAGCCCAAGTCCGGCATCACCGCGTTTTCCTTATAGTATTTCATGCAGAGCTGCCCGCTCTCCTCGTCACAGCCGGCGATCAGCACGATATCTTTTGAAAGCTTTACGCCTTCATCCAGCAGCTTTTTCATAACGTACAGGCACACAACGGCCGCGCCCTTGTCGTCGGTCGCGCCCCTGCCGAATATTTTGCCGTTCTTTACAGTTCCCGAAAACGGCGGGACAGTCCAGCCGCCGCCCGCGGGCACAACGTCCAAATGCACCAGAACCGCGACGCCGTCCTTTTTGCCGCCCTTGCCGTTTCCCGGCAAGATTACTTCCCCGGCGTACCCGTCATAGCTTTTTGTTTCAAACCCCATTCCGGCCGCCAGGTCCAGATAAAATCCCAGCGCGTCGTGCACGCCCCTGCCGAACGGCATAGCGCTGGCCGGTTCGCTCTCTACGCTGTCGATGCTTATCAGCTTTTGCAGACTTTTTATCACCTGCTTTTCGGTCTTTTTATCCATAAATTCCGTCCTGTTTAAATCTGTCTAAAATACGCCTGAGCATTTATCAAGCGTTTCCGCGATCTCTCTTTTTATCATAGCGCGGATTGTTTACATTATACATTTTTTTTGAATTATGGTAAAATGTCTTGAACGCTATTAATGCAAGGGGCCTTACAAATGATTGAGAAAACAGAAAACGGTACCGGCGGAAAAAAGCCTTATAAGTCCGACGCCTCGAATATACACTCGCAGCACCGCGACAGAATGTATGACAGGTTCGAGCACAGCTTGTCGCTTGAAGGCTTCGCCCCGCACGAAATATTGGAGCTGCTGCTTTACCGCAACATCCCGATGAAGAACACCTGCGATATCGCGCACACCCTGATAAATACGTTCGGCTCCTTCCTGCGTGTACTGCAGACGCCGCCGTCCGAGCTGGTCAAGGTAAAGGGCATGACCAAGCGCGCCGCGCTGGACCTGAGCATAACGTATAACGCAATGAAAATGATGCCCTTAAAGGATTTGGGCAAGCATCCGGTCTTAAACAATACCTCGGCGGTGATAGCGTTCGTTCAGAACAGGCTGCAGTTCGAGGAGGTCGAGCTGGTATATATCATTTGCCTGGACTCGGCTGACCGCGTACTGAACATCAATATGCAGACCGAGTACCTGCCGCAGAAGGTTGCGCTGAACGTGCGCACAATTATATTAAAGGCAAATACGTATAACGCCAGCAAAATAATACTTGTGCATAACCACCCGTCCGGCGACTGCAATCCCTCGCCCGAGGACGACAGGCTGACCGCCGAGGCCGCCCAAACCCTGGCCGCGATCGAGATCCCGCTGCTTGACCATATAATAATAGGCCGCGACGGGAATTATTCCTACAACCAGACGGATTTTATACTCAGCAAGGTAGATAAATATAACAAGATTAAGCAGCAGCTCTGCGATTACGCAAAAAACCCATATTTGGTGTTAAAGAGATAAGGCGGCGGCGCGAAAGCTTTTTCTAAACCGCCCCTGCCCTGCGGGGTTTTACATATCTTCAGCGGCAAAAAAAAGGATGATACTGTTATGCAAAATGTAAGGACGCGCTTTGCGCCCAGCCCCACAGGCTATATGCACATAGGAAATTTACGGACGGCGCTTTATGCGTTTCTTTTCGCCCGCAAAAACAAGGGGGAATTCCTGCTGCGGATCGAGGACACCGATCTTGAACGCTATGTGGACGGCGCCGTCGATATTATTTATAAGACCCTCTCCGAGGTCGGCATGAATTATGACGAGGGGCCCGACAAGGGCGGCCCGTGCGGCCCGTACGTACAGAGCGAGCGGAAAGAAATCTATCAAAAACACGCGAAGGAGCTGATCAGGACGGGCGCGGCATATTATTGCTTTTGCAAAAAAGAGCGGCTGGAGCAGATACACAAGGACGGCGCGACTAAGTACGACAAACACTGCTTAAGGCTCACAAAAGCGGAAATAGACAAAAAAATTGCGGCCGGCGAGCCTTATGTGATCCGCCAGAATATGCCCGAGACGGGCAGCACGACCTATACCGACCTTGTTTTCGGCGATATAACCATTGAGAACAAGGAGCTGGAGGACAACGTCCTTATAAAGTCCGACGGTATGCCGACCTATAACTTCGCCAACGTTGTCGACGACCATCTGATGGGCATAACCTATGTCATACGCGGCATCGAATACCTTTCCAGCACCCCGAAGTACAATCACCTGTACAAGGCGTTCGGCTGGGAAATACCGCAATATATCCACCTGCAGCCGATAATGAAGGACGCGCAAAGGAAGCTCAGCAAAAGATACGGGGACGCCTCTTACGAGGACTTTATAAAGCGCGGCTATCTTTCGGCCGCGGTCGTAAACTATATCGCGCTCCTTGGCTGGAACCCGAAAGACACGCGCGAAAAATTCACTCTTGCCGAGCTTATAGACGCATTCTCGCTGAGCGGATTATCTAAGTCCCCCTCTATTTTCGACGAGCCGAAAATGCGCTGGCTCAATGCTCTGTATATCAAGGAGCTGCCGCGGGAGGAATTCCATACGCGCGCAAAACCGTGGTACGACAGATCCTGCGCCGCGGGCAAATACGATTACCGGCTTTTATCGAACCTTCTGCAAGGGCGCACCGAGATATTCTCCGACATCCCGGAAAGGCTGGAATTCTTAAACGCATTTGAAGGGTACGATGTAAGCCTTTATAACCATGAGAAGAACAAGACGACGGCAACATTGGCCAAAACCCTTCTGCCCGAAATAAAAACGACGCTGGACGGAGTAACGGATACGGAATGGACGAACTCCGCCCTGTTTGAACGGCTTTCACCGCTTGCCGCACCGCACAACCTTAAAACCGCCGGTCTCTTCTGGATAATGCGCATAGCGATCAGCGGCCATGCCTCCACCCCCGGCGGCGCAACCGAGCTTTCTGAACTGCTGGGAAAATCAGAGACACTGAAAAGGCTGGACTATTCGATAAACCGGCTGAAATAAGGCTGAGGCATGATATAGAAAATTGCACAAAAGGCGCAAGCTGTCTTAACGTAAAGACGGCTTGCGCCTGTTCATACATCGAAATATTATAGCGCGGCTCGACCAGACTACCATTTCATTTGCGCCGATATAGTCAAAATTACTGTCATCAAATTGCAGATCTTTATCTATAAAAGCTTCCCGTTGTCAAGAGTAGCCCTTTTAAAAATTATACTGACTTTACCCCCCCCCGTTGACAAATACCTTTTTTCAGAATTTTCACATGCAAATGAAAAATGGCCGCCTTGCGGCAGCCATTCCTCAAAATATATGATAAGGGGGAAAATGATGAGCAACTTTGATGTAACCCAGGAAGCAATCCTTAATTACATACACATTATAATATATATTTGTACGCTTGTCAAGGGGTTATGACAAAATATTTTAAATTTTTTTCGGTTTATTTGTAACGTTTCTGTAACAGTTTTTACAAACCGTTCCATTTTTTTCCGTTTCTTTTACGCGTTTATTAAGCAAATTTTATGGTTTTTGCCCCAGACTGGCGGATATTTCCTGCTTTTCCGGAGTTTGCCTTTGCAGGTCAATTTACCGCCGTGTTGCCGGGCCTTCTCCCCGCATCGGTTTCCGCTTACTTACCGCCCTGCGGCAGAATCAGGGAATACTGCGCGCAGTCCCAGTACCGCCCCTGTGCGAAAACCTTGCTTTTAAGCGTGCCTTCGTACTGCATGCCGAGTTTTTGCATGACCCTGCCGGACTTTTCGTTTTCAGCAAAATGCTTTGCCTCGATACGCCTGAGCGTAAGAACTTCCGTATAATAATGTATCAGCGCGCGCATCGCCTCGGGAACGAGCCCCTTGCCCCAATAGGATTTATCGATTATATAGCCGATCTCGGCGCAGTGCGGCGGATAGATTATCATGCTGCCGCCGCTGCCGATGATCTTGCCGGTTTCCTTTAATACGAAGGCGTAGTCATAGCAGTTGCCGCGCCGATAGCAATCCAGCTCGAACCGGATAAACGCCTTGCTGTCCTCGATCGTGTTGTGCCTGTCCCACAGCATAAACTCGGTATTTACCGGGTCGGACGCATAGGCGAACACCTCGCCCTCGTCCCCTTCCTTGAAAGGGCGCATTATAAGCCGTTCTGTTACGAACGTAGGCGGATTGGTAGTTTTATCTAAGGTATAAGAAACTTTCATATTTCAATTCCGAATGTTACGCCGAAATATCACGGCGGAGATGAGAATGCAGCACTGCCGACTTATAATCGCCGTCATTGGAGCCTAAGGCTTATGCAATCCGGTTTACTGCCCTGCCTTTCTTCCTGGATTGCCGCGTCGCCGCCTAATGTCTTTTACCCTCAGCAATATAACCGCTCGGCGGCTCCTCGCAATGACACTGGTCTACCTATAGGTTTCGCCTCGGCGAGGGATCTAAACCACTCACACGGCGGCGGTCCCACCATATATGACTTTATTTTGCGAGAATGGCTGCGGTGTTGTAAATATCCATATCGAATTCGCGCTTTTTAGCGAGCCCTTCCGTTATGTCGATATCGATTATCTTATTGTCCTTTATGCCGACAAGCCGGTTGCCGATCCCTTCGGAGATCAATCTTACGGCGTGCGCGCCGCAGCGGCTGGCCAGCATCCTGTCCTGATTGCTGGGGGTGCCGCCGCGCTGTATGTGGCCCAGGACGGTCGACCGGATGCTGAGCCCCGTTCTTTCGGTGATAGCCGCGGCATAGTCCTCGGCTTTCCCCGCGCCCTCGGCAAGCACTACGATCCCGCTGATCTTGCCGTTTGTCCGCCCTTCGTTCAGCTTGTCGCAGATCTCGTCAATCGTCATCTTGTGCTCCGGC
This sequence comes from Eubacteriales bacterium, assembly GCA_031553565.1. Classification (GTDB taxonomy): domain Bacteria; phylum Bacillota; class Clostridia; order Christensenellales; family DUVY01; genus JAVBLK01. Next base: position 15,661 of record JAVBLK010000002.1, read on the forward strand.
ACGATTATGACCTCTGCGCCGCCGCCGATACCCGCGTACAGCGCGATATCGCCGCACCTGCGCCCCATGACCTCGACGATACTGATACGGTCGTGGCTGGTCATAGTGTCGCGGATCTTATTGATGGCGTCAAGGACGGTATTGACCGCTGTGTCAAAGCCCAGGGTATAGTCCGTATACGCCAGATCGTTGTCGATGGTTCCCGGGATACCGATCGCCGGAACGCCCCTAAGGCTTAAGGCCTTTGCTCCTGCAAAGGTGCCGTCGCCGCCTATCACGATAAGCCCGCCGATACCGGCGTCCTTAAGGTTTTTGACCGCCTTCAGCTGCCCCGCCTCTGTTTTGAAATCGTCGCAGCGCGCGGTTTTTAAAATTGTGCCGCCGCGCTGGATAATGTCCGAAACGCTGCGCATGTTGAGGCTCCTGAATTTATTATCGATCAGTCCCTGATATCCGTGCTCGATGCCGACCACAGTAAGGCCGAGGTATATGCCGTACCGCACGATCGCGCGGATCGCCGCGTTCATGCCCGGCGCGTCGCCGCCGCTGGTCAGAACGCCTATCTTCTTTACTTTTTTCTCGATCTTTGTCATTTGTTCTTCCTCGCAATCAATAATACTGTGGAATTATAACAAAAAACGCGGCGCGCCGTCAATCCAAATGGCCGGAAACCATAAGATCCTTCTGCCCTGCGGCCTCCGCGCGTCATGCGCCCGGTTTCTTTCTCTATTTCACCAGCACGCTGCCGCTGCCGGCTATGCCGTAGAGCTCGCTTATTAATGCGTCCGAAACCTCGGTCCTGATCGGCAGCTCGGATCCCTTGCCGTCGTCGGTGTTTTTTATATAAGCCTTATCCTTGCCCGGATAGCCGGACAATATGTCCTGAATTTTGGAGACGAACTCCTCCAGCCCGGCGCCCTTTTCCAGAAAAGAAAAGGCGACGCATACCATCCTCGGCGCATGCAGCGGCGCGGCGGCTTTCTTTTTCTCCCAATGAATCAGGCTGTCCACCCTTATTAAAGGCTTTTCGCCGTCCTTTAATGAAAGCTTGCCCGTGATTATTACCGGCATATCCTCGGTTATAATGTTTTTATACTGCTCGTATTTGAAGCCGGAGAACATAAGGTCCGTTACGCCGTAAAGGTCCTCCAGCCGCGCAAAACCTATTTCCTTACCCGTATTCTTTACTATATGCCGCCTTATGTCCGAAAGTATACCGCCGCAGCGCACCTGCGCCTCGTCGGCGATCCCTGAAGGCAGCTGCGCCGGCATATTGCCGTCCTCGTTCCCCTCGCCGCCCGACACCATCGAGCTGTCAAAATTGAAATTCATCCCCTCCGGCCTGTACTCGTCAAGCGGATGTCCGCTGACGTATACCCCGAGGACGTCGCGTTCGTTCTTCAGCTTTACATTAAGCGGAAATTCGTCGGCTTTAGGGTAGACCGCAGCTATCGGCGCGGAAATCCCGAACGAGTCGAACATCGAGAACTGTCCCTTAAGCCGCGCCTGTTTATCCTTGGCCGCCCTGTCCATGATACCCTCGAACACCTGCATAAAAACACTGCGGTTATGTTTGAAGCAGTCAAACGCGCCCGAAAGTATTAGGCTCTCCATCAGCTTTTTATTCAGCGCGCCGTCCGAGGTGCGGTCAATAAAGTCCTCTAAGTTTTTAAACTCCCCGCCGCGCTCCCTTTCCGCGATAATGTACTCGATCGCCTTTATCCCCGCGTTCTTGATCGCGCCCAATCCGATGCGCACCTTGCCGTCCTCGACAGTGAACATCACGCGCGATTTATTGATGTCGGGCGGACAGATGCCCACGTTGTGGTCCTTTAGATAAATAAGGTAGTTCCGCAGCTCGTCGATATTGGATATGCGGTTGTTCAAGACCGCCGTTATGAACTCGACCTCGTAATAGCATTTTAAATAAGCCGTCTGGTACGCAAGGTATGCGTACGCGGCGGCGTGAGATTTATTGAAGGCGTACCGCGCAAAGGACGCCATCTCGTCGAAGACCTTGCTTGCGACCTCGGGCGGAACGCCGCGGCGCACCGCGCCCTCGACCACGATCTTCCCCTTTTCCGTAAGGCCGTTGATAAAGATCTCTCGTTCCTTGTCCATTTCCTTTTCTTTCTTCTTGCTCATCACGCGGCGCACTATATCGGCGCGCCCCATCGAATAGCCGCCCATCTCGCGCACGATCTGCATGACCTGCTCCTGATAGACGATACAGCCGTACGTGACCTCCAAAATAGGCTTTAGGATCGGATGGCCGTAAACAATGCCGGCGGGGTTTTTCTTGTTGGCTATATATGCTGGGATGCTGTCCATGGGCCCCGGCCTAAAGAGCGAGATGCCCGCTATCACGTCCTCAAGGCTGGTCGGCTGCAGCCGCGCCATAAATTTTTTCATGCCCGCGCTCTCAAGCTGGAACACGGCGTGCGTGTCGCCGCTGGAAATAAGCTCGTAGACTTTCGGGTCGTCGTACTCCATGTTGTAAAAGTCCAGGCTGACCCCGTGGATCTCTTTTACGTAATCGACGGCTTTCTTGATATCGGTAAGCGTTCTTAACCCAAGGAAGTCCATCTTTAAAAGCCCCAGCTTCTCGACCTCGATCATATCGTACTGGGTAGTGATATCCTCGCCGTTCCTTTGCAGCGGCACATAGTTTGCGATATCGTCCTTACAGATGACGACGCCGGCTGCGTGCGTTGAGGTCTGCCGCGGCATCCCCTCGATCGCCATGGCCATATCAAGGAGGCGGTGCACCTGCGGGTCTTCGTCGTACATGCGCTTCATGTCGCCGATAATAAGGTGCTCCTCTTCCCTTTTCTTCTTTTCCTCGCCCTCTTTATACTGATGGACGCCCACATATTTGTCCAGCGGCACCTTGGCGGCGGAGAAGGGAATAAGCTTGGAAATCTTATCGACCTCGCCGTAGGGCATACTGTACACCCTTCCTACGTCCTTTATTGCGGCCTTAGAGGCCAATGTGCCGAATGTGACTATTTGTGCCACCCTGGCTTCACCGTATTTTTTGATAACGTAATCGATGACCTCACCGCGCCTTTCAAAGCAAAAGTCGATGTCGAAGTCGGGCATACTGACGCGCTCCGCGTTCAAAAAACGCTCGAAAAGCAGGCTGTATTTCAACGGGTCAACCTTGGTTATGCCTATCGCATAGGCGACGATACTGCCCACGCCGCTGCCCCTGCCGGGGCCTACGGGTATACCTATGCTCTCGGCGTAATGGATGAAATCCCAGACGATCAGAAAGTATTCGACAAAGCCGGACTTCTCGATGACGCCCAATTCGTACTCGGCGCGCGCGGTTATTTCAGGCGTCATGTTTTTATATTTTCTCTGTAAACCGGCAAAGGTCATCTCCCGCAGGTATTGCGCCGGCGTTTTCTTTTCCGGCGGCACATAATTAGGCAGCAGCGGCATCTTGAATTTTAAGTGCAGGTTGCATTTTGCCGCGACCTCCAGCGTGTTGTCCAGCGCCTCCTCGATGTACTTAAACTGCCGCGCCATCTCCTCGCGGCTCTTAAGGTAAAACTCGTCCGTCGGGAAATAGTCGTCGCCGCCGCCGTTGCCCAGGGTGTCCGAAATGGTGCGGCGGAAGGATATGCACTGCAGCACCTTCTGCATCTCGGCATCCTGCCGGCGCAGGTAATGCACGTCGTTTGTGGCGACAAGCTTTACGCCGATATCCCGTGACAAGCGGATCAAATCCGGGTTGATGCGTTTCTGGTCCTCGATATTGTGATCCTGGATCTCTATATAGAAATCGCCCGGCGCGAACATGCTTTTTAAGGAAAGAGCCAGCTCCTTTGCCGCCGCGTAGTCCTCGCGCAAAAGCGCCTGCGGCACGCCGCCCGCAAGGCACGCGGACAAACATACCAGCCCCTTTGTATGCGATTTTAAGGTTTTATAATCGATACGCGGCTTGAAATAAAAGCCGTCCACATAGGCGATAGAATTCAGTTTGACCAGGTTTTCATAGCCGTCGTAATCCTTTGCCAAGAGGACAAGGTGATGGAACTTCGGGATCCTGCCGTTTTCGCTCTCCTTTTTATGAAGGTCGGAGTCCACGTAAAACTCGCAGCCGAAAATAGGCTTTATCTTAAACTGCCTTTGCTCCTTTGAGAAATCAACGGGGTCGGCGTCCTTATCTGTGAATGCGACCGCCTTTTCATAGAGTGCGACCGCGCCGAACATATTGCCGTGGTCGGTCACCGCTACGGCGGGCATATTAAGCTTTTCGCACGCCGAGAACAGCTTATCCAGCGGCACCGCGCCGTCTAAAAGGCTGTATTCGGTATGCAAATGCAGATGGACAAACGGCTTTTTTACAGGTTCCGTTTCAATTTTTTCATTTGAGTTTTTGATATTGTCAGACTGGTTTTCCATAGGCCTTTATAATAGACCAAAACGAGTAGAATGTCAATTTAAGGCGCACAGAGGCACAACATCGTTACCATCTGAGATCATGTCTGCGGCATGCGCCATATTTGCATTCTGCGTGTTAGTGCCGTCTGGGTTTACCCTGAAGCTTAATGCATCACGGCTGTATAAACCTTTCTCCTCTAAAAAAGCGACTATTTTATGCGAACTATCCTCATTACCTAAATCAACAAAAACATTATTGTCCCTTTCCGAAATCCCTATTGTAAAAATACCGTATTCTTCCATCTTGGGCTCAATCACACTCATTATTTCTTGTAAATAATTATACGTGTATGTATCCTCGCGGTATATGGCCTGTTCGCATAACTCCGATGTCGTTTGCAGTGATTGAATTTGGGCTTTGTCCGCTACTACTCCGATATTTAATATACCATCGTCATCAATAAAAACGCCCGCGAAGTCGTCGCTGTATTCGGTTGTTTCCTGTCCGTCCGCCGCTGTTTCTTTCGTCATATACGTTTTCATTGCCTTATCGTATATTCCAGAACTTCAATTCGAGTTTTCGTAATACTTGGCGACAGCCGCCTCTACTCTTTCGTTTTCAGCTGCAGCCGCGGTCTTGATCCCGCCAATCAATACGCCTAAACAAATTGCGGCAAATAAAAACGTCAATAATAATGGCAGTGTTTTCTTTTTCATCTTTTGTACCCCTTTTATTTTAAATGCTAACAGATATTTCAATCAATTCTGTTTGCAACCCAAAATGCTCGTAGAAATCGTTTCTATCTCTTAAATATTCCCTGAATGTAAACTTTTTTTCTTGACGCACATGCTCATATTCCTCTATTGTTATAGCATATTTTTCTCTTTCGCGCAGCCAAGAATATTTCTCAGCATATTCGCTTGAATCGTGGAAATCTTCATCAGCCATATAAAAATGTACGTTTGCAATAGCAACATGCTGGCGCAGTTCCTCAATGCACAACTCCTCTGTACGGCTGAACACAGCGTCCTTTTCTAGTATAAATCCATATCCGGGAACAACGGCGACATCTAGAAACATCCATCCATTGTAATCTGACCTAACATCAAGCCATATTAAATCCTCAAAACTGGGAATACCATCACCTGATCCAATCGGAAGAACGCCCGGATATTCGATAAACCAATCCCTCCCGCTCAAATTCCTGAACGTAGCGGTAACCTCGACCGTGTCACCAACGTGTACTACGGTCTTATTCACGCTAATTTCTAAACTGAAATCGCCTGACTCCGAAAGAACAGAGCTGCTTGCCGCCCCGCCGCTGCCGTCTGTGAACCCCCAAAGCCCCAAAGATAAACAAAAAATAAGAATAAGAGAAAAAGTAACGCCTATAAACCTTCTTTTTTTCAATTTTCCACCTCCTTAAATTATAGCTTTTCAAGAAGATATTTTATCCTCTTGCATATAACTACAATATAAGCGGCGTTTTGTCCGACGTTTTTATAAAAATAGTTCCGATATCGCCGATTTTATTATTTCATCGTCGGCTGTTTTCAAATTCATCAGATAAATATAGCTTTGATACTCAAAATTTATATAACCTGCTTTCCCTTTTTTGCCGAATAAAACAACAATACTGTTTTCTGCGACTGTAAAGCTTTCTTGCAAATTATTATATTCTTGGAAAGGATTACCCGCGCTTGCGTGAAAATCCGGAAATAGTATTATGAGGGACGCGGCGATTTCGTCGTTATATGTTTCCCGTATATATGCCGGCTCTTCATTCTTTGTAAGATATAAATATGATGATGTTATTTCCTTGTCAAAACTGAGCAACCACAAATCATTTTTCAAGGAAAAGTCGGCAACGGAAATAATGCTTTGCCGCTTACCGCTTTGCAATTCACCGATGTCATCGTCTTTTTTGCCCCATATTATCCCAAGCGGCACCAAGACCGCCAAAAGAACGGCCATCAAACCGCAAGCGGCTGTAAACCAAATTTTTCTGCCAAATTGAAAAGTCTTTTTCTTGCCGCAGGCTCTGTCCATTTCCGCTTCCGCCCGACGCAATACGCCGCGACCCGGCTTGTCCGAATTCAGCTTCTCTAAAAGTAATTTTTCAATATCTTTTTCTTCCATCTATTTAAACTACTCCGAAAATGTAGTTTTGTCCGAACGGTTGCGCATTTTGCATAATATCTCACGCATGGTCAGCCGCAACACAACCGGAAATGATCCTTCGCTGCGCTCAGGATGACAAGTGATTTCCACTAGGGCAGCTCAAAAAAAGTCTCTAGTTTTATAAAAGCGCCGCTTATGATGTCCTGCGCTGATGAACGCGGTACGCCCAAAACTTTCCCGATCTCACGCACCGTTAAGCCCTCCCACAGCTTATAGTAAAGCGCCTTGCGCTCTATATCGCTGAGACATTTTAAGGCCTCTTTAAGCGTAATATCGTTTACCAGTTTTTCTTCGGGATTTATAACGTGTATTATATCGGGATAATAGTCTATATTTTCAAAACTGTTCCTGCCGTCTTTTTTGTTGACGTTGACCGCCTCGTTGTGTATCGATTTGAAAAGCCAGTTCAGCCCGTTCCCGCCGCGCCTGAAGTTTTTCGACGATTTTACGAGCCGCAACAAAACCTCGCCGACAACGTCCTCGGCCTTGCTTTTATCAAAAAGGTATTTTTTCGCCATAGCAAAAAGCAGCCCGCTAAACTCATCATAAAGCTCGCCAAGCGCTTCTTTATCGCCGTTTGCGATTCGTATTATCAGGTCATTGACCCGTTCCGCTCTTTCGTTCATGCGTAATATATACCGTTGCGCCGTCTTTTACCTTTTATACCATAAACGGCAATCAACGCGCAAACGTTTCGGGTTTGCAGAAAAAAAGCTGCTTTGAAATTCCCGGTATATTTTTTCCGCATATAGTAAGGCGCCCCGCATTGATTGCAGAGCGCCTTTTCTTTACATGCTGAAAAATACTTGCTCTAAATTATCCTTGTCACATTATCATATTGCCCTGATCTTTGTCTATGACCCTTAAAATATCTGCCTCCGCGCCGGTATTCGCGTCTATAAAGACGATATAGTCGAAGCCGCGGTATTCGCAGTAGAACTGATAAACCAGCAGCTCGGCCTTGTCCTTTGGTATGACCGCCGTTTTGACGTCTTTTATTTCCAGCTTTTTACTGACCTTTGCCTTGGCCGCGGCCTCGTCGATCGCGGCAACCGGGTCGGCGCCTCTGTCGATATGATTGCACGAATACGCATAGGCCTCCAAACCGACCACGCTGCAGTCGTCGAGTGCTATTTTGACCTTGACCATATCGGGGTAATAGGGGACTCCGCCGGGCTGATATACAAGGTTTATATAGGCGATGTTGTTGAGGCGGTTGACCCAGACTCCTTTCATCTGTTTAAAGCCCGCTTTTCCGGCGAATTTTTCGGCGGCGTTTATTGCGTCCTCGTTTTTCACCCCGGCGCGCTTTACGTCCTTGTCCGCCGAGATCATAACGGGCATATTCCCCTTTACCGTCATCTGGACATAGAAGCTGCGGGCGTCCGCAGTAACCAGGAACTCGTGTGTGTTGATATCGCCGTTGGCGTCGCCCAGGTAGTCGATCTTGCGCACGCCGTAATCCGACAGCATTTCCGCGATCTTTTCGCGGGCGGCGGCCTCCCCTTCCTCGGGCAGCGTTTCCACCGCCTTATAGGTCTTTTCGGCTACGTTGTCGGAAAACGGCCCGTCATATATCATTTTAGGGTAATCGACGGACATTTTCTCCATTTCGGAAAACGCGTTGCCGAAGGTGTCCGAGCCGCCTTTCAGCCTGTCCCGGTCAATATGCGCGCTGATCAGCCAGCCCCGGCCGATCTTGTCGGAAATATCGCGGAGTTCCTCGTTCACAGCCTTACAGCGGTCGTGAAGCTCCTCTACCGTGCCATCGTCCTCCCCGGAAAGCCCCGTTCCCGCTTGGAGCTTTCTGGAGAGCGAATAGCTGACGTCGCCCAGTTGGTTGATGAATTTCGTGGTGGACTTCAAATGCCCGTGGTCAAGCGGCAGCTGACTTAGATTATCGGCTGCGGCGGACGAGTGCCGCCAAATATCGTTTGCCAGTGCGGACTGCTGCTCCTTACTTCCGGCAGCCATCATTTTACTGAGTTTGACCTCGATGTTATTGACGTTTGCCGCCACGTCGTAAAACGCTTTCTGATACGCATTTTCCAGTTTTTCGCCTTTTTCTTTTGCGTCGGCGATAAAAACGGCTGATATAAACGCGCCCAAAACCACCAGGGCGCAAAGGCCGACGATAAGGTCGGTAAGTACTCTCTTTTGTTTTTCCATTATCTTTTCTCCATCGTAATCCAATAAAACTATAAAAAAGCGAAAGCCTATCCCAGACAGAAATTGTGCTTGCCTATCTTGATCGTCACGGTAAGGCTCCATATCCACTTGCTGGTGGCGGTGGCGGGGTTGTAGTAATAAAGACAGCCGTTCGTGGGATCCCAGCCGTTCAACGCGTCCTGCGCCGCGTTCATGGCCGACTGGTTCGGCGAAAGGTTTATCTGCCCGTCGGCAACGGCGGTAAAGGCATACGGCTGATAGATGACGCCGCTGACAGTATTCGGGAATTTAGAGGATTTGACACGGTTTAAAATCACCGCCCCCACCGCCACCTGGCCGGTATACGGCTCGCCGCGGCTTTCGGCGTATATCGCCTTTGCCAAAAGGTACAGATCGTTCTGCGACGCCGAACCGCCGGATGAGCCGCCCTTTGTCAGCTTGACGCCCAGCGCGGCTATTGTCTTTGTGCCGACTATGCCGTCCGCCGTAAGCCCTTTTGCCTTCTGGAAATTTTTGACCGCCGCGGTCGTCCCGCTGCCGAAAATCCCGTCCACGCTGCTCTTGTAATAGCCCAGGTCTTTCAGCCGCTGCTGGACGATCTTTATGTTCGCCTTGGTGTTGTAGGCTGTCGCCATCCCGGCCTCTGCGTTAAGACTGCTGCCGGCAAGCGCGCCGAACCCCAGCGCCAGCGTCAGGACTACCGCGAACACCGCTATCATATGTACTTTTTTCTTTTGCATATGTAAAAATCTCCTTTGCCCCGCCCCGCAAAAAGCGCGATTTTTAAGGCTTTTAAAAACCGGCGCGGGCTGCCTACTTGTCTTTTGAGTATTTTTTTATCAGCTCGGCTATCTTGCTTTTATATTTCACACCCTGGCCGCCGGAGTACTCGGTATCTACAAAGCAAAGCGGCGGATATACAACGCACCACCAGTTGTCGCCCGTTCCCTCGCCTAGATATAATATCAGCGCGTCGTAAAAGCCGCTCTCCAAGGTAACTCCGTCATAGTCGCGCGCCGGAAAGTATTCGCCTGTAAATTCGGCGCGCGCCCCGTATGGAAACCCCGCGCTTTTGAGCCTTGAGGACGCCGCAGCCGCCGCGCCGGCAGTATTTTTCTTTATCGTGTCAATAACGTCGCCGCGCGTTTTGCAGTCGGCTATCAGCGGCGTAAGGTAAGCGATGATGTCTTCCTTGACCGCGTATTTTATGCTTTGATCCCTTTCCGAGTTGCTGTTGGCGCGGATGTGTATCCGTATATAGTCCGTATGCGTATTTGCGCCCGTGTCATTATCGTTTCCCAAGGACGCAAAAATTATTATCAGCGCCGCAAAAATTATTATTACCGCGTACACCGCTTTCTTCAACCCTGTTACCTCTCTTATTTCCGGTTTGCTTTTCGCCAAAGGCGGATGCTTGAACTGCTCATACCAAACGTTACGGATATGATTATGTACAAAAAAACGGTATATAAACCCTGACGGCAGCAATTTTCACTGCGGTTACGCAAAGGAAAACGGCTTTCCGCAGTTACGCACGCGCTGCACCCGCGAATAATATACCCGCATATGGCAAATGCTTACATTGCCGGCATAAATTACACAAAAAAACTTTGGGGCAAAAGAGCCGCAATTTATCTTTAAAATGGTAATATAGAATATTATGCGCCAGTACTCCAGGAAAATCTTAGAACTTAACGGTTATTTATACCCCGATCCCCGCCTGAAAAAACAGGCCGATTGCTTGATCAAGACAGGCATCAAACTGCTGATAGCGGGGTTCTTTTTCATCCTGATCATGGATCTTGTGATCGTCTTCTTTTCGGATGACCTGTCCGCGCTGCTGGGACTGAGGGACTTTACGGTCGTCGGGCACCTTTCGGTCTCGTTTGCGGGGTTTATCATTATCCCGGGCTGCAGCGTCGCCGTTGCCTTAAAGAAGAAAGCGGTCAAAGACGAGCAATACAATATTATGCTTGCCGACCGCAAAGAATATTATCTGCCGGTCGCGCTGCACGAGGTTATAGACAACTACAACTTAAGGCGCAACGCCGTGGTCATATGCGTTTTCTGGGGCGCGCTGATCATTTATTCGGGCTTCATCGCCGCCGCGATCGCGTTCGGCCTTGCAAACGCCGCGCTGGGCCTTGGGGTGTTTATCGGGCTTTTCGCGTTCGAAACGGGCAGCATGATTGCCGCGTCGCTGAGCGCGAAATATATGCTTAAAAAAGCCGCGTCGATACAGCGCGAGATCGAAGCCGAGGTGCATTACCGCATAAACGGCGCAAAAATATTGAGGAAACTTTACAAAAACGAATTAGACATCGAATATTGATACTGACCCGCGTTTTTGGTATTAAAACGCTGCTTTGTATAAGAAAATAGTAAATCTGTGTTTGCCCGGACGCCCTGTCCCGTCAGTTTATTATTATCGACGAGGGGACCGTATGGCACGCCGCGGCAAAGTCCAGCTTGCCCTTTATGCTTATCTCGGCGGTCTCCGCCTCGGCGGCGGTGCGGTAGAGCCCGAAACACGCGCTGCCGCTGCCGCTCATGATGCAGCCCAACGGATTGGTTGACTGAAGAATGTTCAGCGTTGTCTGGATCTCCGGGCAGATAAGTATCGAGGGGGTCTGAAGGTCGTTTGTCAACAGCTCGGCGACGGCCTCGGCATCGTTATTTTTCAGCGCGCGGATCATCGCGGCGGAATTCCCTTTCTTCCAGTTGTTCAAGCTGTCGAATTTATCATAGGAAGCTTTGGTCGAACAGCCGCTCCTGCCCTTTGCCACGACCATATGGAGAGGCCCTTCGAATGCGATCCTCTCGACCTTTTCACCTCTGCCGGTCACGTGGGCGCAGCCGCCGTCCAGCATATACGGCACGTCGCTGCCGGCCTTGAACGCAATGATATACGCGCTGGAGGATTTGATGTCAACATTGAAAAGCTTTGATATCGCGGCTATGACACCCGCCGCGTCCGCCGAGGAGCCGCCCATACCGGCGGCAAACGGAATTCTCTTTGTAATTACGATATCTACGCCGCCGAGGTTGAAGCCGCCTATCAGCGCAGCGGCCGCCTTGTACGCGCTGTTGTATTTATTTTCGATCTGTACGACGTTTCCGTTGCCGTCCAGCATCTTCGCCGTGATCTCCTTGTCGCGGCGCCGCGAAACAACAATGGTATCGGCGATATTGACCGATACCATTACCGAATCCAGACAATGATAACCGCTGCTTGTCCCGTTGGTAATATTCAGCGACAGGTTGATCTTGGCGTTGACCTTCAAATTGACTGTATCCATAAGGATATTATAGCCGTTTTGCCGCATGCAGTCAAGTTTCTGCATAATTATAGCCCGCGGCGGGGCGCCGTCCCCCCGGTAAAGCGTCGCGCCGCAAAAATTTTGTAAATTTCGGCACGAATTAAAAACTGGCTATTGACAAACAATAAATGCGGTTGTATAATAAAGATACAACTTAAGGATTTCCTGCGGTGCCCGTGTAACGGCTTATGTTTTACCACAATGAACATACGGGAGTGCTTCAAACGGTTGGCGCGGAGATGCCGGGCCTCAACGGTATTGTTATACCGCAAACCTTTAGGGTTTGATAACAGTGGAGGGCAGATACCATTGCCGCGGCGCACCCACCTGCCAAAAGGCGGGTAAAAATTTGTCGGTAAACGGCACAGGCGGGTTTCCAACAACAGATACGGCGAAAGGTTTTTCCTTTCGCCGTATCTCATATATATAGTTTTTATCACAAAGACATGTAAAAGGCGCCTTTTTTTCTTGCGGCGCCTTTTGTAAATACTTTTTGCTATATTATCTGTTCACAGCCGTTTTCCGCAGGTTTTGCAGTAACCGCTCTTTAAGTCGTTTTGCGTCCCGCAGCTGCACAGCTTCATTTTCAGCAGCGGTTCGCCGCATTTATCACAGTACATCTCGTCGGTTTCGACCTTATCCCCGCATTTAGGGCATTTATCGTATGTGTCGATGATCTTTGCGCCCGCGCCCGCGACAATGATTTTCATCCCCGCGCTGACCGCCGCAAGGCCGACCGCCACAAGCAGCCAGCCGCCCGGGACCATAAGCATACTGCCGACCATCAGCCCGATATTCATGTCCTTGCCGAAGTTGCTGAAACCGGTAGATACAAACAAATACATCCCGACAGCGAAAACCACCAGGCCGATAATTATTCCTGTCCCGCCGCAGATGATAAGGATTTTCCTTATTCTTGCCGCCTTCTCCGAATTCAGCGCGTTGTTCGCGTTGTGGACAATGTTGCGGAATACTCCGCCGCCGTTTGCCGACATATCGTTCCCTCCCAATATTTATATGCCTGCCCAAAAGCCGGTCACAATAGCCGAAGCTACGACCTCAAATCAAGCACCGCTTCAACCCCGCCGGAAACAATGGCTGCGCCTTTGGCGCACTAACCTTGACGGGAAATTTAACTTTAGATGCAAGGCAGCGGCGCGAAAGGCTTTCTTTTTGCGACGGAATCTGTATCGAAATACGTGACGGCGCAAAAAGAAAGCCTTTCGCGCCGATCCCGAAGCAAATAAAGTTAAATTTTAGAGCCGCACTCCGGACAAAATTTAGTCCCCGCCTTTACCTCAACGCCGCACTTCTTGCACAGCACCTTGTTTGCGGAGGCTTTTTCGCCGCACTCGGGGCAGAACTTTGCGTCCGGCTTCATCGCCCTGCCGCATTTTTGGCAGGTGATCCCGGTTACCATGCCCGCGCCGCAGTTAAGGCAGAACTTCGCATTCTTGCTGTTTTCGGCCTTGCAGACAGGGCAGCGGACGATCTTCTCGCCCTCGGCTGCGGCTGCCTGGTCGCGCTTGAATTTTTCTTCGGCCGCGCGCCTTTCCACGTCGGCGTTGATAGCCGCGTTCTGCTGGCCGGTGACCATGCCGCTCTGCACCGCGCCGCCCATAAGGTTGGTCATCGCGTAGCCCGTGCCCATCATCATGCCCATTCCGCCTATGTTCATACCGCTGCCCTTATGCGCGTTCGATGCCATATCGCGCATACTGTCCGCCGCCTGGAACGCCGTGTATTTGTTGACGTCGCCCAACGCGCCCATAGACGTCCTCTTGTCCATTGCCTTTTCGACCTCCTCGGGCAGCGAGATATTCTCGATCGCCATGCTTGCCAGCTCGATACCCATGTCGGTGAAACGTTTTAAGACTATACGGTTGGTGTCGCTTGTCAGCCTGCTCAGCTGCATCGCAAGATCGAGCGCGGGGATATTGCTGGCCGCGACGGCCTCGCCAATCCCGCTGATAATAATGCTCTTCAACTGGTCAACCAGCGAGGTGACCTTATAGGATGAAAGCGTACCGGCTACGTCCTTAAAGAATGTGACCGGGTTGTTTACCTTAAACGCAAACGTGCCGAACGCGCGGAACCTGACCATACCGAAATCCTGATCACGCATCATGATCGGATTGGCGGTGCCCCACTTCATATTAATAAACTGCTTGGTGTTGATGTAATAAACGTCGCAGACAAACGGCGAATTAAAGCCGTACTTCCAACTCATCAGCTTGGTAAGAATAGGCATATTGCCTGTGTCCAGCTTATATCTGCCCGGTTCGAATACGTCGGCAATCTTGCCGCTTGACACCAATATCGCCACCTGGCTGGGCGCGACGATAAGCTGCGATCCCATCATGATCTCCTGCTTCGGCTCGATCGGGAACCTGTACAGCATCGTATCGTGCGACGAGTTGTCCTGCCATTCGATGACCTTGAGCAGCTGATTCTTTAAAAACGCCATTTTTTTCCTCCCTGAAAAAGAAAAACCCTTTTTCTGTGTTTATTTATAGTTCATATTATAACAAAGTACCGGGGAAAATGAAAACAATTTATATGCTTTAATGAAACTTTAACCTTTTGGGCGCGAAGGCGGCGTTTTGAAACACTTACGTTTTCCCGCCCAAAAAGCATCCTGCTAAAAGCCCCTGCGTATTCCGCAGTAACTGCCGATACACGGGGGCTTTCAGGCCGTATGGATATTTAGGTAAACGCTGATTAAAAGAGATAAATTTTGACCGAGTATTTTTCAGGCATAAAACGGCTTGTTTTTGAAGGCAATAGCAGAGCTATTGACGAAAAAAGAAGATGTTTTAGGCCGAAAAAGACGATGCGTCAAAGTTCTATCGAATTAATCAGCGTTTACTTAGAGTGTCGTTTTCTTTTCCTTTTCAGTGAGTATGCGCATGCGCTTTAACTGATTTTGCCCTTGCCGCTTTCGGCACGGGGTTGTAGCGCAATATAGTGGACGCTATCAGTATGGCGATCAGCGCCACGCCGACGTCGGCAAATTCGGCTATCAGGATAAAATTCGGGAACATCAGGCCCGCCGCCTGCAAAAACAGGCTGAGCGCCATTATCAGCACCTTGGTGATCAATGTGAATATAATATTGATAAAGACGATCTGCCGGGTTTTCCTGGCTATCCTTATACTCATAGGCAGCTTTGCGACCTCGTCAGTCATTAAAACCACGTTCGCGACCTCCATCGCCGCGTCGCTGCCCAATGCTCCCATGGCTATCCCCACGTCCGCGCGTGTGATAGACGGCACGTCGTTTATGCCCTCGCCGACAAAAGCGGTGCCGCCGCGCTTTTTCCCTCCGCCGTTTTCCTTTCCTGCGATAATGCCGTCTAAAATCGCCAGCTTATCCTCGGGCATCAGCTGCGAATGCACTTCGTCGAGCCCCAGGTCTTTCCCGACGCGCATTGCTACCTCGTCCTTGTCGCCCGTCAGCATGACCGTCTTCTTTACCCCTAAGCCCTTAAGGTCGGCCAAAGCGTCCGCCGCGTCGGGCTTAATCGTGTCGTTCAATACTATCGCGCCCAAATACCGCCCGTCCTCGGCGATATATACCGCCGTTCCCGGCGCTTTTGCCGCGGCGCAGGCCGCGCCCTCTTTTTCCATAAGCGCCGCGTTGCCGCAAAGGATCTTTTTGTCAGACAAGACCGCGGATATCCCGTGCCCGCCGTATTCGGCGTACCCTGACACAAGCCCTGTGTCGATTTTTTCAGGATACTCGCGGACGATACTGCGCGCGATAGGATGCGTACTCAGGCTTTCGGCGTACGCCGCTTTCTTTATTAGCTCGGCCGCAGTGACCCCTTTTGCGGGCTCTAATGCCGTGACCTCGAAAACGCCGCGCGTCAGCGTGCCCGTCTTATCGAAAACCACAGTGTCCAGCGCGGCCAATGATTCCAGATAATTGCTGCCCTTTAAGAGGATGCCCTTTTTGCTGGCAGCGCCCACGCCGCCGAAAAACGACATCGGTATGGATAAGACCAGCGCGCACGGGCAGGACACGATCAGGAACATCAGGCCGGTATATATCCACTGCGAAAAGTTGTGCGGCGGAAATATCAACGGGATAAAGATTGCTATAATAACCGCCAGGATTACCACGCACGGCGTATAGATCTTGGAAAACTTGGTTATAAACTGCTCGCTCCTCGCCTTCTTTTCTGTCGCGCTCTCCACCATGCCCAGAATTTTTGCCACAGTGCTTTCGCTGTACTGCTTTTTTACCGATTCGGTAAACACGTTCTGTATATTGACGCTGCCCGAAAACACGTCGTCGCCCTCGGCTATATTTACGGGCATAGACTCGCCTGTAAGCGCCGAGGTATCCAGCGCGGAGACGCCGGTATGCACCACGCCGTCAAGCGCCACCTTTTCGCCGGTGCGGACAATTATCTTATCCCCTACCTTGACGGTTTCGGGCGGGACCTCGGCCACCTGTCCGCCCTCGACCAGCTTGTTGACGGCTTTAGTACTCATGCTGACCAGCGCCTTTATCGAATTCCTGCTGCGCTCTACCGCCAAACTCTGGCACAGCTCGCCCACCTGATAAAAAATAAGGATAGCGACCGCCTCCAGGTTTTCACCCAGTATTATGGCGCCTATGCCTACTATCGTCATCAGGAAATTCTCGTCCATCAGCCGGCCTTTCATCAGCCTCAGGAAAAAGGTTTTCAAGACCGAATGGCCGCACATCAAAAACGCCGCGTAATAAAGAAGGATGCTTATTGCCTCCCTTACGCTGTCGGCCTCTGCCCACAGGTTCCATACAAAGCTGACCTCGCCGTGACCGTGCGCCTCTGCGCCCACGAACTGCAGCAGTACCGCGGCGATAAAAACCAATACCCCGCAAAGCTTTACAATATTGCCCGGAGTCATCAGTATTTTTTGCTTTACCTGCTTTTGCTCCCTGGCTTCCGAGGTGTCGGAAAGGATTACGCCGCTCTCGATACCCGCGATAACGCGGATCATTTTAAGGTAAGCGCGGTTCATATCTATCCCTTCGCGGAACTCGACAGACAGCCGTGCCGCCGCAAAGTTCAGTGTCGCCGCGGCTACCTCGTCCATTTTGTTGATCTCTTTTTCGACCTCGGCGGCGCAGTTAGCGCAATCCAGGCCCTCGATCCTGTATTCTTTGTACATTTTTGATTTCCCCGGCGCATCCGGCCCGAACAATTTGTTTTTTGACGGGCGGGTATATACCGCCGCCCCTGCCGCCGCGCTGTTTTTCTTTTTACCGTTCATATTATAGTCCCTTCCTCCTGTTTTAAACAAGTAATACTAATACCATTTATAATTAACTATATTTCGCATAGATTTTTGGGGGCAAAGCCGGCTAACAGCTGAGCGCGCAGCAAAGCCTACGCGCGAGCATTTTAGGCGGCTTTGCACCGGAAAGATGGCGAAAGATTAGTAAATTAAAATGAGGATTAGTATAAATAGTGTCTGCAATTATTTGTCCGCACGTTTTTCGTCCTGCTGCAGTGTTTATTCGCTTCCACATGCTGAACAGTTGAGCACTTATTCAACTATTATACTACATGATACCCTTTTTTTTGTCAAGCGATTATATAATTCTTTTTACTTTGCAATCGGGGACTTGTATAAGTCCTCCGCCGGTTTGTGCTATAATGTATTTATGCCGAATAAAAAGCCGAACGCCGGAACTGTTATTTTTGCCGCCGAGAGCAGCTGCGATGAAACCGCCGCGGCAGTTTTGCGCTGCAGCGGCGAAAGCATCGAGGTGCTTTCTGACGTTGTCTGCAGCCAGATCGAAATGCACCGGCAATTCGGGGGCGTAGTCCCGGAGCTTGCCAGCCGCAGCCACGCCGAGGTCATCGATAAGGTTGCCGACGAGGCGGTGCGCCGCGCCGGTATTGATATATCAGATATCGATATGGTTGCGGCGACCTACGGACCGGGGCTTAACGGCGCGCTTCTGGCCGCGTTGTCTTTTGCGAAAGGCCTTGCTTTTTCCCTGTCCGTTCCCTTCATCGGAGTAAACCATATCCGGGCACATATCGCGGCAAATTATATCGGCACCGCGTTAAAGCCGCCCTTCTTGGCCTTAACGGCCAGCGGAGGCCATTCCTCGATAATGCTCATGTCCGGATATGACTCCTGTACGGTGATAGGCGGAACCCTTGACGATGCCGCGGGCGAGGCTTTTGACAAGGTCGCAAGGGTCATGGGTTTGGGTTATCCTGGGGGCCCCGCGATCGAAAAAGCGGCGGCAAACGGCGAGGAAAACATTAACTTCTACCGGCATCCGCTTAAGAACCACGGCTATGATTTTTCCTACAGCGGCCTTAAAACTGCCGTTATAAACTATATCAACACGGCGCGGCAAAAGAGCGGCCTGACGCAGAAACAAACTGCCGATATCGCCGCGTCCTTTCAAAAAGCCGCGCTGGATATGCTGCTGCGCAACGTATCGGCTGCGCTGAAGGAATACCGCCTTGATACCCTCGCCCTCGCCGGCGGCGTGGCGGCGAACACGGCGCTGCGGGAAAGGCTGAAAACCCTTTGCGAAAAAGAAAATATTAAGCTTTTTGTCCCGCCCCTGCGGCTGTGCGGCGACAACGCGGTAATGATAGGCGCGGCCGCGTGGCTCAAATACCTTGAAAAAGGTGCCGCAGCCTTTTCTCCCCTGTCGCTCAATTCCTCCCCCTCGCTGAAGGCCTGCGACTGAAAGCCTTCACCGCATGTTTTCCTGCGGATTCTTTCTTTGCTTTGGTATGATTGCCTTTTCCACGGATTTCATCCGCTTCCACGCCGCATTTTGTTTGGCTGTTGCGTTTTCCGATTTTTTTCTTGGCTTCCTTAAAAGTTTTGTTCCTGAATAAAAGTTAGCTGCGCAAAATATATATAACTATTGTATATTGCGGAGGTACGCATCTATGGACAGCGTAAAACCCGAAACCAAGGTCAAGCGGACGCACACCCTCCAAATCGAGGGACGCAAAAAAGCCGTTCTTTCAGGCGTGGAGGAAGTGATCAGTATGACCGAAACGGTCGCTCAGGTGATGACCGGCGCGGGCGGCCTGATCATAAACGGCAGAAATATGCATATGGCCAAATTCAATGCCGAGGAAGGCGTCTTATCGATCGACGGCGATATCGACCGCGCCGTATACACGGCGGCAGGCAGCGGTGAAAAAGGCAGTTTACTTAAAAAACTGTTCAAGTGATTCTTTACATATCACTTTTTTAAAGCAAGCGCCGGACAGGTCAGGATAAGATATCCGGCAAAGCATTGTTTTTTAAAAACCGCTTTATCGCGCACCGCAAAAAGGCTTTTTTCAAAGTAACCGCTGATTAAAAGAGATAAATTTTGACCGGGTTTTTTTCTGACACAAAACGGCTTGTTTTTGAAGGCAATAGCAGAGCTATTGACGAAAAAAGAAGTTGTTTTAGGTCAAAAAAGACGATGCGTCAAAGTTCTATCGAATTAATCAGGTTTACAAAAGGCAAAGGGATGAAATATGCCGAATTCGACTGTAGGACAGGAATGGATATTTTTAGGCTGCCTTGTCGCGGGGCTGATAATCGGCCTGGTATACGAGGCGTGTTTTATCCTGCGCTTTTGTTTCTCTGCGCTTTTTAAACCGTCAAATGCTTCTTCTGAAACCGGCGCCGGCACCGATAAGACCGGGTCAAATGCCCTCACGGCCGGAAAAATGCCGCATAAGCCGGAAAAAAAACTGCTGTTCCGCCGCAGGAAAAAGGCGGGGAACGCAGATGCCGCCCGCCATTTTGAAAAAGAACAGCCCGGCCATAAGGGCAAGGCGGCCGGGTCAAACCGCCTGCAGCCTAAGGAATCCGGCCGCGCTGACTATATGCGGAAGTATCCCGCCCTGCTGACAAGGCTTACGGGGCAGGACGGGCTTCCCTCTTTTTTATTTACGGTCGTGTTCGACCTTATTTTTTTTGCCGCCTGCCTTGCCATTGTGCTTATTTCCGCCGATCTGACCGCATACGGGCAGTTTTTCTGGTTCTCTGCCGCCGCCTATATCCTCGGCTTTACCTTAGAACGAATTTCATTAGGAATAATAGTTGCAAAATTTATCAGGATGATATATAATACATTTGCTCGCTTTTTGGAACGTTTGAAAAAAATCAAGTTTTTTGCAAAGCTTTTCAGATAAGTACCGCTGTTATTGCACACTGTCTTTTACAACTGCCTTGGCGGTTTTATTACGCGGCGGGCGTTTCAGTTTTAAGCGCCGCGATGGCGTGTGACAAGCGTCGGGCTCCCCTCTCACAAAAGACGAAAAAATTTTGTTTTTGCGGAGGGCAATATGTCCAGGAAACGTTTTTCATTTTCGACCACCTTCAAGGCCGCCGCCGTTTGCGCGATACTGTTTCTTGCTCTGCTGCTCTGCGCGCTTATGTCAAATATACTCAGGCACGGCGAGCTGACCGCCAAAGAACGCGCGCTAAAAGCCGAGATCGCGAGCCTGGCCGAGGAAAAAGCCCGAAACCAGGAAATTCTGGGCGAAATGTATTCAGCGGAAGCCGCAGACGCCTATGCCCGGCAGCAGCTTGACCTGAAAAAGAAAGGCGAAACCCTCTATAAAGGCGAAGAGCCGGACAGCGAAGCGGCAGCCGATTGACCGTGACGGACAAAAGTAAACGGCGGAAAAACGGCGTCCGCCCCCCCTTAACGGCACAACGTTAACTGCGGAAAATGCACCTGCCGCGGCATACAACAGCACACTGACAAAATATTTTATTCTATATCGCGGGGTAGAGCAGCGGTAGCTTGTCGGGCTCATAACCCGGAGGTCGTGTGGTTCAAATCCCACCCCCGCAACCAGAAGGAAAAGCCCCTGAATCGCAAAATTCAGGGGCTTTTCGCTTGTTTTGGGGCTGTTTTTGCCTTATTTTAACCATTTGGGAAATGATCCAAAAGTTATGTTTTTTTATAAAAAATCGCTCGGTCTAAAAATTGTCTAAAAATAATCTAAAAATAATCTAAAAATCCTACATTTCCATTTTTGATTGGCTTTGTTTGCGCCGCTGTAATTCTTGCTGTTGCCTAAGCTGTGATTGACGGTATATTTTGTCAATACGCCTTTGAATATCCTCAATCTTCCTCTTTTCCTCATCGGACATTTGCGGTTGTATGCTCTCGACCGACGGTACAACTTTTTTCGGCTTTAAAGCATTCGATATCACCTTTGCAGATTCTATTTTAGATGCAAAATCCAAATGGCTGTAAATATCGGCGGTTGTACTGAAATTACTGTGGCCGAGCCACTCCTGAATCTGTTTCATCTGTACGCCGTTCGCAAGCATTATGGATGCGCAACTATGCCGTAAATCATGGAACCTAATATGCTTTAGGTTGTTTGCCTTCAAAACCTTTCCGAACCAATTCGTAATAACATCCGGCAAGATTATCTTCCCTGCCTCATCGACGAAAACATAATCCAAATAACGCTTATCGTAGCAATCCTTGAAAAACTTTTTGTTTTCCTCAATTCGTTTTCTGTGATTATGTAATTCCTGCTCGATTTCCGGCAGCAATGGAAGTGAGCGGCAACTCGATGCCGTCTTTAACGTGTCTGAAAGATACAACTGCTTTTTTGTCATAATAATCTTATGGTTTACAGATATTTTCTTGTGCGCAAAATCGATACTCTCCCACCGCAAACCCAATAATTCACTTCTCCGAAAACCGTAATATGCCGCCATCTTGAAAGCAAGTTCCAACCGGTGTCCTTTAATAGCTTCAAAAAACTTCTCCTGTTCCTCCGCCGTAAAATATTGCGCCCGGTATTTTTCTCTCTTTATTGGCTTGATGTAAATATGCGGATTTTCGGAGATGAGTTTTTCCATCTTTGCCATTTCCAAAGCCGGCCTGATTAATTCCGAATAGCGTTTTATCGTTACGTTCTTCTTACCGCGCGCTTTTAAGCTGTCGTAGAAATCCGTTATATCTTTTGCAGTAATGTTTTCAAGAGTTATTGATTTATTATCAAAAAACTCCTTGATTACTTTGAAAAGATAAACCGAATAATTCTCGTAGA
Organism: Eubacteriales bacterium; assembly: GCA_031553565.1. Taxonomy (GTDB): domain Bacteria; phylum Bacillota; class Clostridia; order Christensenellales; family DUVY01; genus JAVBLK01. The sequence continues at coordinate 37,778 of JAVBLK010000002.1, forward strand.
CTTCGGGTGCGACAATATCTTTTTTTGTTTCGATATAACGCTTAAGCCATTCCGTAAAAAGTATTTTGGATTGGGTTTCCGGTTTGGGCAAAGAAACCGGGTTTGTTGCGGGATTGCTTTGGGGCAAAGTATCAGAAACTCCTGACAGAGCATTTTCAAAATTTTCAAGCTCTCTGTCCAAAATTTCCTTAGCTGCCGTTTTGTTACCGCGTTCCGGTAAGCCTGTGCTTATCCATTTGGTTTTAAACTTTCCGTTTCCGTCCTTGTATGAAATGACGGCTTGCCATATTCCCCTTTTAAGCTGTAAACTTCCTTTCATATACCCGCCTCCTCTTTAAGCAGAAAGCTGACAACAGCGGTTTTGGCGATTTTGTACTCGCGCCCTATTTTCCTCGCCGTTATCTTCTTGTCTTTAAGCAGCCTATACGCAAGTACCTGACCAATATCCAGCATTTCCATCAAGTCATAAACGGAAACCACATCCGGGTAGTTATTAAATATTAAGTTGTTATTGGTATTAAAAACAGCAATAGTATCCAAGTAAAATTCTCCCTTATATTGCCGACGCTCCGGCAACTGATATTTTTTTGGACTTCTCGTCCTATTAACTTTTCAAGGTGCGCTTTATCCTAACAACAGCAGGATTCAAAAAATTTTTCATTCAGATCATAGATTCTCCCTCCTTATTTTTTCGCATACTTTTTAAATAAAGTTTACTTCTTGTTAGCTTTGCGCCCTTTGTTTTCACCCCTCGCTTTTGAGGGTGAAAGTAGCGCTTTTTTGCCCTATAAGGCACGTAAAAAATTGCCTAGATAAAAGTATCAAGACAATCGTTCCGCGCCGTAAAAGTGCAATTTTTTCAACTCTGCAATTTAGAAATTTTTAAGAAAAAACTTTTCAAAACCGACCAAGCCGGACGGGCGAGACTGCAAATGGGTATCCCATTTCTAACAGCGGTCGGCGGGAGCGAGATTGCGGGTAAAACCCGCAAGTGCCGCACCCCCTTATCCTGATTCCATTTCACCCTATTTTCTGCCTCTTTTCAACCAGTCTGCCGCACCCAATTTTTCACCCTACAGGGTACAAAAAAAGTATTAAACCGCTGTCTAATACTTCACCCCAAAGTATTCAGTTTTCCAAATGACTAACTAACTGCCGTAATAATAGCTCTCGTCTTTCAGCTTTGCTTTGTTGTCAGGATCGTAGACTTTTTCAATGGTCAATTCCTTGCCGGTAAGTCTGTCCTTCGGACCCGTGTAAACAATGTCATTACCGTTCTGCCGCCCGACCTCGTTAAAGGAAGCCGTCCTCTTGATCCAGCCTTTCTTTTCCAAATCCGATAAATGCTTTTGTATCGTCCTGTCGCTGACACCCAAAAGCTTTGCGATAGCGGGAACGGTAAACCGCCGCCCGCTCCGGCGGCGTATGTAGCTGACTAAAACTTCCTCACGCTGACTGCTTGACAGCTTCCGGCTCTCAACGTAGCCGTCATCGTCCTTAAAATCAACCCAACCATAGCCTTTACCTCTCATATCTTTCACCCCCTATAGAGAGAAATGTCCCTCTATACTATATCAAATTTTCACCCCTCAATCAAGAGCTTTTTGTTATAGTTAAAGTACTCTCTACTTATGTAAGGGCAGCGAGAGGGCAAAAGTTAACGGTTTAGGAGTGAAATTTAATCCAATTTTAATCTAAAAAACCGTTATGCTTTTTTCGAGATTGCCAAAAGGGAAGTCCAGCGACTTCCCTTTTGGTCTTTTGTACTGTTATAATTTTCTTATGTAAAAATCTTTTGGCTATGTAGCCTGCTTAATGACAACGACACGGTAGGTCTCTGTGCTGTCGCCGTTCTGCATTGCAATATCCGCATAGGCATATTTTTTTCTGAAAGTCTCTGCGCTGCTTACATTGCCAAAAAATTGTGTGTTTTTCTTTAGTTTTTCGATAAGGGTCATAATGATTATTCCCGATTTGTTTTCCATAGCTGCCCCTCCTTTTGATATTATCGTACCAAAAAGCCCGATTGAGTATATTATAACGTACCAGTAAACCCGATAACAACAAAAACGGGCTTACTTTTAGCATAATTCTAGCATAAGAGGTAGCTACTTTATGAATATTTTAGCGGATTTTGCCGAAAGGCTTTCAGAGCTAATGAAAGAAAACGATCTTAATGCCGAAAAGCTTGCCAAAGTTTTTGGAATAGATCCGACTGTAGTGCGCCGTTGGTGCTTACCGCATAAGGACGCATATATTTCAAGCATTGTAAAGCTTGCGGATTATTTCAACTGTTCGATTGACTACCTCTGCAAACGCAGCGACGTTTTCCTTGACTATGCTCCGAAAGAATGCCCGCCATTTATGGAATGGCTGCCTGTCGTTCTAAAAGAGCAGGAGAAAACGACGTATCAGGTTTTTACACAGACAAGAATAAAAAGCTCCTACTTTACCTCTTGGCGACAGGGATCGGAACCACTGATTTCGAGCTTGGGAGTGCTTGCAGATTTTCTTGACGTGTCGCTTGATTATTTAGTCGGTAGAGACAGATAGATATACAAGAGGGCGACCGTTTCCAGTCGCCCCCTCTTTCCGAAGTCCTAAATATTTCTGTTGTTTTATTTGTTGTTTTTAAATTCTTTTTGCCCCTTATATAAGTCTATAACTCTAAAGACTATTGACACAATAAATATGATAGCTAAGAATATGCCCATGTATATTTGATACGGCAAGCTTTTCAAAACCACCTCTAATAATTGAAAATCGAAAATCCAATATAGTATATAAACAGGTAACAAAATAACACAATGCAATAATAATACTAAATATGGCACAAATTCATAGGCCAGAATGACTGGATTATTTTTTTGTTTAAAGATGACAAGTCTAATCAATCGGCTATTTTTTATTGTAAATTTATCTTGAAATTGTCTACTGCCGCGTGGGTCAGGACTAAATCTCATAGATATAGTTTCGGCAATTAAAAATAAGCCTAATATTAATAAAACAACCCAATAGTTTTTATCCATTTTCACCTCTTAATAGCCTAAGCCACTTAGCCATTGATATAAGTATGCTCTTCCAATACTTGATGTCAGTACAATACTTCCTCTAACAAGTGAATTTGCAAATGCTTTTGTCATTGCGGTATACATAGCTCGTGAAGAAGCCGAGACTGCCGCTGCCATAGCATTACCCGCTCTGTTCACTGCTATCTGCGCTAATCCTGCATTTGCAAATTTTCCTACTTGTGCATCCAGCATAGTTTTTGCAAGATTTTGTTGTGCCTTAATTAATTGTTGTGAATATTTTGCAGGATTAAGCACACTTGCATGCGTTGCTCCAGGACCTCCTACAACCCCAACTAATGCGCCAATGCCCGTTGATAACCCAATGTCTAACCAAGTTGATAGCTTACCAAAATCACTACCATTAAGTAAATTGCCGCCAACACCACCTACAAAACCTATCGCCGCATTTAGTCCAATTAACGCTCCCCAACAAAGAGGAGACATCGCTAATGCACCGCTTATCCCGCCGAGTACGCCATCCAGTCCAACTTGCCACCAGTTAATATTATCCCATCCGACTGTTAGTCCTTGACTTACGATACTGACACCTGCACCTACAGCTGCACCAACTCCTAAGCCAATAAGTATCAAGGCCGTTATAGAGAGCACAAATCCACCAGTCGGATCAGTGTATCGAATCGGGTTATTCAAACAATAGGCATAGAGATTCAACCCATTGAGTTGATCCATTTGCAGCATGGCATTGTCAATGCTATCTGCGCTAATCCAACGCCCAACCTGGGGATCGTAATACCTGCTGGTTACATAAAAAAGTCCTGTCTGCCCGTCCCAGTAATAGCCCCTGTACCTGATAGGATTAACGTTTCCAATGTGCGTGGTATTGCTTGCAGGAATAGCGCTGCCGTCCGCGCCGTACAGCTTATGATTCCCCCACGCGTCGTATACATATTTTACTACAATACTGCCGCTGCTGTCAATCAGCGCCGTTACGTCGCCCTGAGCGGTCTTCCTGAAGTAATATACCTCGTTGTTACGCTTGATCCCTGTGATACCGTCCAGACCGTAAAGGTAAGTTATCCTGTCTGCGCCGGTTACTTCCGCCAGCAGCTTACCGCCGCTGTAAATATATTCCGTGGTATTCTTTCCGATACGCAAGCCGTTTGCGTCGTAAGTAAATGTGTTTGTGCCGTGGCCTGCCAGCATTCTGCCGCGAGTCCAGGTCATTGTCTTTCCGCGGTACACCGTCGGGTTGCCCATCGCGTCGTATGCAAACGTTTCCGTCACGCCGTTCCGGGTTATCGAAGCCAGCCTGTCGCGATGCCCGTCCGCAGGATACCCGTATGCTGTTACCGCGCCGTTTTCAAGTTCGTCTTCCGGCGTATAGGCGTACTCGTACCTTTCCGCAATATTGCCGTTGGTATCGTAAGCCCACGTTACCGTTGTCCCCTGCGCCTTGTTGTCCTCGCGGATAAGCCGGTTCAGCTTGTCGTAAGCGTAACGCGCTTGCAGTATTCCGTTTTCCTTGATCTCGTTTATATTGCCGCGCTGGTCATAGCGATATTTATGTCCGTCAACGATATTGCCCTTTACAACATAACGGATGCTCGATACCAAGTCCGTAGTTCTTTCGCCGGACTTAAGGTAATATATATCTTTACCTCCGTTTATCCCGCTGTGCCGTATCGATTCCATGCGCCCGAAGCCGTCGTACCTGACAGTTTGCACCGTATTATCCGGCAGGGTTATGCCGCTGAGCCGCTTTTCCAGGTTGTATTCATAGCTGTATGCGTAGCTGTGGCTGGTTCCCTTTACGTTCACCGACGCCGCGATGACGTCCCCGTCGCTGTTGCAGGTATTTGTTACCGCAGCCTTGACTGTCCCCGTGCCCAATACCTTTTCCGTCACCGTTTCCGTTCTGCCTTCGGCGTCATAGGTATAAAGCGTTTCGGTATTGGCGGCTTTATCGGTCACTTTACTTATACGCTCCTGCACGTCATAATCGTTCTTAAGCAGCAGGGCGTTATTATGCTTCAGCTCTATGGCCTTTCCGTCCTCGTCCGTAAGCGCCGTGAACGTGTCACCGCTTGCAAGCGTAGTACTTGCTGTATGCTCCGTCGGATACGCCGTGTTCAGGTACTCCGCGCCGTTCAGTTTGACCTTAAGCTGCCGCCCTCTGCCGTCATATTCGTACTTTGCCTCGTTGCCGTTGCTGTTTACCTTCGTCACAAAGCCGCCCGAATAGGACAGGTTGTTGGAATTGCCCTCGCCGTCGTCGTCGCAGGATACGCTCAGCAGCTTGCCTGTGCTGTCGAAACCGCAGGCGGTCTTGTGGCCGTCCGGCGATACCGAGCCCGTTACAAGCGTGCTGTCTCCCTCATAGCGGCTTTCGTTCCAAAGCTCCTTGCCGTTCAGCGTGCCTCTGGGGTCGGACTCGTGCGTAAGCCGGCCTTTCCCGTCATATTTCTTTTCGCTTACGTACTTGGCTGAAGGATCGGCCTTGTGGTAAGTCACGCTCTTTTCCAAACGGTTTTCAGCGTCGTAGTAGTTCTCTGTCACTATGCCGTTGTAGTCCTCTGATCTTGTCGGACTGCCGTTCTTGTCGTATTCGCATGAAGCCGTATAAATCTTGCCGTCCTTATCCGTAAGCGTTGTGCCGGTAAGCTTCTTATCGTCGTTATAGCTGTACTTCACCTCGTTATTTCCGTCCCACGACAATAACTTTTTCTTGCTACGGCTGTATTCGGAATACTCGAAGTCTGCGTATTTCAGCTGCGGGTCAAGGAACGTGCAGGTGCTGTCTTTGTCTTGAGAATATACGCAATACAAATTCAACGACGTCAATGTCTTCTTTGGGTCTATCGCGACGGGTACGGTCGCGTATTGCCAATCCTTGTTTGCGCTGTCGTAAGTGCAATACGTAGCGTCCGAGCTGTTGTCACTGTAACGGGTGATTACGCTGATTAAAAAATTAATAGGATTTGTCATTGCTTGGTCGCGACCCGCCGCGTCCATTCCCGTTTCCAACGCTTCGGCTTTCGCAAACGCCGAGAACACCAGCGAAGATATCGCCTCTTTTTTAACAGCCGCGCCGTTCCCGAAAAAGTAACAGTTGTTTTGCAGGGATACCGGAATCGATGTCATAAGCGGTAACCTAATGCTCGAACCGCTAGTAATGCCGCCTCTGTATTTGCCGTCCTGCAAAGTAAACCCTGTCAGCCTGCTGCCGTCAAGAACAGCCTGCGCAGATTTATCCCGAACAGTTATGCCCGTTTTTCCAGCTTTCCTGCTATACGAATAAACCTTTTCAGGCCGCTTCTCGCCCGTCGCCGCCGAAATACTTTCCTTGATTACAGTAGTAGTTTTGCCCTTTAAATCAAACACGTACCTAATATGCTTGCCGTCCTTATCGGTCACCCGTGTATTAAGCGCGTCAAGATATCCTATTGAGTAGCTTTGCATTGCATCCGCTGCTCCGCTTTGATATATCCCGTTTGCGTCAATAGAATCCGTAGTTTGGTATATACCTTCGGAAACTTTGGAGATGTAGGAGACTTCCTCTGCCAGATAACATTTCTTGCCGGGGGTATAAGTATACCTTGCAGCAATGCCGGAAATATCCCTTGCCTCTGTCAATAGAGAGTTTGCGAAATACGTCATGCGTGTTCCTGTAAAACCGTTAAGAGATTCAACATCGGGCAGCTTGATCGAAACAAGATCGCCGCCGTTATAAGCAAGCTCCGTAATTTTGTTTTCGGGGCATACTATTTTAATGAGCTTACCGTCGGCGTTATACTCAAAATCGATAGAAACGTCCTCTTTGCCGAAAACAGTCATGATCTTGCCGTTCTCGTATTCAAGCGCGGCATAGTTTCCGTGTTTATCCGCAATTACTGCCAAACGGCCTTTATTATTAAAGCCCAAGGTCCCGCCGTTCCCGTCAGTTATGTACGATACCGGCGTATGCGTCAAAAGCTTTTGCTCCTGTAATTCAAGCACAGCGATACGGTTTTTGGTTTTTTCAAGTTCCCGCCGCGTTTTTAACAGCATGTAAGCGTTATACCTTTGCTGCCAATCCTTAGAAGCTAATATATCAGTCAAAAGCTGTTGTTTTGTGATTAATTTTTCTCTGGCAGTAATTAATCCGTCTTTTGTTTCTTCAAGTTTTTTTTGTTTTTCAAAATTTGCAAATTCAATATCTTTTGATTTGTTAGTAACGTCGTATTGGCTATTTTCAACAGCATCACGGTATTTATATTGCGCTTTATTTAATCTACGCTGCCAGTGTAATTCATTAGCAGCAAGCATTGTTTGCTCATCTTTGTAATAATAAACTGCATCACTACTACTGTTGTCTAAATCTTTACCTTGATATGTATAATCTTTTTGTGGATAAGTCGAAAATGCCCAATGATATCTTGTTTTACTATCCATTGCTCGATTATACTCTTTTTGATAAATCAAAATATCTTTTACCAACGAATTCCCGCCTGCGGGACACAAATCCGTTGCAAGCGGGGTATAATCGTATCCGTCAAAATTTACCGCAGGTTCGTCACTTGATCTACGATATGGCTTTGTGAGATTAAAAAGAATATCCTTGCTGCAAAGCAAATTATCTATTTTGATTCTCTCCTGTTCAGTAGTTAAAGCCTCCCTTTCCAAATATAGCGAGTCACATTCAAATTGTCTTGCGTCATTTTCAATTTCACCTTGTAGTGCAATAATATCTTTGTCAGTTTTCTTAACGTATTCCTCCTCGGAAAACTCCAGTTCGGACTTGTAGTTTCTTAAAGATTCCAACTCGTCCTGTACGCCCGCAAGCTCCTCCGACCGCAGTTCGACTAACTCAATTCCTTTAAACCCTTCATATTCCGAGTGCAATTCCAAGCCCGTCCCGCTCCTTATCTCTGTCTTTACCTCTTGCTCGATGCCGCTCTGAACACGCACAAGTTTACCGTCGGGTTTGATCGTTATCTCGTTTCTGTCAAGGTATTCGCGCCCGCTATCTGTTTGCGCATAATAACTCTCGTCAAACGTATGATGATTGCCGTCCCCGTCGATATAAACATATTCGCGGCTTTTGCGTCCGTTCGCGGGAGTGCCTTCCTGTTTCACAAGATACTGTTGCAGATTGAGCTTCCAGCCCTTGCCACAATTAAAATCCGTCGGAATATTTTTGCCGAATTCCGAACCGTCGTAGTCCGTCATGGAAGAGTTATATACAAGCGAAACATCTGTCGGCAGCGCTACGGAGTTACAGTTTGTACCCGCATGTTTAAACCGCAGATTGCCGGTATTAAGATTGACCTCACCTCCTCCGGATTTTATGTACGACCCTTCGCTTATATGGGTATATTTTGCGCCCGAATCCGGCTGCGCGTCGTATAAGATATTTATCGCTTGCGTTATCGTTATTCCTCCGTATGTTATTGTTACATAAGTATCGTTCATATTGAACGGCCCGGCGCCGCTGATTGTGAAGCCTGTGATCGTTTGTGAAGTATTATCGTTATAGTACGCCGTTACGACCATCCCCGATGCTTGGAACATTTCATTCTGAAAGTATACCGTCTTTACCGGCGGAGTTGTGACTGCAATACTTGTCAGAACCCCGATACTTTGCGTCGTTGTCTTGCTTTGGTAAGAAATTGTTACCGATTTAGTATTTGTTGTTAACGTTGCGGGGATTACCGTATAATCGCCGCTGTTCAGTGTTACAACGTTGCCGTTGTTATAAGTTGCTTTTACAACCATGCCCGTTTTATCAAATGGCTCGCTTGCAATATACTTCAATTTATTCGGAGGAGTCGTTACCGTTATACTTTCTATTGCCAAAGGAATAACTATTATAGGCCATGACGCCGTTTTCCCTTGATACGATACCGTAATTTGCGTATTCCCTAATGACAATACAGTTTTGTTAATGGCGCACAATTGTGTCACGTCGGTTACTATGCTGCCGTTATCAAAAATTGCATTTACTTTCAAGCCAGTTTTATCGAAAGTCTGTCCTTCGATATACACTGTTTTGGTAGGAGGCGTCGCTATTGAAATGCTGTTAAGAACCGCGGTATACTCTATTTCCATTGTTGCGGTACTTTGATCCACTACAGAATAATAGCTGCTGTCGATATATACCGCAAAGTTTGTCCCGCCAGTTGCGGCGATGACCTCGGTAAGCGGTATAGTATACTCTATTCCGCTCATTCCATTTGGAAGGTTAAATGTCCGCGTATCGTATGTTCCCACGTGTATTGCTTTATTCGGCCCCTCGTAAACATCGTAACTGGGTGTGTAACCATCAAAGGAACAAATTTTTAGATCGCACCGCGTTATTTTATCCTGAGCAACGTTTATATAATTACATATCGCGTTAATATCTACGGAAGCCTCTAAGTGACAATACCCGTGCCAGTCGCCGAGAAGCATCCATCCGCTATATTGTTCCCATCCCTCGTCATCATAGCTGTACATTTCAAAATAATCGCTTATATTTACGTTTATTACAGGGTCTATCATTATGGGGAACGCCCTTGCCGGATCGTTTATCCATTGGGCATTTGCGGTTACTGTTAATACAGCCTCGTTTTGCGCAGTGTTTTCCAACGCATAGGTTATCTCTCTGCTTGTTGCGCCGGCGGCATCTTTCATGATGGGCGCGGGGATCCGGAATACCGCTTTATCCGTATCGATTGAGGAAAAAGTTATTACTTTACCGTCGTCGGACATTGTAAGTTTAAGATTCTCGGTCTTAAGCACGAAATCATAGGAATAGCTTTCCTGCGGCGAGCGCACGATTATATTCTCTTTAACTTTGCCGGGCCTGACTTGATATTGCAAATCTGTATCGGCATAAGCGTTCAAATAAACGGCTTCGGATTCGCTCTTTTGATTCCTGTTGTTTGTTACACGCGCCGTTGCGTTTCTGTTATGCTGTTTTCCGGTATTGCGTTTTTGGGACAAAAGTGAGATTGCCAGCTTATAGCCGTCTTTTTCCATGGAGAATAATTCTTCACGATTTAGGTCCTTGGCAAAACTTGCTTTGTACTTGCCTCTTACGTTCTTGTAGTTTACCGTGTTTTCAGCGTCCTCAATAAGGCTGTTATCCACCTCGGCATAATGGCCTTCCGTTGCGTCATAAACCGCTATGGGCGCGCTGGATATAACTGCTTTCATTTTGTCGGTTTCATTGTTATGAAAGAATTTTGTATTTTCTTTCTGTAAATCCACACATTCGGCGAATCCACCATTTGTGGGATTATTGCTTTGCTTGTCGTTATTCATTGTTTATAATTTTCCTTTTAATATTTTTTGTTATTAATGTTGTTTTGTTCCTGGGCTTTTTTTCTTTATGGATAATGCGCCTGCGACAATGGCCGCGCCCGTAAAAGTATTTTGATATGAAGTTGTTGCTTAGTTAATGCAGTCTGTTTAAACGATTTCAAGCCGCCGGGATATTTTCCGCGCGCTTGTCCTTGTCCCGCCCGTTGACCTGTTTAGTCAGCGCCACAAGCTCCTCGATCTTATCGCTTACCTGTGCAACGTCGAAGTCTATGCCTTTCTCTATCGCGAACTGATTGGCCT
>JAVBLK010000057.1:0-38569 GCA_031553565.1 Eubacteriales bacterium
AGATGAAAAGTTTATTAATCTCATTTCCATGGATGAAATCGAAATTGTAAATGGAAAACTGACAAAAGAGCAAGCAGATGTTTATATTGGCTTTATTGGAAAAAAACGATTTGATTTATAAAAATTTAAACATTGGAGATACAAATGGGGACTGGCGTATTTGTTCAATTAGTGACGATACCTTTGTCATTTAGAACAAAAGCAAGAGGAATTGTTAAAATCAAAGGATAACCGGTGCACCATATCATTTTTATGAACTCTATACGGGCTTCACAAATGCGTATGACCCGTTTGTTTTAAAGCATGTTGACGGCATGCACATTTTGATATATAATCAAATTATAAGATTTTAGAGTAACTTCATATATTACATAAAGAGCTTAAATACTCAAACTGAAAACATACCAGATGGAATACTAGCGGAAATAGCAATTGAATTAAAGCAAAGAACCGGAGCGAGTTTAAGGGAAATAGCCAACAGACCGGAAATAGGCCGAGAAAGGCTAAGAAAAGTCGTGTCATCTTTTACGGCAGACTGCCCAATACTAAAGCTATATAACGGTCTTTTCAGACGTTAATTGCTTCTATTATTGCGCGGTCTGCCGTCCCCGCGACACAGGCCCTGTCCCCGCGACATATATGCAACCGCAGTTGGTAATAACAATGAGCAGGAGGAACGGTTGCAATCAATGGCGGAAGACCATTTGCAAAAGCGTTGCCCGGTTGCCGAAAAGCTTCATTTAAGCCTGAAAGAAACGGTGAAAAAATACGAGATAACCAGAGTAAGACCCGGTTTTTTGTCGTATGATTTGCTTTATCTAATAAGACCGGGCAAATGGTTTGGTTTTACTTTTCACGAAGATTACAGAGATAATTGGGTTGACATCAATTTGGGAGAGCTTTACCATTTTAGCGATTATATTCCAAGACTACTTGTCGCCGGAGAATATACTGAGTACGTAAAAAAGCTGAATGCGGAAGGCATTATCAATTCCAAAATCCCGCTAACAGAAAACGCGAGCAAAAACATAAAAGAGACTGTGGAAATAATTATAAAAACCTTTGAAGCCGTGATCGCAAACATTGCTATTGAAGTTAAAAGTCCAAATAAGCATCGATTAACGCCATATCTGATAAAGGAATTGCCGACGTTTGAGGCTTTGAAGCAAGTGGATAAAAACGCTATTATCGAGAACTAGATACAAGAAAGCGAATGTCACATGGCCGGGGTTGTCATTCTTAAAAGTCACTGTGACTCTTACTTTGCGAATTTACTCAACTTACAATTTCTGCGGAAACAGCATATTTTCCTTGACATTGCCCCGTAAGTCGTGATATCTTATTTGCGCACTGCCCGGGGCAGTGTTTTAGGTTGTCGCCTTTTCCCGGCATAATGGGGTGCGGCAAAGTGTTTTGGGATGTGCGCCCGGGCGAACAGTTTTATTGATATTTTCTTTTCAGGCGGACAAGTTTCTCTTTTACGGGCACCTTGGATCGGCGACCTTGAAGAAAAATGTCCGTAGATTTTTAGGAGTTAGACCATGAGAGACAAGATCACCTTAAGCTGCACAGAATGCAAGCAGAGGAATTACGACACGTTCAAGAACAAGAAGAACGATCCGGACAGGATCGAGATCAAGAAGTTCTGCCGGTTCTGCCAGAAGCATACCGCGCACAAAGAGACTAAATAACCGGAATGGAGGGGCACGGAAATGTCCGATAAGGAAAAGCTGGATCAGGCAGAGGAACTGGATGCCGAACTTGATACCGCAGCCGAGATAGAGGAAACCGAGGAAAAAGAGACGGCGGAACCGGTCGTACGTTCGCGCTATGCCGACAGAGAAAAAGCTGTTATAGAAACAGGCAAAGAGAAGGACAAAAAGAAGGGCAAGAAGGAATTCTTTTTAAAGCGTTTCGGCAAGTGGGTCGCGAAAAAAATACGCGAGCTGGGCGCCGAGCTGAAAAAAGTTTCGTGGCCTACCTTTAAGAAGGTCGTAAAGCAAACGGGCATCGTTATCAGCGTTGTATTATTCTTCCTCGTCGTTGTTTTCGCCATCGACCTGGGCCTTTCGCAGCTTTATAAGATCTTCATTGACGCCATAACGGGCTAAGGACACAGCGCATGATTGATAAAGAAATAGATATAGAAGCCTTAGAGCCGAAGTGGTATGTTGTTTTTACCTTCAGCGGCTATGAGAATATTGTTCAGGACAACCTCCTTAAGATGATCGAAAAGAATAATCTTCAGGACAGGATACTGGATATACAGATACCCGTCGAGGACGTTGTCGAGGACAAAAACGGCAAGCGAGTGGTCGTACAGCGTAAGATGTTCCCGTGCTACGTTCTCCTGAAAATGAAATACGCAAACGACCTCTGGCATTTGATAGTGAATACAAGGGGCGTGACCAGCTTCGTCGGGCCCCAGGGCAAGCCTACAGCCCTTGACGAAGAGGACATCAAACGTATGCGCCTTGAGAAAGTCGCGGTCGAAAGCAACTATAAGGTCGGCGACAAGGTGCAGGTCATCGACGGGCCGCTGCAGGGCTTTATCGGAGACGTCGAGGAAATCGATCCTAACAGCCAGAAGATCAGGGTTTCGGTGTCGATGTTCGGACGCCAGACGCCGGTAGAGCTGGAACTGATCCAAATCGAAAAGCTGTAAAAAGGCGTATTCACGGCGGGGACCGGCGCGAAAACAGAACCCTCGCCCGTCCGCGTATGCCAATACGGCTCCCTCGCCCGGAACCTGTTTTTCGCGCCGCTGCCGCTGCATATACGCTTTTTTACCCGGCGGGGAGATGTGGGATAACGGACTGTGCGGAAGGTAAATAAACAAGGCATCTGCTTGTAATAACGGGCTTGGAACAAATAGAAACTTTTTATCGATATATAACTGGGAGATATGCTTAAGGAACCGCTGAATAATTCGATATAATTTATAGCAGCGTCTTTTTCGTCTGAAACCGTCTTTTTTCTTTGCCGATAGTTCTACTATTTGCTGCAAAAACAAGCCGTTTTCTGCCTTAAAAATACTTGCTCTGAATTAACCTCATTTATTCATCGCTTCCTTAAAAACATATCGTTTGTACCACGATTGTATATAAATTTATACAAGGAGATTTAAACAATGGCAAAGAAACTTACTGCGGTTGTCAAGCTGCAGTTGCCGGCGGGTAAAGCCACCCCCGGACCGCCTGTAGGTTCGACACTGGGACCTCACAGCATCAACATCGCGGCATTCACCAAAGAATTCAATGAAAAGTCAGCGGCTTCGGCGGGTCTTATCGTTCCCGTCGTTATCAGCATTTATGCCGACAGATCGTTCACTTTCATCTTAAAGTCGCCGCCCGCGCCCGTGCTTATTAAAAAGTACTGCAAGATCGAATCGGGTTCCGGAAAGCCGAACAAGGATAAGGTCGCCAAAATCACTAAGGCTCAGCTTTTAGAGATCGCGGCGCTTAAGCAGAACGACCTTAACGCATCTTCCCCCGAGCAAGCTGCAAAAATGGTAGCCGGTACCGCGCGCAGTATGGGCGTGGAAGTTATCGACTGAGGGGAGGGAAGAGAGAATGAAAAGAGGTAAAAGATATACCGAGAGCGCGAAGCTTATCGACCGCGCAAAGATTTATGACGCTGTAGAAGGCTTCCAGTTGGTAGTAGACACCGCCAAGGCGAAATTCGACGAGTCCATCGAGCTGCACGTGCGTCTGGGCGTTGACCCCAAACAGGCCGACCAGCAGGTGCGCGGCGTCGTTGTCCTCCCGAACGGAACGGGCAAGACTGTGCGCGTTTTGGTAATAGCCAAGGGCGACAAGGCTGACGAGGCGCTGAAAGCCGGTGCGGACATTGTCGGCGCCGACGAGATCATCGCGCGCATAACGAACGAGAACTGGATGGATTTTGACGTATGTATCACTACTCCCGACATGATGGGGCAGGTGGGACGCGCGGCAAAGATCTTAGGACCGAAGGGCCTTATGCCTAACCCGAAGTCGGGCACGGTCACTATGGATGTGGCAAAGGCGATCAAGGATACCAAGGCCGGTAAGGTCGAGTACCGTCTGGACAAGACGGCGATCATCCACTGCGGTATCGGTAAAAAATCTTTTGGCAGCCAGAAGCTGATCGAGAACTATCAGACGCTGATGGAGGCGCTGGTAAAGGCAAAGCCGTCCGCGGCAAAGGGGCAATACCTTAAGAGCATCGTTGCGGCCAGCACGATGGGCCCCGGCGTAAAGCTGAGCTTTAAGGCGTAACGCCGTTTTGCAGGGACGCAGAACGGTTGACATGACGGGCGTATTATAATATACTACGGCTGTTACTTTACTAAGGAAACAATGAATAAATAAGGTTAAACCGGTTATTCAGCGTTTACCTAATTTAATATCGGGCTAAAGACAGTAAGTGTGCGTTGATTCGTATATAATCGCAAAGATTTTGCGGCTTACCGAGGTCTGTTTTACGGAACGTATTATTGTCCGTACACAGATTTTTGGTGTACGGACAATTTTAATTTCGGGCATAAACTGCGCATAACACACAAACTGATCCCGGAAAACATTTTGGAAACAACTTATACAGCAAAAAGTGAGACGCATCACTTGCAAGAGTGGCGGGATCACAAAGGAGGTTAATATGGAAAAGAAAGTTTCAAAGGCAATGCAGGAAAAGCAGAAAGCGGTCAAGGAAATAAGCGAGAAATTCAAGAAAGCTCAATCCGTCGTTTTTGTCGACTATCGCGGCATCAAGGTCGTTGACGACACGTCTTTGCGCAGGACTTGCAGAAAAGCCGGCGTCGAATACACCGTTTTAAAGAACAAGCTGGTGTTGCGCGCGTTAAAGGGCTTAGACATCAAGGGACTTGAACAACAGCTTGAAGGGCCGACAGCGTTTGCGTTCGGGTTTGATGATATCGTTGCACCGGCAAAGATCGTTTTTGAAAACGTAGCGGCTAAAAAGCTGACGGCTATCAAAGGCGGCGTCATCGAAGGAAAGCCTGCGACGCAGGCCGAAATGAACACGCTGGCACAGATCCCCGACAAGAAGACACTTATCGCCCAGCTGCTGTGCATGCTGAACGCGCCCGTACGCGGCCTGGCTGTGGCATTAAACGCCATCGCCGAGAAAAAATAAGTCCGTATGTGCGGCGGAATGTCTATCGCTTTTTCTTTGAGGAAGCAACCCATTCCGCAGTGTGACCGGTGTTCACGAAAAGCTCAATGAGCATGGAAAATAATTACAAAACAAAGGCTGAACAGAAACTAAGGAAACGCTGAATAATTCGGCAAAATTTAATAGCAGCGTCTTTTTCGCCTGAAAACGTCTTCTTTCCTTGCAAATAGTTCTACTATTTGCTGCAAAAACAAGCCGTTTTCATACTGAAAAATACTTGCTCTAAATTAACCTCATTTATTCATTGTTTCCCTAATAAAAAAAATAAGGAGAAAAAATAATCATGGCTGATTTAAAAGCAATGCTGGAACAGGTCAAGGGCCTGACAGTAATGGAACTCAACGAACTCGTTAAGATGCTGGAGACCGAATTCGGCGTATCCGCCGCCGCCGCTGTTGTGGCAGGCCCCGCGGCAGGCGCTGCCGCCGCCGCTGCGCCCGCAGAGGAGCAGACCGAATTCACGATTTTCTTAAAGGAAGTCGGCGCAAACAAAATCAACGTCATCAAGGCTGTGCGCGAAATCACCGGCCTGGGACTGGGCGAGGCAAAAGCGCTTGTTGACAAGGCTCCCGGCGTGATCAAGGAAGGCGTCAGCAAAGCCGTCGCCGACGAAGCCGCGGCGAAGTTCAAGGAAGCCGGCGCTGTCTGCGAGCTTAAGTAAGCGATTTAAGCACAGCTGTATGGATTATTCCGTACAGCCGGAAACGGGTCGGTCCGGAAATTACAGCAAATCCCAAGTTGATTTACTGCATGACCAGAAAAAGCCGCGCGATTTCAGCGCGGCCTTTTTCGTGCCCCCGCTTTGCATTTATATAAGGATTTGTGATAAACTATTCTTATAGTGAATTAGCTTACAATACTTAGGTAACCGCTGAATAATTCGGAACAATTTAGTAACCTCATTTATTCAGCGTTTACTTAGCAAAATGCGCTTTTGATAAGCAGTTTTGGATTCACCCGGAAAAATTGCGGGAAGAAGGGAACGCTATGTTTGATAAAAAGTTTGTTATAACCAATGAAAACGCGGACGAGTACATCGGAAAGATAGGCGCGTTTATTAAAAATCGCGTCAGCGGAGCCGGGCGCAAGGGGGTGGTGCTGGGGATGAGCGGCGGGATCGACTGCTCGGTCGCGGCGGCGCTCTGCCATGCGGCAAAGGTGCCGGCGCTGCTCGTAATGCTGCCCGACGGCGAGGGGATGAAGCTGTCAAAAAGCATGGAACACGCAATGCTGCTGGTCGATAAATTCGGGTTTGAGTGCCGCACGGTCGATATCGGCGGAATATGCAGGGACCTTGAAACGGCGGCGGGGGAGTTGTCGGAAATAGCAAAACTCAATATCCGTCCGCGCGTCAGGATGACCGTGCTGTATTCGCTGGCGCAGACCATGCATTGTTTTGTATTGGGCACGGGTAACCTTTCAGAAAGGCTGCTGGGCTATTTTACCAAGTGGGGCGACGGCGCCAGCGACCTTAATCCGCTGGGGATGCTGACAAAAAACGAGGTGCGGATTTTGGCGCGCAGACTTAATGTACCGCGCGAAATAATTGAAAAAGCGCCCTCGGCCGATCTCTATGGCGGGCAGACTGACGAGGCCGAGCTTGGCATCACCTACGCCGAAATTGATGCCTACGCCCTTACAGGGGCGTCAGGGAGCGTGTCGGCAGATGCAAAAATAAAAAACCGCATAGAAATGTCCCGGCACAAGCACGATTCGATACCTGTTTTTTTAGGATAAAAAACAGCGGCGCCGCAAAATTTCAAAAGCTGTTTTTCTGCTGACGGCCGGCGCCGGCGATTTTCTTGCAAAAAAAAGCCTCTTTCTGAATACCGGAAAGAGGCTTTGTGTTTTTTTTGGAAACGATGAATTATTGTAAAATCAACTTGAAAATCGCAAGCGGCGCATTATAACAATAAGCTATGGGATATTCTGCAAAAGCTCGTTGGCATATGCACTGTCCAGGGCGGCGGCTTTTTCCAGCCAGTTTTTGGCGTGGTCAAAGTCGCCGATCCCTGCGTAGATATAGCCAAGCATTTCCATGGAGGGAACGTGGTTGTACAGGGCTGCGTCCTCGAAGCTGACAACCATTCCCTTGAAGCTTTCAGCTTTCCCTTCCCTCCGGTTAAAGTTTTCCAGGTCGCCGTAGTGGATCATGCCCTGCATAAACATCGCGCCGATATGCCCGTGCGCTGCGGCCATATTATAGCTATCGCGCCGCTCTGAGTCTACCGCGGTTTTTTGCGCGAGATCAAAGCACCTGTCCGCTATTGCCCGGCTTTCCGCGCGCAGGGTCGGCGCATATAAGCGGAGCGCCTTGCCGCCGGGGATTTGGGGCGGACTGAAGCGTTTAGATAAGCGGTATTTGCCACTGTCGGCTTGTTCGTCCGGCGGGCAGCCTTCCGTTCCGCCGGGATATTGGCAGGCGTTCGGGCCGGCTACGCCCTTACTGAACTGCTTATTTACGGCGCTGGCGACCTCCTGCTCGACCTTGCGCTCAACGTTCCGCTCGACGTTCCGCTGAACTGTGCGGACCAGCTTATCGAATAGACCCATTGTTTTCCTCCATGCCCGCCCTGCCGCGGGCTTTTATAAGCGCGCCTGCCGCTGCGCCGGCCGCGCTTACCAATGTCATTCGGGGCTGTAACCCGTCGGGAAACCGGGCAGCAGATTCTCCTTGGTCATCGAGCCGTAAGCCGCCGACGTCAGCTTTTGCGGCGTGGCCGTCACATTATTCTTTATGACATCCCATTGCACAAGTATTTTCTTTTGCGCGTCGATATAGAATATCTGGTCGTTGCCCTGACTTGGATTATTGTACTTCACGTGATATTTGATGCACTCCCTGCCCAGCATCGTTACCCCAGTCTGCTTGTAAAGCTTGGCGAAAGACATCATAAGCGGAATGTCTTTAAATTCCTCATATATGTCGTCCTGCTTTCCGTCAGCGTATTTTTTCGCCGTATTCGTCGCGTTGAACGGCTCGGTCATATAGGTTTTCGGCACAACGTTTATATCGTAAAAGAAGCTTTCGTCAAGGCACAGGTCGGCAAATTTGCCGTCCCGATAATAAAACAGGTTGCCTACGCGCTTGAACTCCTCGACGAAGGTCCCGTCCGATTCGCTGCTGCACTCGTATATAATGGAATAATTTGTGCCGATCGCCGCGAGCCCCGCCGCCATCACCGCGTCAACTTCATCCTGCACCTCTGTGACCTGTACGGGGTCGGTCACTGTGCCGCCGCCCTCTAAGGTATAGTCGTTAAAGTTGGGAATGAACGGATACGCCTGCCCGCCCTTTGCAAAAGCAGTCACGGTTGTGGTCAGCGAATCCTTAATGTATTTCATCGTTAAACCGGTCGCGGTATCGATGTAATACTGGTTTCCGGAGTTTGAGGTGTACAGCTTGCAGGTCTTTCCGGCGACAGTGGAAGTCTCGCCCGTCGTCGTAAAGGTGTTCGACGTGTAATACGGGTCAAAGAATACGATCCTTTCGTCTGCGTTCCTGTCTATTTTGTGGTCGTCGAGGCTTTTCTCGGTTTTTGTAAATGTTGTCGCTCCGGTGTTAAGGACGTACTTTTCCTCAAGCGAAGAATTGTATATATAGGCTGAAAAGCCGTTCATATAGAAGTCGTCGCCCGCGCGTTTCATGTCCATGGTCATAGTCTCGACAGTAAACGAAACGCTGTAATTTGTGCCGAGGTTTGCTTTAACCTGCTCTAATGTAAACGGCAGCCCTTCGGGGTCGCCGGGATCCGGCTCTTCGCCTTCAAGCTTGTAGCCGTCGGTAGGGAAGCCGGGCAGGAAATCAGTCTTAGTCACGCCGCCTACTTTTACGGAGGTAAGCTCCCACGTATCGGTCGCGCTGCCGTCCTTTACCACTATCTTGCTCATGATAAAGTATTCGTTATCGATATAGTAGTCTGCGGACTCGCCCGAAGCGGTGAACGAATACTTCTTGCACGCCCTGCCCGCGACTGTCGAGTCGGTTACCTTTGCGCCCGCGATGGTAAGCAGTACCGCGGCAGCGTAATAGGAAAATAAACCCGTTTCCATACTGGTAATATACAGCTCTATTTCCTGCTCGGTAGCGGCGGCTTCGGTATATGTTTTTGCGGCTAAGTCTATCGAGTACAGTTTTTTAGCGTCGTTATCGAACAGCGTCGCGCCTTCGTTCGTGCCGTAAAAGCCGCTTTTACCGGCGCGTATAAAGGACCCCGTATAGCTTTCGCCGTTGTCAGTTATGGCATAGACGATCTTGTAATTCGTCCCTATTTTTTCCTTGGCCTTTTCAAAATTTTCCGACATCTTCGCGGCTTCTTCAATACCCTTGAACCAGTCGCAGCCCGCAAGTGAAAATGCCGGGAATATTAATGCAATACATAAAACTATGGCCAACAGCTTCTTAGTTTTCATCGATTTTCTCCTTTACTTATTTTAAGTAACCGCTGATTAATTCGAGATAGAACTTTTGACGCATCTTCTTTTTTCGTCAATAGCTCTGCTATTGCCTTCGAAAACAAGCCGTTTTCTGTCTGAAAAATACTTGCTCAAAATTTATCTCTTTTAATCAGCGTTTACTTTATGATCCTGATAATCAGCGTTTACTTTATGATCCTGATTTTTCCGATAAGAGGAAGCGGCTTGCACACGCCGCGCACGACGTTGAGGATGCCTATTACAAGGAAAATCGCCGGGATGATCCATATCAGCCCCAGGATCAGCGATATGATGCTCCATACCGCAAAGCTGCCGCTGAATAAGACCGCGCTCAAAATCGCCGACAGTATGGCGTGTATGATACCCCATGCCGCATAGAAAATGAACAGCACAAGGCCTTGGTTAGTATGGAATTTCACAAACTCCGAGGTCTTGTGCGCACCCATGATGAGGGGGATGAAGAATAACAGATAAGCAACGACCGAAATCCCCTTGTGTTCTGCCGCGTCCTTTGCCGGGTCGTATTCCGCTGCGCCCTGCGGCGGGGCATTGTTTTTCCTCGCCGACTGTTCTTCTCCGGCACGCACCGCGCCGCCGCAGCCGGAACACGATTTCGCGCCGTCCGGGTTCTGTTTGCCGCATTTACTGCAATAAGTCATGAAAAGATCCTCCTGAATATATTTTTGATTTATGTAACCGCTGATTATTTCGACAGAATTTTGGCGCCGCGTCTTTTCCGTCATAAAAAAGTCTTCTTTTCTTGTCAATACCTTTTGGTATTGCCTTCGAAAACAAGCCGTTTTCTGTCTGAAAAACACTTGCTCAAAATTTATCTAATTTAATCAGCCTTTACTTAGGTAACCGCTGATTAATTCGATAGAACTTTGACGCATCGTCTTTTTCGACCTAAAACATCTTCTTTTTTCGTCAATAGCTCTGCTATTGCCTTCAAAAACAAGCCGTTTTTTGTCTGAAAAATACCCGGTCAAAATTTATCTCATTTAATCAGCGTTTACTTAGGTTTTCAAATAATCCGCGGTCAGCCCGCGCGCTTCTTACGCTTGATGAGGATTATGCAAAGCACGGCGGCGCCGGCAAGCACTATCCCTCCGGCTATTATGCCTATCACCGCTCCGGCCGGAAGCCCTTTATTTCCTCCGGCGGTAAAAGTTACAGTCTGCGATGTTTCCTCGTAATTGCCGCCGCCTGCCTTTACGACCCGGATCTGCACCTCGCCCGCAGCCGTCACAGTGACGGAGCCGTCCGCCGAAACGGTCACGCCTTTGCCGCTGACGACTGTGTAGGTAAGCGCGCCGTCCCCCGAACCGCCGGTAACTGTAAGCATAAAGGCCTTGCCGTCCGCCGAGATGTTTTCGGGCGCGGTGACTTTCAGCGCGTCCTGATATGCCTTTTTGATAGTGAAATTTACGGAAAGCGTGCCGGAATAGTTGCCGGTACCGGTTATAGTCATAATGGCCGTGCCCGCGTTTATATTCTGCGAGTATGACACCGTGTAATCGGCACTTAGGCCCAGCCCGTTAACCTCCGGCGCGGGCTTATGCTCCGCTCCGTTATATGTAAATACGGTGTCGCAGGCGGCCAGCTCGTTTGTAAGCGGCTTCCGGGTTATCGTAAATACGCCGCTAACAAAACTGACAGAATAGTTTGCGTTGACGGCAAGCGTCCCTGCGGATATGGTATATTCGCCGGCATTTTCGCCCGCCGCGCGGATTATTGCGCCGGTGAAAGCGTCGCCGGTAAGCAGCGGGCCGCCCGCAGTTATGCTGTAGGTAAGCGCGGGGTCGGCCTGCCCGAACACCTTTGTCTTGGCCGCCGCCGTGACCGTCACGGCCTTTTTGGCAATCGTCCAGTTAAGGGTAAACGCATCCGTTTCAGGCAGCGAGTTCCATTTATGGTTGCTGTCCGGGGTATATGTCGCGGCGTAATACCCTGCGTCGGTCGCGGAACTAACGCCGGTCACGCCCGTCCCCACAATTGAGGGCGCGCCGGTTTGGGAGGCCTTGTTGTATACCAGCGCCGCCGCCACAGGGCGCGTTAACGCTTTGCGCGCGATTACCCACGTAAGGATATACACGTCGTGAACCGGCGCGGCATTCCATTGATGGTTTTGATCCAAAGTATATACGGCGTTATTTTCCCCCGCGCCCGCAGCCGAAGTAATCCCGCTGACGGCTGTCCCCGAAAGCTCTGCGGGCGCGCCGTTCTGCTGGCTGCCGTTGTATACAAGTCCCGCTGTTTGGACAGGGCGGGCTATCGCTTTGCGCGCGATTACCCAGTTGACGGTAGTTGAATCGCCGGGCTCGCCGGTCGTCCATTTATAGTTTTGGCCGATCCCGACAAGGTCGTAAAACGCCGTATAGCCGCCTGCGTCCGTCCCCTTGATAACGCCGCCGGTAAGGACTATGCCCTCGGCCGCGCCTCCGGATACGCCGTTCTGCTCCGTGCCGTTATAAACCAGCCCTAAAATTGCCGCCGGCCTTGCGACGGCCTTTTTCTCTATCTGCCAGTTGACGGGCAGGTCGCTGATCGAGCCGCCTTCCCATTCGTAATTCCTGCCGCCCGCAATAAGCGAGAATACCGCGCCGTACGAGCCCGCGGCCGTGCCCTTTGTTTCGCCGGAGATCATGGTAAAGCCTTCGCCGCCAAAGCCGGATACGCCGGTCTGCTCCGCGCCGTTAAATGTAAGGGGAATGGCAACGGGCTTGATCGCCGTTTTCTTGGCCATCGACCATTCGACAGAGGCGCTGCCGCCCTCGTCGCCGGTCGCCCATTTATGATTCAAAGGGGTTTTAAGGCTGAACACCGCCGTATAGGTGTCCGCGTCGGTATGGCTCATATGGCCGCTTGTAAGATCCATTACGGCAGCCGAATAGCCCGTTACGCCCGTCTGTAAGGAGGTATTATATACAAGCCCCGCCACTGCCGAAGGTCGCGCTACAGCCATTTTTGCTATGCTCCATTGCAGCCGGAAGTCCGCTAATTTATCCGTCTCCGTATCCCATTCGTAATTGCTTTGCAGGGTATAAACCGCCTCATAGCCGCCGGCGTTGACCGCCCATACGGTGCCGCTGACGTTCGCGCCGGTCATATTGCCGGGCGCGCCGTACTGCGTTTCGCCGTTATATACAAGGCTTACATTCAGCGCCGAAGGCTGAGCGATCGGAAGCCGCGCGATGCTCCAGTCCAGGGTAAAATCGCCGAGGCTTTCGTTGTCCCACATATAATTGAACTGGTCGGGAAGCCCGAATACCGTCGAGTAATTCCCGGCGTTGGTCTGCGTAATCTGATGCCCGGATTTATAAATGGCTTCCGTTTCATCCGGTACGTTTACGCCTGTTTGCTGCAGCCCGCTGAAAACAAGCCCCGTGACCGCCGACGGCCGCTGCACAGGCTTCCTTGTCACCGTCACAAGCAGCTCGATATACTGCTTGCCGGTATACAGCCCGGTGTTTGCGGGCGTGAAATGCACATCCTTTGAGACTGTGCCCACGGTCGTGACCTCGTCGGGGGTATCCCATGTAAATGTGCCGGGAATGACCTCGTGGCCGCTGCCGTATGTGCCAAGGTACGCCGTTACGGGTATATCGATATCGCGTAACTTCGCCCCGTAAACAAATTCCGGGCTACCCAAATAATACTTGGCGACGCCGCCCGCGCGCGCGCTCTTTTCGCTGAAGGCGATGACGTTTGCGTTCGCGGATCCGGAGAACGCTTTCAGCTGCATCGTATGGTTATAGCCGCCCGACGCGGGCGCCGCCGAGGACGCCGCCCATACCGCGGAAGCAAAGGTGCCGGGGAAGCTGCCGCCCGTCATCGAGGCCAGGATCAAGCCCTTGACTTCGTTTACAGAGTCGTCCGCGCCGTTCACCGCGCCGCTTAAACCGGTCATTGCCGGAATGTAATAACAGGAGGAGATAACAGGGGTGCCCAACGCCGCCGAGCCCAGGATATTGCCGATGGTTGGGGTTGCGGTTGTCGCGGACACCGCGCCGGTATTATAACAATTTGTAACCGCAATCGCGTTACTGTATGTTGTACCTATAATACCGCCTACGGTATTGAAAGCGCGCACGCTGCCCGAATTATAGCAATCCTTAAGGAACGTTCCGTCCATCCTGCCCGCGACGCCGCCGATGTAGATTCCGTTCCCGTTCACGCTTCCCATGTTAAAGCAGCCGCTGATCTCGCAGCCAAGGCCCGCCATACCCGCGACGCCGCCGCCGTTATTTGCCGCGTTGACAGTGACCGCGCTGAAACAATTTATGATTTTAACGTAATTAGACGCGTACCCGATTACGCCCCCTACGCAATATACGCCGGTGACGCTGCCTTCGGCGACGCCGGTGTTCTTTATCGTGGCGCTGTAAGCCTCGCTGAATAATCCGATATTGTTTTCCCCGCTTACGATCTGCAAGCCGTAAACGATATGCATATCCCCGTCAAAGATCCCCGAAAAATGCGCGCCGGCTTTGCCGATAGGCGTAAAATTGCTTGCGCCTGCGGGGACTTCGGGCAGGCGGATGTCGCTTGCCATTTTGAAGTAATTGCCTAAGCAGTCCCTGCCGCCCGCGACGATCCGCGACAGGTGTATAAGCCCGTCCGCGTCCGGAATGATGAACGGGTTGTCAGCAGTGCCGAAGAGAGAGAAGCTGCCGCCGGCAGCGTTCCCGAATTCCGGGTTAGGTTTAAGCATAGGGTATTGGCCGGGGATAGTTACCCAATTGAACGGCCCGATATCGAAAACAGTATCGGCTTCAAAATCGATGTTGGTGAATATAAGCCTGCCCGCATCCATCGCGCCTGTACCCGTCATGCTTGCGGTCGTCAAGCCCGTTCCCACCCCGGCGTACACGGACTTTTCGTTATCGTAATAGCTTGTGGTGACCCCCGGACCGCCGCTGTAATCGCCTATGATCGCGCCCGTAGTATCCGAGCCGCCGACAATTGCCCCGTAATTGAAGCCGTTGTATATTCTCGCGCCGTTCGTGCTGTCCGGGTCGCCGTTGTAGCCCGCGATGCCACCCGTGTATATGAGCGTGGCCCCGGTGACCGCGCCCGCGTTATAGCAGTCCCCGATAACGTATTGGTTGATGCCCGCGATGCCGCCCGCCGCCGATTTCATCGCGTTTTCGCTTGTTACGCGCCCGAAATTATACGAGGTCATAATTATGGAAAAGTTATAAGCAGCTATGCCGCCCGCCACCGTGCCCTTGACTGCGCCGAAGTTGGCCGAAGCCTTGATATCGGTATAGGCTAAGGACGCGATGCCGCCGGCCTCGCCGCCGTTGACCGCCCCGTAATTTTTACAGCCCGAAACGCTGAGGGATGAGTCCGCCGACGCGTAAATGCCGCCCGCCCATGTGGACGCATTGACAGTACCGTAATTGACGCAGCCTAAAATATCGCCCTCCGTATAGGCCGCGATGCCCGCCGCCCTGCCGCTGCCGGTTATGCTGCCGTAGTTCACGCAGCCGGTCACATCGCCGCCGCCGTTCGCTTTTATGCCGCCGCTTTCAAGGGCGGTAACCGCCGCGTAATTTTTACAATCGCTGATATCGCCGTCGGCTATGCACGCTATGCCGCCCGCCATATCGCCGCCGATTATCCCGCCGCTTTTGACGGTAAGGTTTTTGACCTCGCCGCCCGCGCCGAGGTGCGCGAACAGCCCGGATAACGCCGCGGCGGATTCTTCTATGTACAGGCCGGTTATTACCGCGCCGTTGAAATCGAACCTGCCGGTATACTTCAATATTGTCGCGCTGCCGTCCTTTTTATTGCCTAAGGAGGTGAACCGGTGCGCCGACATATCGAACACGCTGTCCGGTATATCCACCTTAAAGCAGGCGGATATCGCGCCCGCGTCATTATAGCTTAAGCCTCCGCCCGCGTCCTCCCAGCCGCTCCCTATGCCCTGCATAAGGTAGGCAAGGCCCGCTAATTCCGCCGGGTCGTCTATTCTGTAAGGGTTTGCCGCCGTGCCGTCGCCTACGCCGAATATAGCGGTATTATAATTGCCCGCGTCCAGCCACGAGCTCGCGGGGACATTGTCCGCCCTGACTTTTTTAAGCGCGCCGCCCATAAGCGCCGCCGCCGATAAAAGCGCGCAGATTATGGCTAACGCCGCCAATTTTAATATTTTTGATTTTGCAAGGCTTACTTTTGATTTAGTAACGCTCATCTTTCATCCTCCGAAAACAGACGACTAATTCCGCTTTAAAAAACGCACACATAAAGCATATCAGTCCGGAGGGGCAAAAAGAATCCCCAATACTGGTGATACATTGGGGGGCAAGGCCGCGCTTATAAAGGCGGCGGTCTATAAGCAGGCTTATTACGCGGGGCAACGAGCAGCTTGTGCCCCAGAGTATAACCGGTTAATTTTCTATAGTTTTTTCTATGCGAAAAAGTAGCTCTTAAAAGAGCTCCTGTAAGAAACGCTTACGAGAGTGCAGATCAACTCTTTTTGTATTTGATCAGGAGTTCCGCGCGGGAGGAAACTTCCAGTTTTAAATATATGTTCTTATAGTGCGAATGCACCGTGTCATAGCTGATGCCTAAGTACCCGGAAATTTGCCGGAGTGTCAGTCCCTCCAGTAGAAGGACGGATATTTCCCGCTCCCTTAAGGTAAGCGTTTTCAAAAGAGCGTCGGCTTTTTCGCCGTTTTCAAGCCGGATATCCGGCGCCGCGGACGTAGCGGCAGAAGCGTTCGATCCGATGCCCGTATCTGCGGCAACGTCTGCCGCAGCCCGGTATGCCGGCCTGGACTTTCCGGCCTTAATGATTGCGAAAGCCACAAGAGCCAGCAGCAATATTACGCCGCCGGTTACGATCAGCGCCGTCGCGTAGGCGGGGAAGGGGAGTTTGTGCCATTTCGCGTAAAGCGTTATATCTTCGGTGATGACCGAATTGTCAAAGTCAAAGGGGATTTGCAGGTTTTTGTCGGCATACCAGCCAGCAAAGGCGTAACCCTTGCGTACGGGAGGGGCAGGCGCGGGACACGTATTTTTATATTCTATGGAAAGGCGGTCTGCCGGTTTGCCGCCGTTCGTATCAAAAATGACGTTGTAGCTGTTAACAGTCCATTTTGCGTAAAAAGTTTTGTCCGTTGAGATAAGGCTGTCAAAATCAAATTCGTCCGAGCAGTCCTCATTGTTGTACCATCCGGCAAAAGTATGGCCGGTCTTACCGGGCGCAAGGGGCTTTTCCGCCCTGGTCCCTTCCTCACGCTGTTCGGTAAGATAGTCGCTTTGGTCAGATTTATAAACGACCTTAAGTTTGTTCACCTCGAACGCGCCGATATCCTGCGCGCCCGCGAAATTGCGGATATTGCCCGCAGGATCTTTATCGGGAATGGTTATGCCTGCCGAGGCCAGTCCCCATACGTCGATATCTGCGGCGCTTATCTTGTTGTGCGCAAGGCCGCCGCCCTTGACCGGCAGCGCAGGGCAGCCGGAAGATTCATCTAAAACCGGCGCTCCGTCCGAAACATTTGCAAATATATCATGGCCTGAATCGCTGAACAGACTGTTTTTGAAATTTTCCGTATAATTAAACGGCTTTTCGGTAAAAGGCGTTCCATCCCAGGCGTCAAAGGATAGAATCGCTATTCCGTATGAATCGGCCTGCTCTTTCATTTCTTTTACGCTGTCGTAATAATAGTTCTTAGAAAACAGGCTGCCGTAAATTTTGAGTTCGCCGTCGTTTTGGTATATGCTGCTGCCGTGCGATGTAAGAGTTATTTTTATATAGTTTTGCGTAAACGTGCAGCTGACGATATTGACCTTGGAAAGAAAATACGCATATATCCCGCCGCCGCCGTAACCCGGCTCGCCGCCGTCGTTTACCGTGTTGCCGTAGAACAGGCAATTGACCGCGGAGAGGACGGCGCCCGTCGGCGCCTGCGCCCCGCCCCACGCGGAAATGCCGCCTCCTTCGCGACGGGCAATATTATTGATAAAGCACGAATTAATAAGCTTATAGACGCCGCCGCCCGCGATATAAACGCCGCCGCCGTTGCCCTGGCCGCCGTGATAATTGTCAACGGCGGAATTACCGATAAAGCTGCTGCCGGCAATTTCCAGCTTGCTGCCCAGGCCGAAGTACAGTCCGCCGCCGTGGTTTAACCCGGCGTTGTTTTTGAATCCGCATCCGGAGACCGTAACGGCGCTTTGGCCGGGTGCGCCGGACGTGCCGCTTAGGATCATCAGGCCGCCCGCATGGTTCATGCTGACGTTTGAAATGAAATCGCAGCCGGTTATCCCGACCCCGGCGTCCGCGCCGCCGTCGGCGTTTATCCTTGCGCCCGCGCCGCCGGTCGTCTTGGCCGCATCGGTGTTCACTGTTTTATTGTTTTTGAATACGCAGTTTTCCAGCGCCAAATCAAAAACGGACAGATACGCGCCGCCGCCCGAAGATTTTGCGGTATTATTGTCAAATTCGCAATCAGTTATCTTGGCCGGAGTTTCGGATAAAAACGCCAGGCCGCCGCCGTAATTCCCGCTGTAATTATCATTGAACCGGCATCCGGACATTACAAGGTCGCAATACTCCAGCCTTACGCCGCCGCCGTTACCCGATGTTCCCGACGTGTTGCCCCAAAAAACCGTATCCTGCAATATCGCGGTGACATCGCTTTCCTCCGGCAAAGCATAGCCGCCGTAGATCCCTCCGCCGGCGCCGGACGTTCCGCCGGCCTGATTCCAGCTTATCATGCAATTGTCCATAGTCAATTTTCCGGCCTTGTTGATAAAGACCGCCGCGCCGTTCCTGTCGCCGGAGTTATTTGCGTAGCATCCGGTGATCCTGCATTTCTTTATATCCAGCGACGCGCCGTTTTCTATCTTTACGCCGCCGCCGCTCTTTTTGCCCGCGGTCTCGGTTTCAGGCGCGTTATGGCCGGAAAAAGTGATGCCGTATCCCAAAACGCCGTCGATCGAAACTTCAACATCATTGCCTGTAATAACCAGATGCCTGCCGGTAAAAGCCGCCCCCAGCCTTATATCCGCCGAGCTGTCCGCGGCACATATAATAGTGAGGTCGCGTTTGACAGTAATAGTTTCCGTCAAAGTATAAACTCCGTCCAGGATCAATATATCGCCGTAATCCGCATCCGGATCGGTATCGCCGTTTTCGTCGCCGACGGCGGCCTTAAGCCTGCTGCCGCCGGCAGCGGAATCATCGGGGACAAGGATACCGGCACCGCCGTTTAAAACATTCAGCGATTCTAAACGCGAAAGCGGCGCGTTTTTCACGGCAGCGGAAAAGTTGCTTACGGCAGATATGCCGCTTAAGAAAATAGCGGATAAAAGTAACATTGCTAAAAGCAGCCCGAAAGTATTGGTTTTCATCACATGTATCCCCTTATGTAATCAAATCATTACAATTATAACATATATTTCAGGATTTTCAAGATATTTCTAAAATGACTGCGCCGTGTGACACTGTCGCTAATAATTGAAGTCAATAGTTGGCTGCGGTGGCCGGAACGTTTTATGTTGCCCGGTTTTTCCTTAAATGATATACTGTCAATATAATGGACAAAAAGGTTGTAAGGCTGCAGAACGTCAGCCACAGATGCATTGTTTGCGGAATACATAACGAGGCGTCCTTTAAAACGCAGTTTGCCGAGTGCGCGGACGGCACGCTTATCGGCGTTCCCGATGTTAAGGATCATCACCAAAGCTATCCTAACCGGATGCACGGCGGGGTGATCTCGGCGCTTATCGACGAGGTTGTCGGCCGCGCGGTGCAGATAGCCGAGCCCGACACCTGGGGCGTCACAGGGACGCTCTCCGTAAGATATATAAGGCCGGTGCCGCTGGACCGCCAAATCTACGTTACCGGAAAGATCACGCGCTGCAACAGGCTGATGTTCGAGGGGGAGGGCGGGGTGTACCTGGCCGCCACGGGCGAGCTTTTGGCGTCGGGAACGGCTAAATATATGAAGCTGCCGGTCGGCGAGATCGCCGACGCTGTTTTTATGCACACCGAGTGGGTCAAGGACGAAAGGCCGCTGCCGGATATTGCGGCGTTTAAGGAGCCGCAAAACTGATGAGATATAAGCGGCTCACTGAAAAAGAGATCAAACACATAATAAGCAAATCGGATTACGACAGGCTTATTGCAGGCTTTGGCGAAAAGGCGCTGTACGCGCGTCAGGAGAGCTGCTTTTTTGATACCGCTGAAAATTATTTCGCCGCATCGGGATATGTGATACGGATACGGCGCAAGGCGGAAAAAATCACGCTTACCGTGAAGACTCCGGGAAAGCGCGAAGGCGCAGCATTTATCCGCGACGAATATAATGCTTTTGTCACGGAAGAGTTTTTGGATAACGCGGTGCAAAACGGCTTGGACCGCGGATTGCTGCCCGGATTCGTGCGCCGTATGCTGATCCGCAGCAACATCCAGTTTCTCCGTATGACAGGGAGGCTCGTAACCTTACGCGCGCGCTTTGAAATTGCGCCGGGGGCCGTAATTATCCTTGACAAAAGCGAATACGGCGGTAAAGCCGATTACGAGATAGAGCTCGAATATAACAGCGATTGTCAGAAAGCGGCTCTGGAAGAATTTATAAAGGAAAACAGCGTTTTAGTTATGCCGTCGGTCAGCAAGGCGCAGCGCGCGGCGGGGATAGCGGGATTATAGATTTTGGAGCCTGGCGGTCATTTGCACAGTTTTTCCAGGCCCGAAATGTCCAGCCCGCTGTATGAAGAAAGAAAATTGACCAGCTCCTTTGCGATCGCTTTTGCGCCGCCTGATACGTTGCTCTCGATATTGACGGGCATTACGGGGTCATGCACGCTCATCCTTACCAGAAACCAGCCGTCATACGTGTCGATGTTTGCGCGAATGCCCTCGGCGTTGTCGGGGGCGGTGCGGTAATGCGCCGCCGAATATCCGGTGAGGTCACCTATTATTTGTTTTCCGAGCCCCTGCCAGTTTTCCGAGGTGAATTTGATGCGCGCTTCGGCGGCCTCCTGCGGCATTTTAAGCCCGTATAAAAGATCGGAGATATCCCTGCCTTCTTTTTTCAAGAGTGCCATTTTAATAATTATTCTGGTGACAAGATATGCGCCGTCGTCTAAAAAAAAGTTTTCCTTCATCGCGGCGTGGCCGCTGGTCTCGATAGCGAGCGGCGTGTTGACCCCGAGGGCGTTCAGCCTTACCGCTTCGTTTATAACATTCTTATAGCCGCGCTTAAAGCGTATATGCTTACCGCCCTTTGCCATGATGAAGTCGCGGAGGCCGTCGCTGGTCACGCTGTCGGTAACTATCGCTGCGCCCGGCTGTTCGGCCAGAAGGATCGCCGAAATAAGCGCGATAAGCCGGTTGCGGTTTATCTCCTCGCCGGAAGCGTCAACTATGGCCGCGCGATCCACGTCCGTGTCGAAAATAACTCCCAGATCCGCCCCGGTTTCCAGTACTCGCCGCGAGATCGAGCGCATCGCGGCGGCGTCCTCCGGGTTGGGAACATGGTTAGGGAAACGGCCGTCCGGCTGTAAAAATTGCGAGCAGGAGGTGTCCGCCCCGAGGCTCATCAGGATATCGGAATAGAACCCGCCGGCGCCGTTTCCGGCGTCTACGGCTATTTTAAAGCCTTTTAAAGGCATGTCGCTTCCTGCGGCCGCCCTTACCATGTCGGAAATGCGCTCTGAATACAGTCTCATATAGTTGTCGCTTACGATCTTTCCGCCGGGTTTTTCCTGAGGCGCATATACTGCTGCAAGGCTTAAAAGCTCGCTTATGTCCGCGCTTTCCAGGCCGCCGGCGCGCGTGAAAAACTTGAGTCCGTTTTTATTGAACGGATGGTGGCTGGCAGTTATCATTATGCTGCCGCCGCACTGCGTTTCCGGATATTGAGTCATCATAAACATCGACGGGGTGGAGCATAGGCCGCAGTCGCAGACTGTGCAGCCGGCATAAATCAGCGCGCGCTTTACCTCTCCTCCGATCCTGTCCGCCGAGATGCGGCTGTCGTGCCCCACGGCGATCTTTGCGCCGCCGCCTCTTCTTTTCAGCCAGCCCGCAAACGCGCCCGCGATCCGCCCGACTATCTCATCGGTAAGCTCGACCGGCTGCCCGGGAGTTTCCACGGCGTTGCCCCTGATGTCGCTGCCGCTTTTCAATTTTAACAGATCCATATTTATCGTTCCTTTTTTACTTATCAGTATTATAGCATACTTTGCCGTAAAAACTTTTTTGCGGCGGAGGCTTGACAAGCAGGCCACCGCGTTATATAATCAAGGTGTAAAACAAAGTTTCGGCAAAGGTGCCGCTGGGTTATTCCTGGCGGCACCCTTTTTTTGTGTTCGGGGAAAAAGTCAGCTTTGGCCTGCGGCCGGGCAAGCGGTGATGGGGACTTTAAAAAACGGAGGAGTTATATGAAAAAAAAGCTGCTTTACGAGGGCAAAGCAAAAAAAGTATGGGCGACAGCATGCAAGGACGAGTACGTTATCGAATATAAGGACGACGTAACGGCGGGCAACGGCTTGAAGAAAGAGAGTATTGCCGGCAAGGCCGGGCTGAACTGCGCCATCTGCGGCAGGATATTCGAGGTATTAAACGCCGCGGGAGTCGAGACCCATTATATCAAAACATTGAATAAAACCGAGATGCTGGTAAAAAGGGCCGCGATAATCCCGCTGGAGGTGATCGTCAGAAACGTCGCGGCAGGCAGTTTTTCCAAAAAATACGGGGTGGAGGAGGGCGCCGGGCTGAGGAGCACGGTGGTCGAATATTCCTTAAAGGACGATTCCTTGGGCGACCCGATGATATCGAAATCGCATATCGTTGCGCTGGGGCTTTGCGGCGCCGCCGATTTGTACGATATAGACAGCGCGGCGCTGAAGGTAGACGGGATTTTAACGGAGTTCTTTCTAAAACACGGGATGAAGCTGATCGATTTCAAGCTGGAGTTCGGCCGCGGGGCGGACGGGAAGATCCTGCTTGCCGATGAGATATCCCCGGACAGCTGCCGGTTATGGGACATAAACACGAACGAAAAGCTGGACAAGGACGTTTTCCGGCGCGACTTGGGCAGCCTTACGGACGCTTACGGCGAGGTTTACAGGAGGATCATGAATTGATAAAAGATTTCTACGAGAGCCCGTTGAATTCCCGGTATGCAAGCGAAGAAATGCAGCGGATCTTTTCCGAAAGGTCAAAAGTCACACTGTGGCGCAGGCTGTGGGCCGCGCTTGCGGAAAGCCAGAGGGAGCTGGGGCTTAAAATATCCGCAGAGCAGGTACAAGAGCTGAAGGCGCATACGGAGGATATCGACTTTGACGCCGCAATAAAATTCGAGGCCGAGACGCGCCACGACGTTATGTCGCACGTGCGCACATATGCGGCAGCGTGCCCGAAGGCCGCGGGGATAATCCATCTTGGGGCGACCTCGTGCTATGTAGGCGACAACGCAGATCTTATCCAGATGCGTGAGGGGATGCAACTCATACGGCGGGAACTTGTGCAGCTTCTGCGCGGGCTTTACGATTTTTGCGAAAAGCATAAGGATACGCCTGTGCTTGCATATACGCATTTCCAGCCGGCGCAGCCGACGACGATGGGGAAGCGCGCCGCGCTGTGGGCGGCGGATGTTTTGTCCGATCTCAGTGATTTGGAGTACGTGCTGAGCGGCATAAAATTCGCGGGGTGCAAGGGCGCGACCGGGACAGCCGCCAGTTTTTTACAGCTGTTTTGCGGCGATGCGGAGAAGGTAAAGGAGCTGGAATATAAGATCGCCGGAAAAATGGGCTTTTCCGACGTCTATCCCGTAGGCGGGCAGACCTATTCCCGGAAGATAGACAGCCGGATATTGTCGGTCCTGTCGGGGATAGCGCAGAGCGCGGCAAAGTTTTCCAACGATTTCAGGCTGATGTCGCATTTAAAGGAGGTCTCCGAGCCTTTCGAGCCGGGGCAGATCGGCTCGTCCGCGATGGCGTATAAGCGGAACCCGATGCGGTCGGAACGGATCGGCTCTCTCGCCAGGTACCTTATTACAGACGCGCTTAATCCGGCGCTTACGGCGGCGGGGCAGTGGCTGGAGCGGACCTTGGACGATTCGGCCAACCGCAGGCTCAGTATCCCGGAGGCGTTCCTTTGCTGCGATGCGATCCTAAGCCTTTACATCAATATCATTTCGGGCGCAAGGGTCTATCCGAAAATGGCGGAAAAGCATATAAAGGACGAGCTGCCGTTTCTGGCCGCCGAAAAGATACTTATGCACTGCGTATCGCGCGGCGGCGACAGGCAGGCGCTGCACGAGCTTTTAAGGAGGTATTCCGTAGAGGCGGGGCAGAATGTTATGGACGGCGGCGAAAATACGCTTGTGCGCCTTATCGCATCGGATAAAACTTTCGGCTTATCAGAAAAAGAGCTGTCGCAAATCCTTTACGGCGCCGACTATACCGGATGCGCAAAAAGACAGACAGAGGACTTTTTAAGCGGGCATATCGCGCCGGTACTCGAAAAATACAAGGATCTGCCGGGCGCAGGATCCGGGATCAAGGTTTAACGGAGGACAAGATCATGATAGACATTATAGCGGGAATAAACTGGGGCGACGAGGGCAAGGGGCGCATTGTCGATATGCTTTGCGGGTCTTATGACATAACGGCGCGTTATCAGGGCGGCAACAACGCGGGGCATACGGTGGTGAATGAGCGCGGAAAGTTCGTCTTGAACCTTTTGCCCAGCGGTATTTTCCATGAAAATGTGGTCAACGTAATGGGCGGCGGTATGGCGATAGACTTAGAGCACCTTTGCGGCGAGATCGCGCGTTTAAAAAGCGCGGGCATAAAAATAGATGAAGGCAACCTTATGATCAGCAGCGACGCGGTCATCTGCACGCCTTACCACAAGCTGCTGGACGAGTTGGAGGAGGACCGGCTCGGCAATATGAAGTTCGGCTCGACGCGGCGCGGCATTGCGCCCGTATACGCCGATAAATACATGAAAAAGGCCTTGAAAATGCGAGACCTTTTGGAAGGCGGTATTGCGGAAAAGGTGGAGCGGCTGGTCGAATGGAAAAACCTTACGATAAGGAGCGGCTATAAAAACAACAGTATAACCGCGGAAAAAATCACCGACTGGCTGAAGGTATTCGGCGCGCCCCTTTTGGGCTTCATCCGCGAAACGGGCGCGTATTTGGAAAAAGCGGCGGACGCGGGCAAGAAAATACTGATGGAGGCGCAGCTGGGCGCGCTGCGCGACATAGATTTCGGGATCTATCCCTACACCACATCTTCGTCAACGATAGCGGCTTACGCGCCGATCGGGGCGGGTATCCCGAGGTACAAGCCCGACGTCGTCATTGGGGTGATGAAGGCGTACTCCAGCTGCGTGGGCGAGGGGCCTTTTACGGCAGACCTGGACGGGGCGGAGGGCGGCGATTTACGCGCGGCGGGTTTCGAATACGGCGCGGCGACCGGGCGGCCGCGGCGGGTCGGCGCATTCGACGTGCCCGCGTCACGCTACGGCGTAAAGGTTCAGGGCGCGGACTATACGGCTCTTACCAAGCTGGACGTGCTGTCCTATATGGATACGATACCCGTGTGCGAGGCGTACGAGGTCGACGGCGAGATAACGCGGGAATTTATAAGGGGCGACAGGCTGATGCGGGCAAAGCCGGTAATAAAACGTCTGCCGGGCTTCAAAACGGATATCTCAGGCTGCCGCAAAAAGGCTGCGCTGCCAAAGGCCGCGCGTGAGTATATCAGCTATATCGAGGAGCAAACTGAATGTCCGATAAAATACGTGTCTACCGGGCCGGAGCGCGACGCCTGCATAGAAATGTAAGCGCCGTGTTTTAAAGCTTATCAGAAAGCGGTCACAACAAATTTGCAAAATGCGTTTGAATATTGTATCTTAAACATATGGGCAAGGTCAGGAGCATTGTTTATATAGCGGTAACGGCGGCGCTGATGGCTTGCGCGGCGGCGTTTACCGTGCCG
This sequence comes from Eubacteriales bacterium, assembly GCA_031553565.1. Taxonomy (GTDB): domain Bacteria; phylum Bacillota; class Clostridia; order Christensenellales; family DUVY01; genus JAVBLK01. The sequence goes on from JAVBLK010000057.1 coordinate 25,588, forward strand.
CTGCCCTTTTCTGTGCCGGTTACGCTGCAGACGGCGGTATGTATATCCGCGGGGATCATACTCGGGGGGCGGCGCGGCGCGGCCGCAATGGCGGCGTACCTTTTTTCGGGGCTTATAGGGCTGCCGGTGTTTTCGGGCTTTTCGGGCGGGATAGCCTGTGCGCTTAAGCCCGGATTCGGCTATATCATAGGCTTTATCCCCGGCGCATATTTGGCGGGCGCGCTCTCATATAAACGTCAAGGCGTCAGCTTCACGCTATTTTTTAAGCTTTGCTGCCCGGTTTTATTGATCTATCTTATAGGGCTGCCTTATCAGTTTTTTGTACTGTATTTCAGCTTAGGCGGTAAACTTGCGCTTGATTTTACGCTGTCGTCGGCAGCCGTATTCCTTGCAGCCGACATCATCAAGGCGGTCCCGGTCTTGTTCCTGTATGGCCGCCTTGTTTACTTAAGGCAACGCTTTGTTTTGAAAAATGTCAGGCCCGCGGGCGCGGCTTGCGGCGCGCCGGGCGCGGGAGAAGGCTTAAATTAAGGAATGACCGGTTTTCGGTATGGATGAAATAAAATTACGAAAAGAGTTTATCGGCGCCGGCATTGATCTGCCGCTGTTTTTTTACCGGGAGCTGCCCTCGACCAACGATATTGCAAAGGCAAACAACGCGCCCTGCGCGGTAATTGCGGAAAAGCAGACCGCAGGCCGGGGCAGGAACGGAAAAAGCTTTGTGTCGGCGGCGGGCGGACTGTATCTTTCTGTTTCCATAGGGAAGAGGCGCGCGGAGGAAAACGCGCTTGCAAGCATTATCGCCGGTATCTCTGTTGCCGGATGCGTCGGACAGTCGGCGTTAAAATGGCCGAACGATATATACCTTAACGGCAGGAAGCTGGGCGGCATACTGTGCGAAACCCGCGGGGAATACCTGGTCGCAGGAATCGGGCTGAACGTCAATACAAAAAGCTTCCCGGACGGTCTTACGGATACTGCGACAAGCCTGTACTTAGAGAATAAAACGGAGTATCGCCTTGAAAGCCTGGCGGCAAAGCTGTGCAAAAGCCTGATAGACGGATTAAATTGCGCGGATTATTACCGGAGCGGCAGCTTTCTTGTGCGTTCATACGCAAAATATGATATATTGAAGGGCAGGCCGGTCGAGGCAGTTGCCCCGGGCAATTTTGATCATATTTGCGGGATCAAAGGCATTGCCGGCGGAATAGATCCTTATGGTCGGCTGATAATACTTTCGGGCGCCGGCGAAACGCAGGAAAAACACTTGATATGCGGCGGAGAAGTGTCGGTTTTGCTTTCATAAAACGAAAAGTATACCGTGCAGTTGCGGGCTATCGTATTGTTCTTTGTTTATCATTGCCTAAATTCATGTTGGCCTGAAAACGCTTGACAGGGAAACAAAGCGTGAATATAATTAGATAGACTAACTAATTAAATAGCTCCTCAGAGGATAAAATGGATTTAAAAACACAGCTGAACGAACTCTTGGTCGAAACCTTTAATACTATTTTAAAGGCGGAGGAACTCGCCTTAAAGCAAAAGAGCGAGCTGGACCTGTCGATAAGCGAGCTTCACCTGATCGAGGCTATCGAAAAGACGGGCGGGGGACGGACGATCGGCGCCATTGCGGGCGAGCTTTCGATCACGCTGCCTTCCGTTACTGTTGCGATCAATAAGCTGGTCAAAAAAGGCTATGTTGAAAAGGTCAGATCAAAAGAGGACGGCAGGGAAGTGCTGGCGACGCTGACAGAAAAAGGCGTAAGCATCAACGATTACCACCGGAGCTTTCATACGCATATGGTTTCCGTCGTGACAGGCAATCTGGATAAAAGCGAGCAGGAGACCCTGTTTAAGGCCATTTCCAGGCTGAACAAGTTTTTCAAAAAGACATTGGTGAATAAATGAGTTTTTATATATCCGGGACGGGCAGCGCCGCGCCTTTTATGACAGTAACAAATAATGACCTGTCAAAGCTTGTGGATACAAACGACGAGTGGATCCTTTCCAGGACGGGCATAAAAGAAAGGCGCGTCCTCTCGACGGAAAGCCTTGCCGATATATCGCTTAAGGCCGCGGAAGCCGCGCTTATAAACGCAGGGCTGACGGCGGACAATATCGACCTGATCATTTTTTCCACGGTTTGCGGCGATTCGTATACTCCGTCAATGGCGTGTGTCATGGCGGGCAGGCTGAACGCCCGATGCCCGGCATTTGATATAAACGCGGCGTGCTCCGGCTTTATTTACGCGCTGGAGGCGGCCGCAGGCTTTTATTCGCGCGGCAAGGTAAAAAACGTCCTTATCGTATGCGCCGAGGCAATGAGCCGCCACCTTGACTGGACGGACAGAGCCAGCTGCGTCCTGTTCGGGGACGGGGCGGGCGCAGTCGTTTTGAGCGCGGGCGACGGATATATGGGCGCGCGGCTTACGGCGGCAGGCAACGAGGAAATACTCGATATACCTTTTACGGGCGGCGGCAGTCCGTTTTACAAGCGCGGACAAAAGGCGCCGTACTTAAAGCTGAACGGACAAGAGGTATATAAGTTTGCGGTTTTAAGCGCGCCTGCAGATATAAAACACGTTTTAAACGAGGCGGGGCTGGAAATAAAGGACATAACATACCTGCTGCTTCACCAGGCCAACGTCAGGATAATCGACGCTGTGCGGCAAAAGCTGGGCATCGATAAGGATCGCTGTTTGACAATGATCGAAAGGTACGGCAACGTTTCGTCGGCGTGTATCCCGATGCTGCTGGATGAGAACAACCGCAAGGGCATGTTCAAAAAGGGCGATATTCTGATGCTTTCGGCGTTCGGCGGCGGGCTGACGACTGCCGCGTGCATAATCAGGTGGTAGGCGGAAAAAGAGTATTTTTTTTCGCCCGGAACAATTGAATTTATATAATTAAGGAAACGATGAATAAATGAGGTTAATTTAGAGCAAGTATTTTTCAGTATGAAAACGGCTTGTTTTTGCAGTAAATAGTAGAACTATTTGCAAAAAAAGAAGACGTTTTCAGGCGAAAAAGACGCCGCTATAAATATTCCGAATTATTCAGCGTTTCCTTAATATAAAAAAATTTATAGGAGAGTACAAAAATGACTTTAGAGCAGATCAAGAAACTTATCGCCGAATTCAAGGGCATCAAGACCGAAATCACCGCGGACACGACCTTTCAGTCTCTGGGGCTGGATTCACTGGATATTGTAGACCTGGTCATGAAAATCGAGGATGAATCGGGAGTATCGATCGAGATGAATGAAAACCTTAAGACTGTCGGTAATCTTTTGGAATACATAGCGGCGGCAAAGAAAAACTAGGTAAACGCTGATTAAATGAGATAAATTTTGGGCCGCGTCTTTTTCGTCATAAAAAGTCTTCTTTTCTCGCCAATACCTTCGGGTATTGCCTTCGAAAACAAGCCGTTTTCTGCCTGAAAAATACTTGCTCAAAATTTATCTCATTTAATCAGCGTTTACATTAGGGACCGCGTTTGAATTTCATAATATAGTAAATCAACGGTTGATTTGCTGGAACAACAAGGGAAAGACTATGTTTGAGAATAATGTGTTTTGCAGGCTTTTGGGCATTAGATACCCGATAATACAGGGCGGGATGGCCTGGATCGCCGACGCTGCCCTTGCGGCGGCGGTAAGCAACGGCGGCGGGCTGGGGCTGATCGCGGGCATGAACAGCAATGGGGAGCAGCTGCGCGCCGAGATCCGGAAAGCCAAAGAGCTGACGGATAAGCCTTTCGGCGTCAATATCATGCTGATGAGCCCGTACGCTGACGAGGTGGCAAAGGCCGTGGTCGAGGAGGGCGTGAAGATCGTTACGACCGGCGCCGGCAGCCCCGGAAAATATATGAGGGCATGGCTGGATGCCGGCATCACAGTCATGCCGGTCGTGGCGTCATGCGCGTTTGCAAAGATGGCGGAGAGGAACGGGGCGCACGCGGTGATCGCCGAAGGCTGCGAGGCGGGCGGGCATATCGGCGAGCTGACCACGATGGCGATGGTGCCGCAGATACGCGACGCGGTAAAAATACCGGTGGCGGCGGCGGGCGGCATTGCGGACGGGCGCGGGATAGCGGCCGCGTTTATGCTGGGCGCGGAGGCAGTGCAGGTCGGCACAAGATTTCTTGCGGCGGCCGAATGCGGCATACATCAGAATTATAAGGACCTGATATTCAAGGCAAATGAAATCGACACTATCGTAACGGGAAGGCGGTTGAAAGACCCGGTACGCTCGCTCAAAAGCGCGTTTTCGCGTAAATTTGCGGCGCTTGAAAGCGAGCCCGGCGCAACACACGAACAGATGGCCGCACTGGGGACAGGCGCGCTCCGCCTGGCAGCGCGTGAGGGCGATATCGAAAACGGGTGTTTCCTGGCGGGACAGACAGCAGGAATGGTGAAGAAAGAACAGCCTGCAGGCGAAATAATAAAGGAAATGTTCGGCGAGTTTGAGCGCCTTATTACGGGGGCGGCGGCATGCGTAAGATAGCGTTTGTGTTTTCGGGCCAGGGCGCGCAGTATTCGGGGATGGGCAGCGGGCTGTATTCCGTGTCGCCCGCGGCAAGTGCTGTTTTTGACGCCGCGGAGGCAATAAGGCCGGGGACGACGAAGCAATGCTTTACAGCGGATAAGGAGGAGCTTTCACTGACCGTCAATACCCAGCCGTGTATTTTCACAGTATCGACGGCGGCGGCGGCGGCTCTCTTAGAGCGCGGCGTCGTGCCTTCGGCTGCCGCAGGCTTTTCGGTCGGGGAAACGGCCGCGCTGACCTTCGCGGGGGTGTTCGGCTTTTCAGCCGGTTTTAACGCGATCATAAAGCGGGCGCAGCTGATGAACGCGGCGGCGCAGAAAAATCCCGGCGGTATGGCGGCTGTCTTGCGGCTGCCGCAGGAAAAAACCGCCGCGCTGTGCAAGGCGGCGGGAGTCACTGAGGCCAACTTCAACTGCCCCGGGCAAACAGTCGTCGCGGGCGGTAAAAAGGAGATGGCGGAGTTTATCGCGGCGGTAAATTCAGAGGGCGGCAGGGCAATGCCGCTTTCGGTCAGCGGCGCGTTCCATTCGCCGCTGATGGCGGAGGCGGCGGACAGCTTCGGTCTTTACCTTAACGGGATCGCGTCCGGGCAGCCGCGAATACCGGTCTATTCAAATATAAACGGATTGCCTTTTGACGGAAGCTTAAAGAAAAAGGCGGCGGCACAGATAAAGAACCCGGTGCTTTGGCAGGCGTCCGTCGAAAACATGATAAAGGACGGCGTCGATATCTTTATCGAAACGGGGCCGGGCAGGGTTTTATGCGGACTGATCGCGAAAATCGATCCCGCGGTCACGGTCTTATGCGCCGAGGACAAAGAGTCATTGGAAAATGCCATAGGATTTTTACGGGGGGAGAGCTTATGCTGAGAGGAAAAACGGCGCTTATAACGGGCGCATCGCGCGGTATAGGCAGGGCGATCGCGGTCGCGATGGCGGACGCCGGCGCGGATATCGCGGCGGTATATTGCGGAAATTTGGCGGCGGCCGAGGAGACGCGCAGTGAAGTTTTGAAAAGAGGCGTGCGCTGCGGGATATACCGCTGCGACGTAGCCGATTTTAATCAGTGCGCGGAAACGGTGGCAAAGGCGGCGGCGGACTTTTCACAGCTTGACATTCTGGTCAACAACGCGGGCGTTACAAGGGATAAGATCACTTTGGCCATGACGGAGGAGGACTTTGACTGCGTGGTCGATACCAGCTTGAAAGGCGCGTTCAATATGATCAAGCACATATATCCGCTGTTTATGCGCAGGCGCGCGGGCAGGATCATCAACATTTCGTCCGTGTCGGGGCTGATGGGCAACATCGGCCAAGCAAACTATTCGGCGGCAAAGGCAGGGATGATAGGGCTGACTAAGACGATCGCAAGGGAGCTGGCGTCAAGGAACGTGACTTGCAACGCAGTTGCGCCGGGTTTTATAAAAACCGATATGACGGACCGGCTGGGCGCTGCGTTTATCGAACATGCAAAAGAGGCAATACCTATGAAAAGAATAGGACTGCCGGAGGACGTGGCGGCGCTGACGGTATTTCTGGCCGGCGACGCGGCGGGATATATAACCGGCGAGGTAATCAAGGTAGACGGGGGATTGTATATATGAAAAGAGTCGTAGTCACGGGGCTGGGCGTTATTTCGCCCGTAGGCAACGATGTGGAAACCTATTGGAGCAGCCTCAAGGCCGGCAAATGCGGCATAGGGTACATCACAAAGTTCGACGCAACGGATTTCAAGGTTAAGATCGCAGCGGAGGTCAAGGACTTTGACCCGCTGCCCTATATGGACAGAAACGATGTCCGCAGAAGCGACCTGTATTCACAGTACGCCGTTTGCGCCGCCGGTCAGGCAATGGCCGACAGCGGCATAAAGCAAGGGGATATCGACCCGCAGCGCCTGGGCGTATATTTCAGCTCCGGCATCGGCGGTATCGCGACCTTTGAAAATGAATGCATGAAACTGTTCGAGGCCGGGCCGGGCCGCATCTCGCCCTTCTTTATCCCGATGATGATCGAAAACATCGCGGCGGGGAATATAGCGATCAAGTTCGGCGCAAAGGGGCCCGTTATGACGGTCGTCACAGCGTGCGCAACTTCTACCAACTCCATAGGCGAGGCGTTCCGCGCGATCAAGCACGGCTATGCGGATGCGGTGATAGCCGGCGGCAGCGAGGCGGCTGTGACAAAGATGGCGATCGCCGGATTTACCAGCTGTATGGCGCTCTCAAAGCGAAACGACCCCATTGACAGCTCGATCCCGTTTGACAAGCGGCGCGACGGCTTTGTGTTGGGCGAGGGAGCGGCCGCGCTTGTTTTGGAAGAATACGGGCACGCGGTATCACGCGGGGCGAAGATATACGCGGAAATAAAGGGCTACGGCAATACCTGTGACGCGCACCATATCACCGCACCGCATCCGGAGGCCGAGGGCGCGGCGGCGGCTATTTCGAATGCCCTGCGCGAGGCGGAAATCGTGCCGGGATCATCTAAACTGTATATCAACGCGCACGGTACGAGTACGCCGCTGAACGACAAAGCCGAGACGGCGGCGATCAAAAAAGCGCTGGGGGCAGAGTCCGCTGCAGGCGCGCTTATAAACTCGACTAAATCTATGATCGGCCACTGTCTGGGCGCGGCGGGGGCGTTGGAGGCCGCAGCGGCGGTGTTGTCCTTGCGCGACGGCGTTGTACACCCTACGATCGGGTATAAAGAGGCCGATCCTGACTGTGATTTGGATTACGTTCCGGGTAAGGCGCGCAAGGCGGCGATAGACGCCGCGCTGTCTACGAACCTGGGTTTCGGCGGACATAACGCCTGTCTGGTTTTCACAAAGATCAAGTGATACTTTTCCGCGTTAAAAAAACGCTGCAAAGCATGAGGGAAAAAATGGATATAAAAGAAATAAAACAGCTTGTTAAAATATTGAACGATTCCGGGCTGTCGGCAATAGAGGTCACCGAAGGCTCGGCGAAAATCCGTATCGAGAACAGCCGTACGGCAGGGCAAAACCCCGAAAAGGAATACGCCGCGCCGAAGCAAAAAGAACCCGCGGCAAATATTGCGGACACGGCGCAAAAAGGGCAGGGGGCCATAGACTTCAACCGGATGACCGGGGTCACGGCGCCGCTGGTGGGGATCTTTTACAACGCGCCGTCGCCGGGCGCAAAGCCGTTTGTCGAGGTGGGCAGCCGGGTCAAAAAGGGCGATATGCTGTGTATAATCGAGGCTATGAAAAACATGAACGAGATCACGGCGGAAACAGACGGCGAGATAGTAGACGTTTGTGTGCAGAACGGCCAGCTGGTCGAATTTTCCCAGCTGCTGTTTAAAATTTGCTAAGGCGCCGCGTTGCGGTTATACCTCTCAAAACAGGAAAAAATCAAAACTTTTATGGATAGAGAACAGATAAAAAAAATAATGCCGCACAGGGAACCGATGCTGCTGCTTGATGAAGCGGGGGTAAACGAGGACGGCACAGGGTTCGGAGTATACAGGGTTACGGGCGGCGAATACTTTTTGCAGGGGCACTTCCCCGGCAATCCGGTCGTCCCCGGCGTCATATTGTGCGAGATAATGGGGCAGTCGTCTTGTGTGCTGCTGCAGGACAAGCTTATGGGCGCGACTCCGTACTTTACGGGGATCAACAAGGTCAAGATGCGGCAGAAGGTCGTGCCCGGCGACGTTTTTACAACAAGGGTAACCCTGCTGAATGAGAAAAAGCCTTTTTACTTTATTGAAGCGTCGGGATACGTCGGCGGCAGGCTGGTAATCAGCGGCGAATTATCCTTTGCCGCTATCAAGGATGAGCAAGCGGAACAGCGGTAAAAGCGCGGCATTAATAGGCCGTGCCGTCCGGGTAAGAGAGAAATGTTTACAAAAATACTGATTGCGAACCGCGGCGAAATAGCCGTCAGGATAATAAGAGCGTGCAAGGAAATGGGCATATCCACCGTCGCCGTGTTCAGCGAGGCGGACAGGACCGCGCTGCACGTAAGCCTGGCGGATGAAAGCTATTGCATAGGCCCGGCTGCTGCGGCGGACAGCTATTTAAATATATCGGCGATCCTGACGGCTGCGGTGTCGTCGGGCGCGGAAGCAATACATCCGGGCTACGGTTTTTTGTCCGAAAACGAAAAATTCGCCGCGTTGTGCGAAAAGTGCGGCATTGCGTTTATCGGCCCGCCGCCCGGCGTCATCGCCAAAATGGGCGACAAGGATGCGGCCAGAAGGACGATGATGGCCGCGGGCGTGCCGGTAATTCCGGGTACGGATGTGTTGAAAAATATCGGCGAGGCGCGCGCGGCGGCAAAAAAAATAGGCTACCCGGTCCTCTTGAAAGCGCGCTCCGGCGGCGGCGGCAGGGGGATACGCCGGGTAAACAGCGGGGCAGAGCTGGAGTCGGCATACAACACGGCGTTTTCCGAGGCGGCGGCTGCGTTTTCCGACGGCGCGCTGTATATGGAAAAATTCTTATCACCCGTCAAGCATATCGAGGTCCAGCTGCTTTGCGACAATGCCGGCGGGATAGTATGCCTTGGGGAACGCGAATGCTCTGCCCAGCGAAAAAACCAAAAGCTGGTCGAGGAAAGCCCTTCGCCGGCGATCCCAATGAAGACGCGCGAAAGACTGATAAAGGCTTCGGCGGCTGCGGCAAAGGCCGCCGGCTACCGCAACGCGGGCACGATAGAATATCTCTTTGACAAGGACGGCAATTTCTACTTTATGGAAATGAACACGCGGCTGCAGGTGGAGCACGGCGTGACGGAATTCGTTACAGGCATAGATATCGTCAAATGGCAGATCAGGATCGCTGCGGGCGTACCGCTGTCCTTTTCACAAAAAGACGTGCGTTTGCAGGGCAGCGCGATCGAATGCCGCATCAACGCCGAGAATCCCGGGCTCAACTTTAGGCCGGGCGGCGGCAGCATCAGCCTTATGCACATTCCCGGCGGGCCGTGGGTCAGATTCGACTCCGCGCTGTACCAGGACTATTTTGTGCCGCCGTTTTACGACTCGCTGATCGCAAAGATCATCGTGCTGGCGCACACCCGCGAGGAGGCTGTAAGAAAAATGCAGGCCGCGCTGTGCGAAATGGTGATAGAGGGCGTCGAGCATAACGCCGGGTTCTTAAAACAGATCCTGTCCGACGAGGACTTTCTAAAAGGCGATTACGACACCGGACTGATCCCGAAAATGACGGGCAAATAGAAACGGCCGATCCGCAGCGGATACTGAGGACGAAGAGATCTTTGAGTAAGAAAAAGCTGATAATATATGTTTGAGCGATTTAAAAAACCTGATAATAAATTGGAAAGCCACGGCGCAAGGCCCGGTAAACCTAAGATCCCCGACGAGCTGTGCGCGGTCTGCCCGTCATGCAAAAAAACGCTGTTCAAGAGCGACTACGAGGAAAATGATTTTACCTGTCATAAATGCGGCTATTGCTTTAAGGTCCCGGCGCGCAAAAGGATAAATATGATCGCCGACACCGGCACCTTTTCCGAAATGTTCGGGGAGGTCGTATCGGGGAATATCATAGAGTTTCCCGGCTACGGGGAAAAACTGGCGGCGGCAAGGGCGGCAAGCGGCGAAAGCGAGTCCGTCATCTGCGGCAGCGCAAAGATCACAGAGATCCCGTGCATGATCTTTGCCATGGAACCGGCGTTCATGATGGGCAGCATGGGCAGCGCGGCGGGCGAGAGGATAACCAAAACGTTTGAATATGCGGCGGCAAACAGCCTGCCCGTCATAGGCTTCTGTCTGTCCGGCGGGGCGCGCATGCAGGAGGGGATCTTTTCTCTTATGCAGATGGCAAAGACCTCGGCGGCGGTAAAAAGGCACAGCGGCGGCGGCGGATTATTTATATCCGTACTTACAAACCCCACGACGGGCGGCGTGACGGCCAGCTTTGCAAGCCTGGGGGATATAATCCTGGCCGAGCCGGGTGCGCTGATCGGCTTTGCCGGGCCGCGCGTGATCGAGCAGACTATCCGCCAAAAGCTGCCCGACAGGTTTCAGACTGCCGAGTTCGTACTGGAAAAGGGCTTTGTGGATAAGATCGTCCCCAGGCCGCAGCAAAGGGCGGTCATAGGCGGTATCCTTGATCTGCACAAAAAAAGCAAAGCGGAAGGGGAAGCATAAAAGAAATATGAACGCTTACGAAAAGGTCCTGGCGGCAAGAAAAACGGGCAGGCCGTCCGGCTTATGCTTTATAAACAACATCTTTGACGGTTTTATCGAGTTTCACGGCGACCGGCGGTTTGCCGAGGACGCGGCGGTCGTAGCGGGCATCGCGTCCTTGAAAGGGATGCCGGTCACGGTCATCGCCCACGAAAAGGGAACGGATACGAAAGACAGGATAAAGAGGAATTTCGGCAGTCCGCATCCGGAGGGCTACCGCAAGGCTCTCCGTCAGATGAGGCTGGCAGAAAAGTTCGGGCGGCCCGTCATATGCTTTGTGGACACCGCGGGCGCGTACTGCGGCATCGGCGCCGAGGAACGCGGGCAGGGGCAGGCGATCGCGGAAAACCTGTATGAGGCGGCGGCGCTAAAAACGCCCGTGATCTCGGTCTTTATCGGGGAGGGCGGCAGCGGCGGCGCGCTGGCGCTTGCGGCGGCGGACGAGGTATGGATGCTGGAAAACTCAGTCTATTCGGTTATCTCGCCCGAAGGGTGCGCCAGCATACTTTGGAAGGACCCGAAAAAATCCCCGCAGGCTGCCGAGTCCTTGAAAATAACCGCGGGCGACCTGCTTTCATTCAAGGTGATCGAAAGGATAATCCCGGAGCCGGAGGATATACAGGATTTGTACGCCGGGCTTAGAGACGACCTGTATAAATGCGCGGCGGCATACTTGAAGCTGCCGAAAGAAAGGCTGCTGGAAAACAGATACCAAAAATTCAGAAAAATCGGCGGCGGGGGCGAAACGCCTTTTTAGTGAAAAGATAATATAGCAGGCGGAAAGAACGCAAAAAACATATATTTTTTACGTAAGATTTAGTCCTTAAAGGAGTGAAACGGTGATTGCAATCGTTACAGACAGTACAGCGTGCTTTACAAAGTGTGAGGCAGAGCAGCAGAACATCCATATTGTGCCAATGACCTACACCGTAAACGGGCATTCTTTTCACGAATGCTATATCGACCAGAACGGCCAATTCGAAAGGCTTGTCAAATCCTATAAATGCACGACGTCGCAGCCTTCGTCGGCAGCGTTTATGAGCACGTTCGAGGAGCTGACCCGGAAGGGTTTCGAGGTGCTCTGCCTTGTGATCTCCTCGCGCCTTTCCGGAACGTACAGCAGCGCGCTGATCGCCGCGCGCGAGATCAGCCGGGACAAAATAAGGATCGTAGACACCCGCACAACGTCCGGCGGTATCAAGCTGCTTTGCGAGCGCGCAAAGAACCTTATCGACAGCGGGGTGACCCTGGAGGAAGCCGCCGTGACCTTGGAAAAAGAGAGAGAAAAGGTCACGATAGCGTTTTCGGTCGAAAACATGGATTCCTTACGTAAAAGCGGCCGCATAGGCTATGTCCGCCAGTCCATCGGCACTATCCTGAATATCCGCCCCATTTTATATTGCGAGAACGGGACAATCGTCTCGCACGGCTTTGCGAAAGGCCGCGGCGACCAGCTGCAAAAACTGTGCGGTGAAATTCCCGCAGACGCCCGCAGTATTATCGTCAACTATATAGAGGACGACCTAGGCGCAGCCAACCTGTCGGCGCTTATCCGCGCCAAATTCCCCGGCAGCGAGCCGCGCCTGTGCAAGGCCGGCCCTATCCTGTCGATACACGTCGGCATCCCCGCAATAGGCGTCGCGTGGACGGTCTGACCTATAACCGGATCCCCCGCGCGCAGGTTTTATCCCTTGGAAGTACGCGGGTCGTGCCCATAGCTGTCTTTTTTGCGTATTTTTCCGTCGTTGCCGTGGATCACCAGCTCGCTCTTTTTGTTTTTGGCAGTTTTCTTCGCGGCCTTAATAGCTTCCTTTTGAGTATCGAAAACACGCGTCGCGCGTGAATTCCCCGCGCCGATATGCTGCCATTTGCCGTCCGGCCTGGGCGTTACGTGCTGACCTTTTGCCATAACTTTTCCCTCCGAAATATATAGAATCTTGTATGAGTTTATAATACCCCCAATCGCTTTTTTTGTCAATACGCAACAAAAAACCGCAAAGCATCCCTCCTCCCCGCGCCGGCGCTTAATATAGCGCTGTCAAAGGCAATGCAGGCGCAGGATTCTTTTTTCAAGCGGGCAAATCTGCATGCTTCAAAATATTCTCTGTGAAATCTTAAGGAAACAATGAACAAATACCTTTGAATTTGGCTGTGGATTTTTGAGATAAAAATTGACGGACACGCGCAGACAATATCGGGATATTGGCAAGCGGGTCCGGCGGTTTTTAGCCAAAAAGACACGCCACATTCAAAGATTGC
>JAVBLK010000027.1:0-18572 GCA_031553565.1 Eubacteriales bacterium
TTAGGTCAACCGCTAAAAAGAAAAGAAAACGGGAGAAAAACAGCAGTGCGGTGTCATCCTGAGCAAAGCGAAGGATCTTAAGGCAACGGTGATCTTAAATTACAAGATTCTTCACTGCGTTCAGAATGACAAGGCGTTAAAACCTTTAGACGGCTTTTGCCGTCCTCCGAACCTACCGGCTTTAGTCGGTAGTGGTTCAGTTTTCGTGCCGCTGACGGCCATTTATCGCAGTCTGCCTGTGGCGTCAGAGTTTTTGCGCAGTCTGGCGGGCAGAAAAAACGCCGCCGTATTCGTTTGCGGCGGCGTTTAAGTGATACTACTTTTTCTTTGCCGGTGCGGCGGGTGCCGTCTTGGTCGCGGGCTTAGCTGCGGGCTTTTGCGGCGACTGTTTAGTATTTGCCATAACGGGATTCACCTCCTTGATTCTTCATTTTCCTGCCTTATCATTTAAGGCTTTCAATGTGGTAAGGATTATACCTTATAAGGTTTATTTTTATACCGGCACGGCGTAAATTTTTTCTCATATGTTGTAACTGCCCGGCATAAGCGACGATTGCGCGGCGGCAGGGAGCGCAAATTATACATGCGCCCGGCAATTTATCTATTGATTTTTTTTCAGGATATGTTATAATAAAAGTACTTTAAGGAGTAATACTGCTATGGTATCAAAGAGAGCTGCAAACATTGCGGAGAGCCTTACATTGGCTATCACCGCAAAGGCAAACAAAATGAAAGCGGAGGGCGTTAACGTCGTCGGGTTCGGTGCGGGCGAGCCCGATTTTAATACTCCGGACTATATCGTCGCCGCGGCGAAAGAGGCCCTGGATAAGGGCGTCACAAAGTACACGCCCTCGGGCGGCATGCCCAAACTGAAAGAGGCAATCTGCAATAAATTCAAAAACGACAACGGCCTTAGCTATGTTCCCGCTCAGGTCGTGGTCAGTAACGGCGCGAAGCATACGCTGCATAATATCTGCCAGGCGCTTATCGACGACGGCGACGAGGTCATAATCCCCGCGCCGTACTGGCTGACCTATCCGGAGCTTGTCCGTATCGCCGGCGGCGTCCCCGTATTCGTGGAATGTACGGAAAAAAACGGTTTCAAGATGACTGCGGCGCAGCTGAAAAAGGCAATCACCCCGAAAACAAAGGCGCTGATATTCAACTCGCCGTCCAATCCCACGGGCGCGGTTTATACTTTAGACGAAATAAAGGCGCTCGGCAAGGTAATAGAGGACGCGGGCATCTATGTCATAAGCGACGAGATATATGAAAAGCTGGTCTACGGCGGGGCAAAGCATTATTCGATCGCCGCGTTAAGCCAAAAGCTGTACGACCATACCGTTACAGTGAACGGCGTTTCCAAGACTTATGCAATGACCGGCTGGAGGATAGGCTATATGGGCGCGCCGCTTCAGCTTGCGAAAGCGATCGACAATATGCAGAGCCATACGACGTCCAACGCCAACAGCATCGCTCAATACGCCACCATTACGGCCATGACGGGCGGCAAGGAGTTTATGGACAAACTGGTCAAGACGTTTGACGAGCGCCGCACGTACATGGTAGGGCGGATAAACAAGCTGCCGCTTGTGTCGGCGCTGATGCCGGAGGGCGCGTTCTATGTGATGATGAACGTAAAGAACCTTTTCGGGAAATCATACAAGGGCAGGAAGATCGCATGCGCGAACTGCGTGGCCGACGTCTTTCTGGAATTTGCGGCGGCGGCAGTTGTGCCGGGCGAGGCGTTCGGGGCGGACGACTATGTCAGGCTGTCGTACGCGATATCGATAGAGGACATAAAGCGCGGCCTTGACGGGATCGAGGCGGTACTGAAAGAGATTTAGGAAGCGCTGAATAAATTCAGTATGAAAACGTCTTGTTTTTGCAGCAAATAGTAGAACTATTTGTAAAATATAGAAGACGTTTTCAGGCGAAAAAGACGCCGCTGTAAATTCTATCTAATCATTCAGCAGTTCCTTAAATAGCCGGATGCCGGAAGGCGCGCGGCAAGAATATAAAACGGAGTTACAAGTGATCAAATACAACAAACATACAAACCTATTGGAAACGCAGATACATAAATATACGCTGCAGGACGTCGCCGAGCCTGTGCTTTACCGCGACATTTTCGACTTTGAGACAATACCGAAAATCGCGTTCAACAGCCGTATCGTGCCGATGAATATGCCCGACGATATCTGGATAACGGATACGACCTTCCGCGACGGGCAGCAGTCCACCGCGCCGTTTACGGTAGAGCAGATCAAGGCGCTGTTTAAGATGATGTCGCAGCTCGGCGGCAAAAAAGGCATCGTGCGGCAGTCGGAATTCTTTTTGTACAGTGAAAAGGACAAGGCGGCGGCGCAGGAATGTATGCAGATGGGCTTGAAATTTCCGCAGGTCACCGCGTGGATCCGCGCGTCCGAAAAGGATTTCGAGCTGGTCAAGAATATGGACATCAAGGAAACGGGCATACTTGTTTCGTGCAGCGACTATCATATATTCAAGAAGATGAACCTGACGCGGAAATCCGCGCTTGATAAATACCTTGGCGTGGTCAAGTCCGCGTTGTCGCACGGCATCGTGCCGCGCTGCCATTTCGAGGATATAACCCGTGCCGACATATACGGCTTTGTGGTGCCGTTCGCCCTTGAGCTGATGAAGCTGAGTAAAGAGTCCGGCATACCGATAAAGATCCGCGCCTGCGATACCTTAGGCTACGGGGCGACCTTTCCCGGCATGGCGCTGCCGAGGAGCGTGCAGGGCATAATCTACGCGCTGAATTATTACGGAGAGGTGCCTTCGGCTCAACTGGAATGGCACGGCCACAACGACTTTTACAAGGTTGTTTCCAACGCTACGGTCGCATGGCTTTACGGCTGCGCGGCGGTCAACTGCTCGCTCTTAGGGATAGGCGAGCGCACGGGCAACTGCCCCTTGGAGGCAATGGCGGTCGAGTACGCCAGCTTAAAGGGGACAACCGACGGGATGAACCTGCATATGATCACCAAGATAGCCGAGTATTTCGAGAAGGAAATAGGTTATAATATACCTCAGCACACCCCGTTTGTCGGCCGCAGCTTTAATACCACGCGCGCGGGCATCCATGCGGACGGAATGCTGAAAGACGACGAAATATACAACATATTCAACACCGAGAAGATTTTAGGGCGCAAGCCGTTGGTCTCGATAAACGAACACAGCGGCCTGTCGGGTATAGCATACTGGCTGAACAGTTTTTACGAGATACCGAAAAACGCCGCTATTGCAAAGCAGGATCCGCTGGTCGCAAGGATCGCGGAAATGGTCGCCGCCGAATATAAGAGCGGCAGGACGACGGTGATGGGCGATGACGAGCTGGACGGTATGGTCAGGATCGCCGACAAGAAACGGCACAAGGTGCTGTCGATCGGCGAAAGCAAGTAACCCGCTTTTAAATGTGCGCACAATCGCATATGTCTGGACAGGCGGTATCAGTCAAAAAAAATAAAAGAAAATAAAATACATCCTTATTTTCTTTTCCGCACGCCGGTTTCTTTTGAGACTTATAGTACGGCTTGTATTGTCAATTTTCGTTCAATACTCCGTGCGGCTTTCTTAAAAGAATAAGGCGGATTTCTTATGGAGGTGCACTATGATAACACTGATTTACGGCGAGAAGGGCACAGGCAAGACAAAGAAACTGATCGACGAGGCAAACAAAGCGTCTTTATCGGCCAAGGGCGATGTGGTGTATGTCACTGACAACGCGAAGCACAGCCTGGAGATCAAGCATACCGTAAGGTTTGTGGACAGTAAGGAATACGGTATCGCCGGCTATGACGCGGCGCTCGGCTTTATCAAGGGCGTGGTTTCGGGCAACAACGACATTGTGCAGGTGTTTATCGACGGGCTGGCAAGAATGGCGGCATCTCAGCCCGAACAGATGCAGACGTTCTACGAGGCCTTAGAGGCATTGTCCGTTTCCGACAAGGTGGATTTCGTGATAACGGTGACCTGCGACGGGAAAAAACTGCCGAAGTTTTTAAAGAAATACGTTTAAACTTTTGCCTTTTCCTTTTGAGACGACCCGTCAGGCGGGGACGGTAAAACGTTACCGCAGTTTTGATAGGAGAAAAATATAGCCTGCCGTTAAAAGTGGGGCAGGCCGTTAAGGAATGTAACTCAAGTGGATTTTTTAAGCACAAGAGACAAGAAACTGGCGCTGTCAGGCGCGGAAGTTATTATAAAAGGGATAAGCGATGACGGCGGACTTTTTGTTCCGTCGTCTTTTCCCGTTTTCAACGAGGGCGAAATGCGTTATATGGCGGGGCTGGAGTACGCCGACCTCGCCGCCTACATCATGGGCAGGTTTATAACCGATATCGACGCAGCCGACCTGAAAAAGGCGTGCGGCGAGGCGTATAAGAAGTTCGAGGACGGCGACCCCGCGCCTGTAATGAAGGTGGACGACGGGCTGTTTATGTGCGAGCTTTATCACGGCACGACCCACGCGTTCAAGGATATCGCGCTGTCCGTCCTGCCGCACCTTATGACGCTTTCCAAAAAAAAGCTTTCCATAAACCGGGACATCATGATACTTGTCGCAACCAGCGGCGATACCGGCAAGGCGGCCTTAGAGGGCTTTAAGGACGTGCCGGGCACAAAGATCACAGTCTTATACCCGGAGAGCGGCGTTTCCGTGATGCAGAAACGGCAGATGCAGTCGCAGACGGGTGACAACGTCGCCGTCTACGGGATAAAGGGCAACTTCGACGACGCGCAGCGGACGGTAAAAAACCTGTTTTCGGACAAGGAATTCATGGACGCGCTTTCTGAAAAGCGCGTACTGGTATCCAGCGCGAACTCGATAAACTTCGGCAGGCTTGTGCCGCAGATAGTCTATTATTTTTACAGTTACTTTTGTATATTGGAATCCCGCGAGATAAGGTTTATGGACAAAATAAACTTTGTCGTGCCGACGGGGAATTTCGGCAATATCCTCGCCGGCTATTATGCGCACCGGATGGGGCTGCCCGTAAACAAGCTGATATGCGCATCCAACCGGAACAATGTCCTGACCGATTTTTTCGATACGGGCGCGTACGATATCAAGGGCAGGGAGTTTTACAAGACCGCCTCGCCCTCGATGGATATACTTGTTTCCAGCAACCTGGAAAGGCTGCTGTTCGAGCTGTCGGGGCGCGACGACGCAGTTACCGCAGAGAGAATGAAACAGCTCTCGCAAAACAAGAAATTTAAGGTCACCGATAAGGAAAAGCAGGCGGCGGCGGAGCTGTTCGCCGCATATTACGCCGACGACGCCGAGGCCGCCGAAACGCTTTACGGCGTGTTCGATGATTTCGGCTATATCTCCGACCCGCACACGGCGGTCGCTCTATCGGCGTATTATCAGCATACCTCTGAAACCAAGGACAAGCATAAGACGGTGGTCATCTCGACCGCCAGCCCATATAAATTCGCCGCCGACGTCATGACGGCGATCAAGAAGCGCCCCAACCCTGATCCGTTCAAGTGCTTAAAGCAACTGGAAAACCAGACCGCGCTGCCGGTGCCTGCCAGCATTACGTCCTTGGAAAAAGCGGAGCTTAGGTTTAAAGAGGTGTTAGAGCAGGACGCGGTAAAAGCCGCGGTATTGAAATTCGCCGCCAAGAAATAACGGCGGCAGATACCCTGTCTCTGCCGGTAATGCGTTACAGAATAATGACAGAAGAGGGGTAGGCTTGAGGGGTAGGCCTGATTATATGTAATTTGCTGTAAGAGCGGTTTTACAGTTCAAAAAGGATAATGATGGAAGAGACGATACAGACAAAAAAGACCGTGTTCAGCGCGATACAGCCCAGCGGCAAGATGACCCTGGGGAACTATTTAGGCGCGGTCAAAAACTGGGCGCTGCTCCAGGACGAATATGAGTGCATTTACAGCATTGCCGACCTGCACGCGGTCACGATCGATATCGAGCCGGCGGTTTTACGCGGCAACACGCTGGAGATGGCGGCGCAGCTGCTGGCCTTTGGGATCGACCCCGAAAGATCCACGCTGTTCGTGCAGTCGCAGGTGCCCGCGCACGCCGAGCTTACCTGGATATTGAACTGCCATACGTACCTGGGCGAGGCAAAGCGTATGACGCAGTTCAAGGACAAAAGCAAGCGTCACCCCGAAAACGTCAACGTGGGGCTGTTCGATTACCCGATTTTACAGGCGGCGGATATCCTTTTGTACCAGGCGCACTTTGTCCCCGTGGGCAAGGACCAGAAGCAGCACCTTGAATTGTCGCGCGACCTGGCGCTGCGGTTCAACAATAAATACAGCCCGACCTTTGTGGTGCCGGAGGTGCTTACCCCTAAAGCCGGGGGCAAGGTCATGAGCCTGTCCGAGCCGGCCGCAAAGATGTCAAAATCCGACCCGAACGAGAACGCGTATATACTGCTGTTGGACGAGCCGGCCGCGGTCATGCGGAAATTCAAGCGCGCCGTCACCGACAGCGGCAGCTCCATAACCGCCGCGCCCGACAAGCCGGGCGTTACCAACCTTTTGACCATATACTCGGCGATATCGGGTAAAACTGTCGCCGCAGCCGAAAAGGAATTTGCAGGCTTGCAGGGCTACGGAGAATTCAAGGCGGCGGTCGCAGACGCGGTCATCGAATTTTTAAGGCCGCGTCAGCTCGAGTACAAAAAGCTGATGAACGACAAAGCCTACCTTACGGAGATCCTGTCAAGGGGCAGGGAAAAGGCCGCGTATGCGGCAAGAAAGACCTTAAGTAAGGTGTACAGAAAGATGGGTTTCCTGCAATAGCGCGGGCAAAGAGGGGATTGATACGGGCTACGCCCGTCATTTTTCCTCGCCCTGTGTACGTTGAAGTACACTTCCTCGATCAAAATGCCGACTGTTGCCCGTCTGAACCCGCTCTTTGCCCGCTATGGTTGATACGGGCTATTGTTCTCGTCAGCCATATTTTTTTTGGGCGGACTATTTTCTTTTGACGGGTCTTGCGCATTCCCGCTCAAAGAAAAATGTACGTGAAACAACAAGGAGCGCAGCATATCGTGTACGGCTATGTGATACCCGACAAACCCAACCTCCTGATGAAGGAATTCAGCCTGTACCGGGCGCATTACTGCGGCGTATGCCGCGCTATGGCCGCGCTGTTCGGGCAGATACCCAGGCTTACGGTCAATTATGACATCACATTCTTTTCGCTGCTGATGTTTGACCTGACGGGGACGGACGCGGAATTCCAGGAAAAACGTTGCGCGGCGCATGGTTTTAAAATGACCGGGAACGTGAAACGGAACAAGCTTCTGGATAAAATCGCCGCGCTGAACGTCCTGATGTCATACCGTAATTTAAAGGACGACATTGTTGACGGCGGGCTGAAAAAAGCCGCGCCGGCGATGCTTTTAAAACATGCGAACAAAAAAGCGGCCAGGCTGCTGCCCGGCGCGGACGATATGATCAAACGCCGCTATGCAAGTCTGATAGCGCTGGAAAAGGAAAACTGCGTGATCGTCGATATGGCGGCGGATTGCTTTGCGGCGATGATGCGTGACGCGGGGCGGGAGATCTTAGAGGAGAAATTCACTGAAAGCACAGGCGAGTTTTTGTATAATCTCGGGCGGTGGGTATACCTTGCCGACGCTTTAGACGATATCGACGAGGATTTCAAGAAAAAAAATTATAATCCTTATTTAAAAGCCCATAATAACTTTATAAACCGCCGGCAGTTTATAAAGGACAATTTTGCGGAAGTGAGCGCGCCCCTCTATGGCTCGGTCAACAGAATGGCCGAATTGTTACAGGGATTTAACCTGACTAAGAGCCGTAATTTGTTGCGCAATATCGTTATATATGGTATAAGGAATAAGACGGAGCAGCTTTTAAAAAGCGAAAAGAAGCTGCCTAAGGAAAAAATATAGCCGATGAAATTCAAAGATTACAGCATATTCGGCCTTTTGGAGGGTGCGTCTGAAATCGAAGTCGACCAGGCGTACTTCAGGCTGAAAGCGCAATATTCCGAGGACAGGTTCAAAGAGGGCGAGGAGGGCAATGCCGCCAGCCGCCGGCTTATGGCGCTGGAAGACGCATACACGGAATACAAGGATGACCTCCGCGCGAACATGAAAAAGGAAACGGCGGCTGCGGCGGAATTTTCATACGGCGGAACGGCGGACTATGCGCATATAGACGCGCTGATCAAGGAAGGCCGCTTAGAGGAAGCGCAAAAGCTGCTTGACGATATGCAGAGCCGCACCGGCGAGTGGCATTATTTGCAGGCGATCGTGTTTTACAAGCGCAGCTGGTACGGCGAAAGCCGGAAGCAGCTGCAGCTGGCGCTTGCGTTAGAGCCGGAGAATCCTAAATTCAGGGCCGCGGCGGAAAAGATGGAGCTGTTTTTGGGCAATATCCGCGTCGAGGACAATATGAATCCGCAGAAAAACAGCGGGATATACAGCGAGGGGTACGACCCTAACCAGAATTCGGCATGCAATAACGCGCCGTGCTGTTATCCGATATGCTGCTGCTGAGGCTTTCGGGATTTTTGCGATTTCGGGCCCGCACGGCGGGAAGAATCATTGCGCGACGATTATTATGTCCGGCGGATCGTGAAAATGCCGTTCTGAGAGACGGATGCAAAAACCGGTTAAAGCGGGTAAAAATGGGCTGGAATGCTTGCAGAAACATAAAAATTGGAGTATAATACTGTGACTATGAAAAAGAAGATAGCATCTATTATATTGATTTTAGTGATGTGCGTGTCCGTTTTCAGCGGATGCGTCCTTTTTGATACCGACACCGCGGCTGATTACGCGCGCGTGGTGGCCAGCGTTAAGAATATCGAGATCGGGCGCGATGCCGACGATAAGCCGATATATTTTTCCAAGGATATAACCAAGCGCGAGCTTTACAGCGCCAAGCAGAATTACGCTTCGCAGCTGATCAGCGAAAACGAGGGTATGACGACCGAGCAGGCGGTCAATGCGCTTTTGAACACCTTGATAAACAGGAGTATTATGCTTTCGCGCTACGAGAAGCTTGTTCTCTCGGGCGAGCTTAAGGTGACCCCCGCGCAGGAGGCGCAGGGCTACAACAAAATGTGGCAGGCGGTCTATTCGTATTGCGACTCGCAGATAACGTCCATAGAAAGCTCTTTATACGCGGCCAAGGGCAAGACCGCGCCGGCAAAGGGCGCGGCAGAGGGCGAGAAAAAATATCCCGAAAGCACTTTGATGACCAAAGCGGCAAAGGATCTCAAGGAAGCGGCCGAAAAGGCGGACATACCCCAAAAATATGTCCCCTTAAGCAGCAGCACCCCCGCAAATAACGATACCTTTAAACTTGACGCGGTCAAGCGTTTCATAATCTACACTATACAGCAGGTCGAGACCATGAGTCTGACCAAGGATGAGAAGAAGCTTTTGCAGGCCGACAAGGAGTTTGTGAACGATGTCGCAAACAAGACCGACCTCTATAAAAAGATAATGGGCAACGGTAACCTTGACGACGCCGGTACTGCCGGGGGCGGCTTTTTCTGCATCAAGAAACTGGTCGCGGGCGACCAGCTCGACCAGATAAAAAACGAGCGTCTGCAGGAATACTATAAGGACAAGGTGTCCGTATCCGGACAGGAAGTGCAGGATTATTATAGCGAAACACTGGCGGTACAGAAGGTCAGTTTTTCAAAAAACAACGCGTCTTATCTGAACGCATATTATACGGCGCTCAAGAATGAAAATGGCGAAACGCCGTTTGTGTTCTATAATCCGAGCAGCGACGTTTTCTACGTCAAGCATATTCTTATCCCGTTCTCGGACGCGCAGACAGCGGCTATCACCGAGGCGGGCAAGGGCAAGACGGCCGATCAGCAGAAGCAGTTCAGGATACAGACAGCCGGCCAGATAGAATCATATGTGCATACGAACGGCAACGACGACACAAGCCTGCCCAAGCGTACGATTCAGCAGATATACAACGAGGTGCTGTCCACCATTGCGGGCTATAAGAACAATCCTGACTCCAGGCACGTCGAGGACGCATTCAACAAACTGATATTCAAATACAATACCGACAGCGGCATATTCAACAACGAAAAGGGCTATATCATGCCGCCCAAGGGCAAGGGTATTTCCAGCGGCTACGTTCCCGAGTTCGAGAACGCTGCGTACGAGCTTTTCGAGGATTACAATACAGGCGAATTCCTGCCTAAGATGGTGATAACTACCTACGGCGTGCACCTTATGATGTACTCGTCGCACACCGATTCGATAACGAACAACGGCGAAGCGCGGCTGACGGACTACACCTCCGCAATGAAATTGCAGACATACGCGGACGCGGTAGAGGCCTATTTGCTCGAGAAAAAGCAGGCCAATAATTACGAGCTTATCCAGAGTCAGGTTGTAGGCGAATACAGGGGCGACACATATATCAAGAAGCACGAAAGCCGCTACAAAGACCTTCTGGTATAAAAGCGACATATGTTCCTTTCTTTACGAGGCTCTTATAACCGGCTTTTGGAGGGACTTTAAATGATCAGCAAAAAAGCGGCCGGCATCGCGCCGTATACGGCAGGGGAGCAGCCGCGCGACAAAAAATATATCAAGCTCAATACCAACGAGAATCCTTACCCGCCGTGCGGAAAGGTAGTATCCGCGCTGACCGGCGCGGATATTTCGCGTTTAAGGCTTTATCCTGATCCGCGATCCACCGGGCTGCGCGAGGCCGCGGCGGCTAAATTCGGGTTGAGCCCGGAGAACATCTTTTGCGGCAACGGCAGCGACGAGATACTGGCGTTTTGCTTTCAGGCGTTTTTTGACCCTTTTTCCAAGGATGTGGTTTTCCCTGACGTGACCTACAGCTTTTATCCCGTCTGGTGCAGGCTTTTCGATATCAATTACAGGACGCTGCCGCTGAAAGACGATTTCTCGGTTGACGTAAGCGGATATATAGCACCCGCGTATTGTCAGGGCGTAGTTATCGCAAACCCCAACGCGCCGACGGGCAGGGCGCTGCCGCTTATGGATATCGAGCGTATAGTATCGGGGAATCCGGACAAGGCGGTGATCGTAGACGAGGCTTATGTCGATTTCGGCGCGGAGACCGCGATACCGCTTATAAAGAAATACAAGAACCTTGTCGTCGTGCGCACGTTTTCAAAGAGCGGCAGCCTGGCCGGAATGCGCATTGGCTTTGCCGCGGGGGACAAGGAACTTATTACCGCGCTGGTTAAGATCAAGGACAGCTTCAACAGCTATCCGGTGGATTCTTTGGCCGGGGCCGCGGCGGTCGCCGCATTATCGGACGGCGAATATTTTGACGAGCATGTCAATAAGGTAATAAGGACGCGGGAGGCGTTTTGCGCCGCGATAACTAAGGCCGGGTTCACCTATGTGCCGTCGTCGGCAAACTTTGTCTTTGTGACGCACAAGGCCGTTTCCGCCGAAACGCTTTACCGCGGGTTAAAAGAAAACGGGGTGCTGGTACGCTGGTTCGATAAGCCGCGCATAAGCAATTATCTAAGGATATCGATCGGTACGGACGAGGAAATGCGCATATGCGCCGAAATGCTGAAAAAGCTGGCGGGACAGGCGTGAGGCTTTAAATGTATCACCTGGAAAAACTCTAATCGTCCGGCGATTGCCGATCACTTGCTAAAGGCCAAGGCGGGAAAAATGTTTTTATCATACGGGTTCACAACATATAAGCGGAAGACTGTGATCGTGCTGCTTTATCCGTATCTCCCATACGAGGAGCCGGGAGAGGGCTATTTGCCGCTGGACGCTTATTATGTTTATTCGCACAAGTCGTATCTTGAAACAAAAGAATTCATTGAAACCTTAAGGGAAAAAGGTATCGAGGCCGACGCGATCAACGACCCGGTCTTTAAAAAACTGGCGATAAAATCCGGAGTGGCGGCGATTTTGGGGACGAACTCCCTGGCCTACAGTTATTCAAACGGCAGCCGCTTTGTGCTGTCCGTTGTAAGGATCTCTTACAAAATGACCGACGCGGAGAAAGAATTTAACAAGGTTTTCACCGATTTCGCCGCCGAAAAGGCCGCCCCCGGCAAAGTGACCGAAACAATAAACTGCTATAAATGCGGCGCGTGTTCGCGCGCGTGCCCGATGGGGGCGATCAAGTATAACGGACTTACGCCGCAGTTGTGCATGCGTACATATATGATAAAGGGCGATATCCCTGATGACGAAAAGGCCGCGGCGATGGGCAATAAATTCATGGGCTGCGACATCTGCCAAAGGGTCTGCCCGATGAATAAAAACGTGTCGGGCGCAATGCCGCTGGAAATCAAACAGCTTTTAAGGATAGAGGACTTTTTGCGGCAGCCCAAACAACAGGCGGCGGCCTTAAAGGAATTTATAGGCGCGAATTACGCCAACCCGAACCGGCTCCTGCCTATGGCGATAAACGTGGCGGGCAACAGCGGCAACAAAGAATACTTAGGGCTTATACAGCCGTATCTCGACAGTCCCGGCGAGGTTGTGCGGCGCGCCGCGGACAGGGCGATAAGAAGGCTGAACGGCTGACGGGAGTCTTGATTGCCATAAGAGCCGTGACAAGATTCTTCTATTCCGCTGAGAACAGAAAACTGAACAGACTTTTGTAATACGGGCATAAGCTTTGCCGGCGATACTCCGGTTTTTCTTTTTTGCCGCCGTTATGCGCGAAAAAAGCGGCGGGTTGTAAAATGAAAAGCAACAGATAGAAAAAAGAAAGATCCATAGAGAACTTTCAGGTATAATGAGTTTTACGAGAACCAAAATACCAAAGGAAAAGAAATCTATGGATCAAATGAATTGTATCACAGAAGCGAGCAAAGGTAAACATTTATGTTTATGGGAGCGCAAAGAGATTGAGAAAGCTGTCGGCCGGAGCGCAAGTATCAGGTCGATAGCGCGGGCATTAAACAGGAGCGCGTCAACGATATCGAGAGAGATTGGCAGAGGCAGCGTATCACAACGCAGAACCAGTCAATATATATCCAAGCGCGCGGACGACCCGGGATATACGGAAAGCATGATATATTTTGCGGAGACGGGTCAGTGCTGCGCCGCAAACAACACGGGCAGACGCGGCGGGAAATACAAACTGTTTGAGGATATGGAGTTTATCCGATATATTGAAAACTGCATATTGGAAAAGAAATGGGCGCCGGCGTCAATCTTGGGCGGCCTGAAGGCTAACGGGCACAGCTTTAAGACTATGGTATGTTTTAAGACGGTATACAACTACATAGACAGAGGGCTTTTGGCTGTCAGAAATATAGATTTACCGCTAAAACCGGGATTAAGAGTAAAGAAACAGCGGAACAGGGAGCATAAGCGGATATTGGGCAACAGTATAGACCTTAGGCCGAAACATATAGATGACCGATTAGAGTTCGGGCATTTCGAGGGCGACTGCATTGTGGGTCAGGAGGGTAAAAGCGCGGCGATGACACTTACGGAACGCAAAACAAGAAAGGGCTTTATATTAGCGTTAAAAGATAAAACCGCGCAATCGGTCATGGATGCCTTAAGAGAGTTTAAAACACATATCCCCGCCGGGCTGATCAAAAGCATTACCTTTGACAACGGCAGCGAGTTTGCCCGGTGCCATGAGCTGGACGGAGCCGGAACACAAATCTACTTTGCTCACCCTTACAGCGCATATGAGCGCGGCGGCAACGAAAACTACAACGGCATTATCCGCAGATACATTCCTAAGGGTAAGGACTTGAGCGTTTTTACCCAAGCTGATCTAAACCGCATAAACAAAAATATTGACACCTTACCCAGGAAATGCCTGAACTATCAAACCGCTGAATCCATGTTCAACCGCGAACTCAAAAAAAATTTTTCTTACCCCATGGGGTAAGAATGTGATAAGTAATCTTATTTATACCAACTGTTGCGTTTTACTTTACAATCGGGGTGCGCGAAAAAAGCAAAACGCGCTTTAAAATTCTTGCAAAAGACACGGCTTTAATGGTATAATCCCTATGCTAATCGCGCAAAACGTTTTGTTTTTTTGCGTGCAGGCATCCAAGTAAACACTGATTTAATTCGATAGAATTTTGTGGCCGCGTCTTTTTCGTCATAAAAAGTCTTCTTTTCTTGTCAATACCTTCGGGCATTGCCTTCGAAAACAAGCCGTTTTCTGTCTGAAAAATACTTGCTCAAAATTTATCTCATTTAATCATCGTTTACCTAAGGAAACGCTGAAAATTTAAGACTATTATTTTTTCACTGTTTCCTCAATTGAATAGTCCCCGGACGGGTTTTTGGAGAGGTGGTTGAGTGGTCGAAGGCACACGCTTGGAAAGCGTGCGAGGGTAACACCTCCGGGGGTTCGAATCCCCCCCTCTCCGCCAAAAAAGGCGGGCGACAGGGCAGGGGCCGGTGAAAACTTAATAGCAGCGGCTTCTTGATGTCAGGCTGCAAAAAATATGCGGGTGTAGCTCAATGGTAGAGTTCCAGCTTCCCAAGCTGGCTGCGTGGGTCCGATTCCCATCACCCGCTCCAAGGCGCTCCGCGGTGCTCCGACTCACTTTTATCCCTGCGGGAAAAAGTTCATTTAGCGCTTGCTCCGCGCCTATCCGGCCAAACGCGAAATTTTTTACAAATTTTCGGCCGGGCTTATATAAGGATAATTATTTATTATTCTTAAACTGCCGATTTTTTTGCCTATCGGCGCCAAACGTTGCCTCCGCTGCGCTGCGGCAAGCGCCGACTGCCGGCTGCGGGAAAAACTTCATTTAGCGCTTGCTCCGCGCCTATCCGCCATAAACGCGAAAATTTGTAAAAATTTTCGGCCGGGCTTATATAAGGATTACTGATTATAAGGTTTGCGTTATGAAGAGGGGATATGTTAAAACTTAATAGTCTAACCCATACGGAGGGGTATCGAAGTGGTCATAACGGGGCTGACTCGAAATCAGTTGGGGAGCAATCCCACGCAGGTTCGAATCCTGTCCCCTCCGCCAGAATTTTTGAATCCGAACCCAATAAGTTCGGGTTCATTTTCTTTTATGGGATTGTTTTCAAAATCGCCGGAAGTATTGTAGTAAATCGTAGGCTCTTTATCGTCATAGGCAATAACTTTCCGCACAAACATATTGAGCAATTTTGCTCTGTTTTCTTCAATAGAATAGTCAAGCTTGGCAAAGCCTTGGAAGTATTCTAATACGGTCGGCACCTCGTAACGCTTGGGCGCGAATATGTATTGAACAAGCCATTCACTTTCCAAATCGCCTTTTTCTTTTTCCAACTGTTCTAAACGTTGTTTTGTTGAGGGCGTGAAGATACCCATTTCCAAAGCCTTCAAAAGATTGTTGATTGCTTTTTCCTTGTCGCCCTTTTGCTTTTCTAAGGTTTCAAGAATGGTCTGATCGTCAATGTCCTTGTTATAGACAACGGTTACATTCTCGGCTATGCCTTTCATTACGTCGGGCTTTAGGATATGATCCAATGTCATTTTTATGATCTTGTTTTCAAAATCCTCTTTGGGCAAAGTCTTTTTGTCGCAGTCGTGAGTTTTCTTTCGCTTGAAACATTTGTAGTATTGAAACTTAACACCCATTTTGCTTGTGCCGCTTTCGCCGGTCATGAGCGTATCGCAATACCCGCAGAACAGCTTACCGCTAAGTAGGTAAGGGACTTCCGGCTTGTAGCTTGCGGCAAGGCGTTTGTTCCGTTCAAGCATTCTTTGTGCTTGGTCATAGTCCTCTTTGCTGACGATAGCGGGAACGATATTTGTGTATTCTTCATCGGCAGAAACGATACCCGCAAACTTTTTATTCTTTAACAACCTTGAAATAATATTGACTGTGAACGGTTTACCTGTGTTTGTTTTGATGCCCATTTCATTAAGGTTGTCGGCAATATCTTTTAACCGGCGACCGCTGATGTACTCGCTGAAAATCCGCTTGACTATGCCGGATTCACTTTCATTGATAACCCATTTTTTGTCGATGATCTTGTAACCATAAAGTACAAACCCGCCGGTGAAGTTTCCTTTGATACGGCTTTCCTTTAAACCTCGCCGAACCTTTTGACTAAGTTCCGCAGAATAGTATTCGGCATAGCCCTCTAACATTGACTCCAAAATTATCCCTTCGGGTGTGTCGGTGATCTGCTCACAAGCAGATAAAACTTTAACGCCGTTCTTTTTGAGTACGGCTTTATTGATTGCGCTGTCGTAACGGTTGCGGGCGAAACGATCAAGCTTGTAGACAATTACAAAACTGAACGCACCTTTTGCGCTGTCCTTAATCATACGCTGAAACTCATCGCGGTTATCCGTCTTACCGCTGACGGCTCGGTCAATATATTTACCGACAATGCGATAATCATTCTTTTCCGCAAACTCTTTGCATACCCTAAGCTGACCTTCAATGCTTTGCTCGGTCTGCCTTTCGGAACTGTATCTTGCATATATAACAGCGTTTTCCATCATCATTTCCTTGCCAAAATTTTATTACTTACAGCATTTCTAACTTGCGAAGTTAGCGTTTTCAAAACCCTGTATTTGTGCGGGTTTTGGGGAGTAAAATTTAGTAATTTTACAATAAGAACGGCGAGAAAATCTTTCTCGACTATTTTATCAAATGGTAATTTACTTGGCGCATAGGGCAAATTTTTCAAGTTTTTGGCAGCCATTTTTTGGTCAGATTTTACAGCCTGCTTTAAGAAAAGCGGAAGTGGGTTTCCCACCTTGCCAAGACAATTGCGGCAGCAAACTCTGCGAAAACACTAGGGTTTTTTCGCAAGTGCGCCACCGCTTATGCCCATTCCAAAATATGTGCTTTTTGCGCCACTTTTTTGCATGCTGATTTGATGGACATTTACAAAAATACTTAGTATAATATTTTTATATTGGGCGAGTTTTGTCCATATAAATATGATATAATTAATATGTAGGATTGTCAAATGAAAAAGCCTATTGCAAAGAAAACAATCATCCTTTACATCTTAAAAATGCTCAAGGATGGCTCCTCAAAAGATAAGCCAATCACATTAACAAATATGACAAAAGTTCTTAACTCAATGGATATTCCATGCGACAGAAAAACGGTAGGACGAAATGTTGAGTATTTGATTGAATTTGGTTATCCGATCGTAAGACTTGCTCGCGGTGGATGCTATTTTGAACAGATAGAACATTTTTCCAAAAATGATTCTAACCTTTTGGTTGAATTAATCGAAAAAAATATTAGCAAGTTTGAGAATAAAAATATTAAAAGTATTTTAATACATTAAATGAAATTTCATTCGAGGAGAATTCTGTATGATATTTATGACGGAAAAATGCAGTGCGAATATTAACGTAAATAGTAGGAAGAAAGCAAAATTGAAAATGCAAAAATTTGCAAGAATCTTGATTATTGCTTTCGTGATTATTGCTAGCTTTGTTTTGTGTGCATGTAGTGCCAATAATCCGCCGGAAACAATAGAATATTATGAAATAGAATATCAAGACGGCTCAGGTGTGCATAAAGCAAAAGCGATACAGTCATTATTGATCGAGGATATAAAAATATATATTACACAAATGACAGGTAATGTTACCTCTTATACCAAGTGGGAATATAGTGACATGCTATATTTCTATTTTGATAAAGGCGTAGAAGAAGCTGTTGGTGGATTTGCAAGTGCATCATCACAACAAAGTTTTGGTTATATTAGCTTATATTATGGCGAAGAGTTACAAGAAGAACATTATGAATGGTGGACTGAAGGATATTATTATCTCAATCCCGCCGAAGTTGCGATAGGCGCATCGTTTAATGTTGAAAATAAAAATATTACTATTGATGGGCAACCAATAACTAGTTTCGCTATATCCAGCTTTTCTAGTACGGATACAGAATTTTGTGTTTCAGCGATTGCTGGTTCCACTATTGTAAAAACTGAAAATATTCGTATAGGTATTAAGGTAGCTTATCCCGCAAGTGCTACTTGGCAAAATATTACGCTTATTGAGGATGGCGATTTTACTGCAATAATGAGGAATGGTGTAGCTATTGCGACAATCCGTACAGAAAATATTTTAGGGAAAGTCCGTTTATGATAGATAGAAATTCTTTAATAAGGGCATTAAAGCAACTTGAAGAAAAACACCATAATAAACTTGGTTATGGCGTTAAAGAAATATTGAGTGAGTTAAATGAAAACTGCGATAGGAAAACGGAAAAACGAGCTCGCGTTGGATTGCGTTTTCTTATTTCACAAAAAGAACACCCTGAGTTTTTAACGGCAGGCAATGAAAACATCGTATATTGTCCAAGCGGCAAAAATTCTGGCAAATATCGGCTGTCGTTTTATTCATGAAGAGTTTTTAATGTGAGAATAAAATATCCCTTTTCAATCTTAATTTTATATTCGGATACACTCCCCCTCTCTCCGCCAATTGTCGAAACCTGTCGAAAAAAGGAGTGGACAAATTCGTGGCTATCAGATAAACTCGTACAAAGAAATAGGAGGAGTTTTGTAGCAGCTCCAAAACTTAACGACTTCGCCATAGGTATCGAGCAGGCGCCTTCGGTATTTGAGCTTTGCCTCGCCGAATTT
>JAVBLK010000031.1:0-56819 GCA_031553565.1 Eubacteriales bacterium
TCTTTGTGTCCCCGCCTTACTATACCCAAACTTTCTTTGTCCGTCTTCAGCTTTGCATTTAGGACAGCTCTGCTCCATTTTTATTCTCGCTTTTTTCATACACCTATTATATCACTTTAAACACTATTTGTCCACTCCTTTTGCTTTACAGGATGCAGACGTATAATATTTTGGGAAACGCTGATTAATCCGGCGTGATTTACAGCGGCGTCTTTTTCGGACTTCTTAACTTCACAAACAGTTCCACTGCTTGCTGCAAAAAACAAGCCGTTTTATGCCTGAAAAATACTTGCTTTATATTAACCACATTAATTCATGCTGAAAAATACTTGTTCTCAATTAATCTCAATTTATTTATTGTGTCCTAAACCTCATTAATTCATCGCTTTTCTTAAAAGGGACTGCCTTTGTATTGAGGCAGTCCCTTATGTAAACGCTGATTAATTCGATAGAACTTTGACGCATCGTCTTTTTCGGCCTAAAACATCTTCTTTTTTCGTCAATAGCTCTGCTATTGCCTTCAAAAACAAGCCGTTTTATGCCTGAAAAATACCCGGTCAAAATTTATCTCATTTAATCAGCGTTTACTTTTTGAGAAATCCGGTTAAAACGTCTTTCTATGCGTTCTGCTGAACCGCCACACCTAAGGCGACTGTCGCGCCGACCATCGGGTTGTTGCCCATTCCGATCAGACCCATCATTTCTACGTGGGCGGGGACGGAGGACGAGCCTGCGAACTGCGCGTCGCTGTGCATACGGCCCATTGTGTCGGTCATGCCGTAGCTTGCCGGGCCGGCAGCCATGTTGTCGGGGTGGAGGGTGCGTCCCGTACCGCCGCCGCTGGCGACAGAAAAGAACTTCTTATTGTTGTCGACGGACCACTTCTTATAAGTGCCTGCAACGGGGTGCTGGAAGCGCGTGGGGTTGGTGCTGTTGCCAGTAATGCTGACATCGACCTTTTCCCTGATCATGATCGCGACGCCCTCGCTGACGTCGTCTGCGCCGTATACGCGCACCTTTGCCTTGTCGCCGTCGCTGTAAGCGGTTTCTTTGACGACATTGAGCTGGCCTTTTTCATAATCGTATTTTGTCTGCACATAGGTAAAGCCGTTTATGCGGCTGATGATCATTGCGGCGTCTTTCCCAAGGCCGTTCAAAATTACCTGAAGCGGAGTTTTGCGGACCTTATTGGCAGTGCGGGCAATGCCGATCGCGCCCTCGGCGGCGGCAAAGCTTTCGTGTCCTGCGAGGAAGCAAAAGCACCTTGTTTCCTCGCGCAGCAGCATCGCGCCCAAATTGCCGTGGCCAAGCCCGACAAGCCTCTGTTCGGCTACGCTGCCGGGGATGCAGAACGCCTGAAGGCCTATACCGATCGCTTCGGCGGCTTCGGCGGCTTTCTTGCAGCCCTTTTTGATCGCTATCGCAGTGCCCAGCGTGTAAGCCCAGATCGCATTTTCAAAGCAGATCATCTGTACGCCGCGTACGATCTTTTCAACGTCGATTTTCTTGGAGTCGCAAATAGCTTTCGCGCCCTCCAGGCCGTCGATCCCGTATTCTTTGCAGGCGGCTTTGATCTTTTCGATCCTTCTTTCATATCCTTCAAAATTTAACATATTTTTATATCCTTATTTAAACAATTTTTATGTTTGCAATACCGGTATGTCTTACTTGTGGCGGGGGTCGATATAGCTGTCCGCGCCCTCAAAACGGCCGTAAACGGAGGTGCATTTCGCCAGGGCGTCGTTCGCAGATGCGCCCTTTCCGATCATTTCCATCATTGCGCCCAGGCGGACAAATTCATAGCCGATGACCTGCTTGCCTTTATCAAGCGCAAGCTTGGTGATATAGCCCTCGGCCATTTCAAGATACCTTACGCCCTTTGCCTCGGTGCTGTATATCGTACCGATCTGGGAGCGGAGGCCTTTTCCGAGGTCTTCCAGTCCCGCGCCGACCGGCAGGCCGTTTTCGGAAAACGCGCTCTGCGTGCGCCCGTATATTATCTGTAAAAACAGTTCGCGCATAGCTGTGTTGATCGCGTCGCATACAAGGTCGGTATTGACGGCCTCAAGTATCGTTTTGCCAGTCAGGATCTCGCCGGCCATCGCCGCGCTGTGTGTCATGCCGGAGCAGCCTATCGTTTCGACAAGCGCTTCTTTGATGATACCGTTCTTGACGTTGAGGGTCAGCTTGCATGCGCCCTGCTGCGGCGCGCACCAGCCGACGCCGTGCGTCAGCCCCGAGATATCCTTGACCTCCTTGGCCTGGACCCATTTGCCTTCTTCGGGGATAGGGGCGGGGCCGTGGTTGGGGCCTTTCGCCACGCAGATCATTTCTTCCACTTCTTTACTGTACTGCAGCATAAAGTATTCTCTCCTTAAATTAATTATCGCCTTATTCTTTAAGCCGCCGGCCGGGATTATTGTCAAAAGACCACGGCGACTGTAAAAGAAAATTATGATAAGAAAGGGGCGAACAGGGTCGATGCCCCCGCAGCATTACTGCGTTCCTTTCTTACAATTGCTTAATCAGATACACTCCGCTTTCTTACCGCGGGGATAAAACCAAGCTTTTTCCGCCACACATTATATCATAAAGCAATCGGTTTTGTCATATAGATTAAGGAACCGCAGATTAATTCGGAATAATTTACAGCTGCGTCTTTTTCGCCTGAAAACGTCTTCTTCTTTTGCAAATAGTTCTACTATTTGCTGCAAAAAAACGGCAATAACAGTGGAACAGCATAAAAAAATTTGCCGTAAACCGGTGTAACTATTTAAGGCTTCAACACATAAAATGCAGTAGGACAAATAAAAGGGAGGTGAATTTAATGTCATTTTTCACTAACAACAAGTCCGACAAATGTCCCGGCGCGATAAACGGCAACCCTATGAACGGTATTTGCGAAAAGGTTTGCATACAGGTAAAAAAGGTTTTCGACGCGTGTATAAAGCAAATGCAGGAAGACGATGTGGCTTTGGTATTGTGCGATTTCTGCCCGCCTAACCCCGCGCAGCCGCTGACGTTCGTAAGCGCGCGCAGCACGACCCCCAAGGGGATAGTCAGCAACCTCATCATAGACCGCCTGGAGGATAAGCCCCGTCAGGCACGCGTAAGGTGCACGGTCACGATCCCGATGGAGGTCATTTACGTAGACGCGAACGGAGTAGAGGGCAAGGCAAAGACCTGCCTTTCGATTGCAGAGGATATCATACTGTTTGTGCCCGAGCCGTCTATCATACCGTATCAATTCGAGGCGGTCGTCAGTGCGGTCGGCCTGGACGGAGTACAGAGCGCCGACAACATCTTTGTCTGCGATGTATGCGTCACCGTTATACTTAAGATCGTTATTGAGTCCGAGCTGCTTGTCCCGTCGTACGGCTACGCCCAGATACCGCCGTGCCAGGAGTTCACGCAGGAGGTATGCACTGGCTTCTTTGAACTGCCCCTGTACCCCGACAGCGAGAGATAAGGCCGTAACGTAAGAACAACCCGCCATATGCGTATATGGCGAAAAGCACAAATATACATATGAGGTAATATACAGCTGTCACAAAAGAAATACATGGATCAATAAAGTATATAGCTATATAAACAAAAAGTCCGCGGGCGAACACTTGCGGACTTTTTGTTGCCCGCAGGCGTGCCGGTTTGAGATAAAAGCGCTTGATGCTTTCGAATTATTGCTTTTTATGCGATTTTTTAGTATCATGTGATATAGGAAACAAAGGATATTTCCTAAAGTAAACGCTGATTAATTCGATATAGTTTACAGCGGCGTCTTTTTAGTCTCCGTAAGAGGGGGTTAAACCCCTCCCCTTAAGGCGAAGCCTTTAGATCAACCGCTAAAAAGAAAAGAAAACGGGAGAAAACAGCAGAGCGGTGTCATCCTGAGCAAAGCGAAGGATCTTAAGGCAACGGTGATCTTAAATTACAAGATTCTTCACTGCGTTCAGAATGACAAGGCGTTAAAACCTTTAGACGGATTTAGACGTCCTCCGAACCCACCGACTTTAGTCGGTAGTGATTTAGTCCTGAAAACGTCTTCTTTCCTTCACAAATAGTTCTACTATTTGCTGCAAAAACAAGCCGTTTTCATGCTGAAAAATACTTGCTTTAAATTAAACTCATTTAATCAGCGTTTCCTAAAGGAAGCGGGAGGGTGAAATATGGGGATTGCAAATTTAAAATGCCGGCAATGCGGCGCGGCCATGGAAAGAAAGGGTGAAAAGGCGGCGGCTTGCCCAAGCTGCGGAGCGTCGATAGTTATTACAGACGATGTGGTCAACAATTATTCGAGCTTCCAAACCACCCAGCATATCACCAAAAACATTTACGGCGGCGACCAGCCGGACGCGGATATATATTTGCAAAAAGGCGAAACATATCTTGGATTAAACGAATACGCGGCGGCAGCTGCTGAATTTGAAAAGGCGGCGCGGGAGAATCCGGGCGATCACCGTGCGTGGCTGGGCATTCTGCGCGGACAGTCCAAAAACCTGACCGCACCGTCGGATCACAAGGAGCTTATGGCAAAGGTGCGGAAAACCGCGCCGGCTGCCGTTCTGCCCGAAATTGAAAAGGCATATTCAGTCTATGAAGGAAAAATGAGGGAGCGCGACCGGGCCAGGCAAGCGGAATTCGAGCGGCAGCTGGGGATCCGGGACGAGCCTGTATTCAGTGCGGCGGAGCTTAAGGCGCGGCGGCAGGAGTTTTTAAGCAATCAAAAAAACAAAATAGTTTTAAACGGCGGGGTCTTGGTAAAATGCAAGGCGCAGGGCGAAATCATTTTCGTGCCGGAGGGAACCGCAGAAATTGCGGCAAACGCTTTTGTTTCGTTTTTCTTTGCGCCGTCCGCCAAATGGGTGATCCTGCCGGAGGGGCTCAAGGTCATCCGCGCGCGCGCGTTTTTCGGCGTCTGCGAATTACTGAGTATTTCGATCCCGTCCTCGGTAGAAACCATCGAGGCCGAGGCCTTTTTACTGTGCAAAAAGTTAAGAAAGGTGACTTACCGCGGAAAGCCGGAAGTGCAAAGAAACGCATACGACAGCCCGGCGATGACCTTCGCCTATCCCGACGACTAAGCATGAGTTCATGCTTGATTCTACAGTATAACTCCTCAAGAGTCCGCTGCGCATATTATTTTGAGGCTTTACTGCCTAACTTTTCGTTTTATCGACCCAGCCTTTAATTTAAACCTTTGACTATAAGTTTGAAACATTGATATACTTATGTAAACGCTGATTAAATGAGATAAATTTTGAGCAAGTATTTTTCAGGCAGAAAACGGCTTGTTTTCGAAGGCAATACCAGAGGTATTGACAAGAAAAGAAGACTTTTTATGGCGAAAAAGACGCGGCCCCAAATTCTATCGAATTAATCAACGTTTACTTATACTGTAATATTATATTTTTAAAGGAGCCTTATTTTTATGGTCAAGAAAGCTGTGATCCTGGCGGGGGGGATGGGCACCAGGTTTTTGCCTATTACAAAGTCTATTCCCAAAGAGATGCTGCCTGTGGTCAATAAGCCCGCGCTGCAGTATATTTCCGAGGAGGTCGAGGCGGCGGGGATCAAGTCTTTGGGTATCGTTATCAATGACGATAAGGAGGCGATAAAGCGCCACTTCAGGCCGTCGCCTAAACTAGAGGCGTTTTTGGACAAGGCGGGCAAAACCGAGTTTTTGAAGGCCGTTAAGGACATCTGCAATATAGAGGTCGAGTTCATCATACAAAAGGAAGCGCTCGGCAGCGCGCACGCGGTCGGCTGCACCAGGGAATTCATCGGTAAAGACAATTTCGCGCTTTTAAACGGCGACGATGTTATGTATACGGGCGCAGGGGTTTCGGTCACAAAGCAGCTTTGCGAATGCTTCAATAAATATAAAAAGACCGTTATCGGCGTGCAGCCCGTCCCGCGCGAGCTTATTGTAAAGTACGGCGTCATCAATATTTTAAGGAACGAGGGCAGGACATATTTTATCGATAAGATCGTGGAAAAGCCTTCGCCCGCGGAGATCTGCAGCGACCTGGCGTCCTTGGGGCGCTATGTAATGGACAACTGCATTTTCGACGTGATAAAGGACTTAAAGCCCGGCAAGGGCGGCGAACTGCAGATAACCGACGCGCTGAATATTTTGGCGGCAGGCGGCAAGGCGGTCGCCTATGACTTTGAAGGGCGCCGCTATGACCTGGGCGCAAAGCAGGGGTATATGGAGGCCAACATCGAGTACGGCTTAAGGGACAAGGAAATAGGCGAGACGCTGAAAGCGTACCTTAAGACTTTGAAGTTTTAAAAAAGCAGTATTTGAATCGAGCAAAAACGGCGCAGTATTTCAACTGTGCCGTTTTTTCTTTACACGGAATTTACATAACCTTTACCGCCCATATGTTTATATAAATATACGCACATTATATAATATAGGCATACATGAAAAGCGTTAAACTAAAAAAAATGCTGACGGCTGTTATTTCGTGCCTTATGCTGTGCGCGATCGCGGTTGGGTTTTCGGCATGCGGTGTTTCGTTCGACCCGGACAGAGAGATCGTTGTTGTAACGCGCGAATCAAGCAGCGGCACGCACGAGGTGTTCCTGGAAAAGACCAAGCTTACTGACCGTGAGATCGTTTCGGGCAAGAGCGTGCTGACCTCAACGGGACTGGTGCTGGCAAAGGTTATGCAGGATCCGCAGGCGATAGGCTATATTTCTGCGGGCTCGGTCAACAAGGATGTAGCCGCGCTGAAAGTTGTAAATGCGGCCGGCGTAGCAATGGCCTGCACGAACGAGAACATAAAAAACGGCAGTTACGAGCTTTCACGGCCTTTCAATATGCTGGAAAAGGAAACGGGTTTGACGGGTTGGGCGGCGGATTTCAAGGCGTTTGTATTAAGCAATGAGGGGCAGGATCTGGTCAAGGACGCGGGCTACGTACATACCGATGGCCGCCCTGCATATGTCAAGGCAAGCGGCCTGCCGGCGGGCGGGACTATCAAGGTGGGCGGCTCTACTTCTGTCGAAGAGCTTGTAAACGCTTTCATTGAAAAGTACAAAGTGCTGAATCCGGGTGTAAGCATGAATTATGACCCGACGGGTTCGGGCGCAGGCGTAACGAATGCGCAAAGCGGCGCATACGACATAGGGTTTTCCAGCCGCGGCTTGAAAGCGTCAGAGACAGGGCTTATACCGACCAGATTTGCCGACGACGGCATTGCGGTTATCGTAAACAAAAAGAATACTATAGATACGGTCAAGCTGGAAGACATCACAAAGATATACAAGGGCGAAATCACAAAGTGGAGCGAAATAGTATAGTAATCAGATGGAACTGATACGCGAAGGTTTGCATAACGAGAAAAAACAGGCGGGTCGTACGGCAAAAGAAAAGCTGTTTAGGGCCGCCCTGTTTGTGTGCGCAGGACTGTCGGTTTTGGCGGTCCTCACAATCATTTTATATCTTTTGGTACGCGCCTTTCCCGCCTTTGCCGAGGCAGGCGTTTTTAAGTTTATTTTCGGCAGCACATGGGATCCGGCCGCAAATCGATACGGCATACTCCCGATGATAGCCGGCAGTATCTTTGTCACGGCGGCGGCGCTTATTATCGCCGTGCCGGTGGGGGTGCTGTCCGCGGTCTTTTTGGTAAGGTTCTGCCCAAAACGCCTGCGGAAGGTTTTCGGCAATGTCATCAATCTGCTTGCGGGCATACCATCGATAATCTACGGCTTGTTCGGAATGCAGGTAATCGTGCCCGCGCTTAAGGAAGCCGCCTATGCTTTCGGGATAAAGGGCGCGACCGGCGACGGGATCATGGCATCCGGGATCATCCTTGCGATCATGATCCTGCCCACGATCGTGGCGGTCAGTAAAAACGCTCTGTTAGCGGTGCCAAAGAGCTATTACGAGGGCGCGCTTGCCCTCGGCGCGTCCAAGGAACGCGCGGTTTTCACAGTGCAGCTGCCCGCCGCAAAGCGCGGGGTGCTGGCTTCTGTCATAATGGGCGTGGGGCGCGCACTGGGCGAAACAATGGCGGTAATGATGGTTGCGGGCGGCTCGGCGAAATTTCCCTTAAGCCCGTTCCACAGTATGCGGACGCTTACCGTTAACATCGCAATGGAGATGAGCTATGCGACCGGCCTTTTGGTGAACGCCCTGATCGCCACGGCCGTGGTGCTGTTCATCTTTATCCTGATAATAAATATACTTTTCAAATATATCAGCGAGGAAAGAAAAACAAAGGGTAAGAAATCAAAGGCCGGCGGCGGTGCCCGTCCGGCGACTTCTCTTGCGCAGGGGGAAATAGTGATATCCGAAAAGAAGCGTGCAAAAGCCGCGCCTAAAAGTCATGCCCCATATGTTTCCGTGATATCCGGTATGCACATAAAAAAACGCCGTTTTTCATTTTCAAGGTTTTTTAAATACCTGTCGTATGCCTCTGTCAGCCTTGCGTTAATCTCGCTGCTCTCTATAATACTCTTTGTGCTGGTTAAAGGGCTTCCGGCTGTTTCGTGGCACTTTTTGTTCGGGAAAAATACAGTTGCCGCGCCTTCCGTCAGCGGGGCTATCGTATCGACGCTTTCGATAATCTTTGTCGCGCTGCTTATCGCTATCCCTGTCGGCGTGGCCGCCGCGCTGTACCTGACCGAGTATTCAAAGCGCGGCAGTAAGCTGGTAAAGCTTATAAGGACGGCAAACGACTGTCTTTCCGGGGTGCCGTCCATCATATTCGGCCTCTTCGGTATGTTTTTCATCGTGCAGTTTATGGGGCTGGGCACATCGATCTGGGCGGGCGGTATCACGATAAGCCTTATGATACTGCCCACTGTCATACGTTCGGTCGAGGAATCACTTTTATCAGTGCCCGATATGTACCGCGAGGGGAGTATGGCGCTTGGCGCGGGCAAAATGAAAACGACCCTCAGCGTAGTCCTGCCGCAGAGCCTTTTGGGGATCGTAACGGCGGTGATATTGTCCGTCGGCAGGATAGTCAGCGAGTCGGCGGTGCTTATATTCACGGCGGGCGGGGCGAGGGATATGATAAAAGGGTTTTCCTCCCCGGGCGCAAGCCTGGCCGTAGCGATGTACTCGTTTGTAAGCGAAGGCAAACGCTTTGATGAGGCGTACGCCACGGCGGTCGTGCTGATTGTTCTGGTCGTTGCGGTCAACTTGCTTACGGGGCTTGCGGAAAGAAAAAAGAAGGGTGAAGCATAGGATATGAAATTACGAACGGAAAACCTGAACCTGTTTTACGGCGATTTCCAGGCGCTGAAAAACATCAATATCGAGATCGAGGAGCAGCGGGTGACCGCCTTTATCGGCCCGTCCGGCTGCGGCAAATCGACCCTGCTTAAAACCTTCAACCGCATGAACGACCTTGTCGAGGGCTGCAGGATTACGGGCAAGGTATACTTGGGTAAAGTAGAGATTTATGATAAAATAGACGTAAGCTTACTTAGGAAAAACGTCGGTATGGTGTTTCAGAAGCCGAACCCATTCGCAATGTCTATTTATGACAACGTCGCGTACGGCCCGAGGGTGCACGGCATAAAGAAAAAGTCCGACCTTAACGATATAGTGCAGGACACACTGAAAAAGGCCGGATTGTGGGAGGAGGTAAAGGACCGGCTGCACAAGAGCGCGTTAGGCCTTTCCGGCGGCCAGCAACAGCGGCTGTGCATTGCAAGGAGCCTCGCCGTCGAGCCCAGTATACTCCTTATGGACGAGCCGACGTCCGCGCTTGACCCGATATCCACCGGCACGATAGAGGCGCTGATCGACGAGCTGAAAGAGAAATATACTATCGTCATCGTCACGCACAATATGCAGCAGGCGGCGCGTATTTCGGACAACACCGCTTTTTTCCTGTTGGGGGAAATAATCGAGCAAGGCAGGACCGAGCAGATTTTTTCCGGCCCGAAGGAAAAAAAGACCGAAAACTATATCACGGGCAGATTCGGTTAAAAGACTCATGACGGGCTTGCGTTTTCCGGTCTGAAAAATTTACGCCCGGCTTTTCGCGAAGTGATATATATAGCAAATATACTTTTAAAGTACCGCACCGCAGGGCGTATATCCGGTGCAACATAAACTGCCCGCCCGCAAGGCTTCTCGCAGCTTGTAATTTTAAAGTAGATTTACTATAATCAGGGAGAAGAATATGTCGATAAGAAAACAGTATGACAAGGATCTTGCCCGGATGCACGCCGATCTTACCGAGATGGCCGCGCTTGCCGAGGACGCGATCAGAAAGTCGATAAGGGC
Organism: Eubacteriales bacterium; assembly: GCA_031553565.1. GTDB lineage: Bacteria > Bacillota > Clostridia > Christensenellales > DUVY01 > JAVBLK01. Next base: position 10,253 of record JAVBLK010000031.1, read on the forward strand.
ACTTATCGGGCACGATAAGGCCCTGGCCGAAGAGGTGATTTTGGGCGACCGTCAGGTTGACGAATTGGAAAAATCTATCGAGCAGCAATGTTTAAGGATGCTCCTTCGTGAACAGCCGGTTGCGGGCGACCTGAAAAACATTTCGACCGCGCTGAAAATGATCACGGATATCGAGCGTATCGGCGACCAGGCGGCGGATATCTCGTCGATAAGCCTCAGGTTTATGCACGAGGAGTATTTTAAGGCGCTTACGCATATCCCGAAGATGGCCGAGCTGGCGATACAGATGGTCAGCGACTGCGTCCGCGCCTTCGTCAATAAGGATCAGGCGCTTGCAGAGAAGGTCATAAAAAGCGATGACGCCGTCGATAAAATGTTCGACCATGTGCGCGAGGAGGTAATCGACAGGCTGAAGCATGAGCCCGGCGACGCCGCGCAGGGCGTTTATTTTATGATGATCGTAAAATATCTGGAAAGGATAGGCGACCATGCGGTAAACATTTCCGAGTGGGTCATATTCAACATTACCGGCATCCACAAAAACACCAGGATATTGTGACGGCGGACAGACGGCGTAACAGCGCGCGCAACTGAACGCGGATTTACTCCGTTTGCCGGATCAGTATAAGGTAACCGCTGATTAATTCGATAAAATTTTGAGCTGCGTCTTTTTTGTCATAAAACGTCTTCTTTTTTCGCCAATAGCTCTGCTATTGTCTTCAAAAACAAGCCGTTTTCCGCCTAAAAAATACTTGCTCTAAATTTATCTCATTTAATCAGCGGTTACTTAGCAGTATAAGAAGTATAAAGGCAAGGAAAACCAGATGGCATTGATTTTTTCTGTCGAGGACAATCCCGATATTCAGGAGCTTTTACAGTGCTCATTAAAGAATTTCGGCTATGAGCTGCAGCAATTCGAGACGGCCGAGGAGATGCTTAAGGTGCTGGAGATCATACGCCCCGACTTGATCCTTTTGGATATCATGCTGCCGGGGATGGACGGTATGGCCGCGTTAAAGAGGCTGAAAAAGGGTGCGCGCAGTAAAAATATCCCCGTCATCATGCTTTCGGCGAAGTCCGGCGAGGGCAGCAAGGTCGCCTGTCTTGACGCGGGCGCGGACGACTATATCACCAAGCCGTTTTCGGTGATGGAGCTCAATTCGCGGATCAAGGCGAATTTAAGGAAGCGCGGCGCGGCGGACGTTCTGGAAAGCATGGGGATCAAGCTGGACCTAAGATCCAGGGCGGCGTACCTTGAAGGAAGGGCAATACACCTTACGTTAAAGGAATTCGAGCTGCTGAAGGCGCTGATGGCGGCGGAGGGCGAGGTGCTGACGCGCGAAAGCCTGCTGTCAGGGATCTGGGGCTTTGATTATCTGGGCGAAACGCGAACGCTGGATATGCACATAAAGGCATTGCGCGGCAAAATAAAGGACGATGCCGAGAGCGGCACAAAGATCGTGACTATGCGCGGCGTGGGTTTTATGTGGGTTGGTGAAAAGTAGATGAGAAAAACGTTTATCATCAGAACGCTTATTTTAAGCCTTGCCGCCATGCTGATTTTCGGCGCGGTATCTCTTGCGCTTATCGGCCATTATTCAAGGGAGGCCGTAAAAAACGACCTGATAAGGGTTTCGGATATCATAAAGGACGAGGCGGAACGAGCCGCGGGCTCCGATGCCGAAAGTCACCTTGTACTTTTTGAAAACACCGGCAAGCAGGCTTTCAGGGTCACGTTTATCAGGTCGGACGGCAGCGTTATTGCGGACAGCCTGCAGCAGGGTCTGGATGAAAACCATCTTGACCGCCCGGAGGTAAAGAGCGCGCTTGCAAACGAGCGGAAGTTTTATACAAGGAAAAGCGCGACCTTAAACTGCCGCATGATGTATTACGCGGTTTCCTATAAAAATAAGGCCGGCATTTCTAATATCCTGCGGGTCGCGATCGAGGTGACGTCGGTCAGCCGCTATGTTTGGAGCGCGCTGCCGCTGCTGCTGGGGTTGACGGCGGTGCTTGCGGCGCTCTTAGTCATCTTTAACAACCGGTACAACAACTCGATCTTGCAGCCTGTCAATAAATTAAAGGCCGAATTGCAGAATATCAACAGCGGCAGGTTCAACAAAATCAGCATCGATAAAAGCAACAAGGATATGCTTCCGGTCATAAACGAGATAAACGAAATAGGCGAGAGCCTGCAAAAGCTCAATAATAACCGCCGCGATTTTTTTGCCGCCGCCAGTCACGAGCTTAACACGCCGCTTACCTGTATCAGCGGCTATTCCGAGCTTATGATGCAGGGCATGATTGGGGCGGACAAGGTCAAGGAGACAGGCGCGATAATAAACGGCGAGGCGCAGCGTATGTCAACTCTTATTTCCGATATGCTGAAGCTTTCCGGGATGGAGAACGCCGCCGCGGCGCCTGTCATTGCGGAAATTAATCTCAGGAAGATCATTGATGCGGCAGTTGCCGACTTTTCGGCCGCAGCCGCGGCAAAGGACATAAAGATACATGTGCAGTGCTGGGAAACAGTGATAAGGAGCGACGGGAAGCTCTTGAAAACTATCCTGGAAAACCTTATCGGCAACGCTGTAAAGTACAACGTGAACGGCGGCAAGGTCAACGTGTCGGTCAGGCGCGCGGACGGGAAGATAGAGATATCGGTCAAGGATACGGGAATCGGCATAGCAGCCGCCGACCGGGAGCGTATTTTCGAGCGTTTCTACCGCGTCGATAAATCACGCGGTAAAAAGACCGGCGGCACGGGCCTAGGCCTTGCGATAGTAAAGCATTCCGCCGCCCTCTTATCCGGCACGGTATCCTTAGAGAGCGAATTAGGAAAGGGCAGCGAGTTTATCGTATCGCTGCCGGAGAATCCGTAACGTAACCGGCAGTCGAAAATAGGAAGCCGTATGCTTGATAAAAACTGCGGCGTTTAGTACAATATCATTTATGAATATTCTTGTAAGCAACGATGACGGCTTTGACGCCGCGGGGATCAGGGTTCTGGTCGCCGTTTTATCAAAAAAACACAATATTACTGTTGCGGCACCCGATTCCGAGAGGAGCGGGACCAGCCACAGCCTTACCTTTCATTCCTTCCTGCGGTATGAAAAGGCGGAGTTTCCGCACGCCAAGGAGGCCTATAAAATATACGGGACGCCCGCCGACTGCGTCAAGTTCGGTATGGGCAATATAATGAGGCTTAAGCCCGATATCGTGGTTTCCGGGATCAACCGCGGCCCGAATATCGGCAGCGACATCATGTATTCCGGCACAGTGGCGGCGGCCTTTGAGGCGGCTTACTTAGGCTTTCGCGGTATTGCGCTGAGTATCAACAAGTACGGCGACGATATCGAATTGTATACCAGGGCGGCGGAGTTTCTGCTGTCCAGGCTGGAAGTATTGGCGGCGGTCACGCTGCCGCACAACGCCGCGCTGAATATAAATTATCCCGATTTTATAGAGAGCGAAATAAAGGGCGCGGTCGTGACGCGCGCGGGGCATCAGGATTACAGCGACCTCTATATTGCCGACGAAAGGGACGCCGGAAGGTTTTGGCTGCGCGGCGAGCCGCTTAAGGAAAGGCATAAGCACAACGGAGATGACTGCGACGTCGAGCTTATAAAAAAAGGCTTTATCACAATAACGCCTGTAACGTTCGATACGACCGACTTTGAAGCGATCGATTCGCTTAAAGGGATAAAGCTGTGAAACGCGTTTGCGTTATCGGCGCGGGCGCAGCCGGGCTGATGGCGGCCGTTACGGCGGCGGGGTGCGGCGCGGACGTGACCGTATTCGAGCGGAACGAAAAGGCGGGCAGGAAGCTGTATATAACCGGCAAGGGCAGATGCAACGTGTGCAATAACTGCTCCGGGTCCGAGTTTTTAAAAAATGTCGTTACCAACCCGAAATTTATGTACAGCGCGATAAACGCGTTCCCCCCGTCGGCGCTGATGGAGTTTTTAACTGGCGCGGGCGTTCCGCTTAAAACCGAGCGGGGGAACAGGGTGTTTCCCGAAAGCGACAAATCATCCGATATCATCCGCGCCTTTACCGCCGCGCTGCAAAAACATAAGGTCAACGTACGCTATAGCACAAGGGTGACAGCGGTAAAAACAGCCTTAGCAGGGCTGTCGGTCGAATATCTTTCGGGCGGCAAAGCCAATACGGAGGACTTCGATAAGGTCATAATCGCTACAGGCGGGATATCGTATCCGGCGACGGGCAGCACCGGCGACGGACACAGGCTTGCCGCGGCTCTCGGGCATAAAATAACGCCTCTCCGCCCGTCGCTTGTACCGCTGGTTTTGAAAGAGGATGTCAGGGCGCTGGAGGGTTTAAGCCTGAAAAATGCGGGTTTTACGGTCTTAAACGGGCAGAGCAAGATCTGCTCCGACTTCGGCGAGCTGCTTTTTACCTCGGAAGGCGTTTCCGGCCCCGTGGTACTGTCGGCGTCCAGCCTTATAAATAAAACAGATCTAAGCGGCGTTTGTATTTCGATAGACCTTAAGACCGCGCTGGATATAAAGCAGCTGGATGCAAGGATATTGCGGGATTTTAACGCGGCTATCAACAAGCAATTCAAGAACGCGCTGGACGGCTTGTTGCCAAAAAGCCTGATACCGTATATAATTGGCTTGTCCGGGATAGACCCGAACAAGGAAGTCAACGTGATAACACGGGAGGAACGCGGTAAGCTTGCCGCGCTTTTAAAGGATCTGCGCTTTCAGGTCAAGCGGCTGGGCGCGGTCGAGGAAGGCATTGTTACCTGCGGCGGCGTGGACGTAAGCGGGATAAATCCCAGGAGCATGGAGAGTAAAAATGTTCCCGGGCTGTATTTCGCCGGCGAAGTGATCGATGTCGATGCGTTTACGGGCGGATTCAATTTGCAGGCGGCGTTTTCCACCGGGTTTGTCGCCGGAAGGCATGGATCTGCCTAGCGTGCGTTTCTTCAGCGTGATTTGCCGTCAAAAATCAAGATTGTCACAGATTTGTTGCTTTGATGCGCTATAATAGAGATGCAAATGGCGATACGCGCTTTGTTCAGACGAAACAGTAAGGAAAAAATGAAATATAAGGAGACGTTTTATTATGGCCGATAAGATCAAGGATTTTGTTATCATTACCGAGACGACCTGCGACTTGCCGAAAGAGTACACGGATAAGGAAGGGATCCATATCGTCAATATGGAATACACCATCGATTTGAAGACCTACGGCGGCAGTACGGGGCAGGAGCTTACTACCCACGAATTTTATGAAAAGATGCGCGGCGGCGCGATGGCGACGACCGCTCTTGTAAATCCGCTTACCGCAAGCGACGCGATGGAACAGTACCTGAAACAGGGCAAGGGCGTACTTTACATCGCCTTTTCCTCGGGGCTTTCGGGCAGCTGTCAGTCAGCGGTCGCGGCGGGCAGGGAGCTGGAGGAAAAGTATCCGGGGAAGATCGCGGTGACCGATTCGCTTGCGGCTTCGATGGGACAGGGCCTTTTGGTCTATTTTGCCGCCGAATATAAAAAGGCCGGGCACAGCCTTGCCGAGACAGCGGCATATATAGACAGCATTAAAAACGACCTGTGCCATTATTTTACTGTAAACGACCTGTTCCACCTTTACCGCGGCGGCAGGGTCAGCAAGGGCAAGGCGATCGTAGGCTCGATATTGAAGATCAAGCCGCTTTTGCACGTTGATCTGGAAGGGCATCTTATCCCTGTCAAAAACGTTATGGGCCGCAAAAAAGCGCTTTCGGGGCTTGTGGACAGAATGGAGGAAAAGACAAAGGGCGTAAAGAACGACATAGTCTTTATAAGCCACGGCGACTGCCCCGAGGACGCGGAGTTTGTAAGAAAGGAGATATCAGAAAAGCTTGGCATCAAGAATTTTATGATATCGGGCATCGGGCCGGTAATAGGCTCGCACTCCGGCCCGGACACGGTCGCGCTATTCTTTTTGGGGAACGGCAAGGCGGAGTCCGCGGGCAAATAACGGGGTTGATACGGACTACGCCCGCTCCGAGAGAGGACAGATAAATTTTTGGAGAAACAAATCTTGCTGACACAGATATTTTCGGTGCGCGGCGCGACGACCGCCGCGGCCGATACAAAAGAGGAAATAGCGGCGGCATCCGTTATCTTGATGGAGAAGATAGCGGCGGAGAACGGGCTTAAAAAAGCATGCTTCGAGATCACAAGTATAATCTGCTCGGTCACGCCCGATATCACCGCCGCGTATCCCGTGGCGGCGATAAGGGAAAACGGCTATCATTCGGTACCGCTGTTTTCCTGCATGGAGCCGGATATACAGGGCGGGCTGAAGCTGTGCATACGCTTGCTGGTAAACGTATCCTCGGCCGATACAGCGCGGCACGAACCGAAACATATATACTTAAACGGCGCAAAAAAGCTGCGCCCGGATTTATCATTGTGATACTAATCCTCATTTTAATTTACTAATCTTTCGCCATCTTTTCGGTACAAAGCCGCCTAAAATGCTCGCGCGTAGGCTTTGCTACGCGCTCCGCTTTTAGCCGGCTTTGCCCCAAAATTCTATGCGAAATATTTAGGTAAATTATAAATGGTATTAGTATAACAATCGATTTGCTGTTTTTTATAGCGGTTTTCAAGGTTTTTTGATTGCAGTTTTTTCGTTTTGCGTTTTCTGATATGTTGTGATACAATATATTGAACATGGATTTTGCGACTAAAGATGAATTAGTGCAGTTCGGCAGATCGGCGTTCGAATCTGCCGACAGCGCGTCTGTACTCTTGCCCGCTCTTACGGAGTTTCTATCGCAGCAGCGGTTCGACGACGTTTTTACCGTCGTAAAGTGTGCGTTTATCAATACAAACTATTACGGCGCAAAATATAATTCAAACATTCCTAACGCCAGTATAGAGGAACGTTATTTCGACCGCATGGTCGAGATACTTACCGGCCTCGGCTTCCCGGAAGATACATATATGCCGCTTATTATCGCGGCCTTCAACCCGAAAACGTCGGCCGAAGTTACGGCTTGGGCAAGGCCTGCGCGCGCCTTTTTCCTGCGGATCTGTCAGAAGGATTTTTATAAGGCTGCCGGCATTGTCGAAAGGCTGTGTTACGGCCAGAAATTTGCGCTCGACGTTCTGTACGAGGCCAGCCCCGATCTTTCCAAAGAATATCTTTTATCCCAGCTTAAAACCTGCACGTTTTATCAAAGCAAGCTTATACGTGAGTTTTTGACGTACCGCGCGCCGGAAACGCTGCCGCCGAAAAAGCCAAAGGACGCGGGCGGCGCGATCGATATAGAGATCGGGACTGCCGAAGAGCTGATCGAAATATGCAAGAGCCGCCGCGACCCGGGCACCGTTAAAAAGATAAAACAGGGATTGAAGCTTTTTGACAGCACGGACTTGCCCGCGCTTTGCGACTATTTGCTGTGCGATTTTGATGCGTCGCTGAAGAAGACCGAATATCTGTCGTCTTTTTTTGCAAGGTACGGCTCGGACGACGTCAAGGCGCTGCTTGCGGCCAGTATCAATATAGGCGAAAAGAAGAAATATGCCGGCGTTTTAAGCGCGCTTGAGCTCGATATGGAGGATATCGTTGACGAAAAGGTCAATGATATGGAGCTGGATTTATCCTACCGCAAGGCATTCGAGATCGACGGCTTTACGCTGTATGTTGCGGTTACAAACAATTTGGGCGTCGTTATGCAGGACAGCGCGGGCAACCGTTTCACCTTTACGGAAGGGCGGGTGCCGCAGCGTTACAAGCTTATCAAAAAACACATCGACAGATATATGAAAACCCTGGAGGGCGAGCTGAACATCCAGAAGGAGCGGTTTTACAACGCCTACAGGTTTTTCAGGGCATGGCGGCACGAGACCTTTATGTCCAATATTGTAAAGAAGCCGCTGCTGTCCGCCGTCGCGTCCGAATTTTTTTGGGGCGAATACCGCGGCGAGAAGCTTATCAGCGTCTTTTATATCGAAAACGGTGAATTATTCGACCTGAATAAAAAACCGTATTGTATGGGCGGCGACACAGCCATCGCGCTGATCCATCCGGTCGAATTAGAGGGGCAGTTCGAGTTTTTAAAGCGGCTGTCCATGACACAGCCGTTCAGTCAGTTGAAGCGCGAGGTCTTTGCTATGCCGCCCGCGGTGCCCAACGTCGTCACACGTTTTCACGGCACAGTGATGCATTCGCAGGAGCTCATAAAAAAAATCAGGAAGTACGGCTGGAGGCCTGTAAAAAATCCCGACGGCAGCATTTGCGCGGCGAGAAAGGAATTCCCGGCTGTTTCGTGCGAGCTTTCGTTTCAAAGTATCTACAGCGACGTGGACGCGCTGATCACGATAGGCAATGCAAAACTAACGCCGGCCGTGCCGCAAAAGCGCGTTTACAGCGAGATTGCAAATGAGATATTTACTATCATAACGTAGGCGGCATGGGGCCGCTGATATATGTAAAGCTTGTTTTTTGCGGCAAAAACAAGACGAATAAAAAGTGGGGGCGCTGATCGGGCGCCTTTTGTGCTATTGAACAATATTTTGAAAATTTGCCTTGTAAAAGCGGTATCGGATGACAGGAAAGGTTGATATAGAAAAATTCTTATTATCGGTTGCAAAACCGTCGCGCTACACGGGGGGCGAGTACAACAGCCCCGTATATAAGCCGGAGGCGGCTCTCGATTATCTTATGTGCTTTCCCGACGTCTACGAGGTCGCGATGTCAAATCTGGGTATAAAGATATTGCAGGGCGCGCTGAACGCCCGGCCGGATACTAACTGCGAGCGTTGCTTTGCGCCGTGGCCGGATATGGGCGCGGCGATGAAAGCTAATAACACTCCGCTATTCTCTCTGGAAACACGGAGGCCGGCCGCCGCCTTTGATATCATGGGCTTTTCACTGCAATATGAGCTCTCGTATACAAACGTTTTGTATATGCTTGACCTTGCCGGCGCGCCGTTTTTACGTGCGGAGCGCGAGGGCGGCGACTTTCCGCTGCTCATGGCGGGCGGGCCGTGCGCGGTCAATCCGCTGCCCGTATCCGACATATTCGACATATTCGTGATAGGTGACGGCGAGGAAGCGATAACCGAGCTTGCCGCGCTGTATATCGTGCAAAAGAAGAAACTTAAGGGCGCGGGGCGCGCGGCTGTAAATAAGGCGTTTTTAAAGGCCGCAAGCGGCGTACCCGGCGTATATATACCGGCGGAGGGCACGGAAAAAAAGGTTGTCCGGCGCATATTGCCCGATCTCAACAAGGCGTTTTTCCCAAAAGACCTTATCGTGCCGAACATCGAGGCGGTGCACGACCGCGCGGTCGTCGAGGTTTTTAGGGGATGCTCGCGCGGGTGCCGGTTTTGCCAGGCGGGGTTTATTTACAGGCCGGTGCGGAACCGGGACGAAAGCCTTTGCAAGGCGATAATAGAGGAGACGGTCGAAAAAACAGGGTTTGACGAGGTGACGTTAAGCTCGCTGTCTACCGGCGACTATCCGCGCCTGCCGCAGCTTATCGCCGGCTTGCAGGATATGCTGCGTGAAAAACGGGTAAACCTTGCGCTGCCGTCGCAAAGGCTTGACAGCTTTGAGAGCGACTTGAATCTGGGCGCAAAGCGCAGCGGCAGCCTTACCTTTGCGCCGGAGGCAGGGACACAGCGGCTGAGGAACGTAATAAATAAAAACATTACCGACGAGCATATCGAAAGCGCGGTGACGGCGGCCTTCCGTCAAGGGTTTTCCACGATCAAGCTGTATTTCATGCTGGGGCTGCCGACCGAGACGGACGAGGATATACAGGGCATAGCGGACGTTTGCAGGAAAATCAAGGGGCTTTACTATAAGCACCGCACGGCGAAGAAAGGTCTCAGCCTTTCGGCAAGCTGCTCGGTATTCATCCCGAAGCCATTTACGCCTTTTCAGTGGGAGGCGCAGATAACGCCGGAGACGGCGACGGCCAGGCAGAAGTTTTTAAAATACGAGCTGGGTAAATCGGGAATAGCGTTCCACTATCACGATATGACCGTGTCGCGGCTGGAGGCGGCGTTTTCGCGCGGCGACAAGAGGCTTTCAAGCGCGCTAATAAGGGCGTACAACAGCGGCTGTATGTTCGACGGGTGGTCAGAGCTGTTTGATTACGATAAATGGACGGAGGCCTTTAAGGGCGCGGGGCTCGAGATAGAGGAATACTCGGGCGCGGCGGATCATAGCAAGCCGCTGCCGTGGGAATTTATCGATATCGGCGTTACACGAGAGTTTTTTGTTTCCGAGCGTGAAAAGGCGTATGCCGCCGCCGTAACGCCCGACTGCCGCATCAGTTGCGGGGGCTGCGGCATTGCTGCGCGTGTGCCGGAATGCAACGGAGGGGTGTAAAAGGGATATGCTGCTGTTGACGCTTGAAAAAACAGGCAGTGCGGCCTATATCCCGCACGTCGATTACCTGCGCGCAGTCATCAGGACCATCAGGCGCGCGGGCCTTGCCGTCGGTTACAGCGAGGGCTACAGTCCGCATATGCTGCTGTACTTCGGCCCGCCGCTGCCCGTAGGGACCGAAAGCGTCTGCGAACTGTGCGCGGCGGTGACCAGCGAGGCGCCCGCCGCTTTTATGGAAAGGTACAACGCGGTTTGCCCTGACGGGATGAGTGCTTTATCCGCGGAAACCGTACAGGACGGAACAAGCCCGTCGGGGCAGGCACGGGCGGCGGAGTACGAGATTTCGTTTCCCGGCGCGGACGGCTTGCCGATAAACGAAATAATAAAGCTGGATAAGCTTATCGCCGTCTACACGGACAAGGACGGGCAAAAGGAAAAGGATATACGCGGCGGGATATATTCGATCGTAAGAACGGACAGAAAGGACACTATGAAATGCGTTTTGGCGGCGGGGAACGACAATCTGCGCGCCGACAGGTTCTTGCATGCCGCGGCGGGCTTTTGCGGCATTGACCTTAAGGATAAGCGCGTTACCGTAAAACGCACAAAAATCTATAACAGCAAGCCTTTATAAAGAAACAAGGAAAGCTTCAGGCCGGAATGAACTCTGTAATACTAATTGATGCGAATATCGAATCGATCAAGGTGGCGGTGACCGAGGAAGGCCGCCTTGCAGAGTTTCACGTTGCCGGAAGCTCCTCGCAAAGGCTTGTCGGCAACATTTACAAGGGAAAGGTTGTCAACGTACTGCCGGGGATGCATGCGGCGTTCGTTAATTACGGCGGCAATAAAAACGGCTATCTTTCGGCGGACGACATACTTGTTGACAAGACCGAGTTGTTCGCGTCAAATTCCGAAATGCACCTGCCGGGGCTGTCCGCCTTAAAAGAGGGCGACATGGTCATGGTGCAGGTCGTAAAGGATGAGAACGGGACAAAGGGCGCGCGCCTTTCGCAGCACGTATCGCTGCCCGGCCGTTTTGCGGTCCTCCTGCCCACAGTCGATTATTTGGGGATCTCGCGCAAGATCGAGGACGAGCCTGCGCGGGCAGAGCTTGCCGGGATCATCGCAAGGATTGACAGAAACGGCTGCGGCGTAATAGTCCGGACGGCGGCGGCCGAGGCCTCGGCGCGGCAGATCTCATCCGAAATAAAATTCCTGATGGCGCAGTGGGACGGGATCAAGGCCGCGTTCGAGAGATCCGAGGGCAAGGAGCTGGTTTTTTCCGAGGGCGACCTTGCGTACTGCGCGATACGCGATCTTGTCAACGACAGCGTGCAAAAAATAGTTATCAATGACGCAGGTGTTTTCGCCTCGATAGAAAAACAGATGGCGAGCGGGGTTTTGAAGCGTTACGCGAAGCGGCTGGAGCTTTACGGCGGCGGCGACGGGCTTTTCGACGCATATAATGTTAACCCGCAGATAGAGGCGCTCTTGGGCAACCGCGTCGAGCTGGAAAACAAGGCGTATATCGTGATCGACAAAACCGAGGCGATGACGGTCGTAGACGTCAATACGGGAGCATTTATAGGCGACGACGATATGGAGCAGACCGCTTTCGAGACAAACCTTATCGCCGCCCGCGAAATCGCGCGGCAGTTGCGCCTCAGAAATACCGGCGGCATTATTGTTATTGATTTTATCGATATGGCCCTTGACGAGCATAATAACGCCGTTGTGGATTATTTAAAGAAATGTTTAAAGGCCGACCGCACCAAGACACAGGTACTGGGGATGACCGCCCTCGGCCTTGTCGAGATGACCAGAAAGAAGCAGAACAAAGAAACCGCCGTCTACCTGACGCAGGAATGTATATATTGCAAGGGCGCCGGCCGGCTGTATTCGGCGGCGGTGATCGTTGACAAGATCCGTTCCGCCGTCGAAAAGATAATCGCCGATATCCAGCCCAGCGCCGTCGTCATGACGGTCAATCCGATGCTTGTCGAATCGCTTTTCGGGAACCGCGTGCTCTCGGAATTATGTGAAACCGACTGGCAGGGCAAGCGTATTTATGTCGTTCCTGACGAAAAGATCCATATGCACAGCTATAAGATCCAGATAGAGACTAAGAATATACTCGACTTGCCGGAAAACGCAATGCTTTTGTATTAAGGCTTTTCAAGGGGGGCTAACTCGCAATTTTGATTTATCTCTGAAACGAGATAAATCAAAACCGCTCCTACGCCCCCCCTTGAGCAACCCCCAGGGGACCGAAAAAAAATCATAGATTTTTTTTGTCCCATTAAGGGCGGAATTGAAATACTAAAATGCGTCTGAGATAAAACATATTCGCGAGCGGGGTTTGGATGTCTATGGCTTGGAAAGGTTCTTTCCCGTACCCGCAGCGGTACGGGAAATGGTTCTTTCCATGCCATAGGCGCCAAAAGACGCCGCGATATATTTTGGCTCTGATGCAGTTTAGTATACAAAACGCGGTTCTAAAATTCCGGGATTGTTTGGATTATTGTTTTTTACATCAGTTCTCAAGTTCGCGTGACAAAGCGATGCGTCCGTTTTCAAGTCTTTACATGCTTATATCATTTTTCTAAATGCGCTGAGTTGTGATATAATTTAACTTAGGAACCGATGAATGATCCGGCATGATTTATTCATCGCTTCCTCAATTCTTTTTTTATGAGATATATCAACAAAGAATACGGATTTACGTTCCGGCCGCCTTTTTTCGATAAGTTCTATGAGGAGCTTAATAAGGGGCCGGCTTTGTCAAACGAAAATTTTCCCGGTAAATATATTATCGGCGCGGGTTATGATTATTCCGCTATAAACGGCGCGGTCTTTTGCGGCAAAAACGGGTCGCTGTGGGGGATGCGCGTTCTCTATCATAACGGCAAGAAATGGCTGGACAACGATGACTTTATCCGCCACCTTGGCGTTGGCTGCGCCAATACGCCCGACGGCAGCTTTGCGCATTTTTCCAGCGGGCCGCTCTCGGTCAAGTGGGCGCGGCATAACGAGCAGTCTATGGCCGTCGAGGTCTCGGCGCGAAAGAAGCTGAGGGTCAGGGTCATATTTTACCCGGTCTATCAATGGCCGGGCGAGCTGTCTATCGAGGGCAGCTTTGTCAAAGGCCGGTCGCCGCACGTGGGCGTAGTAGGCGGCGATATAACTTTGACCGACGCCTGCGCCGTTTATAAAAACCGCTATCAGGTCATAAAGGACGACTCGCCGGAGCGTGAGTTTTTTATGGCGCAAAGCTATGTCAAGCCCGCTGACACCGCAAACGGCGCCTTCAACGAGGCGATCATGGAATTCTGGCTGGGGAAGGGGCTGTCCAAGATCTATATTTACGCGTGCGTGGGCGAGGAAAGCGTGCTGGCAATGGAAGTCCCGCGCATCGATAAGGTCGTAAAGCTTATCGAGACCAGCGAGCTTCGGTACGGCGTTGACAAGGCGTCTGGGACAGGGCATCTGGGCCGCTCCGTCGAGGGGATGATGAACTCGATCCTGTGGAGCCGCATTTATTACCCGTACTTATTGCAGGTGATCCACAGCCCGAAGCGCGCGCTTTTAAACAACCATTTCGATTTGAGCGGCACAGACGAGAATTGCGCCGCGCTGCTTGCGGCATATATCGGCGGCGCGCGGCCGGAGGCGCAGCTTAAATATACCGTTGACGACAGGATCATGGCGCTTATGACGGTATGGCATATATTTATGCACAGCAACGACAAGGATGGCTTTTGCGGCCTTTACGACAGGCTTAAGTTGCTTTATCCGCCGTCCGATACCGCGCTGATCACCTCAAGCGACGCTTCCCTCAACGAAATCGCATATAAATGGACGGACTCGCCGCTTAAGGAAACTGAGTACGGACAGGCGATGCACTCGCTGGATCTGAGCTGTTTCAAGCTGATGGCGTTTGATACGCTGGAAAGGATGTCGGCGCATTTTGATGACCGCGACGCTGAAAAGGAATACCGGCAGGCGAAAAAAGAGCTTATTAAACTGATCAATTCAACCTTTTGGAACGAGCAAAAGGGCATGTACCTGAACCGGTATGTCACCGGCACCTGGGCGCTGCACAGCGGCGCGACCGGGTTTTATCCTTTGGCTGCCGGCGCGGTCGATACGCCGGACAAGCTGAGCCGTTTAGTCAACAGCCTTACCGACCCCAGGAAATTCTGGGGCGAATACCCGGTACCCACGCTGTCGCGCGACGATGAGAATTATGGCAAGAGGAAGGTCAACCCCGGCGGAAGGCCCGGACCTGCGTACCTGCAATACAGGGGCAGCGTCGTGCCGTATGTAAACTATCTGCTCTATCACGGGCTGGTGCGCTACGGCTTGGACAGGATCGCCGGCGAGGTTGCGTACAAGAGCGTTATGCTGTGGCGGAACACCAAGGATACGGGCATTGAGAACTACAGTATGTATCTGCCCAACGGAAAGCGCATAAAGTCGCGCGAATACCTTTCCAATACGGGAAATATGCTGGCGCTGATGGGCGTGCAGGAGCTTATCGATATCGACTATTTCCGCCCCGACCGCAAGGTCGCGTTGCGTTTCGGCACGTTCGTGCGCGGCAGCCACAGCGTCACAAACATAAGGCTGCTAAGCAGAAGCTATTCGGTCGAGGTAGGGCCGCTTAATACAACGCTTTTGATCGACGGCAAGAACCTTTTCAAGGCCGAGGGCGGCAGGTGCGTTGTGCGCCAGTTTTTAAAGATACGCGGCGGCTATGAATTCCTTATCGACGCACAGAGCGTGCTGAGCGTAAACGTCTATGTCTATAAGGACGAGGATACGCGCAAGGACTACGCCCTGCATTTCGACGTCCCCGAGGGCAAAAGCAGGGTGAGGATAGAGGATAAACAGGTCACTATCCTGGTCATATTTTAAGGTATTTGTTCAGCGGTTCCTTAATGCGCGGGACATTTACTACAATAGTATTTTTGAGGAAAAAGAAAAGAATTGGATTTAGTTATCGCCAGCAACAACGAGGGGAAGATACGCGAGATCAAGGCTATACTTGCGCCGTATTTTGATAAGGTGCTGTCTCTGCGGGAGGCGGGTGTCAGCGCGGACGCCGAGGAAACCGGCGCGACCTTTTATGAGAACGCGCTTATCAAGGCGGCCGCCGTTTACGATATTGTCAAAATGCCTGTCATCAGCGACGACAGCGGTATCTGCGTGAAGGCCTTAAAAAACGGGCCGGGCGTATATTCGGCGCGCTATGCGGGCGGCCACGGCGACGATACTGCGAACAACTTAAAGCTTCTGGACGAGCTGAAAGCCGCGGGCGCGGCGACGGCCAAGCAGCGGGCGGCGTACTTTGAATCTGCGGTGGTGCTCTATATGTCGCCCGACAAGATAATAGCGGGCGAGGGGCGCACACACGGCCATATCCTTGACAGGATGACGGGGGCAAACGGGTTCGGATACGACTGCGTATTCTTTTCGGACGACCTTAAGATGTGTTTCGGCCTGGCTGACGCAAGGGAAAAAAACAAGGTCAGCCACAGATACCGCGCGCTGATACAGGTCGTGGATAAGCTGGAAGCAGGGAAATGACCGCGCGGAAAAGCATTGTTTAAAAGCAACAAATCGCCGTATATGTGATATACTATATTTATTGAAATAAAAAGCCTTTAAGGAATTGCCTTAAAGGCTTTTTGCATGCCTTTAGACGGCGGATAATTATGGAAAACACGGCGGCAATATCTGAAACAAAAGTAAAAGCGCAGCCTATGCGCCGCATATCGACGTTGGTAAAAAAGAACGTCGTATTCCTGATCGCGCTTTTTGCCGCAACCGTTACCTGTTTCTTTGTGCCGCCCGACGCGGGCTACTTAAAGTATTTTGATTTGCGGACGCTGACCTGCCTGTTCTGCACTCTGGCGGTCGTATGCGCATTCAAGAACATATATTTTTTCGAGGCGTTATCGCGCGCGATCGTAAAGAGATTCAAGAACGTGCGGAACGCGATCCTTGCGCTGGTGTTCATTACATATTTTGCGTCGATGCTGCTGGCAAACGACATGGCGCTCTTGACGTTCCTGCCCTTAAGCTATTTTGTGCTGTCGTCCACCGGACAGAGAAAGCATATGGCGTTCTCGTTCATAATGCAGAACATCGCGGCGAATCTGGGCGGGATGCTGACGCCGTTCGGCAATCCGCAGAACCTGTATCTGTATTCATATTTCAGTATCCCCGCAGGCGAGTTTTTTGCGATAATGGCGCCGCCCTTTATAGTCTCGCTGCTGCTGATCATAATATGCTGTATGTTCATAAAGCCGGAGCCCTTTCAGCTTACCGACAATACAGAATATAAGCTGAACCCTGTAAGGACGTCGCTGTACGGCGTGCTGTTCGTCCTGTCGGTACTGATAATTTTCAACGTGTTCCCGTATTATTGGGGGCTTTTGGCCGTAGTCATTGCTATCCTGATAATGGACAGCAAGGCGCTTTTAAAGGTGGATTACGGCCTTCTTTTGACCTTTTGCGCGTTCTTTATATTTTCGGGGAACCTGTCGCGTATCCCTGCGGTGAGCGATTTCCTGGGCGGCCTTATCAGCCGGAACACGCTGCTTTTCGGCGTATTGTCATGTCAGGCGATCAGCAACGTCCCTTCCGCGGTCCTGCTTTCAAAATTCACCGCCGATTACAAAAGCCTGCTGCTTGCGGTCAACATAGGCGGGCTCGGCACGCCGGTCGCGTCCTTAGCCAGCCTTATATCCTTAAACGAATACCGCCGCAAGGAACCGGGCAAGACAAAAGGCTATCTCTTAAAGTTTACGCTGCTAAACTTTATGTTCCTCGCCATATTGATAGGCTTTCAGCTGCTTTACAATCTTATTCCGGTTTAAATGCCGTCCGGTTTTAATATGTCCGGCTGTATTTTTATGTCCGCCGGCTTTCGGTATATCGCGGAAATATCGGGCATATACATATTATCACTATGAATAATCAATTTATTGTTTGGAAAGTTGACCGGAAGCAGGTGCTGGGTTTTATTGCCGCGGTGCTTTTGCCGCTGCTTACCGGGATATTGAGCGCGCTGCTTGCCGATTTTTCCTCTTACGACAGCCTTAACATGCCGCCCTTATCGCCGATGCCCATTGTCTTTACCTTGGTATGGGGCGTGATATACGTGCTGTGGGGCGTATCGTCGTTTATGATATGGCGCGATACCGCAAAGTTCACTCCCGGGAAATTGGACACAAGCCTTATCTATTATTTTATCAGCATACTTATCGCGTTTCTGTGGCCGCTGTTTTTCTTTAATATGGGAATGAGGCTGCTGTCCGCCGCATGGCTGGGCATACTTATCGCGGTAACGGTAATAGTCGCCGTTAAGTTCTACAAGACCAACAAATACGCCGCGTACCTCCATATCCCCATAATCCTCTGGCTGCTGTTCGCGCTGTATCTGAATATCGGATTTGTCGTTCTGAACGGATAAGATTTCTTTTGACGGCCAAAGCGCATACTTTTCATATTGGCGGGCGGCCCGTATTTTACGGGCAGCCCGCCTTTTTTCGGCCATTACCTTTGGAACGGCAGAAAGTCGGCGTTGTCAAAGCGGTCCATTATATAATCGTTGTCTATAAGGTTTGCGCGGATCAGCGAGTTGTATCCGTATTTTTGCCGGATCTTATCCAGCGCGCCGTCCAGCGCGCTCTTTTTTTCCTCGCCGCCGTCATCGAAAAAATCAAGCTGGCCGTTGCCTTTCGCCGATACAAGGTCGAACGCGCTGACGGTAAGGGTGCGCAGCTTTGTTCCGGGCCGCCAGTTTTGGTTCAGGATCCTTATGGCCGTTTCCGAAAGCGTGCCGCCGTTTGCGGTCGGGCGCGGCAATTTTACCTGGCGGCTTTCGTGTAAAAGGTCGGTAGTGCGCATATCCAGATGCACGCCCGTGGCGCAAAAGCCGTATTTCCTTAAACGTCCGGCGACCATATCGCACAGAAAATATATGACCTTGTATGCGGCGTCCGGCGTATCGATATCCTTTACAGTGGTGGTGCCGTGGCCGACGCTCTTTACCGTGCGCCCCTCGGTATACAGCCTGACGCAGCCGGGATCAAGGCCCAGAGCGTTATTTTTCAGCTGCTGTCCCAAAACGCCGAACTGCGCCTTTAACACAGCGTCGTCGGCCGCAGCCAGCTGCCCGATAGTATTGATATTGAATTTCGCCAGCTTTTCAGACGTTTTCCGGCCGACCATCATCAGATCCTGCGCCGGCAGGCACCAGACCTTATCCCTGAAATTTTCGCGCGATATGACCGTGACCGCGTCGGGTTTTTTCATATCGCTGCCCAGCTTTGCAAATATCTTCGTAAAGGAAACGCCGGCGGAAATGGTAAGCCCCAGCTCCGTTTTGACCCGGTTCCTGATCTCGTCCGCAATTTTATCGCCTGCGCCGAAAAGCCTCTGGCTGCCCGTCACGTCCAGCCAGCATTCGTCGCTGCCGAACGGCTCGACCCGGTCGGTATACTTGGTATAGATATCGAATGCCTTATCAGAGTATTCCATATAAAGGTCGAAATGCGGGCCGACGGTGACCAGCTCGGGACACTTTTTGTACGCCTCGTTGACCGTATCGCCGGTCTTTATCCCGAAAGCGCGCGCGCGGTAATTCTTGGCCAAAATCACCCCGTGCCTTTTCGACGGGTCGCCGCAGACCGCCAGCGGCACGTCGTTATAGGCAGGGTTTATCTTACACTCCACCGACGCATAAAAATTATTAAGATCGCAATGCAGGAACACCTTGTCCATACGTATATTATACCACATATCGCCGCAAAAACAAATGTTTGTAAAATGATATGCATGTTAAAATTCTAATCCTTAAGTAATTGTTTTGCAAAACGCCCTTTTCGTAAGTTTGCGACAAAACTATGTAAGTTTAGGCAATCGGGATTTACAAGAGCATGAAACTGTGCTATGTTATGTGTGTAATATTCTGCAGTTTAACCGTATTTAAATAAAGATTTTACATAACATGGAGGGGAGGTCATGAAGAGACTAATAAAGCTTCTATGTTTCACAATGATTATAGTTTTGATATTTACCTTTTCGGGTTGCAAGCCTGAAGAGCCGGGCAATGGGTTTGATTTCCAAGAGGTATATGAAATAGCGTTAGAGCGTGGTTACGAGGGTACGTTGGAAGAGCTTATCGAGCTGTTCAAGGGCGAGGCTGGCTTGCCGGGTGCGGATGGTGCAACGTGGTATACTGGCGAGGGTGCGCCGGCGGACACATCGGGCAATAACGGTGATTTTTATCTTGATACGGTTACATTTGACGTATACTTGAAAGGTGGGGGAAGCTGGCACTTGATCACCAATATCATAGGGCCCAAAGGAGAGAAAGGCGGCCCGGGCAAAGATGGTGCAACGTGGCATAACGGAGCGGCTGATCCGTCAGGCAGTATAGGCAAGGACGGAGATTTCTATATCAACACGATAACATTCGATGTATTCTTAAAAGGTAGCGGCGACTGGTTTTCGATAGGTAACATAAAGGGCGGACAGGGTGCGCCGGGGAAGTCGGCGTACGAGCTTGCGGTGGAGAACGGTTTCGAGGGGAGCTTACAGGAATGGCTGGACAGCCTGAAAGGGGAAAGCGCATACGAGATTTATCTGAAATACAACCCGGAATACGAGGGCGATGAAGAGCAGTGGATAGATGATTTGGTGAACGGCAGGCTTAAAGACGCGGAGCCGGAGCCGCCAACGGAAGGGTTGCAATATACGTTAACTAGAAACGGTGAATCGTATGCGGTATCGGTTGGAACAGCGACTGATGAGAAAAGAATAGTTATCCCGTCGGAATACAATGGCAAGTCCGTAACGGAGATAGCATATCAAGGGTTCAAGGACTGCGTCAGCCTTGAGAGTATCAGTATTCCGGAGAGCGTAACTAGAATCAGACAGGTAGCGTTTTATGGAACAGGCATATGGAACAAAACGGATGATAACAGCGTAGTATATGCTGATAAATGGGCGGTCGGGTACAAGGGAACACTGTTACTTAGCTGGCAAACGACTTTGAGATTAGATACTGTAGGCATAAGCGATCTTGCATTTTCCAGTGCATTTCACAATGAACCATTTGACTGGTATTTTTCGGAGATTACAATACCTGAAAGTGTAAAATATATCGGATATATGGCATTTTCTGGTTGTGAGTGGGGCGTTGTGGTAATGCAAAGCGAAATACCGCCGAAACAGAGCGATAGTTTTTTTGATTTTTTGTTGGAGGATCCTTCTATTTATGGTCTTATTGTGCCGGATGCGGCATACCAGACATATATTGACGCATGGGAAGAATTAACAGCGTTTAGAGTATACTTCCCTATGTTCATATATGAGATAATGTATCCGAAACCGCCATCTGTGTTGCTTACATATTGTTAACAAAGGGGAAAGTCATGAGAGAAAAGCAAAAGTTTTTTTTGACGACTCTGTCTTTAATGATCGCGCTGATGATATTTGCCTCATTTATCGCGCCGAAATTATCTGCATTTGCGCGACGCTTAATGACGATTTTGCGTACGACCGCGTGCTTGCGACGCTGACAAAGACGTATAGCGTTCCCGATATGCGGCTTGGTCTTGACAGGTTCGGCTTGGAAAACGCTGAAAGTGTCCGATACCTTTCGGTGGACAATAACGAAGGAAACGCCGGCTTTGACGGAGCAAACCGCCACATTAACTAATTCGGGCTCATTTAGGCATATAGTATCCATAAGGCTGAAAGAATCCGGTAAGGATAAAGTGCTGGCAGCCATCCGAAGTTTGGAAAAGCTTGATTTTGTGAGGAGTGCGAGTCCGAGCTATTATTGCGAGTTTTCAAGCGCACAAAGTGTTTACGGACCGTACGAGCAATATGCGTTGGAACGAATTCAAGCGACTGAGGCGCAAGCGCTTGCCGTGGACGGTGAATCTGTGAGGATTGGGATTATTGATAGCGGGATTGCAGAGCATCCTGATTTATCTGCAAATATTGTTCAGGGCTATGATTTTTTTCATGATAATGTCATAACCAGCGATGATATGAAAGAACACGGTTCGCACGTTGCCGGTATTGTAAAAAATGTATATCCAAATGTGGCTTTAGTTCCTTTGCAAGTTCACAATAATGGAAACCCTGATCTTGAGGCAACTATAAGTGCAATTGGCTATGCTCAAACGCATTGCATCCCGATTATAAATTGTAGTTTTGGTGTCTCAGTAGAAACGGCTGAGCTTGAAACAGCACTTGTAAATTATACTGGCTTGGCGGTCTGTTCGGCGAATAACCATAACACTAATCTTGACGAAGAGCCAAGTTACCCAGCGGCATATTCGTTGTCGGACGACCCTGATTTGCAAAACATACTTACTGTGGGGGCGACCGGTTTGGACAAAGCGACGGGAGACGAAAAAAGAGGAACGGTTCCCGAATGGAAAGGATCTAATTACGGTAAAAACTCGGTACATATTTTTGCGCCGGGCACAAATATCTTAAGTACGATCCCTAACAATATGTACGGCTATAAATCGGGAACAAGCATGGCGGCGCCGTTTGTGGCGGGCGCGGCGGGGCTTTTATTGTCGCAGTTTCCCGTGATGACAGCACTTGAACTTAAGAAAGCGATCATGAATAACGCGGATTCCCTTCCGGAACTGGAAAAAGACCCGATATTAGGGCAGCGGCTTTGTGTGACCGGCGGCAGACTAAATGTATATAACATGCTTTTCAATACGATCAATCAAAATACGACGTTATTAAAGACTAGAGATTTACCCGACGGAACTATTGAGATCACCGGTGCTAATTCCTTTTTGGGAAGCACGCTTACTATTCCCACATATATCGACAATAAAATTGTCACAGCCATAAGCGCCCGCGCGTTTTACGGCTCAGCAAGCATTACGAGCATTAATATTCCCGACAGCGTCACGCGGATCGGGCAAGGTGCATTTGACGGTACCGCATGGTATGCCGGCCAGGCGTCCGGGATTGTATATGCGGGAAAGGTGCTGTATACATATAAAGGCAACGCGCCTGCTTCCATAAATGATATAGCAAACGATACGGCAGGTATTGCGGACGGCGCGTTTTACGGTCAAACGGCATTGGAGGGAATTGAGCTTCCGTATGGCGTAGCAACGGTCGGAAGCTCAGCCTTTTTCGGTTGCTCCGGGCTGGAAAGCGTAATCTTGCCTGAAAGCGTAACACAAATCGGTATTGGCGCGTTTTCAGGCTGCACTTCTCTAACCGGAATTGCGATACCTGACGATATAAGAAACATTGGATACGGCACTTTTTACAACTGCGAATCGTTAGAGGAAGTAGTCCTTGGGTCAAACAGCCTTTTGGAGACGATTGGATATGCCGCGTTTTATGGCTGTTCGAGCTTGACAAGTATTGGTTTTGGTGACGCCCTAACTACAATCGGATATAACGCGTTCAAGGGATGCGTCAGTTTGGCCGATATCGGTGATCCGGATAATGTGACCGGCCTTGTGGGAGGGTCAGCAGCTATCGGTTATTATACATTCCACGATACAGCATGGTATAACGACTTGGAGGATGGGGCAGTGTACATAGGTAAGGTGTTATATGCATACAAAGGCGCCATGCCGGCCAGTACTTCGCTTAATATCAGGCAGGGTACGGTTGCGATAAACGAATATGCGTTTTACTATTCTATAAATTTAGTAAACGTTACGCTTCCGAGCGGTTTGACGAATATTGGATACAGGGCGTTTTATCTATGTTATGGTTTAACAGGTGTTACTATACCAACATCTGTTATAGACATCGGTTCCGAGACATTTGGCGGTTGCAGCGGTCTGACCGAAATTATTTTTGCGGGGAACAATACATTGAGCCTCGGACCGGCGGCGTTTAAAAACTGCCGAAATTTAATTAATATCTCAATACCCGCATCCATAAAAAGTCTCAATGAAACATTTCACAGCTGTGTCAATTTAGAAGAAGTTATATTTGAAGCTGACAACACTTTGGAGTTTATCGGAGATAATACTTTTATAGGCTGTGCCAGTTTAGAAAATATCGCTATTCCAAGCAGTGTAAAAGCTATCGGTGCCTATGCGTTTGCGAGGTGCGGATTAACTAATATCATATTATCAAGCAGCATAACTGATGTCAGGGAATCCGCTTTCAGCGACTGTGCGAATTTGTCAACGGTCAATATGCAAAGGCAATCGCCGCCCGCGTTGGGTATAAATGCTTTTAATAGTTGTTCCGGCGATTTGGTCATTAATGTGCCCAATAAAAACAGTATGTTGATGTACAGAAGCGCAACAGGCTGGTCGGTATATGCGTCCAGAATAACGTACGGGGGAATACCGCCGCACATTGCCGAGTACGAAATTCATGAGTTTGCAGGATCGCTGGACCTGTATGAAATGCTTATGTACGAGCCGGCAATGTTTGTGATAAGATCCACTTGCGGGGGCACATATTCGCTCTATACATACCTTCGGGACTTTAACGATATGCTGCTTCTGCAATATGACGCTACGACTGAGACTATGGTTTTAGTCCAAAGCTACGAGGACGAGGACGGGTACATAATAGATACGATAGATTTGGAAGAGGATGTCTATTATCTAATAGTAATAAGCAGCGAGCCCGGCCATTGGTCAAGCATACCGTTTGAGCTCAGATTAATCGGCTGAATTTTGCTAAGAAAACAGGATATGCTATATCGCACGAAAAGCATTTGTATTATCAGTGTCTTATATAGTATAATATTTAGGTAAACGCTGAAAAATTAAGCATAATTTACAGCCGCGTCTTTTTCGCCTGAAAAATACTTGCTCTAAATTAATCTCATTTATTCATCGTTTCCTTTATAAAGCAAGCCGGACGCCCGGCGGTCTTTCCTTAAAAATAAAGCAAGGACACTATCCTTATTTATTTTCTTTCGGGCGGTTTACTTTTGACGGGAGGTCTTTGACCGGTCTGCAAAACGAAAGAGCCTGTATTTTCGGAGAACATATGATAGAGATCAAGGAAGCAGTTTTAAAAAAAGATATAAAAAAGTTTGTCGATTTTCCCCGGAAATTGTATAAGGGCTGTCCGTATTTTGTGCCGTTTTTACGGTTTGACGAGATCAATAACGCAGACCCAAGGAAAAACCCGTCCTTAGAAAGCTGCCGCGCCAAGTATTTTCTGGCCTACAAGGACGGAGTTATCGCGGGCAGGATCATGGCGATAATAGCATACGAGGATATAAAAAAGTCCGGCGTTAAGCGCATAAGGTTTTCGCGCATCGATTTTATCGACGACGTGGAAGTGGCGGGGGCGCTGCTTAAGGCCGTTGCGGATTTCGGGCGCAGCGAGGGGCTGGAATATGTTCACGGGCCGCTCGGGTTCAACGATACCGACAGGGAGGGGCTGCTGATCGAGGGCTTTGACAGGATGGGCACCTTCGAGACGCAGTATTCCTATCCTTATTACCATAAGCACCTGGAAGCCCTGGGCTTTATTAAGGACGTGGATTGGCTGGAGCGGGTTTACCGCTGTCCGCCCGCGCCGGATCAAAGGATCGAGAAAATATCGCAGATGGTTTTAAAGCGGTACAACCTTACCTCGCTCCACTTGAACAAAAAGCAATTTATAGAAAGGTACGCGAAGAAGTTTTTCGAGATGATCGATAAAAGCTACAGCGGGCTTTACGCGACCGTGCCGCTTTCAGATAAAGTAGTGGACAGCCTTGTCAATATGTTCAAGCTGATCGCCGACACGCGCTTCATCTGCTGCGTCGTTGACGAGAACGACAACGTTATCGGCGGCGGGATCGCGCTGCCCAGTATTGCGAAAGCCTTGAATAAGAGCGGCGGCCGGCTGACGCCGCTGGGCATCATCAGGCTGCTGTGGGCGTTAAAGCATTTTGACACCGTGGATTTCGCGCTGATCGGCGTATTGCCCGAATACCTCAACAAGGGTGTGAACGCGATAGTTATTTCCGAAATATTAAACGGCGGCATCAATAAAGGCGTCAGGTACGGCGAAAGCAACCCGACCCTAGAGACCAACAACAACGTGCAGACGCAGTTCAAATTTTTGGATATCGCGTGGGAAAAACGCCGCAGGGCGTACGTCAAGCCTATCTTAAAAAGTACGGATAAATAAAACGTAAGGGGGAAAGAGTGAGCGAAAACTCTGACGTTCCGGTTCCGGACAGCGAAAGAGAAAGCATCGCCGGGAGGCGGCTGCTTAACTTCAGGCCGCTTGTGCTTATCGCGCTGTGCATGATTCTTTCGCTCGTCGCCGCATTGTATTCCGGCACACTCTATATCGGCGCGATCTGTTTCTCGCTGATTGCATCCATTCTGATATATACCGCCGCAAAGGGTAAGGTTTTTACGCTTGCCCTGATGATAATCGCGGCGGCTTTTTCTTTTTTACAGGTTTATTTGCCCCAAAAGCCGCTGCCGGAAATAGTCTCCGGCGAGGTCTATACGGTTTCTTTCCGCGCGGGGGAAAAAATAACGCCGGGCGGCGGCAGCGTGGTGTTTTCGGCGGGAAAGCTTACCGTAACCGGTGCGGACGGAACTGTTTTTACTCTTAAAGCCGAAACGGAAATCGAGTTTGCGGCAGAAAACGCAAACGACGCGCTGTATTACGCGGGGGCAGGCGACACACTGACGTTTTCGGCGCGGCTGACTGTTGCCGAAAAGCCGCAGCCGTCGGCATCCGCATATTATGTCAACGTTGCGCCTGTGTCCAGGCCCGAGATCACGGCGGGAAAGCCCGGCTTTTTCGAGGATACCAGGCTGAAGGCAAAGGCGCTCCTGGATAAAAACGCAGCGGGCGATACGGCCGCGCTTATGTATTCCGTACTTTTCGGCGATACGGACGGCCTCTGCCTTCAGACGCACACGGCGTACCGGATAAGCGGCCTTGCCCATATTTTGGCCGTATCGGGCCTTCACGTCGGCCTGCTTGCGTACTCGCTGCAATTTGTTTTACGAAAGCTTAAGGCGGGGAACGCGGCGGTCCTTTTAGTGACCGGCGCAGTAATGGCGTTCTACTGCTGCCTATGCGGATTCTCGCCCAGTGTGGTAAGGGCAGCGATAATGAGCGTGATATTCTTAACTGCCAAGACCCTGCATAAGAGATATGATCCGCTGTCCGCGCTGGCGTTTGCCGCTGTAGCGATCCTTGCGTTCGACCCCAAGGCAATACTGTCGCTCTCTTTTAAGATGAGCTTTTTATGTATGCTGTCGCTGATCGCGCTGGTCCCCGTAATACGCAAGCTTTACGCGGCGAAGCATATCAAACGGCTGTACGGCAGGAACCGCGTCACACGCGCGGCCGGCGACGCCTTTGCATTGTCGGCCGCCGCGCAGATAGGCGTACTGCCTCTGATGATAAACTATTTCAATTACGCCGCGGTCTATAATATCCCGGTCAATATATTGGCCGCGCCGTTTCTGACATTGGCGGTATATCTTTTGTACGGCTCGGTATTTATCTCGCTGATATTGCCGTTTATGTCCTTTCTCATTGCCGCCGCATCCTGGGCTTTTTCCGCGGTGACGTTTATAGCAACGGTATTTTCCTATCTGCCGCTCGCCGCCGTAACGGTACTGTCGGGCGGCGCGCTTCTTTATGCGCTGTATATCATATCGGTCTTTTGCGGCCGGTTTTTTATGGCGGGGAAAAGGGTCAAGCTGCCGGCATTATGCGCCGCGCTGCTGCTGTTTATTACGGCAATAATTACCGGCAACGCGCCCCTCGGTATCCCGCCGCAGATGGCGGTCATAAATTGCGGCTATAACGGCGGCGCGGCAGTGATTTGCGGCGGTTCCGCCGTCTATGCGGGCGAGGTAACGGGCTTTAACCGCCGCGATATCAAGGACTTCTTTTTCGATAAGCACATCAGAAAGCTTGACGCTCTTGTACTAACCGGATATTCCGATGCGGACGAATACTATTTATGCGATATTGTAAACACTTT
Source organism: Eubacteriales bacterium (assembly GCA_031553565.1). Classification (GTDB taxonomy): domain Bacteria; phylum Bacillota; class Clostridia; order Christensenellales; family DUVY01; genus JAVBLK01. The sequence goes on from JAVBLK010000031.1 coordinate 37,620, forward strand.
CCGTCCGGACGCCGTGTACGCCGCGGATTGCGAGGGGGTAAGCGGATACGATACGCTTATGTCCGCATGTGCGTATTCGCGGCTGATACTGTTCAAGGGGCGGGAGGAATACGCGGCGGGCGCAATTGCCGTCACAGCGGTGGTGTCGCAAAATAGATTTATCGGCGTGAATTTTCATATGTCTAACAAGAATGCCGCGTATATCTTAGAGAAGGATAAAACGGCGGTATCGGCCGCCTTATGGGCGTTTCCGGTATCGCCCGATATTTTGGTATCGCGCGCAGACCTGGGCGCGGCTTTTCCCGCAGGCCGGTACTTTAAGTGTTACAATTATACGGAGTTTAACGAAAGCGGCCGCCCGAACTTTACTTACCTTTTGGAAAATGATATAATCACTGTCGAATGACATATCCGGAGCTTGAAAAACACCTAAAAAACGGCAGGGCGGCGGCCTACAACATATTCGGTACCGACGCCTGGCTGATCGAGAGCGCGTTAAAACGCCTATCCTCGCTTGTTACCGATCTCCCTGACATGAATATTAACCATATTGCTGAAAAAGCGCAGGCGGAGGATATCAAGGACACATGCGAGCTGCTGCCGGTAATGGGCGGGCTGCGCATCGTCATCAGCGAATCGCCGCTCAAAAAAGACGGGGCGGAAGTGATCAACGGTTATCTTAAAAATCCCAACCCGTCCACGCTGCTTATACTTATATCGGGCGAGGAGCCGCATAAGGGGCTCAAAAATATCGAGCTTATCGACTGTGCAAAACTGTCCGCATCCAAGGCAGGCGCAATTATCGCCGAAACCGCCAGAGCCGCTAACGTCACGCTGGCGGACAATGCCGCGTCGCGGCTGACGGAATATTGCGGGAACTCTATGGCGCGCATTATGTCCGAGCTTAACAAGCTTTGCGGCTTTGCCGGCAGCGGCGGACATATCTCGGCGGAAGACGTGGCTGAAATGGTCGAGCCGGAGGCCGAGTATAAGATCTATCAGCTCAGCGATGCGGCGGCAAAGGGCGACGGCGCGCTTTGTATGAGGATAACGGCAAAGTGTATTGCGGACAAGATCGCGCCGTCAGCAATGCTGGCAGGCCTCTACGCGCATTTCCGCCGGCTGCTTTATTCGGCTGTAAACAAGGGCTCCGCCGAGAGTGTCGCTGCCGAGCTCGGCGTAAAACCTTATTCGGTCGAGAGCGCGCGGCGGCAGGCGGCGGCATTCGGCGCGCGGCGGCTGAAAAAAATAAACGACCTGCTTAACGAGACCGAGCTTAATATAAAGAGCGGGAAAATTTACGAATACAACGCGTTTATATTAGCCGTTATGTATATACTAAATTCAAAACAGCGTCTCGGCTGAATTTTCACGGCGGCTTTTCAGCGCTTGCGGCAGGGAAGGAACTGTTTTTGCGCCATGCGGGCGTTTGCCAAAAGTAATGGTATCGGTAAAAGGGAATATAGATTTAACGTGTACAAATTCTTCAATAAGATAATAGACTGGCTGCTAAGGCTGCCGCAGGCGGTGATATTAGTATTGTTGCCTCTGTCTTTTGTTTTCTCGGATATTTTCAGCAGTATGCAGATCGCTGATACATACGCGTCGTTTTTCGGCAATATCAACATTACGGCGGCGGTCTTTATATTCGGGCTGCTTTCCTGGCTGGTGTTCGAGCTGTTCGCCTTTGTCTATTTCTGGCTGGCAAAATACCTTATGATTTCGCCGGAGGTAATGAAGAACAAGCGCAGTATGCTGATCATTATGCGTTGGTTTTTCCTTATCATTAACATTATTTCGGGGTCTGTGCGAACCGTATATTTCAATACGCCGCTGGCCATGATGCTGATCGAGAACGTGCTGATATTTACGGTAGAGATCGGCCTCTTGCTGCTGTACTATTTTTACATAAGGAAGAAGTACGTGCCGCCGCAGCTGTATCCGCGCTCGATCGTGGCATTTTGCGCGCCGTATCTTATATTTATCGCGCTGAACCTTTTTTCGGCAATGATGTAGTGGGTTGTACCGCTTTGCCAGGAAAACTTAGAACGCTTTTACGGAAAAAAAGATATATGACAAAAAGAAGGCTGAAAAATTTATCTGTATGCATCATGCTGGCGCTTATCGCGGCTTTTTCCGCGGCCCTTGCAGCTGTCCCCGCTTATGCAGGGGAAGAGGAGCCGGCGGCGGGCGCCTATACTTATGCCCCCGGGGCTGCGCTTGAATATCTTAACAGGTTCTTTGACGGCGACGCCAACCGCGAAAGGCGGACGGGAACGGAGGGCGCCAGGAAAACCGCGGAATGGATCGCGGCCGAGTTTAAAGCACTGTCGGACATGTCGAAGCTGACCGCGGAATCAGCGCCTTATTTTACAAGCACTGTCGCAAAAACGAAGGCGGATGACCCCGATTATATAAAGGAGATCGAGCTGGTAAGCAGCGCCGGTCTTTTCCAGAAGGAAACAAAGGTTGCGGTCTATAACGTGGCCGGGTATTTTAAATCGCCTGCCTCCGGCGCGGCGACCAAGACGGTAATAATCGGCGCAAATTACGACAATCTGTACGGTTTGGAATACAATCAGGGCTATTACAGCAAGTCCGAGGGCGCGCTGGACAACGCCAGCGGCGTCGCGGCAATGCTTGCGGCCGCAAAAACCGTCGTCGAGAACGCGACGAAGGCTGTCGATCCTGTTTATCCCGAATTCAATATTATGTTTGTTGCGTTCGGCGGCGGGAATAACGGCTTTTACGGCTCTTACGATATGACGGTCAATTTTCAGAGGTACCACAGTGTCATAACTCTTTCGGATATCGCGCTGATGGTAAATCTATCCTGTATTGCGGGCGGCGACAAGCTGTATCTTTATTGCGACGAGGTCGAAACGCCGCACCAAAACCGCATAAAGGAAATTGCCGACAGTCTTCCGGGCAACGTAGGGTTAAACCTTCCGCCAAAAAACAAAAAAATCGTGCCTGCCGTCGGTTCGCCGATTCTGTACACGCATAAAGGGCTTTCGGGAGATAATTTCTATTTTTGGAGCAGCCGGATAAACGCCGTTAATATTTTCGGATATAACTGGGATATAAACGCGAGCGGGGATACCGAGAGCCAAAAGGGCGGCATCGCCGGTACGGACGCAGATACCTTTGCCAATCTCTTTACATATTATGAAAACGGAAAGGAGATGCTGGACAGCGCGGCGCATATCGCAGCCGGCATCATATACGACAGTGAAATGCCGGCGGTCCTGACGGCCGGTAAAGCGGAAAAATTTGATTACCGGGCGTTTGTGACAAATCCCGTTTATTCGTTCGTCTATCAGATGGCTGTTGTCATCGGCGTGATCGTGCTGCTGGCGCTCATGTATTCCGGAAGTAAAAAGTATACGCCGAAGGTCATTATCCAAAAATACACGGCAAAGATATCCGTATTCGGCGATGAATATGAAAGCGGCGGCTCAGGCCAGAATTCTGCGGAGGGCAATGATAAGCCCGGAAATCCGTTTGAATAAATGCTAGCCGCGGCGGCGGTATCGTCCGCTTTAACTACGCTGTAAATCTCAGCTCCTCCATCTTAACAAAAAATTTACAATTATAAGCATAAATGCGTTTTGTGTCGAATTTTGTTAATAATTATTTAATAAATTTCCAAAAAAACATCTAAAAACGGTTGTATTAGTCGGTATTTGATAGTATACTAATAATAAAGTCACTAAATGTCGATTTATACGCGCTCATTGTTTTGCTAAAATAATATTTTTTACGCTTACGGAGTCTTTACATGAAGAAAAACGAATGTAAGAATACATATTTTAACCGTGAGATCGGCGGCTATATCGGTATGCTGTTAAGGGCCGACGCGCTGCTTGAGACGCTTGAAACGGCGGCGCAAAACGGGATCGGCGGCGCAGCGGTCGAGGCGTCGCGCCGGCTTGACACGCTGATCATAGATATCATGGAAAAGCGCGCAACGGTCGAGGCGATCCTTTCCGCGGACATGGCTTTCCGGCTGTCATAGACGGCAGACGGCAATATATCGCCGTCTGATAAAAAACTTATGAGTTTTTCCGCAATCCGGCGCCTTGCCTGCGGAGTATAAGTTTCAGCGGTTTAGGGCATAAAAATGGACGCAATCGCGGAATAATAGCATTGGGTCGGCACATAAGGCAAAAATACTTTCCATTTTCGGTTTGAATAAGCTTTGCACATAGATTCCGGAAATGCCCTAAGTAAACGCTGAATAAATGAGGTTGATTTAGAGCAAGTATTTTTCAGCATGAAAACGGCTTGTTTTTGCAGCAAATAGTAGAACTATTTGCAAAAGAAGAAGACGGTTTCAGGCGAAAAAGACGCCGCTGCAAAATATTCGATTTATTCAGCGGTCACCTAAGTCAACTCAGGCCGGACCCGGAACAGTATTGCATAAAAGACACGGCAGATGAATGATACTTTACAAAAAATAGCTGAGGCTTTTACTGGATTCAGTATTTACGACGCGATCGATATCGCGATTCTTGCCGTTGGGCTTTTTCTTGTTTTCAGGCTAATAAAGCGGCGCAATGCAAAGGCTCTTTATTTATATTTAGCGATCAGCGTTGCAGCGTATTTTGCCGTCCTGGTTTTCAGAGAATATGCTCCGCTTGCATATCAGATTCTGTCGGTCGGCGTACTGCCGCTTTTGATTGTCCTGATAGTGACGGTTTTCGCCCCGGAAATAAAACGCGCCGTATTAAAGCTTTCAAGGGGCAGAAAGAGCGCCGAGAATTTCTCTACGCAGTACGACGTCAGTGACGAGGTCTTAAGGAACACGATTACCGAGATAATACGCTCGGTGCAGAATATGTCCAAGAAGAATACCGGCGCGCTGATCGTTATTTCTCCGCAGCATATCCAGTCGCAGATCTTAGAGAGCGGCACTACCTTGAACGCGATCGTCTCGGCGCCGCTTATCGAGAGTATTTTCAATACAAAGGCGCCTATGCACGACGGCGCAGTGGTCATCCGCGCCAACCGTATTCTGGCGGCGGGGTGTTTCCTGACGCTGACGCAGAACGCGAACCTGCCGCAGGATCTGGGCACGCGGCACAGGGCCGCCCTCGGCGTCACCGAGACCAACGACGTGCTGGCAATCATTGTGTCAGAGCAGACCGGTATCATCAGTATCTGCCGGAACGGCGTCATATCGCGGTATTACGATTCAAATATGCTGAACGAGGTTTTAGAGCAGACATACGGGTTAAGCGCGGGCGTTCGCAAAAAGAAGAGGAAGCTGCTGTGAAAAAACAAGAGAACAAAAGCATAAAAAAGAATAAAAGCAGCCGTTTCAAAAGCGTCCTGAAAGTCATTTTCGTGGAGGACTGGGGGCTTAAAATAATGGCCGCCGCCTTTGCAGTCGCCGTATGGATCATATTTAAGGCCTCGGTATAAACGGGGAACAACGCGACCGCGCAATAATTTCTGCCAGCGGTTTTGTGTAATATTTGCAGGCACCCATATTATTATTGCCGGATGTCATCGGGGGCTCTGCGCCCGCCTTTACATTTCCGCCTCTAAGCTGAATTCGTTTGCCGTTATCCTTGACTATTTTTATATTTTTGGTTATAATACCTTTTGTAAGCGTGTAGTTTACGCTTATGTCAGGAAATAATCTTCCGGCGGGGTTTTATAGTAATAAAGGAATCTCTGAATAATTCGATATAATTTACAGCCGCGTCTTTTTTTGCCTGGAAATGCCTTCTTTACTTAGTAAATAGTTCTGCTATTTGCTGCAAAAACAAGTCATTTCCCGAGCTAAAAAATACTTGCTCTAAATTGATCTCATTTATTTCATCGCTTCCTTTAGCTTGCCGCAGGCAAGGGTCCTTAGTTATATTAGGATCCGTTCGATATAAAGTAATTGAATATTTTTTGTTCGTTTTCTTTATTCTATTTTCTGAATGTTTTACAAAAAAATTTTCTTATATCTTGAAGGAGGTATCGTAATGAACTTTATTTTATCGTACAATCTCCTTGCTGCAATCCAGGCGCTTGACATCATATTGCCGATATTAGGCCTGCTTTTGGGCGGAGGCGCCGGATATTTTTTGTTTTGGAAACTCGATGCGAATAAGCGCGGAAAAGCAAAGAACGACGCCGCGAAACTGATTGAGGACGCCCAAGCCGAGGCTAAACAGCTTAAGAAAGAAGCTATTCTGTCGGCAAAGGAAGAGGTCCTCAGCTTACGCACCGAGCTTGAAAGAGAGAGCAAGGAAAGAAGAAACGAAATCGCAAGGACAGAAACCAGGATCATCCAAAAGGAAGAGAGCCTGACGCGGAAAGAGGAACAGCTGGACAGAAAGCTGGAAGGCAACGAACAGACCAAGAAAAACCTTGAGGCGCGGGAATTAAAGCTTGACGCGCTGGAAAAGGAACTGAACGCCTCGCATGACCGAATGGTCGAGGAGCTGGAAAAGGTCGCCTCGCTGTCAAAGGAAGAGGCAAAGCAAATGCTTGTTTCCGAGATCGAGGACGAGGCAAAAAAGGACGCGGCAATAAGGGTCCGCGAAATCGAGAGCAACGCAAGAGAAGAGGCGTCCAAAAAAGCGAAAGAAATCATCGGGATGTCCATACAGAAATGTGCCGCGGATCACGCCGCAGAAATCACTGTTTCTGTCGTGCCGCTGCCCAACGACGATATTAAGGGCCGCATCATAGGCAGGGAAGGCCGTAATATCCGGGCGCTGGAAAGCGCGACCGGCATAGATCTTATCATAGACGATACGCCCGAAGCCGTTATTTTAAGCGGTTTTGATCCTGTCCGCCGCGAGATCGCACGCATCACCTTGGAAAAACTTATCGCCGACGGCCGTATCCATCCCGCAAGGATAGAGGAGATGGTCGAAAAGGTCAAGCGCGAGATGGACATATCCATAAAGGAAACGGGCGAGTCAGCGATGTTCGAAACGGGCGTGTTCAATATCCATCCGGAGCTTGTCAAATTACTTGGCCGCTTGAAATACAGGACAAGCTATGGGCAGAACGTTTTGCGCCACTCAGTCGAGGTTTCATTCCTTGCGGGGCTTATGGCCGCTGAAATGGGCGCGGATGTGGCTATCTGCAAGCGCGCCGGGCTGCTGCATGATATCGGCAAGGCTGTTGACCACGAGGTCGAGGGGACGCATATTTCGATCGGCGTAGACCTTGCGAAAAAATACAAGGAAAACAACGCCGTCATACACTGCATCGCGGCGCACCATAACGACATCGAGCCTACCACCTTAGAGGCGGTGCTTGTACAGGCCGCGGACGCCATATCGGGCGCAAGGCCGGGCGCAAGGCGCGAATCTTTGGAGAACTATGTCAAGCGTCTGGAGAAGCTGGAGGAGATCGCAAGCTCGTTTACGGGCGTGGAGAAGTCCTTCGCATTCTCGGCGGGCCGCGAGGTGCGCGTGATCGTCAAGCCCGAACAGGTCGACGACAGCGCAACCATCTTTATGGCAAAAGAAATTGCCAAAAAGATCGAGGCCGAGCTGGACTATCCTGGGCAGATCAAGGTCAACGTTATCAGGGAGCTGAGAACGGTAGAATTTGCAAAATAACATAGCTCTGTAGATAAAAACAACAGATAAAAGCAAAATGTGCCGGTTTCTATCGGGAACCGGCACATTTTTTATGCAAAACTAAAAATATGTTTGCCTATTAGTTGTATAATTATTAGAATTCGTGTATAATATTCATAATGAAGATCGGGTTGTATGTCAATTATTTCCGCGACAAGGACTTGTCCGTCAGTAAAAGCCTTATCGAACTGTTCAAGGGCGAGGGGATCGGTGTCGCTGTCGAAAAAAGCGTCGAGAAGTATTTTGACGGCGAGGAGCTTTTTGATAAGAACGACTTGGGCGGCGGTATAGGCTTGATCGTCACGGTGGGCGGCGACGGGACGATTTTGTCCATCATAACGCAGGCCGCCGAAAAGCGCATCCCCGTTCTCGGCGTCAATATGGGCAAGGTCGGCTTTCTGACGGAGCTGGAAAAGACCGAGGTCAAGGATTTTATTTTTGCGATCAAAAACGGCCTGTACGTTATCGAGGAGCGCGTTATGCTGGAGGCTGTGATCAACGGCAAGCCGACTTACTCCGTGCTGAACGAATGGGTCATAAACCGCGCGGGCAGCGGCAGGATGGTCTCGCTGGACGTACTGGTCGGCGGCAAGCTGCTTGACACATATTTTGCCGACGGCTTTTTGGTGGCGACTCCGACCGGAAGCACCGCATACTCGTTAAGCGCGGGCGGCCCGGTGCTTGCGCCCGACACAAAATGTATGAACCTCATAGCGATCAATTCGCATTCGCTGCATAACAGGCCGGTGGTGGTCGGCGACGACGAGGTGATAGAGGTGCGCATAAAGGATGACAAAGCGCCCACAACGCTGGTGGCTGACGGCGAAATAATCTGCGAGGTCTCGCAGAGCGACAAAATAGTTATCCGCAAATCCAAAATGACAGCCAGGTTCGTAAGGCTCAAGCCCCAGGACTTCTACGGGCGCCTGCTCAGTAAATTGAATATTTGGGGCAAATAGCCTGCCAGCCCTGCGGTATTGCGGCTAGACAAAAAAGCGCGGCAGCCAATGAAAGAATAAAAAACCCGGTAATTCCGGCCGGAAATTTTACTGCGTCAAAATTTTCGCGCCTGGCCGGAGATATGCGGTGCAAGCGAAGTTGAGCTTTATCCTGCTTGTCCGCATTCAAAATAAAGGATAAAGCGATTAGGAGCGCGGCGTAGCGCATGGGTAGAAACATAAGACAATCTAAATTGTTAGAGCTTATCGCAAAGTACGAGATCGAGACTCAGGACGATTTAAGTGCGGAGCTGAAAAAAGCCGGCTTTGCGGTCACACAGGCCACCATTTCGCGCGACATTAAGGAGCTGGGCCTTGTCAAGTCGCTGTCGAACGGCGTATACAAGTACGCCGCGCCCGCGGATACCGGCGGCGTATCGGTCAAGGTCGTCAATATGTTCCGCGAATCGGTCATCTCGATCGACAGCGCGGTAAATATGATCGTAATTAAAACCCTGCCTGGCGGCGCCAGCGCGGCGGCGCTGCTGGTTGATAAGCTGAATATCGACGGTGTCATGGGCTGTATTGCCGGCGACGATACCGTGCTTGTTATCGTAAAGAGTGAAGCTGTAACCAACGAGGTGGCGCTGCGCCTCCAAAAAATAATGGACTGACGGCGGTGCCGGCTGAATAATTTGTCATAAACAGATGTTAAAATCGATTTACATAAAGAATATCGCACTGATAAGCGGCCTGACGATTGAGTTCGGGCAGGGCTTAAACGTGCTGTCGGGCGAGACGGGCGCCGGCAAGTCCATAATTGTTGACAGTTTGAATTTTATCTTGGGCGACCGCGCCGATAAAACATTGATACGCCACGGCGAGGAAACGGCTGTTGTCGAGGCGGTGTTTATTGCGGGCGGCGCGGCAAGGGAGATGCTGACGGAATTAGCCGGCGAGGACGACGAAATCGTCATAGTGAACCGCACGCTGCATCAGGACGGCAGGTCGGATATAAAGCTGAACGGCAGGACTGTGTCGCTGTCAATGCTGAAAAGGCTGACCTCGCTTATCGTGGATATCCACGGTCAGCACGAGCACCAGTCGCTTTTAAGGGTTTCCAAACATACCGAGGTGCTGGACTTTTTTGCGCCGCGGAAAATTGTTGATATAAAAGCCGCGCTTTCTGGGCAGCTCAAAGAATACAGCCGCATAAAAAAGGAGCTTTCAATGTTCGGCGCGGACGAGGACGAACGTGCAAGGCGCGCGGATATCCTGGATTATCAAATAAAAGAGATCAAGGGCGCGCGGCTGTCCGAAAAGGAAGAGTCCGAGCTTACGGCGCGGCGCGAGATAATTAAAAATCAGGAAAAAATCATAGAGGGGTTATCGGCGGCGGCAGGCTTTTTCGGCGGCGGCGGCGAAAGCCCGGGCGTCAAGGAAATGCTGGACGGTGTTGTGCACGGCCTTTCTTTTTCGGCGCGCTTTTATCCGGAGGCGGATGAACTGCTTGCCAGGGCGGAGAGCGCGCGCGCAGAGGTCGCCGACATCGCCGAGGGCGTCGAGGAGATACTGTCCGGCCTTGATTACAGTGAAAAGGACGCGGACAAGCTGGAGGCGCGCCTCGATCAGATAAAGCTGTTAAAACGCAAGTACGGCGGCGATATCCCCGCTGTTTTCGCGTTTTTGGAAAAAGCGGCGGCCGAATATGAGAAGCTTACTAACAGCGCCGGGCTGATCGACGCGCTTAAGAAAAAGAAAACGGAGCTGGAGCGGGATCTGTACGCATCGTGCTGCGCGTTAAGCGATATCCGGCGCGAAACGGCAGTTGCTTTTGAACAGAGGATACAAAACGAGCTTGCCGACCTTGGTATGGCAAACTCTGTTTTCAAGGTGCAGTTTTCCGATAAGCCCGATATAGCTGATGCCGGCAACGCGGCGGGAGCGAACGGTTTCGATAACCTTGAGTTTTATCTGAGCCCGAATATCGGCGAACCCTTGAAGCCGCTTGCAAAGATCGCTTCCGGCGGTGAAATGTCGCGCTTTATGCTGGCGGTCAAGAACATAACCGCCGACGCCGAGGGTATCGACACCATGATCTTTGACGAGATCGATACCGGGATAAGCGGCAAAATGGGACAGGTAGTCGCCTGCAAGCTGGCGTCCATTTCACGGAGCCGGCAGGTCATCTGCGTCTCGCATCTGCCGCAGCTGGCCGCAATGGCGGATAACAATTTTTTGATAGCAAAATCGGTGGTGAACGGTAAAACGATAACCGGCGTGAAGCCTTTACACGGCGCAGAAATGACTGAGGAGATATCGCGCCTTTCCGGCGGCAAGGACATCAGTGAATCCGCGGTCAAGCAAGCCGGGGATATGAAAAAATGGTCTGACGAATACAAGTCCGGTCTGAAATGACAGAGCGGCAGGGCAAATACCAGTAAAAAATGTCCGAATAATAAGGAAGCGCTGAATAAATGAGGTTAATTTAGAGCAAGTATTTTTAAGTCAGAAAACGGCTTGTTTTTGCAGCAAATAGTAGAACTATTTGCAAAAGAAGAAGACGTTTTCAGGCGAAAAAGACGCCGCTATAAATTATATCGGATTATTCAGCGGTTCCTTAAAACATAGGCGGTATAAAAAGATGAAAGCATTGATTACGGGCGCCAGCACGGGCATAGGGCGCGACATGGCGAAGGTATTGGCAGGATTAGGCTGCGATTTGATTTTAGTCGCAAGGCGGAAGGATTTGCTGGAAAGCCTTAAAAGCGAATTGCAGGTCGACGTGCGCGTGATCGCGGCTGATCTTAGGTCGGAGGAAGCGTGCAGGTCGCTGTACGAGCGGACCAAGGATTTAAACGTAGATATCCTGATCAATAACGCGGGCTTCGGCCTTGTCGGCGCGTTCGACGCCACCGATTTACAGACCGAGCTTGATATGATCGACCTCAATATCCGCGCGGTGCATATACTTACAAAACTATTTTTGCAGGATTTTAAAAGGAAGGATACCGGGTATATCCTTAACGTTTCTTCCTCCGCCGGATTCTTGCCCGGGCCGCTTATGTCAACGTATTACGCCTCGAAGGCGTACGTCCTGTGGATGAGTCAGGCGATCTGGGAGGAACTGCGTCAGGAAAAAAGCAACGTGCATATCAGCGCGCTGTGTCCGGGGCCGGTACCGACGGATTTCAATAAAACGGCTCAGGCGCACAGCAGCGGCAAGGGCCTGGCCAGCGAATATGTGGCGGAATATGCAATACGCAGGATGTTTCAAAAAAAGCGCGTCATCGTGCCGGGACTGGGTATGAAATTTGCGCACGGCATACAGCGCGTATTGCCGATGCGCTGGCTTTTGATTTTCTGCTATAAGCGTATGAAGCGCAAGGGCGCAAAGTAGCCGCTTTAGGATCCTAGTTACTCAGCATCCAATCCAGGTAGACGCCGAAGCCTTTGGTCGGATCGTTAATAAATACATGGGTCACCGCGCCGCACAGTCTGCCGTTTTGCAGGATCGGGCTGCCGCTCATACCCTGGACTATACCGCCGGTTTCATTTAAAAGCCGTTCATCGGTCACCTTCAGCACCATGCTCTTTTCGCTCTGCGCCGTCTGGAAGTTAGTCTTAATTATTTCGATGCTGTACTCCCGTATCTCGTCGCCGACAGTCGAAACTATCGAGGCGGGCCCGGGCTTTACCAGATCGCGCGTAGCGCATTTAACGGGCTGAGGATAAAGCTTGTTCTCCGGCCTTTCGGAAAGATTGCCGAAAACGCCGAAACGGTTATTGACATCGATCGTCCCCAGCTTTGTCCTCGATTTCAAAAACATTCCCCTCAGCTCGCCGGGCACGCCCTTTTGCCCTTTTATTACGCCTACGATATTGCATTTATAGATGTTGCCGCCGCGTATCGGCAGGATGCCGCCGACGTCGGCGTCGCAGATCGGATGGCCCAGCGCCCCGAACCTCATATCCTTTTTTATGTAGGTCATAGTACCTACGCCGGCCGCGTTGTCGCGTATCCACAGCCCCAGTTTATACAGCTTTGTCGCCGCGTCAAGCGCGGGAAGCGCTTTTATACACATTGTATTTCCGCGCCTGGTAAAGCAGATCTCAACTTCCTTTCCTGCCGAATCCGGAGCGTTGATTATCCGGTTTATGTCCTCGACGGACAATATCTCGCCGCCGTTTATGCTGATTATCACATCGCCTTCCCGTATGCGGCTGTCCAGAAACGGTTTAACGGCGCCGTTTTCTGTCAGCACAGTGCCGATACCCAGCACGATCACACCCTTAGAGTGCAGAGTCATGCCCACCGGCATTCCGCCGATGTAAGCCTCCTCTAGGATCAGGTCTTTTTCTTTTGGTTTCTTTTTAAAGAAGTTAGGGAATGCGGCGGCCTCTGCGGCGCTGCCGGGAAAATCGTCTGAAACGCCGCGGTTTTTATCCGTATACGTTCTGATATAGTTAAATGACGGTATAATGGCGTAAAAAAGCGTTACTGCGGCTAAAAATATTCCTAAATACTTAGCGATCTTGCGCATATGTACCAATCCTTTTGAAATATATATGCACGAAGAGCCGCCGTAGTGGCCGCAACAACGCGTCTTTCCGATTTAGTTTCTGTAAAGAGAAAAAAAATATTCAAAAAAGACGGTTGAAAAATTTATGAAACAATAAAGTATGTTAGTACTCTATATAACCTATGTTTATAGAATACTTTGCAACGCATGCGTTTTTGAAGCGGGGGACCCGTTGGATATATGGTTTATATAGTGCCTATAAATATCGGGACAAAAATCGCTTCTATTACGGAGAATATAAGTATTGCTGCCGCGGCGGGCCATATTTGAATAAGCAGCCGCGTTATTCCGTCGCTCCCGCGGAAAGGGACGCCGGACCTGCCGTATATTGCGCACCTGTCAATGGCGCATACGGAGCAATACGAAATACTGACAAAGAAAACCGCCTCGAACGGCAATACAAAAACCACCGCGCTGAATACGCCTGTTATGCCGTATATACCGATCAGCAGCATTATCTTGAAGCCCGCTAAAAAACTGCGGAAAATTATCAGGACAAAATAGCAAGGGCGCATATATCTGTGCAGGCCGAACAAGATAATAAGCGCAAATATACCCAAGGCGGAAAGCAGCCGCGACCAGAATATCGAGCCTCCGTTCAGGGTGCCGTTGATCATGCCCATGATATAACCGTCACTTATCTCGATGATCGTCACGCGGCGCGTATAGACTGCCGCGCCGGCAAGACCTGAAACAAAACCGGCCAGGCCGCATATAAACATAACAATGTACAGCCTGCGATATGTAAAAAAATGCTCCTTACATGACTGCCAAAAGCCGCCGATAAAAAATTGATTGCGAAACCGTCCCCAACCCATAACACCCCACAATGCTGCGTCTTGCGAGGGATTGATATGCCATAAGACATAAACGCGCAAGCCCGCAGCTTTTAAAACGGCACAGATATATTTCTATAATATGCGCCTATTCATCGCTTCCCAAAGGAATCGCTGAATAATTCGATAGAACTTTGACGCATCGTCTTTTTTGGCCTAGAAATACCTTCTTTCCTTAGCAAATAGTTCTACTATTTGCGTCATAAACAAGTCATTTCCCGGGCTAAAAAATACTTGCTCTAAATTAATCTCATTTATTCATCGCTTCCTTATGAAAAAATGTCCGTGTTAAGTAATATATGCACCGAGGCCGCCGCAATTAACTCTTTTACTGTAGGTTTTCCGGATTTTGCGCTGATCGTACTGCCGAACAGGTTTTCCATCCGGTCAATATCGACTGACAAAAACGCGTTGTCGATCGAATTAGAGATATTCCGTTCTAAATTCGCCGCCTTCAGCCGGTATTTTTCGGTCAGGGCGGGATAAATGTCTTTTTTTAAAAGAAAAGGCTTTCCCTTTTTTTGCGCCGCAAGTAAGATCGCCTCCCGAAGAAGGCGGTATCCCATAAGCCTTGGGTTAAAGCTGAGCATCAATAGGTACTCGCTGGCAAGCTGCTCGCAAGTTTTCCGTTTCGTTACAGGCGTTTGCCGGAAAGCGGATGCTGCGTCACGTTGCGTGCGCGATGAAGCCGTTTTTTCATTTTCCATAAGGAATCATATTATACCTCCGCGGTAAAAGGATAAATGCGCGGAAAATGTTACAAATAATCTTTTAATAGGATACTTATAAAACGCGGAAAATCCGGTTGTTGATATAGTGTTCTTTTAGAGGGAATGCGCAAGCATTATAGGTTCTGTTTGTTTGCGGCATTATATGTCAATAATTATTTTTTGTGTACATAGGATTCGCCGAACACAGGCTGAAAAGCCGGAAATGACGGCGGGCCATGCTTGTAATTTCAGCCGCAAGGTGTATAATACTATAGTAAACAAACTTTATACCAGCTTAAACCGGCTCATCTTCGGCATCTGTTGGTACTATAATAACCGCAGGGCATATTTGGCGGAAAAATGCTCACATCTGGTCAATAATTACTAAAGTAAAAAGAACCGTATTAACATTGTAAAAGCGAAAGGACGATTGTCTTTTAGGCGGCCAAAGCTGTCAAAGGGCTTTACGGCATTGGTTTGCGGTTTCTTAAGAAATATTTAAGGCAGGGATAAACATAGCTATGCCGGCAAGGTATTTTTCGGGACGTTATAAAGAATATTTCCAAGGCTGGTACTTTAAACAGTCTGTAAAAGGGCGCAATATAGCCTTTATACCCGGCTATGCCGCCGACGGCGGCAGGCTGTCGTCAGCGTTTATCCAGGTAGTCACAGATAAGAGCGGTTATTTTATCGAGTACCCGATATCACAGTTCTCGGCCGAACGCGGCAAACTGCATATAAGGATAGGTAAAAGCGAGTTTTATGAGGGCGGAATGAAGCTGGATATCGATGCGTTCGGTATCCGAGTCAAGGGCGAGCTGTCTTTTGCCGCGTTCAATCCGCCGCTGCAAAGGCCGTTTATGCCCAATATCATGGGGCCGTTCGACTATTTGCCGCGGCTGGAGTGCCGTCACTATATTTACAGTCTGCATCACGAGGTCAACGGAGTAATAAAAATCAACGGCGAGGACGTTATTTTCAATGGCGGCCGCGGTTATTGCGAGGGCGACAGAGGCAGGTCATTTCCAAAAAACTATTTCTGGGCGCAGTCGAATCTTTTTGCGGGTACGGATTCCTGCATATCACTTGCGGCCGCAGATGTTCCGATCATGGGGGCAGAGTTCTGCGGCGTCGCGGCAATCTTCAAATATAAGGGAAAGGAGCGGCGGTTCGCAACGTACAACGGCACGAAAATTACAGTATTCGAGGACAGGGGGGACTCGGTCGGCATAACGCTGAAAAAGGGCGCGGAAACCTTGTCGGCAGAAGTCGCCCTGCCGCACGGCAGTGACCTCAGGGCGCCCAAAAACGGCAGCATGGCGCTGATGATAAAAGAGGCGTTGAGCGCGCCGCTTTACCTTAAGGTGACGGACGGAGGCAAGACGGTTTTCGACGAAAGGGGGATCATCGCCTCGGCCGAAAACGTTGGCAAGGTGCGCTGTAAAACGAGCGAGCCCGTTAAAACCGGTGTTGCCGCCCGCAGGTAATTCCTGCCGTAACGCCGCCGGCAGAGTTTTGTACGTTTATTTTAAGGAAGCGATGAATAAATGAGATCAATTTTGAGCAAGTATTTTTTAGCCTGGAAATGACTTGTTTATGACGCAAATAGTAGAACTATTGGCTATTAAAAGAAGGCATTTTCAGGCAAAAAAGACGCAGCTATAAATTTTATCGAATTATTCAGCGATTTCTTACTTTCTCTTTTAATCCGCTTGACATTTCATCAGTTTTCTTTTAATATTATAAAGCTTTTACTAGGGGCACAAAGTTCGATCGGGACAAAAACGGCAGAGAATTTGTTATCCGTATTTTCTTTGCGGTCCGGGCGGTTTCTTTTGTCGGGCAATAATCGTAAGCTGTCTGAAAGAATGAGTCCGAAAATTATAGCGGGATTGTGTAACGGTAGCACATGCGGCTCTGACCCGCACAGTCAAGGTTCGAACCCTTGTCCCGCTGCGCCACCATCGTATAGCGGTTAGTACGCTGGCCTCTCACGCCGGTAACAGGGGTTCGATTCCCCTTGGTGGTACCAAGAAAAATGACAAAACAAGATAATTTTGTTTTGTCATTTTTTTATATCCTAGGAAAAATTGGCGAAAATTGCTTGCAAGATTTTGCGATTCAGACGACGAATACAACAAAAGCTAGCGGCAAAGCCGCACCTAAGCGCGGCAATTTTCTCAAAAATGATGCTTTTGTTCTACCGGCTAGACATTATCCGCATATGATATATCGTGAATTCCGGCAATTCTTTGCCGGCGGTTGACATTTTACATCTGTCGTCATATAATATATATAACCGTTGATTAATTCGACAGAACTTTGACGCATCGTCTTTTTCGACCTAAAACAACTTCTTTTTTCGTCAATAGCTCTGCTATTGCCTTCAAAAACAAGCTGTTTTATGCCTGAAAAATACCCGGTCAAAATTTATCTCATTTAATCAGCGGTTATATAAGAAATATACGTCCGTATATTCTTGACACTTCTTTAGGGCGGGGCGCAAATCCCCACCGGCGGTCATAGTCCGCGAAGGCGCGTAAATTATATATGCGCCCCGATCAGGTGAAACTCCTGTACCGACGGTTACAGTCCGGATGGAAAAAGGAGCTTTTTTTATGTCCATTTTTTCCCGTGAAATCAAGCTGATGAAGAAACGTCCCACGCAGTACATAGTGTTTATTGCTGTGCTTTCGGCAATTTCATTAGTATTCATGATTTTTCTTCATTTCCCTGTCTTGCCGGGCTTTCCGTATTTAAAGCTGGACTTTGCCGATATGCCTGTCGCGGTCGCAGGGCTGATGTTCGGGCCGATAGGCGTCGCGATAACTGCCGTTATGAAAGTCGGCTTATATTTACTTGTAAAGGGAACGGACAGCGCATTTATCGGAGAGTTATCAAACCTTATATGCGCGCTGGCCTTCGGCCTTTCCGTAAGCCTGATATATCATTCGAAAGAGAGTATCGGCTCGCTGATCATGGCCTTTATTTTCGGTGTAGTCATAGAAGCTGCTGTAGCGGTGTTTTCTAACTGGTTCATAATACTTCCGATGTATATCAACGCAGGATTTTTACCTGCGGCTGAAAAGACTGCAGAAACGCTTTTTGCGGGGATCATGGCATTCAACCTGATAAAATTTTCGATTGCGGCGGCTATCGGCTTTACCTTATATAAAGCGGTAGAACGCGTCCTGCCTTTTAAGACAGAAAAGAAACGGACGGCAAGGCCCACAGAAAATCCGCCCGCAGCGGAAGAAGCTGCCGGCGGCACAGGGACAAAAAATTAAGGAAGCGAACAAATACCTTTGAATTTGGCTGTGGATTTTTGAGATAAAAAACGTCAGCATATTACCGAAACCGCGCCGGAAAATCCGGCGCGGTTTGGCGCTTACTTCAGGTTATCTGCCGCACTTGTACTCGCAGTCGCGGCCGTCGCATACGAATCTGTCTTCCTTGCCGTATTTGATCAGCTTGATGCTGCCGCAGTCCTTAGTGTTGACGACTTCCACGCACTTATGCGGGTTCTCGTCGCAGATCTCGACGCAAATGGGCTTCGAATCGCACTCCCAGCCTTTATTGGATTCGACTTCTGTCAAAAAGTACGTACCGTTGGGCAGTCCGTCAAACTTCAATTCGCCGTTTTCGTTGGTCTTTCCGCAAGCGATCACGCAGCCGCATTTTGCACGCAGCTCGAACTTGACGCCGGCCAATTTCTTGGTTTCGGTGATGATCTTGCAGGGTTTATCCTTGCCGCCGTCCGGCCTGTAGTCGTCGCTGAAACCTTTGTCATTGTAGCGAACATCCGCACCTGACTTTCCCTCGTATACATAGTTTTCCATATTTAATTCTCCCATAAAATTTTTCACATAGAGAAGTAAAAAAAATATATTTACCTCATCAATATGTACGGGGAACGCATAGGGAAGTCCTGTTCGCGGAAGGCGGTTTTTTTGCCGCCTGTTTAATTATATGCAAGGAGTGCGGCGGTTGTTTCGCTTTGCAGGGAAATCTGTTCGTAACGATTTTGTTCTGCGTAAATTCCCGCATTAAGCGCAAATAAAAGTCCGCCGGATTTTACTTTGAGAATTGACCGCAAAATTTTTACATGCCTTAAAATTTCGTTAAAGTTTTCCGCAAAGCAAAAAACACACAGAATTGTGATATAATAGACATATAATGAAGGCTCAAAAGGCCTATAATATAAAGGAACCACTGAATAATTCGGTCTAATTTAAAGCGGCGTCTTTTTCGGATGAAAACGTCTTCTTCACTTCACAAATAGTTCTACTATTTGCTGCAAAAACAAGCCGTTTTCTGCCTTAAAAATACTTGCTCTAAATTAACCTCATTTATTCATCGTTTCCTAAACAAAGATGCGAATAAGTCTTTTAAGTAAAACAGCAATAGAGATAAATGTGATAAAATAATGATATGGAAAAGCAAGTAAGTTTTAGTGAACTTGAGTATAGCGGGAAACGGAAAAAGACAAAGCGGGAAATATTTCTTGAAGCAATGGAACAGATAGTACCGCTTGA
>JAVBLK010000049.1:0-7699 GCA_031553565.1 Eubacteriales bacterium
TTTTATGGCGAAAACTCCATTGAATATGCCTTTTCGGCTGCTTTCGGAATCTTTTTGTACAGCTTTTAAATTCCCGCCTTGTCAATGCCCCGGCATTGCCTGCGGCGGCAATTTAAAAGCTGTATCAAAAATCTGTCCGAATTCAGCTCGAGTATTTATTCATTGTTTCCTTAAAATCAAAGGACTTTCAAAAGTTTAAGGAAACAAAAAGACATTAACGATAAGCTCTATTCTCCTGCTTTTTCCGTTTCTGCCTCCGCCGCGGCGTCCTCTTCCGCCTGGCGCAGCATTTCCTCGTACTCTGATTTTGTCATAACTACGGTGTTGCCGTGTTCGTCAAGCATGGCGAACGGAACCTCGGCAAGGTCGTCCGTATCAATAAACCTTCCGTATAAGTCGTCGACTTTTCTGAATTTTGCCATAAAAGCTCCTTTCAAGGGGGGCTATGCAGCCGCCCCTTCGGGGCGTCTACTACGCCCCCCTTGAGCAACCCCCAAGGGACCGAAAAAAAATCATAGATTTTTTTTGTCCCATTAAGGGCGGATTTCCGAAAAGCGCGGTTTCCGGAAATCCGGCGCGGCTCTGCCGCGCATCTATTTTTTTCGGCTATGCAGCCGCCCCTTCGGGGCGTCTACTACGCCCCCGCTTTCCGCAACCCCCGGGCGACCAAAAATTTATCATAGATAAATTTTGTCGCATTAAGGGCAGAACCGTGCCGGCGCATCTATCCTTATATACCAAGTAATTTTTCTGCGTTTTTGTGATATATCAGCTCTTTCTCGTCTTCGGTAAGGCCAAGGCTTTCAATATGCCGGATCGTGTCCTCGGGCGAGAACCACGGAAGGTCGGTGGCGAACAGTATCTTGTCCGCGCCGTGGCTCCGTATCATGCGCAAAGACTGTTCTTTCGGTATCAGATGCATGACCGCCGACGTATCAAAATATATGTCCTTCCCGATCAGATATTCCTCCGTCAGCCCCTCGTAATACATTCCGCCCATGTGCGCCGCCACCAGCTTCGCACCCTTAAAGGCATCCGCTACGTTTACCAGGCGGTCGGGCGTGCACTTGATCACGCCGCGCAGGCCTATGTCGAAGCCCGTGTGGAACAGCAGTATCAAGCCTTTGCCCGCCGCGTATTCGTATATCGGGTAAACGCTCTCGTCGTCCACAAAATATTTTTGGTAATCGGGGTGGAATTTCAGCCCCTTGATCCCCGCGGACGATAGACGGTCGATCTCGGCTTTATAGTTTTCAAAGCACGGGTGTATGCTGCCGAAGGAAAAAATCCCGTCGCCCTGGCAAAAAATCGCAAAATCATTGACGGAAGTCACCTGTTTTACGTTAGTGGCAATATGGCACACGACCGCCGCGCCGACGCCCGCCTGATTAATCCGCGCCTTCAGGCCGGACAGCGTGCCGTCAAAATGCGGCGGCAGCAGCGACCTGTCCGCAAGCTCCTTGATCGCCCTTGCCGCCAGCTTGTCGGGAAAGCAATGTGTATGGAAATCGATTTTCATAGTGGCCTTATTATAGCATAACGCAGCAATTATGTTGAGCGTTTCCTTGACTGAAATGCGTTTATAAGCGTAGAATACAAGGCATAATGGAAGAACAAACCGGCAACACGGCAAGCATTGACTCAATGAAATACGACGCTTTTGAAAAGGCGCGGAAAATAGGCATGCAGCGGATTCTGGGCACCATGCGCCGCGCCGTCCAAAAGTACGATATGATCGCTGACGGGGATCGCGTTGCCGTCGGCCTTTCGGGCGGCAAGGACAGCCTGATGCTTTTGGCCGCGCTGAAAAATTATCAATTATTTTCGCCCGAAAAATTCGACCTTATCGCCATAACCGTCGACATGGGCTTTAAGGGCATGGATTTAAGCCCGCTGACGCGCTTCTGCAAGGGATTGGACGTGCCGTACACCATCATCAAGACCGATATCGCCGAAGTCGTATTCGATATCAGGAAAGAGCCGAACCCGTGCAGCCTGTGCAGCAAGATGCGGCGCGGCGCGCTGAACAGCGAGCTTAACCGTCAGGGCTATAATAAGCTGGCTTTAGGGCACCATGCCGACGACCTGGCCGAAACGCTGCTGCTGTCGCTGTTTTACGAGGGACGTATAAATACCTTTATGCCGACCGCCTTTATGGACAGGACGGGCGTGACCCTGATCCGGCCGCTGATCTTTACGCACGAGAAAGAAATAAGGGCGTACTCGAAGTACCTGCCCGTTGTCAAAAACCCCTGCCCGAAAGACAGCCATACGCAGCGGAATTACGTTAAGCTGCTGATAAAGGATATTCAAAAGGAAATCCCGTTCGCAAAGGAAAGAATGCTGACCGCGATAGAGAGCGGATTACTGAGTAATGCGCTTGTTCCCGGTTCGCCTGTTCCTTTAAGTAAAGGCTGATTAAATGAGATCAATTTAGAGCAAGTATTTTAAAGGCAGAAAACGGCTTGTTTTCGAAGGCAATACCCGAAGGTATTGACCAGAAAAGAAGACTTTTTATGACGAAAAAGACGCGGCTATAAAATTCTATCGAATTAATCAGCGGTTCCTTTTTTACTTCGTTTTTTTGACCTAATAATAAAAACCGCTGCGGCCGATACTGCCGCCGCGCCGCCTGCGGAGAGAAATATTATGGCGGGAACGCTGATATCCAAGGCTTGCGGGGCTCCTTTTGACGGCGGCTGAACTGTGCCGCCGGGCACAACCGGTTCACCCGGCGCTTCCGGGCTTTCGGGTTCTCCCGGCACGACCGGCGCTGCGGGCTCTTCCGGGCTTTCGGGCGCCGCAGGCTCTTCGGGCTCTACGGGCTCTTGCGGTTCCTCCGGCTCCCCGGGTTCTTCGGGCTCCACCGGCGTTTCCGCGGAAATTACAGTAATATATAGGGTCTTTTCGACCGTAATCCCCGAGTCTTTTTTGCCGTACAGATTAAAGCGCGCCTCGCCGCCCAGCGTCAAAAGGTATTCGCCGCGCAAGATGACGGCGTTTTCGTTTATGCCGCCCTGGGCCTCTGTCAGCGGCTCGTTTTCGCGCTTAATGACAAGGCTGCCGATGCCCTTTGTCACTGCCGGCACGACCAGGTCGACCCCCGTCGCGCTGTATTCGATATGGCTTTCGATCTCTATCCGCGCGCTGTCGGCCGTTTCAACCGAAAACCAATAGTCGGTGCCGCCCAGCCGCACGGCAAAAAACGCACCGTCACCTTCATTTCCGGGAAACAAATCTGACGCGGCAGTTACCGTATAGTTATAACCGCCTGCAATTTCCTGATGCGCAACGGAATAGCTGCCGGCCGGCGCTTTAGTAAGCGCGCCCTGCGACAGTTTAAATAATTCGGCGCCGTCGTGCATCCCCGCCGTTTCTATCGTCACCGTGACCGCGGCTTTGGTATGGCGGTCGTAGGTATAATGCGAGGGCGCGGCGGTTTGGGACGCGATGCCGGCGGAATATATTTTTGCCGAATCAAACTCTGCCGAGGCGTTCGTAAAAGACAGCCTTGCCGACACGTTGCCCGCGCCGGACAAAACACCCGGATCGTAAGTACCGTGCATTTCGCCGTTTATATAAAGGGCCATAACGTCCCCCATCCGCTTGAACTCCGCGCTGACCCTTGCCGACGTTAACGCTTTTGCGGGCGACATGCCGACCGGCCCGTCCGCAGCAAGTATTTCGCCGCAAACGCTTGCCCCCCGCTGAGTGATCCGGATCCCCGCCTGAAAGGACGCTGCAAAGGTTATTTCGTAAAGCGTTGCGTCCCTTAAGCCTTTCGAGCTTTCCCATTCGATATAAAAGCCGTTTGTAAAAATAAAATCGGCGGCTCCGTCAATCAGGATCAGCTGACTGACGGGCGCCGCCAATTTGGTTATCATATAACAGCCGTCCTGCGCGTCGTACACTGCGTCTTCGACCGAGAATGCCGCATCCGCACCCCGCCCGCCGCCGCACGGGAGCAATGACGCGAAGAGCGCCATACATAAAACAGTAATGATTACGCCGGTCTTTTTCCTTATCATTTGCAGCATCACCCGCCCCGTATGGAACAGAATTTTTCATTGGTATAGCGGATTAAGGAAGCGATGAATATCAATTTAGAGCAAGTATTTTCCTAAAAGCGCATTAGGGAAACTTGAAAACTGGCGATAGCGCCGGCCACCGTAAAAAATAAGGCGGCAAACCGCAAATGCCGTCCGCCGCCTTCTTTCTTTTGATGTAGTTTAGCCGCTGTTACCGCAGCTTAAAATGTTGCAGACCTTACGCCAGGATCGTCGGGCGCTTGAACAGGATCACGCAGATAATATCAAGGATCCAAAAAATTGCTGCCCCGATGAATATCCACAGTAAGCCCGCGATGATCAGCAGGATGCTGCCCTTTTTGACGCCTTTGATAAGGCGGTAGATACCCCAGATTAGACCGTCAAGCACAGGTAACGCGAAGATAAGTTTCAGAATCCAGGGCAGATTGTCAAATGCGCCTACGATTCCGCCTTCCCTTTTTGCCATTTCGATATTCTCCTTTAATAGAATTTTATTATTTTTATTATACCATATATCTGTATAAATTGTAACAAAATTTTTACAGTTTATATCCGCCGTCAAACTGCCTTTTTATGGAAAACGCTGACTAAAACTTTCCCCGTTGGATCCCGACACGAAGAGCAATCCGGGAAACGACGTATTTAAGGAACGCTGAATAAATACTCGAGCTGATTTCGGATGGATTTTTCGGGGATTTTTCGGCGCGGGCAGATATTGATAGCAACATAAAAAACGAAGAAAACCGCGAACGGAAAGCGCAGACTTTGAATACAGCGCATCTTTCCGGCTAAAAACTGCCAAGCCCGCTTGCCAATATCCCGATATTGTCCGCGCGTGTTTGTCAATTTTTATCTCGAAAATCTGCTGCTGTAATCAAAGGTATTTGTTCAGCGGTTCCTCCTTAATTATATATATTGACAATTAATAGTAAAAATACTATAATGTAATCAAATGCAGTTTCTTTATAGGCCTCCTCAGGCATATACCTTAAAAATGAAGCTGTAAATAAAAATATCGAGGAAAATGAGAGAAAACTGATGACTTGTAAAAATTGCGGCCGCGAGATCAGCGAATCCAGCAGTTTCTGCGAATATTGCGGCCAAACGGTGACAGCGGCGCAAGGGCAAACGCCTTATCCGGCGACGGAACAGCAGCAGAATCCTTACGCGCAGCCTCAGCAGCAGCCTTACAATCCTTACGGACAGCCTGCTCCCCAGCAGCCGTACAGCCCATACCCCCCCGACCCGAACGCGCCGCAGGGATATTACGCGCCGCCGCCCAACGGTATGCCCGTGCCGGTAAGGGCGAATAATAATGCGTCCGTAATTTCCGGCGTAATGAGCATTGTCCTTGCTGTAATAAGTTTTTTCATATTTGGATTTCTTTGTTTCGTCGCTTTGGGTTGCGGTGTTACGGCTCTCACCAGCGCAAAAAAATCTTCAAGTCCGGCTGCCGGCTATGTGCTCGGCACTATCGGCACTATACTCAGCGCCATCTTCGTTGTGCTTTTTATTATCGGCCTGTTCACTTTAAATTAAGAGTTCTTTTGGGAAGATCGGGTTTTTAAGGCCGCAATGTTTTGTTGCGGCCTTTCTTTTTATCTTATTCAATAAACACTATTTCCGCCGCCCTGATCCGGTAGGTAAACATGTACTTTCGTTTTAACCCGGCGCGGACGAAGATAAACGCGTCGAATGCCTCCCATATCAAAACCCATGTAAGGATGTCTATCGTCTCGAAAAAAAGCCCGACGCCCTCGCTGGCAAACGCCCTTAAAAGGATGCTTACGGTGATTATGACGATCCCGGCAAGCAGCAGCATCCACGCCTTTACCGCGTTCATCCGCCTTTTGCGGTACTGGACAAAGTTCTGGAACCGGCTTTCTTCGAACAGCGTTTTCTTGAATTCCGCCGCAAGCCCCGGATCACCGGCCATATCATGGTTTTTGACCTCGATCACCAGCGGCGCGATGTTGCGGTTTTCCTCCGTCAGGTATTGCCAGGCCTCCGGATCGATCCGCCTTTTGCCCTCCGGTGAAAATCGGGAATAGGCGGCGTCGGGCGAGTCCAGTTTGATAACGATATGTTCCCGCCCGTTTGCGTCCAGCTCTCTTTCCGGCCTGTACCGTCTCTCTTCCTTTTGGGACTGCTTCCAAATCTTATGCATTCTGGAGACAAAATTCATAAATTTTTCCTCAAAAGTATTTTAAAGGTTTCCGTCTGCTTTCCATAAAAAAAAGGCGAAAGTCTTATTTATGGAAACACTGAATAATTCGAAATAATTTACAGCTGCGTCTTTTTCGCCTGAAAGCGTCTTCTTTCCTTCACAAATAGTTCTACTATTTCCTGCAAAAACAAGCCGTTTTCATGCTGAAGAATACTTGCTCTAAATCAACCTCATTTATTCAGCGTTTACTTCATCCGCACGTCGTGCTGTGAAAACGGCGCGCGTATATTATTACTTGTCAGCGCGCCCAAAATCTGCTCGTTTAGGTCGAAATATACGTCCCAATATTTTTCCGTCCTGACCCATACGCGCGCCACAAAATCCAGTGACGACGCGCCAAGCTCGTTCAGCCTTACCATCGGATCGCCGGTGTTTTTCGGGTCGAATTCGTCGCTGAGGTCAAGCCGCAGCTTTTCGGGCATTATCCTTTTCTTTTTCCTTTTGCCGCCGCTTTGTGAGTTTTCTCCTTCCGCCGCCACTTTCGCGCCCTCTTTTGCGGCGTCTTCCTTCGCGTACGCGGCGTCCAAAACGTCCGGGTGAGCTTTCAAGACTTCACCGACAATACGCTTTACCCCGGCGATATCGGCGCCGTACGCGACCGAGAACTTCAGGTCGACGCGCCGCGTCTTATGATAGTTATAGTTTGTGATGACGTTCTGCGTGACCTCGCCGTTCGAGATCACTATCAGCTTGTTGTCGGGTGTGATCAGGGTCGTATTGAGTATCCCAATACTTTTCACGGTGCCGGCCTTGCCGCTTAGGTCAGTATAATCGCCTATACCGAACGGCTTTGTCATGATCAGCATGATGCCGCTGATAAAGTTGGACAGCGTCCCCTGCATCGCAAGCCCTATCGCAATCGACGCCGAGCCGAGTATTACTATAAACGAGGTGACGGGAATACCCAAAATAGAGATAACGATAATAAAGAGCAGGATATACAAGAGAACCTTGCTTATTGATAAAAGGAAACTAGACAGCGCGTTCACCTTCCCGCGCCGTATCATCCGGCGTTTTATCGACCGGAATATAAGCTTAATGATAATTACCCCGGCGATCGCGGCCAAAGCCGCCAGCAGGATCTGTATTCCGCCTACGCTCAAAAAATCGGCGAATGCTTTCTTCACTGTTTCCCACAGCTGAGTCAGCCAAGTCATGATCTTCTCCTTTGTGTACGTAGCCTATACGTCAAAAAATTCGAGCCGTGAATACTCTCCGCGGCAACTTTGATATATTGCTTATTATACCCGAAAAAGGCTGAGATGACAAGTTGAGCTTTTAAGAAGGAGTGGACAAATTATTGGACATATAAACTAATATATGATAAACTGTAGGTATGGAAAAAGAAAGAATAATGAAATGTCCGAAGTGCGGCGGGTTAGTAGTGAACAGCGGTAAAACAGAATACGGTTCTCAAAGGAAA
>JAVBLK010000054.1:0-14114 GCA_031553565.1 Eubacteriales bacterium
TTTTATGGCGAAAACTCCATTGAATATGCCTTTTCGGCTGCTTTCGGAATCTTTTTGTACAGCTTTTAAATTCCCGCCTTGTCAATGCCCCGGCATTGCCTGCGGCGGCAATTTAAAAGCTGTATCAAAAATCTGTCCGAAATCAACTCGAGTATTTATTCATTGTTTCCTTAATTATAATTATAACATACAAAACCAAAATATGGCAGCGGATCTCATAATCGTAACAGAATTGTTGTTTTTTCGTTTCCGTTGCGCGGTTATTGTTGTGCTGCAGCGCCGGTTTGTATTATAATATGGAAATATGAGTCATACTTACATACCTGAGAAATACAAGAGCCTGCTGTCCGTTAAGGACACCGAGGCGGCTATCGTGCTGATAAAGCGTACGTTTGAAAGGCGCCTGGCAAAGGCGCTGAATCTAAGCCGCGTATCCGCGCCGCTGTTTGTAGAGAGCGGCACAGGCTATAACGACGATTTAAACGGTACCGAGCGCGCCGTCTCCTTTGATATAAAGGAAACCGGCACCGAGGCGCAGATCGTACACTCGCTGGCCAAATGGAAACGGCACGCCTTGAAGGAATACGGCTTCGCCCCCTTTTCGGGGCTGTACACCGATATGAACGCTATCCGGCGCGACGAGGAAATGGACAACATCCATTCGATATACGTCGATCAGTGGGACTGGGAACAAGTAGTAACGCGCGAGGCGCGGAATTTCGCTTACCTGAAAAAGACTGTGCGCGGCATCGCGAGGGCGCTGACCGGTACGCTTGCCGTGTGTCAAAAGGCGTATCCGGCCTTACGCGCGGTGGAAATCGAGCCTAAAGTCACTTTTGTGACCAGCCAGCAGCTTGAGGATAAATATCCGCAGCTTACACCGAAGGAACGCGAGGACGAGTTTGTAAAGAAGTATAAGACGGTCTTTATCATGCAGATAGGCGGCAAGCTGAAATCGGGCGTAAAGCACGACGGCAGAGCGCCCGATTATGACGACTGGAAATTGAACGGCGACCTGATGGTCTGGAACAGCGTGCTTAACCGCGCTTTCGAGCTGTCGTCTATGGGCATCCGCGTGGACAGCGAGTCCCTTTTGTCACAGCTGAAAACGGCCGGCTGCGAGGACAGGCTGCGTTTCCCTTTTCACAGGATGCTTGCCGACGGCGCCCTCCCCCTTACCATGGGCGGCGGCATCGGCCAGTCGCGCACATGTATGCTGATCATGGGCAAGGCGCACATAGGCGAAGTCCAGGTCTCTATCTGGGACAAAGACACGATCGCCGCCTGCGAAAAAGCGGGGATTGAATTATTGTAAACCGCTGGGCGGTTTTCACAGCGCAGCGGTACTATTAGGATTGGATTAAAACGGCAATCTGCCTTGACATTTCCCATTTTTTATAATATATTATGCTTGACTCAATAGTACTGCATTTTTTATGAAGCGATGAATAATTATATTGAATTAATCAGCGGTTACTTAACATTTGCGTTTAGAAACGAATACTTATGGGTATAAAAGTACTATTGCGTTAAAGGAGCCGAAAAAAATGAAAGATTACGGCAGACAAAACAGCGAATATATCTCTGTCGGCAATTGGATTTTGACGTTTATACTGATGGCGATCCCGGGCGTCAACCTGATCGCGGGGCTTTGCTATCTTTTCAGCAAGAAGAAGTCAAAGCGCAACTATATTCTGGCTATGATCACGATCGCGCTGATATTGATCGTGCTTTCGGTTGCGGCTTACTTCATTGTGAAGCTGGCATTCCCCGATATTTATCAAACTGCTATCGATTTTGTCAAGAGCTTTGCCACGGATTTCGGAGTTGACTTGCCGGTCATGCTGACCGCATAAAAACTTGATTGTTAACCATAAAAGCCGCGCCCAAAATAATTGAGCGCGGCTTTTTGCTATTCTTTTTCCAAACTGCAGCGGTACAGCTTTACAGCCTTACCGGTATCCCCTCTTTATGCAGGTATTCCTTTACTTCCTTTATCGAAAACGTGCCGAAGTGGAACAATGATGCCGCCAAAACCGCGTCCGCGCCGCCGACCGTTATTGCGTCGCGAAAGTGCGGCAGCTGCCCCGCCCCGCCGCTGGCTATCACGGGTATCTTTACCGCTTCGGATACAGCCTTCAGGCTCTTTAGATCATAGCCCGCCTTAGTGCCGTCGCGGTCCATGCTGGTAAGCAAAATCTCGCCCGCGCCCAGTTTTTCGGCTTTTACCGCCCATTCGACAAGGTCAAGTCCCGTGTTCACCCTGCCGCCGTTTACATATACGTCAAAGCGTCCGGAGGCATTTTCTTTGCAATCGATCGCAAGCACCACGCACTGGCTGCCGAACTTGTCCGCCGCGCTGCGTATTAACGGCGGGTTTTTTACCGCCGCGCTGTTGACCGAGATCTTGTCGGCGCCCGCGCCCAATATTTCGGTAAAGTCAGACAATTCCGAGATGCCGCCGCCCACCGCAAGCGGGATAAAAACCTGCTCCGCCGCGCGCGCGATCATGCTTTTCATGGTTTTACGCCCCTCGTGCGTCGCCGAGATATCCAAAAAAACTATCTCGTCCGCGCCGGAGTCGTTGTACAGCCGCGCCGTCTCGACAGGGTCGCCCGCGTCGGTCAGGTTGATAAAATTTACTCCCTTTACAACGCGGCCGTTATAAAGGTCAAGGCACGGGATTATACGTTTTGCCAACATAGTCATTTCCTTTCGCGGCTTTTCCGCAGCTTAGTTAACATATTTTAAAACAGGCGCAAACCCGATCACATGGCCCCATAGTTTTTTAAAACCTGGAGCCCTTCGTCACCGCTCTTTTCGGGGTGGAACTGCACGCCGAAAACATTGTCCCGCGCGCATGCGGAAGTGAAATCCACGCCGTAACCGGTCGACGCCGCGGCGTTCGGCAGATCCTGCGGCACGTAATAGCTGTGGACAAAGTACATATACGGCTCCGCCGGCAGACCTTTGAATAACGGAAAGTTATTATGCTTTACCGTATTCCAGCCCATATGCGGCACTTTAAGCGACCCGAACCGTTGTAAACCGCCTTGAAACACGCACAGGCCGTTTATGCCGGGGCTCTCCGCGCTGGTTTCGTACAGCAGCTGCATCCCCAGGCATATGCCCAAAAACGGCTTGCCTTTATTGATTTCCGACTTGATGGTTTTATCAAGCCCGCTTCTTGAAAGGCTGGCAGCGGCGTATCCGAAATTACCGACGCCGGGCAGTATTATCTTGTCGGCGGCGGCTATCTCAGCTTTATCCATAGAAATAACGGCATTCAGCCCAAGAAATTTTAAGGCGCGGTAAACACTGGTAAGGTTCCCCGCGCTGTAGTCGATGATACATGTTTTCATTTATTGCTTCTTTATTATAGCGCAGACAGGCTTTTGTACGCAAGCCCGCGTAAATACCAGGAGTGGAAATTTTGTGGAGAATAAGCTTTGGGATGGATTTTTGAGGGCAGAACTGTCAAAAATTTTAGCTCATAGCAGAGCTATAAGTTAAAATTTTTGACTGCTCTGGATCAAAAAGACGCCAAAAGATATCTCCACAAATTTGACCACTCCTTAAATACCCGCAAAATTATTTTTTCTTTTTCGCGGCAAGGTTCTCCGCCGCGCGGAATTTGACTATGTCGGCAATAAGCTCTTTGGGCAGCGGCTTGTTATACGGGAACTGTATCGCGCCCTTTGTCGTACCGTATCCGTCAAGCCGCCCTGCAAAATTCTCCACGCCGCTTGCGCCCGGATAAAAGCCTGTGTGCGCCTTAGCCGCGGCAAAATGCACAAGGTTCCCGTAAAAATAGAACGTCGGCATCCCCCAGGAGATTTTCTCCGTTGTGCCTTCCGGCGAGGCGGCGCGTATCACTTCGCGTATCTCGAAAAGCCGCGCTTGTCTTTCATCAGGAAACTGCGCGATATATTCGTCTATAGTTTTTATTTCGTTCTTTTCATCCATTTTTTCCGGTCTCCTTTTGTTTTCTTTCCGTTGAGTCCTTGACCGTCTTATTTGCATCCGGGCCTTCCCCGCCGTCCGCGCCGCCGCCCTTACCGCTGAATATACGCGGTATGACCGCCTTACATATGCCCATAAACCCAAGCGACACCCACAAGCCCACCAGGGAATACCTTATCAGCGCGGACAGCCCGCCCTCGCTGTCTATGCCGTAAAGTTCGAGCAGCGGCTTAAGCCCTTCCTTAAGCGCGAACGCTGCGCCCAGGCATACGGCAGCCTTGATAAGCTGTATCCACCACTTTTCAGTCACACTATACCTGACATACCTCTTTTCCAGGAAATAGCCCAAAGACATCGACGCGGTCACGCCCAGCGCCATATAATAGTTTTTCTGGCCGGGAAACACTATCACAAGGACAAGTGCGGGAACGATCAGTAACGAATAGAATATTTCCCTGTCCTTTAAAACAAACTCCAGTAAAAGAAAAAGCATGATTGTGACCGCGCCCACCAAAAAACCCATCGTCACGTCGGTCAGAAAATGCTGTCCCAGATACATTCTGGAAAGCGCGACCAAAAAGGTCAGAGTACCTGCGGCGGAGTACGTCAACGTTTTTTTCTTACCGCGCAGGCCGTATTTTTTGACCAGCCATATTGCCGTCATCCCGTAAAGAACGACCGCCGTCATCGTATGGCCGCTCGGAAAAGAAAAGCCTTCTGTAGGTTCCCCGATACAAAGGCTCATATCCGAAAAGAACGGCCTTTCGACCTGAAACGCGCCTTTCATAATGTCGACAACGAACGAGCCCAAAAGAAAGACCATGATCAGCTTGTAGGCGAAATTTTTATCAAAGCATATATACAAAACTGCGGCAACGGCGATCAGTACTATTTCATCGCCGAAAAGAGTGATGCCGCCGAAAAGAAGGTCGGTAAAACCGTTGGAAATACTTTGGAGCGCTCTTATGATTTCAAATTGCCATTCCATATTTTCACCAGCTTTTTTTAGAGCCTAGACACACCGCGCCTTGGGCGGGAAATGTCAGCCCATAGTTTTCGCCAGCCAAATTGCCCCGGAAACGCTGTCGCCCTCGATGTCAGCGGTCTCGTCCGCCTGACTCTTTACATAAGCGTCGAAAAGGCCGGCCTTTTGCGGATAGCGTTTTTTCAGCTCCTCCGCCCTCTTTAATATGCATTGGTTATTATACTCGTTGTCGATCTCGCGGTAGGTTTCGCCGGACTCCTCGTAATGCTCCAGGATTATACAGTCCTCACGCTTAAACGCCTCCAGCCACGCGTCCAGCGTTTCGTAATCATAGGCAAGCCTTATGTCACTTGAGCCGTTTGTCAGGTACGCATCGCTGATGACGATATAACCGCCGGGCTTCACAGTCTTTTTCAGCGTCCTGACCGTACGGGCGGCATTGCCGAAAACATTGCCCACTTCGTTTAGGAGTACCATATCGTAATCCTTCGCCTTGTTGACCGTACGGTTGATATCCTCGGCGGCAAAGGTGCAAAGGTGCGATAAATGCATCTTTTTCGCCTTTTCGCGGGCGCATTTTATAAAGGCGGGAATGCCGTCGACCATATGTACATGCGCCCCGGTACGGCGCGCTATCTCCAAAGCGGCCGCGCCCTTGCCGCAGCCTAAATCAAGCGCCTTGAAATCCGCCATTGACGGTATTTGCCGCTTTAATATGGCGATAAGGGCGTTTACGGGCGTGCCCAGCGACCAAATATCCTGCAACAGGTACGGGATATACGGTAATAGCCGTATATCCGTTGCCGTAAGCGAGCGCAAAAGTTTTATCTTCACCGCTTTTTTCATTGCGTATCCCCCGTTGTTAAAAACTATTCCATAATTTTTACGGAAGAGATCTTAACGGGCTTTACCGGCTTGTCGCCGTAATCGGTCCTGACGGCCGCGACCGCGTCGACCGTTTCGATCCCGTTTATTACCTTGCCGAACGCCGCGTATTGCCCGTCAAGGTGCGGACTGTCCTTATGCATGATAAAAAATTGCGAGCCCGCACTGTCGGGGCTTTGCGAACGCGCCATTGACAATACGCCGCGGGCGTGCTTTAGCGGGTTGTTGACGCCGTTAGCTTTGAATTCGCCCTTTATCGTGTAGCCGGGGCCGCCCGTCCCGGTGCCTTTCGGGCAGCCGCCCTGTATCATAAAGCCGGGGATGACGCGGTGGAATGTCAGTCCGTTGTAATAGCCGCTCTTAGCCAGCTTTATAAAATTCTCGACCGATACCGGCGCGGTGTCAGGGTACAATTCGATCTCGACCGTGCCCTTCCCTTCTATTTCCATAACCGCTTTTTTGATGTTTTGTTCAGACATTTTCTTTCACTCCTAAAATATTCCTTAAGGAACGACTCAACTCCGCTCCTTTCCGTTTGAAACCCATTTTTGCAGGGTTTTGTACAGCAGCTCCGGCTCGATAGGCTTGGTTATATGGTCGTTCATGCCGGCGGCAATGCTTTTCTCCCTGTCGCCCGACATGGCGTGCGCGGTCATTGCGATGATCGGGATGTCTTTATAGCACGCCTCCTGCCTGATCAGTTTGGCGGCGGTGATCCCGTCCATAACGGGCATTTGGATATCCATCAGGATAAGCTGATAATCACCGGCGCGCAGCATATCGACAGCTTCCCTGCCGTTATTTGCGATGTCGACGCGGTAGCCCTGCATCGTGAGAAGCTCCTTTGCTATGATCTGGTTTATCTCGTTGTCCTCGGCAAGCAGCAGCGGCTTCAACCCGCTTACTTCCGCCGCGCCGCGGTCATCGCGGTCTTTTTTTCCTGCCGGCGCGGCCTCATTCCCGCCAGCCGTTTCAAAACGCGCGGTAAAGCTGAACTCCGTGCCTTTCCCCGGCGCGCTTTCGCAAGTGATCTCACCGCCCATCATATTGACCAGCTTCTTGCTGATCGCAAGGCCCAAGCCTGTGCCGCCGTATTTGCGGGTGGTAGAGGTATCCGCCTGCGTGAACGGCGTAAAAAGCCTTCTCGCCTGTTCAGTATTGATCCCGATCCCCGTGTCCTTGACCGAAAACTTATAGATAGCTGCGCCGTTGCCGCTATCCTCCTCGGCCGCGGTCAGGGTGACGCTGCCTTTTTCGGTAAATTTGACGGCGTTGCCGATAAGATTTATCAGCACCTGCGCAAGCCTGAGCGGGTCGCCTTTAAGTATCTGACCGCTGTTTTCGGGCGCGATTATATCAAAAGACAGTTTTTTCGCCGAAATCGCGCCGCTGAATGTGTCGCGCATTTGCGTCAGCACATTGTCTAAGGTAAACTCTACGTTTTCCATTTCCAGCTTGCCGGCGTCGATCTTGGAAAAATCCAGGATATCGTTGATTATGCGTAAGAGCGACTTTGCCGACTGCTCTATTTTATTCAGGTAGTCCGCCTGCTTTGCCGAAAAACCGCCCGCCTCCGCCTGCAGAATGTGCAGCATCCCCAACACCGCGTTCATGGGCGTCCTTATCTCGTGGCTCATATTTGCCAAAAACTCGCTCTTGGACCGCGCGCTCTCCTCCGCCGCGTCACGCGCCAGCCTTAAGTCCGCCTCGACCTGTTTTATCTCGGCCATCATCTTTTTATACTCGCGCATATCGCGGGTATAGCCGGCGACAATGTACTTGTCGCCGCGCTTGACTCTGACAAGCGTTATTTCGGAAGGCACCTCCTCGCCGTTCAGCTTTTGGTGCATCCAGTCGAACACTGCCCTGCCGGTCTTAAATGCCTTAGTGATATTTTCAATGGCCATTTCGGCGGTCGGCCTGCCGCAGGGCTGGATGGGCGGCGAAAGCTCGAAAAACCTGTCCAGGTATTCCTTTTTGTCTTTCAGTTCGAACAGCTTGACCGCCTCCTCGTTGCAGTCAATATTGTTGAAGTTCTCGTCCCACAGGTTGCAGCAAAGCGGCGTTGCGTCCAGCATGATCCTGGCGCGCTCGTTGGCCTCGTCCGCCGCAGCCATCATTTTCTTATACTCGCGCAGGTCGCGGGTATAGCCTACGACGATATCACTGTCTCCGCGCCGCACCCTGACAAGCGTTATTTCGGCAGGGACCGGCTCGCCGTTAAGCTTCTGGTGCATCCACTCGAATGTGACACGGCCGGTTTTAAACGCCTGCGTAATATATTTTTCAGCCTTTACGGATGAAGACTGGCCGTCCGGCTGAAATTCGGGTGACAGCTTATCGAAATTATCGAGGTACTCCTGCTTGCTCTTTAAATCAAAAAGCTTGGCCGCCTCCTCGTTGCAGTCGATATTGTTCATGTTTTCGTCCCAGAAATTACTGCACAGCGGCGTGGCGTCCAGCATGATCTTGGCGCGCTCGTTGGCCTCGTAGTCTGCAAACGAGCGGAAGGCAAGGCTGTCGTGGATATCCTGGCTGGAGCCGAGGATGTGCGCCGTGCCGGGCAGCTCGCCCGCAAAGCATTTGCCGTAGCTCCTGATCCAGCGCCATTCGTTTTTAGCCGGGGCGAACACGCGGTATTCGATGACCCTTGTTTGGCCCGGAGATGAAAGAAGGCTCTGCATCTCGGCCGTTATCCGCTGCCTGTCGTCCTTATGACAGGCTTCCATGAGCTCGAAAAAATCCATAGTATGGCTTGTCTTATAGCCGAATATTTCCGCCACGGACGCGTCGAGTCTGATAGAATAGCCGCCGTCGCCGCAAACGATCTCCCAAATGCCCATTCCCGCGCAATCGAACATTGTTTCAACCGCTTCCGCGCGCGAATGCAAAAATTTTTCCTTCCGCATTTTTTCCTCACCGGCAGATCAATCGCCGGTTCTTTTGTTACTGCTGATATTTTAACATATTTTGTGCATAAACAGGTAATTTAATAATAACAAAAGTAAGAACAATTCAATCCCGAGTGGCTTCGCCACATTTGTAAGGTTATGGCTTTTAAATATTTATACCGCGGTCTTCACCAGAGCAAAACAACAGTGGCTTCACCACATTTGTAAGGCTGTGGCTTTCAAACATTTATACCGCGGTCTTCACCAGAGCAAAACTACAGTGGCTTCGCCACATTTGTAAGGTTATGGCTTTCAAACATTTATACCGCGATTTCCCGGAAATTAAAAAACCCTGTAAAAAACAGGGTTTTGGTGGGTCTTCGGGGGATCGAACCCCGGACACCCTGATTAAGAGTCAGGTGCTCTGCCAGCTGAGCTAAAGACCCGTTTTTAAACGTGAGGAAATTATAGCACAGCGCACTTTAATTGACAAGCATTTGACGTGGTTTTTCAGGGATTTGCAGTAAAAATATCCTTAAAGTTTCCTGACGGCGCGTTTCCTGCGTTAAGATGCAGCAAAACGCCGAAACAGGCTGTCCCTGCATTTTCGGGACAGCCTGTTCTTGATTGTCTTTTTACTATGGGATATTATTGTCCCCGGCGTTTTTTAGGCTCATGCCGCTTTTAGCCGCCGGCGGGACGGTTACAGCTTTTCTACCAGCCTTAAGTCTACCCTGTCGCGCTCGTCAATTTTTATGACCTCTACCACGACCTTGTCGCCGACATTGATTATATCAGTGACCTTATCGACGCGCTTGTCAGACAGCTTCGAGATGTGGACCATTCCGTCGCAGCCGGGCGCATATTCGACGAACGCGCCGAAGTCCAGCACCTTTACAACCACGCCGTTGTATTTTGCGCCGCGGATGGGGCCGGTCACAATGATGTTGACCATTGCCTTGGCTTTCTCGGCCTGTTCCAGATCCTGCGTTGCCACGAACACCCTGCCGTCCTCGGTTATGTCCATTTTGACGCCCGTCATCTCGATGATCTTATTGATTACTTTGCCCTGCTTGCCGATAACGTCGCCGATCTTGTCGGGGTCGATATCGAAGGATATGATCTTGGGCGCCCATTTGCTGAGTTCGGGGCGCGGCTGCGGCAGCGTTTCCAGCATTTTGCCCAGGATATGCAGTCTGCCAACCCTGGCCTGCTCTAACGCGGTCTTTAATATCTTTTCGTCTATGCCTTTGATCTTTATATCCATTTGGATGGCGGTTATGCCGTCCTTGGTGCCCGCGACCTTAAAGTCCATATCGCCCAAAAAGTCCTCCAGCCCCTGTATGTCGGAGAGAATCGCTACCTTGGCCGCGTCTTCGTTCTTGATAAGCCCCATCGCAATGCCGGCGACCGGCGCCTTGATCGGAACGCCCGCGTCCATAAGCGCCAATGTGCTGCCGCAGACGCTGGCCTGGCTGGTCGAGCCGTTAGAGCTTAAAATCTCGCTGACAGTCCTTATCGCATAGGGGAACTCCGCCTCGGACGGGATAACGGGCTCCAGCGCCCTCTCGGCAAGCGCGCCGTGGCCGATCTCTCTGCGGCCGGGGCTGCGCAAGGGCTTAGCCTCGCCCGTGCTGTAGGGCGGGAAATTATAGTGGTGCATATAACGCTTGAACATATCGTCGTCAAGACCCTCCAGCTTCTGCACCTCGCTGATAGTGCCTAACGTCGCGGTCGTCATTGCCTGCGACTGGCCGCGCGTAAAGACCGCGCTGCCGTGGACTCTGGGCAGAATAGTCGTCTCGCACCAGATGTCGCGGATGTCGGTAAGCTTCCTGCCGTCCGGGCGCACGCCCTTATCCAAAATCTTTGCGCGGACCTTTTCCTTGGTCATGTTGTATATGACGTCGCCGATCTCGCGCTTCTTGCCCTCGAAAATTTCGGCAAAATGCGCTTGGACATCCTCATTCAACGCGTCCTCGCTGGCCTGGCGCTGCTGGCGGTCAAACGTGTCCAAAGCCTTATCCAGCTTCTTGTCCGCATATTCGCGCACGGCCTTTTCGATCTCGCCGGGAACGGTGTAATACTGTATCTCTTTCTTAGGCTTCCCGACTGCCTTTATGATTGTATGCTGGAACTTGACCTGCTTTTTGATCTCCTCGTGCGCAAACAGTATGCCTTTCAGCATCTCGTCCTCTGAAACCATATTCGCGCCCGCCTCGACCATCATTATCGCCTCGTCGGTACCGCTGACGACAAGGTGCATACGGCTCTTTGCGCGCTGCTCGTTATCGGGGTTGATGACGAACTTGCCGTCGACAAGGCCGACCACTGCCGAGCCCGTCGGGCCGTAAAACGGAATATCCGAAATAGACGTCGCGATCGAGCTGCCGATCATTGCAAATACTTCGGGCGGGATGTTGGTGTCGACGGAGAGCGCGGTCGCCACGATCGCCACGTCGTTAAAGAACCCCTTGGGGAAAAGCGGGCGGATAGGCCTGTCGATAAGGCGGCTGGTCAAAATAGCCTTGTCTGACGCCCTGCCCTCGCGCTTTTTGAAGCCGCCGGGGATCTTGCCCACTGCGTACATCTTTTCCTCGAAATCTACCCCTAACGGGAAATAGTCCAGGCCGTCGCGCGGCGCGGGCGCCATCGTTACGTTTACCTGCACTACTGTGTCGCCGCAGCGGATAAGGCAGCTGCCGTTTGCTAATTCGGCGTACTTGCCCACCTCGACGGTAACCTTGCGTCCGCCGATCTGGGTCTCAAAAATCTTTGCTTCTTTCATGTCTCTTGTTTTCTTCCTTTTTCATTTTATAACTTTTCTATTATACCACTAATTACTATTTTTTAAAAATGAAAAGCAAGTCTTTTAACAGATTGTTGCCGCTTTGTCATTTTTGAAAGGCGGGCAATTTATGCCGCTTTATACCAAATAGATGAAGGTAAGCTGATTTTAAAGATAGTTTACTATATAATGCGAAAGCCGGACAATACAAAAGCCGGCTGTTTTTATGCAGCCGGCCTATGTTTTATGGAGATGCTTTTTTTCGTTTATCTCTTGGACAATATGATCTGTCTTTTTTCCTCGAATTCGGCTTCGGTTATTATGCCGTCGGTCTTAAGCTCGTACAGCTTTTGGATGTTGCGGGCGGCATCGTCGCCCGATGAGGAGCTTTGCGTTATCGGCATAGCGACTGTAAAGCCTTGATTTTGTCCATTTGTTACATATGCGGCAACCGTGTCCCCGGCGCTTTCGGCGGGGATGCAGCCCATATACATAAACATATATGCGGCGGCGGGCATAAGCGTCGGCAGGCAGATCATAATAAACATCATGTAGCCGGTAACGGCGTCCATGCTGCCGGCGCCCGACTTGAATAAAAAGACAAAGAAGACGACCATAAGTATTGTAAGACATACCGGAAAGACAAAAAACAGCTTTCTAGGGCTATTGATTTTCCCGGAGAGGCCTAAGCCGAGGAATAGCAGCGATATCAGCAGTATGAAACTGGGCGTGAGGGTTACTATGAGCAATGTAAGACTGTCGCCGGTGAAATCCGCCGCGCTTAAATAAAATGCGATTACATTGTTCAAAAATATGATCAGGAAAAAGACGGCGCAGCCCGATACTGCCCACA
Source organism: Eubacteriales bacterium (assembly GCA_031553565.1). Lineage (GTDB taxonomy): Bacteria > Bacillota > Clostridia > Christensenellales > DUVY01 > JAVBLK01. The sequence goes on from JAVBLK010000054.1 coordinate 12,366, forward strand.
TAAGCGCCTTCCTGTTATTACATTTCAACGTGAGAACGCCCAGCGCGATATATGCGCAGGCTGCCAGTATTACAGTAAACGTGCTGTTACCAAGCAACGCCCTTAGATCCAAAATGCTGCCGAAAGAGCCGCCCAAAAATGAAACAAGGATCATCAAAAACATCTGCATCATCGCCGCGCCGAAAAACAGTGACGCAGCCGTTATTTTATAGCCTTTCAAACTGCCCTGCGCTTTTATCGCCGCGGGTACATACGGGGCGTTAAAAGGCGCTGCGTTCTGATCCACTGGCGCATATGACTGATATACTCCGGCAGCCTGAACGCAGGGATAATTGCCGGAACCGGCAGGATATGCTTCTGGCGCTGACACGGCCGGCTGCTTTTGCCGCGTGATACTTAAAAAGCGCAGCATTGATCCGATATACAGCGATAAAGACGCCAGAAAGCTTATATTGTAATCCGTAAATATTTTTGAATATTCTGTGCTGTCAAGAACAGGAATAAGCCCTACCAGATAGAAAAATGTTACCAGCCCTATTACCGCAGGGAAAATGAAAAACTTGTTCTGCGGCCGTTTGAACGCATTAAAGCAAGTAAGCATAAGGAACAAACTAGAAAGAAGGCAGGCCAGCGAAAAGCAAAGGTTGAATAAATCGCCGAAAGCGAATTTAGTCCCCTCTTCCCTCGCTCCAAAATGTATGGCAATCCCTATCACCTGCAAAAGAATATACGCGGCCAGCAGGCCGCCCGTGGCTTTCTTTAAATTTGCGAACGCAAAAACGCCTGTAAGGATAAGCAGTGCGGCATAAGCGAATCCCAAAAACGCAGAAGCGGAATTCATTGCGGAACTACCCGCGGCCGGCAAACCCTTTGCCGATATATAAACCTGGAAAACCCCTGCCGCGATCAGCAGGATGCCTGCAGAAATCTTTAGACCTTTGTTTTCTTTCATCAATTTTGACCCTTTTTTAAATTTTTATGTTTTTTTAACTGCCGCTGCCCGCCAAAAAATGATGGCTGCTTTTTAGAGCAGCCGTCATTTTTAAGCAAACCGTCGCCGGTTACTTTCTTAAGTTCAGTTTTTGCACGATCTCGCGGTAACGCGTAATGTCGGTGTCCTTTAAGTAATTTAAAAGACTCCTTCTCTGGCCTACCATCTGCAAGAGGCCGCGCCTGCTGTGGTGGTCGTTGTTGTTCTTTTTCAGGTGGTCGGTCAGGTGGTTGATGCGCTCGGTCAGGAGCGCGATCTGTACCTCCGCGCTGCCGGTGTCGTTTTCACCGCGCGCATACGTTTTGATGATCTCCGTCTTTTTTGCCTTGTCCATTTTTTTTGTTCCTCCGTTAAATTTTTTTTATCCGCCGCGGACAAAAGCAAGCGAGGAGACCGCATAACTTCGTCCGGGTGTGCTGCCGCACAGCAGTATGGAGAATGTAACCATATAAGCCGCACGGAAAAGCCGCGTTGTTTCGGGCTGCCGCCCGTAAGAAAGAAAACAAGGCTGAAAGCCTTATAATCATTTTGTATTACCTATTATAGCATTATTTTTATTAAACGCAAGTGTTTTGTTGCGTTCTCTGTATGTAAGCAAAACAGTTCTGTGGATTAAGGAAACAATGAATAAATACTCGAGCTGAATTCGGACAGATTTTTGATACAGATTTTAAATTGCCGCCGCAGGCAATGCCGGGGCATTGACAAGGCGGGAATTTAGAAGCTAAGTAAACGCTGATTAAATGAGCGAGATTTTG
>JAVBLK010000041.1:0-6861 GCA_031553565.1 Eubacteriales bacterium
GCGCCTTTCAATATTGGCAAGCTTCACTACTTTTTCTACGACTTCGCCGAAAGTACTCGGGATCGCCCGCGTCGTACTGCCTTTCGACGCTTTTCCGTCCACATACCATGACGTTTGCCCGTTTTCCGTTATTGCCGTCCGCGGGTATTCTATTACTTATTGCTATGTTTTCATATGCGACCACCTCCTTGCTATTGTTGCATTTATAGCTTTTTCTGATATAATATAGGTATTAAATGTAAGGGTAGGTGTATTATGTTTAAGAAGATAAGTATTGTTTTTTGTTTATTGATAAGCCTTACATTGGCTGTATGTTTGTCCGGCTGTACCGGCGGCAAGGACTATGACGCGGATATCCAAGCCTTGAAGGACCGTATATCCCAGCTTGAGCAAGATAATGCCGCCGCCAAGAACAAGTTACTGCTGCTGGAAGGCAAGGTCGACGGCGATCCGAATAAGGTCTATCAGTTAGGCGATACTGTCACCTATTCAAGCAACGGGTTAAAGCTGTTCGAGATTAAGGTGACCGCGATCAGCCTTGAGGCAACATCACCTTATAGGACTCTTGTTGACTTTCTTTTCGTTCCATATACTTTTGTAGAGCCAGCCGCATTAGGTAATTTTTTAAGCGCTCAGCTAGTTAATGCAGATAATACGTCGTTGAACAACACTAGTAGCCTTGAAGGTATATCATTTAAACGTTTTGTCTTTGCTAATACCCAAGCTGGAAAGAAAACCTTATTTATCTGCATTAATTCTGCCAATATGTACATACCATTTGCTGTATATAATTTAACACTAACAGCCTAATCTATAATTTCAATATTTAATGACGGATTCCATTCAATCGTGCATACATCATCGACATACCTCTTAACCATCTCTTTTGAAAAGCTATTATAAAAATTCTTTAACTTCAATGTCGCTATATAATGCGTTACAGTTCCCTGCCCATTCTTTACCTCTTCACAGTCGCTTAAAGCTATAGTAAACTTATCATCATCCTCCTTTCCGTCTGTGATCTCGGTATAATCCACATTTACCTTGTTGATTACCGTCTTGTTATAATCCGGAAGGTTGTATGTAAAGCTGTTGTCCGGCGTTATCTTTGCCGGGCTTGTTCCCGCAGCGCTGCCGGCCTTTGCCGCATGTATTTTCCCTTCCCGGTCCGTATAGATATACGCCCTTGCGAATATCGCCAATTTTTTCAGCATATTCCACGCCGTATCCTTGCCCAGCAGCACACAATCGATTTCCATACCGTTCAGAGCCGGATCGACGACAATTGCTATATCGTCACCAAACAGACCTTTTTCGCGCCTTTCAATATTGGCAAGGCCGACTACTTTCTTTACCACTTCGCCGAAAGTACTCGGGATCGCCCGCGTCGTACTGCCTTTCGACGCTTTTCCGTCCACATACCATGACGTTTGCCCGTTTTCCGTTATTGCCGTCCGCGGGTATTCTATTACTATATTCTGCAACAAATACAGGCTGTCATATGCCTTGCACGTTATATACCGGCTGTCCGCCGATATTGCCCATTCATCTGAATAAAACGTCCCCAGGGGATAATCTCTTTGCGGCAGCCGGCTTTCAAGATCTACGGCGTACACAAACGGTTTTACTATCCTGTTCTTCTTCATCAAGTCGGAGTATTTTGTAAACCTGCCGTACTTATCTTTGATTTTGACCGTACATGCCCCCGATGCGATCCCGTACTCCAATCGGTTTGCCGACGGCGACATTTCCTCGAATACCTCGATCGACGCAATATCGTCATTCTCCAGCGAAAATTGCACGTCGCTTGAAAAATGCATGATTTTCGCCGTCGTACCGCCTTGGCTCGTCCCCCTGACCATATATATAAAGCCCGCCGGGCGTTCTTACCCGACGGGCTTTATATACTGCGCACCCTCTGTTGACAGTCCTTACCGGCACATATCCTGCGGCAGGTAACTCCCCAAAAGTATCCTCATGGCGCGCGCCGGAATCCGCTTAGTGCTGCTGCGTCTCCGCCCTGACACGTTTCACAGCCCGCCGCCGCATAAGACCTTTGGATCATCGCCCCTCTCCGCAGGCTGACACCCATAAGAAAAGCCGCGAGAGGTATTCAGCCCCGCTGAAGCGGATTTCGGGTACAGGGCACCGCTAACTCCCCGCCTAGCGCAGTTTTATCAGTATAGCATAAGATAAGGAAAAGTCAAGCGCGGTAAAGCGTGCAAAGAATGTAAACGCGTAAAAAGCGGATCCGCGCGGCGCAATTATCTTACGATACTTCTGACAACCGAAAACGTAAGGCCGGTAAGCTCGGCGATCTGGCGCATGCTGGAGCCGGGTACTTTCCTTATTTTCCTCACTATTTCGTTTCGCGTAGCTTTATCAACACCCGCAATATCCGTGATATTATATTTAGCGTATATCTTTTCAATGTGCTTCATCAGCTTTGAGTCCGAAATATATGACACGCCCTCAAAATCCGAGAACGCCTCGCCCGCGGCTTCGTCCATATAGCGGATAAACCCTTCCCTGCCGCCAAGCATAGACAGTACCGGCTCGACGTCAACAAGGCTTTCGCCGTTTAAATACGCGCCGTAGCTGCTCCATTTGTATTCGCCCGCGCCCTTGACCAGGCCGGAGTTTACGGGCAGCTTGTGGATATGCCTGGCGGATTCCAAAAGCCGGCTGTCGCCGATCACAGGCTCGCTTTTGTACCTATCCATGAACAGTATCCCCGTTCTGTCATGTGTTCTGTTGTACCAGATCGCAAAGCGGGGCGTCAATCTTGAAAAGACCCTGTTGATAGCTACGCCGGTCTCCTTAATAAGCAGCTGTACATGATCGTCCATAAAACAATAGGCATAAAGGTTAAACGGGAATTCCGCTTTAACTGCAATCAGTCTTTTAAGGAATTCTTCCTTATCATCGTCAGACTTAAATACCGCAAGCCTGTTTGTCCCGCGAAGAACTACACGGTATATCCCGCTTTCGCTTTTTTTTCTGGCTGTCCTTGCCATAATGCTCCTCCAATAAGATTAACATATTGCAGCATCTTACAGCTGCTATTTCGGGTCTATTATAATGGATTTCAGAATAAAAGTCAAAGATTAATCATCTTCCCCCGTCCCTTCTTGCGGCCGTATACGGAGGTATACGTTGCATATACCTGATTTTTGACATTCAGTGTTGCTTTTAGCCATTTTTTATAATAAAATATAATCGGGCGGATAAGATACTTGATCCCGGCCGTCAGGAAACAGTATTCGCATATCGATACATAAAGGAGTTAGGTATGGATGCAGCCAATATCGGAACCGCGGTTTTACGCCTTAGGGAAAAAAGCGGACTGACTCAAAAGCAGCTTGCCAAAGCCCTTCATGTGACCGACAAGGCGGTCTCGCGCTGGGAAAACGGATACGGCCTTCCCGACATTTCCATTTTGCCGCGTATTGCCGATACTTTCGGGATTACCGTAGACGCGCTGTACTGCCGCGCTGATTCATGCGCCGCGTCCGCCGCACTTCCCTGTGATACGGAAGCCGCAGAAACCTTAAACGAAAGCACTGAAAGCCTTAAAGCAAGCGGCGGAACAGCGGCGGAGCAAAAAAAAGAAGAAGCCTGCGGAAGCGTTGCGGAACCGGCAAGAGACAAAAACACAGGCGGGCTGAAGCTTACGCAGATCACTATTAACCAATATACGGCGGTGCAGGTCATTATGCTGGTAGCCGTCATATTTTTTATGCTTTTCAACTCGTGCCTTTCCGTAAAATACAACAATACCTTATATACCTTTTCAGCCGTGCCGCTCTACGGCGACGAATACTACCTCAGGCTGTCGGGCGGCCTTCAGGCTTTCTTGTCGGTCATGTGCCCCGCGTTCGTCGCGGCGGTCATTACGCTGGCAGTGTATATGATAATAAAGGCGGTGCACCCCGACGCAGGATTTTCGTTTATCCCCAATATCGTATTATGCGCCGCTAACGGAACGATGCTTGTATTTTCGCTGATAGTGTGCGCGGCCCTCAACGGCTATTACGGCAACAACGCTTTCCGTATCCCCGTGACGTACTATTTCGTCTGCGCGCTTTCGGGGGCGCTGCTGATCTTCGCATATCTTTGCCACAGCCACAGCCGCAGCAAACGGCAAAAGCGCATTATTACAGCGATTACTGTTTCGGCATGCGTTCTTATCCTTACGGCCGCGAATATCCTCCATTCGCTGACATATGTAAAAACACCCGAATACGCGCAGAGCGCGGTAATGCAGACTGCTAATTTCACAATTGACGACAACGGTAATTATGCCGCCGGCATGATCGTCCTTGAAGGCAACGCGCTGCCGCAGGAAATGTATTTTGTGCGGCTGAAAATAGACGGCGAAACCGTGACTGACTTCGAAGCGCATCAAACAGTGCGGTTAGGCTGCAACAGATACCGGACGGAAAACGGGTATGCCATGCTTATTAGTTTGCACAACCTGAAGCTTAAAACGCCCGCCGTCGCCGGAAGCAGCGCGGTCTTTGTGCTGTTTATCGACAACATCTATATCGATATAAGCGCAACCGTAACCGCCGACGGCACATTGCCGAAAAGCGCATGGCAGGTTTTGCCCGAATACGAAAAAGCACTCGGCGTAAAGCACGAGGTCAAATATTGAACGCCGGACAGACCGGAACAAACGCTTCAAAAGAATATTGAAAGGAGAACGCACTATGAAAAAAGCATTGGAGCTTGCGGCAGTATGGGCCTTGCCCGCCTGTTTGATGTTCAGTATCGGAGTATGCACCTTAGCAAGCACCTTTATGAACGCTTCGCAGGCAATGCCCGCGCTGCTTATCGCCGCCGCATTGACCGTACTGCAGGTGTCGGCGCCCATGCGCGCGCGCGCCGCAGTGATATTGGCGCTGGCAAAAAACGTGCCGCTGACGCTTTATCTGTGTTTCTGGGCGTTACAGATGGCTTTTATGGCGCACCATTCGGCCTTCATCGCAATTGCCGGAATACTGCCGCTTGCCGCCGCGATTTTCACGCTGATATATGATCTGCTGCGCCCGTTCCGGCCGGCGGCGCAAAATAATAGTAAAGGAAACGATGAATAAATACTCGAGCTGAATTCGGGCAGATTTTTGATACAGGTTATAAATTGCCGCCGCGGGATTCAAAGGTATTTGTTCATTGTTTCCCAAACAGCGCGCGTCACAGCACGCCCTCTTTCTTCATTATTCTGCGGATATATTCACAGCTTTCCGCGACCTCGGAAAAATCCTTGTAGTCCTTACTGTAGACCTCCATCATGACGGGGCCGTTGTAGCCGGTTTTCTTTAAACGCCTGAAAAGCTCGGCAAAATCTATATCGCCGCGGCCAGGAAGGGTCGTCTGGTTCGAATGCGCTATATCGCATATGTGCACCGTTTCGATGCGCCCCGCCATCGCGTCTATATACTCGCCGTACGGTATGCCGGAAAGGACCGCCTGCTTTATATCCAGAGTCGCTTTAAGCAGCGGGCATCTGCCCTTCAATTCGTTAAAATACTCCGGGGAGGAAAAATAACACCAGTGCACATTTTCGTAAGCTATGCTGACGCCGTATCCGGAGGCGTCCTCCGTAAGGCGGTTGATACATTCTGACAGGTAACCGTAATCAAAAACATAAGGGACTTTTTTCAGCTTCGCCGGGCCGTGGAACGTGTAGTTTTTCGCGCCCATGCTTTTGCCGGCGGCCAAAACCTTATGGAAAAGCTTCTGCGCGTCGCTGTAAACCCTGGGATTCCTGTTGAATAGTTCAGGCTCGAATTCGTTACTGAGGGCGTGTACCGAATGTACCGATACGCCGTTGCGTTTTGAATTGAACAGAGCGGAAAACTCCGGTTCGTACTCGCAATAGGTATTCATAAACACTTCGCATATATTGCAGCCCAAGGACTTTATAACCGCGAAAGCATCCTCTGTGTAGAGCCTAGGGAAAAAAATCGCCGTCGAAACACCCAGTTCCATATTATGTCATTCCTTATTTACCGGCATAATTTTACGGCGGAAACCCTTTTCCGCCGTAAAATCCGCTTTTGTTTTACTTGAAAAATCTGCTTTTATACCGTGTCGTCGCTTTCAGCGGCATCCTTTAAGTCGTTGTTAAAGAGTATTTTTGGGATCGTGCCATCCTTGATGCTTTCGATCTTTCCCTGCTGCTTTCTTATCTGCCGAGTAATTTTCGGTATTATTATGTCAATGTTATCGTACATGTTCATACTCTGCGCCTCGGCGCGCACCTGTTTTTCGCCGAAAATATTTACAGACATTACGTATGCGGTCTTTTCCTGCCTTAATATAAGCTTGCAAACCGCAGACGGCTCGAAATACTTATTAAGCCTTTGGAGTTTTTTCAATATCAGTGTTTTAAGCTTCTCATCCACTTCATAGCCGTCGCCGATTACATCGATCTTCATATGCTGTACCTCCAAAATAATTTATGCGGCAAGCGGCTTTATAGGTAACCGCTGATTAATTCGATAGAATTTGTGGCCGCGTCTTTTTCGCCATAAAAAGTCTTCTTTTCTTGCCAATACCTTCGGGTATTGCCTTCGAAAACAAGCCGTTTTCTGTCTTAAAAATACTTGCTCAAAATTTATCTCATTTAATCATCGTTTACCTTGGCGTGACCGCCTGCTATCATATATTAATTATACAACATGCGGACAGATTTGTAAATAGCGAAGTTTTATCAAGGTGTGGCCAATTTGGTGTTGTTACAAAAAATCCAATATACTGAACGGCAGGTCGCGATATTTATGCAAGTGCTTATTAAATGATTTATGCTCTACCGGAACTTGATGTTCTAATTTTGCTTCGCCGTATTTGTTGTAT
>JAVBLK010000009.1:0-15169 GCA_031553565.1 Eubacteriales bacterium
TCTTTGAATGTGGCGTGTCTTTTTGGCTAAAAACCGCCGGACCCGCTTGGCAATATCCCGATATTGTCTGCGCGTGTCCGTCAATTTTTATCTCAAAAATCCACAGCCAAATTCAAAGGTATTTGTTCATTGTTTCCTTAAGCACTGAATAAAAGGAGCGACTAAAAAGTGAACGATGACATTTTAGTATGCCGCGGCCTTGCGAAGCTTTATAACGGTTACCCCGCGCTGAATGGTATAAACCTGACGCTTAAAAGCGGCAGGATAATCGGACTTTTGGGACCCAACGGCAGCGGCAAAACGACGCTTATCAAGATCGCCGCAGGGATGACCCGGCCGACCTCGGGAGAGATACTTATCGACGGCAATCCACCCGGCGAAAAATCAAAGGCAGTGATAAGCTATCTGCCCGACTGTGAATTTTTGCCGCTAAATATGCGCGTGGATAAGCTTTTGGACTATTACGCCGACTTCTTCGCCGACTTTGACAAGGCCAAGGCAAGAGATATGACGGCGCGGTTCGGGCTTACCGTGGATATGACGTTAAAGAACATGAGCAAGGGGATGCGCGAAAAAATGCACCTGTCGGTGATCATGTCGCGGCGGGCAAAGCTGTATCTTCTTGACGAGCCTATCGGCGGCGTTGACCCAGCCGCCCGCGACATAGTGCTGGAAACGATACTCAATAACTATAATAAGGAAGCGACGATCCTTATCTCAACGCATTTGATATACGACGTCGAAAGGGTGCTTGACGACGCGATCTTCCTTAACCGCGGAAACGTCGTGGTTTACGATATGGTAAGAAACATAACGGCAGGCTCCAACAAGAGCCTCGATGCGCGCTTCAGGGAGGATTTCAGATGTTATTAAAAGTTATTAAGCATGAATTTTCAGCGAACGGAAAAGTCCTGTGGATAATTTACGCAGTATCAATCGGGCTGTCTCTCTTGACGGGCTTTCTGCTGCCGTCTGCGGCAGGCAATGCTTACACCGGCGCGTTGATAGGCTCGCTTACGTTCCTCAGCGTAATGGGCATAATGGCGGCGGCGCTGGGTACGATCATATCGCTTGCCAGCAGGTTTTCCAGGAGCATGACAGGGAAGGAGGCATTTTTCACATTCTCGCTGCCCGTAAAAAACTATGTGCATCTGTTGAGCCGGATATTGGTAGGCGTGATATTCTCGTTTTTCGCGGCAGTCGTCTTGATGCTTGATTTTATATTCCTTTTCGGCGCAAATAACTTGCCTGATTTCTTCAGCGCGCTCGGCAGCAGCGGCACCGCCGTTTCGGTCCTTATGCTTTGCTTCTTATTCGCCTTTATCGGTATCGCCGCAAGCATTGTAAGCCTTTATGCCGCGATATCCTTCGGCTCGGTACTTACTAAAAACAAAGCCGGAGGGATATTCTTGGCAATGTTCATATTCGGCGCGGCCAACAACATTATTATGAGCTTCCTGACAGTTCCTTTCGTGACTGTCATAGACAATTTCTTTACTTCCCTGTTTGACGGCAGAATAAATGTCGACGCGGCGCTTTGGGCTGTATTCGGGGTATTTTTTGTAATCGAAGCAATATTTTCCGCCGTGTACTACATCATATGCTGGGTGATATACTGCCGGAAGCTCAGGATCGGCGGACAATAACATAATAATGAAAAGTTAGCGCAAAAAGATTGACAACGCATTATCAATGTTGTATTATATGTGTATACAAAAAGAGCGCATATTAAAGGGAACATGCTTTTGAGGCAGTTCCTTTTTTTTATGTCCGGTTTATAATTTAGCGAACAAACCGGGAATGCGGTAAAAAAAGAAAGCGGCTTATGACGACAGCCGCGTTAAGGAGGCAAAAAATGTCAGAAATTGTAAAGGACGAAGCAAGCCTGGCGGCCAGGATCGACGAGGTGCGGCAGGCGCAGCGCAAATTCGCGGGCTTTTCGCAGGCGGAGGTGGACAGGATCTTCTTTGCCGCGGCTATGGCGGCGAATAAGGCCAGGATAGCTTTGGCGAAAATGGCGGTAAAAGAGACCGGCATGGGCATTGTCGAGGACAAGGTGATAAAGAATCACTATGCCGCCGAGTACATCTACAACGCCTATAAGGATACGCTTACCTGCGGAGTGATCGAACGGGACGAGAGTGCGGGGATAACAAAGATCGCCGAGCCCGTGGGCGTGATCGCCGCGGTCATCCCTACGACGAACCCGACGTCAACGGCGATATTTAAAACGCTGCTGGCGCTGAAAACCCGCAACGGCCTTATAATCAGCCCGCACCCCAGGGCAAAGGAATGCACGGTGGCGGCGGCAAAGCTGGTGCTGGACGCTGCGGTAAAAGCCGGCGCGCCTGAAAACATCATCGCCTGGATTGACGTACCCAGCGTACAATTGTCCGCGCAGGTCATGAAGGAGGCCGACCTGATACTTGCCACCGGCGGCCCCGGCATGGTCAAGTCGGCATACAGCTCCGGCAAGCCCGCAGTCGGCGTCGGCGCAGGCAATACCCCGGCTATAATCGACAGCACCGCGGATATCAAGACGGCGGTATCCTCGATACTGGTATCCAAGACCTTCGACAACGGGATGATCTGCGCGTCGGAGCAAGCCGTTATCGTCTTATCTGACGTTTACGACGAATTCAAGGCCGAAATGAAATACCGCGGCGCATATTTTCTAAACCGCGAGGAGACCGAAAAGGTGCGCAAGACCATCATAATCAACGGCGCGCTGAACGCAAAGATCGTGGGGCAGAGCGCGCATACTATCGCCGCGCTTTCTGGCGTTGAGGTAGCAAAGGAGACCAAGGTGCTGATAGGCGAGGTCGAGAGCGTGGAATTGTCCGAGGAATTCGCGCATGAAAAGCTGAGCCCTGTGCTTGCGATGTATAAGGCCGGCAGCTTCAACGAGGCGGTCAATAAGGCGTCGCGGCTTATCGAGGACGGCGGCATGGGGCATACCTCCGCGCTGTATATCAACGCGGAATCCGAACGCGGTAAGGTCGCACAATGGCAGGCGGCTATGAAGACCTGCCGCTGCCTTATCAACACGCCGTCCTCCCAAGGCGGCATCGGCGATCTGTACAATTTCCGCCTTGCGCCCTCGCTGACATTAGGCTGCGGCAGCTGGGGCGGCAACAGCGTGTCCGAGAACGTGGGTGTAAAGCATTTGTTAAACATAAAGACGGTTGCGGAAAGGAGAGAAAATATGCTGTGGATGAGGACGCCGGAAAAGGTCTATTTCAAAAAAGGGTGCCTGAGCGTTGCAATGCGCGAGTTGAAGGATGTTTTACATAAAAAGAAGGCGTTTATCGTCACCGACAGCTTCCTGTATAACAGCGGCTTCACAAAAGCGATAACCGGCCTTTTGGACGGGATGGGCATTACGCATACTACCTTTTTCAACGTCGCGCCCGACCCTACGCTGGCGTGCGCAAAGGAAGGCGCCGAGGCGATGCGGCAGTTCAACCCCGACGTCATCATAACGGTCGGCGGCGGCTCGCCGATCGACGCGGCTAAGATCATGTGGGTGATGTACGAGCACCCCGAAGCGGTTTTCGAGGACCTTGCAATGCGCTTCATGGATATCAGGAAGCGCGTGAACGGCTTCCCTAAAATGGGCGAAAAGGCTTACTTTATCGCCGTGCCGACCACGGCAGGAACGGGGTCGGAGGTCACGCCTTTCGCCGTCATAACCGACGAGGCGACCGGCACCAAATACCCGCTTGCCGATTACGAGCTGATGCCCGATATGGCCGTCATCGACCCGGAGCTTATGATGAATATCCCGAAAGGCCTTACCGCGGCATCGGGCATAGACGCGCTGACCCACGGCTTAGAGGCGCTGGCGTCCATAATGGCGTCGGATTTTACCAACGGAATGGCAAAGGAAGCTGTAAGGCTGATATTCGACTATCTGCCGTCCGCCTATGAAAACGGGGCGAAGGATCCGGTCGCGCGCGAAAAAATGGCGAACGCGTCCTCGATGGCGGGCATGGCTTTTGCCAACGCTTTCCTTGGCGTCTGCCACTCTATGGCGCATAAACTGGGGTCATACCACCATCTGCCGCACGGCATTGCCAACGCGCTGATGATAAACGAGGTCATAAAGTTCAACTGCGCCGAGGCGCCGGTCAAGATGGCCGCGTTCTCGCAGTACAAATATCCGGAGGCCTTAAAGCGTTATGCCGAGCTTGCCAAATTCCTGGGGCTTACCGGAAAAACAGACGCCGACCTTGCGTCGAAGCTGATCGAAAAGATCGACGGGCTGAAGGCAGTCCTGAATATCCCGGCCAGCATAAAAGACGCCGGCGTTCCCGAAAAGGACTTTTTGGAAAAGCTGGAGCAGATGACCGAGGACGCGTTCGACGACCAGTGCACGGGCGCAAATCCGCGCTATCCGCTGATGGCCGAGATAAAGCAGATGTATATAAACGCCTACTACGGCGCCGCCGCACGGGCAGACAAGAAATAAAAGCCGGACACTTTCGCATTGGATTCGCGTTAAAAGAATAAAAGCTGCTGTATAATTATAAAAAGCGACGGCAGACTTCAAAAAAAGTGAGGTAAATATAAATGGAATTAAAAGTTGATAAAGTTCTTGCCGAAAGGGTAAACAAAACGGTATATAAGTGCGGAGAACAGAGCGTCAAGGTATTTTCCGCGGACTACCTGAAATCCGATATACTGAACGAGGCCTTAAACCAGGCGCGCGCGGAGGAGACCGGGCTGCCCGTGCCGAAGCTGTTAGAGGCCGGAAAAACAAAGGACGGCAAATGGGCGATAGCGTCCGAATACATCAGCGGCGTGTCGCTTGAAACGCTGATGCGCGAAAACCCCGATAAACTGAAAGCTTACCTGGAGCGGTTCGTAAGCCTTCAGATGGCGGTCCACGCAAAAACGTCGCCGCTTATGACAAAGCTGAAAGACAAGATGAACCGCAAGATCAGCGCGTCCGGCCTTAACGCATCCACGCGCTACGAGCTCCACAACCGTGTGGACGCCATGCCCAGGCACGTTAAATTATGCCACGGCGACTTTAACCCCGGCAATATAATCGTGGGCGACGACGGCCGCGACTATATAATCGACTGGTCGCACGCGACCCAGGGCAACGCCGGCGCCGACGCGGCCAGAACGTACCTTTTATTCAAGCTGAACGGTCAGGACGATATCGCCGAAAAATACCTGACGCTTTTCTGCAAAAAGAGCGATACCGCCCGCCAGTACGTCCAGAAATGGATGCCCATAGTCGCCGCCAGCCAGCTGGTAAAAGGCAAGCCCGAGGAAAGGGACTTCCTTTTAAAATGGGCGAACGTCATGGACTTTGAATAGTAATACTAATCCACATTTTAATTTACTAATCTCTCGCCATCTTTTCCTTCGCAGCTTGCCGCAAGGTGCTGCATTAGAAAAATCCTCGCCGCAAACGGCGGGGATTTTTCTTCACAGCACAATAATTATTTTTATTCCCTGTAAAAATTAATTGCTAGTTAGTCCCTGTCAATTGTGTTTAGAGATATTTTGTGATACAATATGCGGTATGAAATGTATGTACTGCGGACACCCGGATTCAAAAGTCCTGGACAGCCGCGCGTCCGAGGAAGGCGCCTCTATACGGCGGCGCAGGGAATGCCTTAAATGCGGCAAGCGTTTTACTACTTATGAAATCGTCGAGAACACGCCTATCATGGTGATAAAGTCCGACGGCGTCCGTCAGGTCTTCGATTTGTCAAAAATCAAGCGCGGGATCATAAAGGCCTGTGAAAAACGCCCCGTTCCTATGCAGAAGATCGACGAGCTTGTCCAGGATATAGGCAAGCAGGTCTATAATTCACTGGAACAAGAGGTTTCCAGCAAAAAGATAGGCGAGCTGGTCATGGACGGCCTGAAAAACCTGGACGAGGTAGCATACGTCAGGTTCGCGTCGGTTTACCGGCAGTTCAAGGATATCAACACCTTTACGGAATTTATAAAAGAGCTGGAAAAGAAGTTCCAATAAGCGCGTCAAGGGTATTTTCGGGCACCTTACATAAAAAACGCGCTTTTCACGATCGGCAAAGCACAGGAGATTTATTAATATATGAGCACATTAGGGACAGTATCTTGCGGCATCAGGGCGCCTATCATACGGCGCGGCGACGACCTTGTCAAAATTGTGGCCGAAAGCGTTATGACAGCCGTTGCCGAAAACAACCTTACCTTATCCGATAAAGACGTTGTGGCGGTCACCGAGGCAGTATTAGCGCGCGCACAGGGCAACTACGCCACCGTCGGCCAGATCGCGGGCGAGGTTAAGCAAAAGCTCGGCGGCGGCAAGGTCGGCCTGATTTTCCCCATTATGTCGCGCAACCGCTTTTCATTGGTGCTTAAGGCGGCGGCGCAGGGGTCGGAGGAACTTATCGTCCAGTTAAGCTATCCCGGCGACGAGGTCGGCAACAAGCTTTTGTCGCTCGATCAGCTGGACGCGGCGGGCATCGACCCGTACACCGACGGTTTTACAAAGGAAGAGTTCAGGAAAATTTTCCCCTCAACGCCGCATCCCTTTACGGGCGTAGATTATATCGACTACTATGAATCGTTGGCGCCGAATATCAAAATAGTACTCTCGAACGACCCGAAATATATCCTGAAATACGCAAAGTGCGTCATAAACGCCGATATCCACACGCGAGAGCGCACCAAGAAAAAGCTGTACGCCGCGGGCGCGGAAAAAGTCTGCTCGCTCTCCGACCTTCTGACCGGGAGTTTTTCGGGCAGCGGCTATCACCCCGAATACGGCCTTTTGGGCAGCAATATGGCAACCGTCGACTCGGTAAAGCTGTTCCCGCGCGATGCTAAGGCATTTGCTAGCGCGCTGCAGGCCGAGATGATAAAGCGCACCGGAAAGCAGATCGAATGTATGGTGTACGGCGACGGCGCGTTCAAGGACCCCGTAGGGGGGATATGGGAGCTGGCCGACCCAGTGGTAAGCCCCGGCTATACCGCAGGCTTGGAAGGCACGCCGCACGAGCTTAAGCTGAAATATATCGCCGACAACGACATGGGCGGCGCAAGCGGAAAAGAGGCCGAGGCCCGGATGAAAAAGATCATCTCCGAAAAGAAGCGCCAGCAGCAAAACGCCGCGGAATCACTTGGAACAACGCCGCGCAGAATAGTCGATCTTTTGGGCAGCCTGTCGGATCTTACCAGCGGTAGCGGGGACAAAGGGACGCCGATTATACTGATACAAAATTATTTCAAAAACTACTCCGAATAACGGCGGATTTGCTTCGGGATTGACACGAAAGAGAACCTTTTGCTCCTCCGCGTGCCTGTCAGCACAGCTCCGTCGCAAAAGAACCCCTTTCGTGTCACTGCCTCGCAACTCCGCCGTTATTCTCCCCGACAGGGGAGAGTAGCAGCATACTTAACCGTTAAATCCCGTCAGGGAAGCGGCGGGGTTGGGGGCGAACGAGTATTTCAGGCTTTTTTACCGCCGGAAAGATATCGTAAAAACGGTGGATTTAAACGCGGATTAGTATGAATTAGTTCTCTGAACGCGATGTATTATATTGTTTAGTAAAAGTTTTTTACGGTCGGTAATCTGGCCGCTTTTTTATCTAAAAGGCATTTCAATCAATTTTCCGGCAATGCAGGTCAAGAAATATAGCTTTTCCATATGCTAAAATCTAATCAAAAGGAGGCCAAGGTGAAGTTTGACGACGGGGAACGGGCGCGGGCGGCGCACTTAATGCAAAGCTATATCGCTGAAAACCTTAACCGGGAGATCACGATGAAGCGGCTGTCTAAGGCTGCGGGGTATTCGCCTTGCTATGCGGCCAAGGTATTCAAGGAGCTGACCGGTCATGCGCCTTTTGAATACATCAGGAAGCTGCGGCTGACGGGCGCGGCAAAGGCTTTGCGCGACGAGGGCGGCAGGGTGCTGGACACCGCGCTTGATTTCGAGTTTGATTCGCACGAGGGCTTTACACGGGCGTTTTCGCGTGAGTTCGGCGTGTCGCCGTACCGTTACAAAAAAGAGCCCGTCCCGGTACCGTACTTTATTTCGTACGACGCGCTGATCCGCTGGCACTCCGAAAACGGGAGTGTTAAGTTAACATGAAAGGAAGAGTGATAAGAGGCTACGGATAAAGGGGGACAATAAGGAACCCAATGTCCCCCTTAGACCCCCTGTTCCCTCATCATTTTCCCTACAGCGAAGTAGGAAGAACGAACGAAAGGGTTGCGGGGCTGAGGGTTGTAGGTGAGGCCGGCGACCTGAGCGGGGGTAAAGTTATTAAGCGAGCTATGCGGGCGCAGGTAGTTGTAAAAGAAGACAAAGACAGTGATGAGCGAGTTGGCGTTAAGAAAGCTATCGAAACCGCACTTGGTTTTGTACCACGCCTTAAATGTCTTGTTAAAGCTTTCGAGCAGGTTGTTGGAGATGTCGTCGGCGAAGTCTTTAACACGGATATGGTCAGCGTGAGGCAAATGGGTTCTGACAGCATGCTTGTATGCCTTAAGCCTGTCGGAGACAAGGCTTTGAGGATTTCCGCGGCTGGCAGCCTCGCACAAAACGGAATGTGCAGATGTCGAAGACCTATCGCCCAAGAAGAAGCCTAACACAAAGCGAGTTTCGGCGTCAACGACAAACCATAAATAATGCTTTTTGCCCCGGATTTTGATAACGGTTTCGTCGGCGTGCCACTCGTCGGAATTGAAATTCATAAGCGGCATAAACGAGAGAGATAGGCCTTGAAAGATAGGGGCAAACTTAATACACCATTGTGCGATCGAAACATGACTTAACTTGATATTGAACAACCGGGACAAAAGCAAAGAAATTCCCCGAAAGCTGTCCTTGCCGAAGAAATACATGGAGAGCACGGTGAAGATGATGCTTGCCGCATGGCGCATACGCTTAAGATCGGTTTTGCCGAAAGCGGAATTGACAGAGGGCGGCAGATTGACATTTTTAGGGACAAAGAAGGAATGGGAGCACCTTTTATCGCCGCAGCGGAAGTTACTATGAGTAGGATAATCATGGTGCAGGAACGAAGCTTTACCGCACATGGGGCAAGAGGGATACTTGCGATTATGAGACGATTTTCGCCCTTTTTCGCCGGGAGGTAAATAATCTGGTGCAAATTGATGGTTGCACTGACGGCAAAGATATTTTTGATTACCGAATTTGTCTTTGCCAAAACGATAAAAACTGCATGAATTATTGCATTTAGGACAGAAAAGTGATACATTTGCAGACATAAGGCATTCTCCTTTAAGTGATGTTTTGTGTGTGCAAACCAATTATATCACTTCCGGGACGAGTGCCTTATTTCATGTTAAGTTAACAGAACGTTAATATTTTTAAGGAGATAAAAAGTTATGGAAAACCAAACAAAAACAACCACACAGCGTGATCCGCAGACATTCATTGACCTTGCGGACGCAACCTACCTGTCGCTTTTGAAGGACGGGAAATACAGGGAAATTATCGCGGGTATGGTGGGACTCGGCGATTATTCACTGCGGAACCAAATCCTTATACAGCAGCAGAATCCGAAAGCCACCAAGGTCAACACTATGAACGGATGGAACTACCGCAAACGCCATATCGTTAAGGGCAGCGAATCCATAAAGATCCTTGCTCCCGTTTTCGATAAGACAATCACCACCGATGCGGCGGGCAATGTCGTGGAAAAAACTTCGGATTATGTCACGGGTTACAGCGTTAATTCAGTCTTTGACATTTCTCAAACGGACGGCAAACCGCTGAAAGAATGGATAAATGATAAGACTGTTGTTGAAAACGCCGCGCTTGTCGAATCCGCGCTGAAAGACACGCTGAACTGCTATACCTTTGAGGAAGGCAAAATCGAATCGGAAGGAATGCTCGACACCCGAAAGCGGACGATCACACTACAAAGCGGCTTGGACGAAAAGACAAGGCTTGCAGTCCTTATACGCCAAATCGCTGCGGCCTTAATAGTCGGACAAAACCGCGATAAGTTTCAGGGCTTGCGCTCTGAGCAGTTGCCGAATATTACGGCAATCGAGGTAAGCGCAGCGGCAAGTGTTGTTGCCCGCAAATTAGGACTTGACGGCGGCGCGCTGTCCGAACCCGACATTACCAAAATGACCGACGAGGACTTGCAGAAGTTCGGGAGCAACATTGGCGTGGTGCGCTCTGTCTCGCAACTCATGATTACGGGCATTGAGAATGAGATATCTGCGGATGCGACCGCTAAGAAATTGGAAGCTGTAAGAAGCGAAGCGGAAACAACCACCACAACCACAAAAACGACTACGAGAACTACGGCTAAAGCAAGGACCAAAGCCGTAGCGGAAATGGGAGGCTAAAACATGAACGGAGAAATGGCAAACTTTATCGAATCAATTGAATTCGGCAGCAAAACGGAGCTTTTATCTAAGCTTCGTAAAATGCGCGAAAATACGGTACGCCTTGCGCCCGCCGACAGGCGCGTTGTCAAGCAAATGCTCGGCGTAGCGATACAGCAGGTATTCCACGCGCCGGAAGCGGAGCTTTTGGCCTACAAAAATAAATCGGAGGTAACAGCATGAAAAATCCCATAAAAGTATTGGTCAGACGCGCGGGACAGGAACCGACAGTCGAGATTATCGAAAACGATTTGCGCTCAAAGCAGAAGCTTGTCGGCGGCTACATAGAAATGCCGTACAATCCCGACTTTTCCGAGGGCTTGCAGATCGTGTGCAACGAGGAAGGCAAATTCGCCGAAGATCCCAAGCCAAATGTGTATTGGGGCGACTACGACGTAATATTCGGAGACATATTCTTTGTCGGTATCGATGATGAGGGCTCGGATATTTCGCTCACGCCCGATCAGATTGACGAGGCAAAGCAATGGATTGCCGAAAACGATGCAAGCGGTATGGGCGATTCGGGTATGGGCGGCACGGCCATTGTAGAGCTGATCATGGACAACTATTCGGAAATCAATGCTATGTCAAAGCCCAAAAAGGAAAAATCGCACGACATGGAAATGTGAGGTGCGGTATGAAAAAGAAATTGTGCGACTGTGATATTGTTGCGGCTCTGCAAGAAGTAGTGAACCGTCATGTAAGAGCTTATCAAAGCGATTTCGACGTAGACAAAAGCATTTTCTCAGAAAGCGCCGTATCGGAAAATCCGCATGAAAAAGTTTTGCTTTGGCTGGCGCGCCCGCATGGAACGCATTGTTTCCCTGAATCGGATGTGTTCATCGAGGGAACGCACGCCAATCACGCATGGCTATTCTATAACGAAGAGACGAAAGACCCGATTGTCGCTTATGCTATCGAATTAAAGGGCATTGACGACGGAATCGTTAAGGGAACGCTGTACGAGCTGGATTACGCAAAGCATTGTGATTTTGTCAGGCGGAATTCGTTTCAGAAAGAAATGGCGGCTATCGAATGGCAAGACGGTAAACGCAGTGAAAAATTTGCGTTCCCGCATGCCTTAATTCGATTGGACGCTCTTCTTGGCGAAGTTACCGAACATCGTCATAAAGAACGCTACAAAGCTATGACGATATCTGCATTTAGAAAACAGTATAATCAAGCGGAAATGTGAGGTAAAAAAATGAGAGTAAAAACTAAAGGACTGACACTGCATATTGAGATAGACGAATATCCACCAGACCTGAGAAGTGACGGGGGTCTCAACACTATGCTATGCTGGCACCGTCGATACAACTTAGGCGATAAAAACCCGTATGAATCATCACGTGACTTTTATTCTGACAAAGAGCTTCAGGACAGTATTTTCGCTATTCGCAAGGTCTTTATGCTCGACCATTCGGGGCTATCCTTTTCATCCGCACCATTTACGGCGGTTGATCCGCAAGGATGGGACAGCGGCGTTATAGGCGTGATCTATATTGCTAAAGACAACGCAAAAAGAATATACGGCGATTTGTCCGAGGAGTCAAAGCAAAAAGCTGACAACGATTTGATAGCGGAAATTGATGAGTACGACCGCTATCACAACACGCAATACTACAACTATTATATTGAAGACGGCGAAGGTAATCCTCTTGACGCGAGCGGCGGCTATTACGGTGACAGCATGACCGAAGTTTTAGAGGTCATGCGCGATTGCGCAGAAAAGGAATATCATCCGCTTTTTGACAAGGCTATACGACAACAGTCCAGCGCAGAAATGTAATTATTAGGAGCAAAACTAAATGAGTACAAGATCGTATATATGCAGGGAAAATGAGGACGGAACCTATACAGGGATTTACTGTCACTCGGACGGGTATCTTACCCATAACGGAGCGATCCTTATCGACCACTATCAAGAGCGCGATAAGGTAGACAAGCTCATGGATTTGGGCTGCCTTTCCTATCTCCAACCGAAAATTGAGCCCGATCCCGACAAGCCACACAGCTTTGATTATAATGACCGTCAGGACGGCGTATGCGTGTTCTATGGGCGAGATCGCGGCGAAAAGGAACAAGAGTCATTTGCTGTAGCTTTGGAGGAAGTCGGCCAAAACGATTGGATAGAATATTGCTACGTTTTCACGCAAGACGCCAGATGGAAATACTTTGAGCCGAACGAGGATTCCGTTATAAATTTGCGCGACGTGGAAGCCGACCTAAACACGGAATTTAAGGGTTACGGGATAGACAGACCGCCCAACGAGTACGGATGGTTTTCCAAAGAGGAAATCGCTAAGCTGAAAGCCGAACAAAAGCAGAATTGCGGCTCGGAAATGTAAGGCGGTACCTATGGAACAAAACTTAATGTACCATGCAGACGCGCTCACGGGATGGGCGCATTGCTTATTAAGCAGACAAAGAATAATGGAGGTAAATCAATATGCCTAATTGGGTAAGAAACAGGCTAACAGTCGGCGGTGAGGATTATCAGAAAGTGCTCGACGAACTGACTGAAACGGATTATGAGCGGGGCTATTTCAGTTTTGACTTCAATCGAATCATTGAAATGCCAAAGGAACTCAATATAGTAGCGGGCTCGGTAACTGAAAAATGTATGGCGTTGTATCTAACGTCAATCAATCCCAATGCCGAATATTACGGAAAGAAGAAAGTGTCGGCAAAGGAGTTTGATTTTATCATCAAAAAGATACAGGAAAGCGGCAACAGACTGAACGCCTTAGAGCTTATGCTTCCCGTCGAAAAAATCAAGCAGTACGAGAAAGCCGTCATCGGTTATCAGCTTGACGACGGAACGAAGCTTAAAAAACCGTCCGCCCTTTCCTATGGCAAACGCGCCGTAGATAACATCTTGGAATTCGGCCACCTGAATTGGTACGATTGGTCACTCGCCAATTGGGGAACAAAATGGAACGCTTGCCACAGCCAATTTAACGGTAACGTCGTCGAATTTGATACGGCGTGGTCCGACGTTGCGGAACTGATATGCAAGCTGTCGGAAAAATATCCTAACCGCGAATTTTTCTACGAATACGCTGAAGAGCAGACGGGCTTATATTCGGGCGAGCTTTACTTTGAAAACGGTGAAGAAGTCGGCGGTGACCG
Organism: Eubacteriales bacterium; assembly: GCA_031553565.1. Taxonomy (GTDB): domain Bacteria; phylum Bacillota; class Clostridia; order Christensenellales; family DUVY01; genus JAVBLK01. Next base: position 13,510 of record JAVBLK010000009.1, read on the forward strand.
CTTTGAGGAATTCAGCAAGCGCGCCTACGAAAAATCCTTTGAGCTTTGGGGCGGCGAGGAATATTTCAAGTACGATAAACGCAGCGGGACGTATGAGCTTATCGATAACGAAGCCGAAGACGGCGGCAGCGAAATGTAACGGGAGGAAATATGAAACAAGGAATATTTGCAATCATTAAAAAAGCGGGCAGCGGATCGGAAATTCGGCTTGTGGAAAAAGACCAAAAAACATACAGCGGCATCGTTGAAGGGAAACGGGAAGTTATCCCGTTTCCCGCTATGTCCGGCGTTTGCATTATTTTTGACGGCGAGGCCGTAAAGAACAAGAAAAAGCCTAACTGCTTTCTGCCGGAATACAACGACCTTATCGTCGGCACGGCCATGTTCGCGGGGATCAACTTTGAAACGGGCTTTGTTTCTCTTACAGAGGATCAGGCTTTGAAAATCGAAGAGTACCTGCACGCCAACGACGCGAAAGGCTTTTCGGGCAACATCGAAGAGCGCGTAGCGAACGAGTATCTGCCGCACAGCGAGGAAAACTACCTGCTTGGGCTTTTATCCGAGGTCAAGACGAAGTACAAAACCTTAAAATTAAAGTGGAAGCGTTAATGCGGAGGTGCGGATGAATATCAATAATATCCCCGCCGAACTTAAAGGCCTAAAGCAATGGGCTGTATTTCGGAGCTATCTTGATAAGGAAAGCGGCAAGTACAAAAAAGTCATCATTAGCACCGTCACGGGAAAATTCGCCAAAAGCAACGAGCCGGAAACGTGGGAAGAGTTTAATAAGGCCGAGTATTACCGTAAACGCTACCGTTATCAAGGCTTGACGTTCGCCTTGGATAAAGGAATTATCTTCATCGACATTGACCATGCAATAGACAAGGAAAGCGGACAGATCATTTCCGAAGAGGCAAAACGACTGTTAAAACTTCTGCCCGACACCTATGCCGAAACATCGGTCAGCGGAACGGGAATACATATTCTCTGCAAAGGCTCGCTGCCCAACGACGCGATGAAGCGTAACGACGAAAAAGGTATTGAAATTTACAACACCCGACGCTTTATCTGCATGACGGGCGACCTTATAGACGGCAGAGGCGAAATCAAGGATTATTCCGACAGCATAGCCGACATAGCCTACACATTTACAGGCCGCCGACCACCCCCAAGGGAATACATATCCGTTGAAAGCAGGGCAAGTGATGCAGAGCTTATTGAGGAAATACGCCGCAGCCGTCAGGGCGGAAAATTCGATGCCCTCTTGCGACATATCTGCCTATCCGTCGCATTCGCATGCCGATTCCGCGCTTGTGTATATCTTAGCATGGTGGACGCAAAGCCCTTCACAAATAGACAGTATATTCCGCTCTTCAGGCTTGTATCGCGACAAATGGGATTCACCGCGCGGGCAGACGACCTACGGCGGACTTATGATTGACGATGCGCTTTCCCGCGTAACACCGCGCACAACACGGATGCCGTACATAGCGCCGAGCGCAGAAATGTAAAAATAAACATTAATGAAGTTTGTCTTGTTGTTTTATTGAACGGTAATGCTGAACGTGAATACCGATATGGCCAATGCCGATAATGACAGAAGCTATTATAAGCCAAATAACCTTACCGTAAATACCAAGCAGCAAGAAGCCTATGACCG
>JAVBLK010000016.1:0-10194 GCA_031553565.1 Eubacteriales bacterium
TCTTTGAATGTGGCGTGTCTTTTTGGCTAAAAACCGCCGGACCCGCTTGGCAATATCCCGATATTGTCTGCGCGTGTCCGTCAATTTTTATCTCAAAAATCCACAGCCAAATTCAAAGGTATTTGTTCATTGTTTCCTTAAACCGGCTTAGGAATTTACTCGGTATAATACGGAATATAAACTGCCCGGCTTTAAATTAAGGATTTGGATTTTGGGAAACGATTATTACGCCGAACGCGATTATGTCAATATGAAGCGGCTTGAAGAGGTCCTTTGCGGCCTCCCGGCTTTTTGCGCGGATTTTTTCCTGGGCATCAAGCCGCAGACGACCGTATTGACGCGCCTGAACTATGCTTACGATCTACGGATATTCTTTCGCTTTCTCTATGAAAGCGTACGTGAATTTAAGGGCGTCGATATGACGCAGCTTGTGCCCTCTGACCTTGACGAAGTCACGACAGCGCACATTGACAGATTCCTGGACTATCTGACGCGGTACTCCGCGGACGGCAAAACCTATAATTGCGACGAGCGCGCAAAGGCGCGGAAATTATCGACCGTACGCGCGCTCTTCAAGTATCTTTTCAACCGCGACAAAATAAAAGCCAATACCGCCGCCAAAATTGCCGTACCCAAGATCCGCGACAAGGATATCGTGCGGCTGGAGGTCGACGAGGTCGTCAGGCTTTTGAACGAGGCTGAAAACGCCGGCGGCCTGACAAAGGCGCAGCAGGCGTTCCATAAGCGTACCAAACAGCGCGACGTCGCGATTTTAACGCTGCTGCTGGGTACGGGCATCCGCGTCAGCGAGTGTGTCGGGCTGGATCTGAACGACCTCGATTTCAATATAAACGGCTTTCGGATAACGCGCAAGGGCGGCAATAAAGTCATCCTGTACTTTTCGGACGAGGTTGCGGGCAGTTTGAAGGAATATCTTTCGATCCGCACAGCCGACGGCTATGCGCCTAAAACCGAAGCCGCGCTGTTTCTTTCACTTCAAGGCACGCGGATGTCGGTGCGCGCCGTCCAGCTGCTGGTTAAAAAATACAGCGGACAGGTCACGCCGCTGAAAAATATCACGCCGCACAAGCTGCGCAGTACATACGGTACGGCCCTGTACCGCGAAACGCAGGATATTTATGTGGTTGCCGACGTCCTTGGCCATAAGGATGTCAATACGACCAAGAAGCATTACGCCGCCTTAAGCGACGATATAAGGCGGAACGCGGCAAATAAGGTGCGCTTGCGCGACGATACGGACGGCAAAAAATGATTACTTCTATGTATCCGTCCTTCGTAACCGTCCTTCCTGCAATACTTCCTTGACAGCGGCAGCTTATATAAACGCATTTTTTACATCCCTCCAAAACAAACGTATATTTAGTGGAACTTTTGTTTGACAAACGCTTATTTGCTGTGTTATTATGTTTGCAACAGGTAAAACAGGCTTTTTAAGCGATTAGGCCTGCGATTGCTTTTTTCCGAAACCAATGAATGTAAAATAACGCGAGGTATAAAAAAATGAATGACGACAATTTCCCGTCTATCTCCGGCAACAAAATGACTATGGAAGATAAGCTGAATTCCACGCTGCTGTTTATCAAGGATTTTCAGAAAAGGAACGGCTACGCCCCTTCCGTCCGCGAGGTTTGTCAGGCGCTGAACATCAACTCGACCGCCACCGCCTTTGATTACATTAACAAACTGGTCGATATGGGCCTTTTAAAGAAATCGGATAAAAAGAACCGCGCACTGGGCGTTGTGCTGAAATATCCGCAATTCCAAAAGGAAATGACCGAGATACCGCTCCTGGGCAAAATTACTGCCGGAATGCCGATCAGCGCGGTCGAAAATCTGGAGGACGTCTTTGCCCTGCCCGTCGATATGTTCCCAAAGGGCCAGCTGTTTATGCTCAATGTTCAGGGCGACAGCATGATAAAGGCGGGTATCTTTGACGGTGACAGGATAATCGTACGGCAGCAGTCCACCTGTGAAAACGGCGAAATAGTCGCGGCTATGGTTGACGGCGAGGCGACAGTAAAACGCTTTTATAAGGAAGAATCCCAAAACCGTATCAGATTACAGCCGGAAAACGACTCGATGAGCCCGATCTACTGCGAAAATGCCGAGATTTTGGGGCTGGTCGTGGGCCTGATCAGGAAAATATAGCGAGGCGCGCCAGACTCTTTAAAATGCGGCGGCACTTTGCGGGCAGAAAAAGCGCGTATACCGATCGTTGGGAACGCGCCTGTATAAAACATAATACGCGGCGCCAAAACTCTGTCGAATAAATCAGCGGTCAGCGGTTACTTGAACTGAGCCTAGGCTTTAACCGTGGCTGCCCCTGCCTTCTAAAAAGCCTGCAATCGCAATTTTTACATGCTCGTATGTCAGGCCGCCCTGAAGGTAAGCGACATACGGCTCTCTTATCGGCGCGTCGCAGGAAAGTTCTATCGACGCGCCCTGTACAAATGCGCCGGCAGCCATAATTACCTGATCGTCATAGCCCGGCATCGCCCACGGCACCGGCGTTACAAAGCTGTCCACCGGAGATGCCGCCTGTATCTTTTCGCAAAACTCGACAAGGTCTTTTTTATTGCCGAACTTTACCGCGCGGATTATATCCCGCGGTATTTTTTTTACGTCCGGCGAGGTCGTAAAGCCCATGATCTCCATACAAAGCCCCGCCAAAACAGAGCCCTTTAACGCCTGCGCAGTCGTATGCGGCGCCATAAACAGCCCTTGGAAAAACGCGCGGTAGCCCGCGGCGTAGCTGCCGATCTCCCCGCCCATTCCGGGCACCGTCAGCCTGTTCTCGATAAGCCTGATATATTCGGCTTTCCCCGCGGCGTAACCGCCGCAGGGCGCGATGCCGCCGCCGGGATTTTTTATCAGCGAGCCCATCATTATATCGGCGCCGCATTCGGCCGGCTCTTCCCTGCCGGTAAATTCGCCGTAACAGTTATCGACCGCTATACACGCGTCGGGCAAAAGCGGCCTAATAAAATTTACAGCGGCGCGTATATCGTCCGTTGACAACGCCTGCCGCAATTCATAGCCGCAGGAGCGTTGGATATATATCATCTTTATGCCGGGAGTTTTTTTGATTGCGCGCCCTATCGCGGTAAAATCAATTTTACCCGCCTTAAGGCTTACTTCGCGGAATTTGATGCCGAAATCATGCAGGCTGCCGTTGCCCGCGCCCTTTATCGCGCCGCTTAAAGTATCATACGGCTTTCCGGTGATCGACAAAACTGTGCCGCCGGGACGCAGGATACCGGACAGCGCAAGATAGATGGCGTGAGTTCCCGACGCGATGAGCGGCGAAACAACGGCCGACTCGCTGCCAAACGCCGCCGCGAAAACCGCGTTCAGCGCGGCGCGGCCCGCGTCGTCATAGCCGTAGCCCGTGCTCTGGTAAAAGTGCCGCGCCTCTATACGGCACTTTTTAAACGCGTCCAGCACTTTTTTCTGGTTGAACAGCGCGATATCGTCTATTTCCTTGAAAATCCTTGCCGCGCGCTTTTCCGCAGCCGCTATAATATCGTTTGTATGCATTTTTCTATTCCTATTTCCGTAACCGGTAAAAATATCGCGTCGCGGAAGCCTCTGAAAAAGGTCATCTGCCGCTTGGCGTAATTTCTGGTATTCTTTTTAATAAGCGCAGCCGTCCCGTCAAGCGTCAGCTCGCCGGCAATATGCCTGATCGATTCGGCGTAGCCTATCGCCTTCATCGAATTCATATCCGCAGTGCAGCCGTTTTTAAGCAGCGACCGCGTCTCCTCGATAAGCCCGGCATTTATCATTTCATCCACGCGCCGGTCGATGTTTTTATAAAGCGCAGCCCGGTCGGGGTTTAAGACATACAGCTTATATCGGTATCTTTTGGCCGTGTTTTCGGCGTCGGCTTTTATAAGCCGGGATTTTGTGCTGCCGCTGACCGCCGCTATTTCCAGCGCCCTTATAACGCGCTTTACGTCGTTTACATGCAATGCCTCAGCGGTTTCGGGGTCGGTTTCCTTCAAGATAGCGTAAAGGCGTTCCTTGCCCCCGGTTTCCAAAACCTTGATAAAACTGTCGCGCACTGCGCCGTCCGCTGCGCCGGTCCCGCCCAGCGATTGCGAGTATAGCAGCGCGCGTATATAGAGCCCGGTGCCGCCCGTAACATAAGCCTTGCGGCCCCTTTCCATAATACTCTTTATCGCCGCGTCCGCGCCGTCGCGGTAAAGGCTGACGGTGAAATTTTCACGCGGGCCGCACACATCTATCATATGGTGCGGGACTTTGGCGCGGTCGGAAAGCGTCGGCTTGGCCGTCCCGATATCCATGCCGCGGTAAATCTGCATCGAGTCGCAGCCGACGATCTCGCCGCCCGTTTTTATCGCGGCGGCCATTGCGGCGTAAGATTTTCCGCTGCAAGTCGGCCCGGTGATTATACATAGCGTATCTATATCTTTCTTTTGAACCATTTCTCTATTTCGGTCTTTTCAAGTTTAATTATTATCGGACGGCCGTGCGGGCATCTTAATTCGACGCCGCCGCCGTCAATAAGGGCAGCCAGATATTCCATTTCAGATTTGTCCAGCCTGTCGCCGGCCTTAACTGCGGCCTTGCACGCGGCCTGCGCCAGCTTATCCTTTAACAGATCGCTGTCTTTGACCTTAAAAAAGGCGGTGTCGGACAAGAGATTATTGACAAACTTCGGCAGGTCTATATCGCAAAGCGCGGCAGGGACAGACAAAATCCTGTATGAATCCGGACCGAACCGCTCTATTTCAAAGCCGATACCGGAAAACAGCGCGGCGTTATCGGCTATTACGGACGTTTCGGCTGGATTGACGCGGAAAACGTACGGCATCAGCATTTCCTGTTTTGCGCTGCGCCTGTTCTGTGCCGCTGCAATCAGCTTGTCATAAAGTATCCTCTCGTGCGCGGCGTGCTGGTCGATCAGAAAAATACTGTCGCCGCGCTCTAATAAGATATATGTATCGAACGCAACGCCGATCAGCCTTGAATCTAAGGGCGCGACGGTTTTGCCGATGCCGGCGTACTGATCATCCGCAGCTTCTATGCCGTGATCTTCGGCGGCTCCGCCGGACGGCGCGGCCTTAGCCGCCGCCGGTTCCTGCGCACTGTAAATCGCCTTTAATATAGGCGTGCTTTCCATAAGGATGCCGGGCTTAGCCGCGAAAAAACTATACGGCCCGGCGCTTTCAGCCCCGCCGCCCCTTTTGGCAAAATCAGTACCGCTGCCGCCGTATCTTTCCGGCGTATTGTACGGCTTTTCCTGTAAGCCGACCGAAACAATGCTTTTATCGGCGTCGATCGCGCAGTTTACCGCCTTTTTTACGGCGTTATTGATATGATAAACGTCGGCGAAACGCACCTCGGTCTTTCCCGGATGCACGTTGACGTCCACAAGGCTCTTATCGATATCGATATAAAGAACATAAAACGGATATTGGTGCTTCATAAGATACGACGCAAAAATATCCGTCACGGCCTTCGATATTTGATAGTTTATAACGTATCTGCCGTTTACGCATAATGTCTGCCATGTTCTGTTCGCCTTAAAATATCCCGGCTTTCCCACAAAGCCCGAAACCTTAAAATCTGCGCCTTCGTATTGGATCGCGATGCTGTTTTCCGCCGCCTCGCCGCCGTAAACTGAAAACATCGCCTGATGCTTGCCGCCGCCGGCCGAATGATATATCTTTTCGCCGTCCGAGCAATATTTAATGGAAACTTCCGGGTTGGAAAGGATCAGCCGGGAGACGATATCCGTTATCGCGCCGCCCTCGGCCCGCGCCGATTTCAGGAATTTCGCCCTTGCCGGGACATTGTAAAACAGCTCTTCAACGGTAAAGTATGTGCCCTCCGGGCTGCCGCTTTCCTCTAAGTACTCTATAAAACCGCCTTTTATAGATATCTTTGTGCCTAGTTCATCTGTTTTGGGGCGCGTTACCATAGTTACGCGCGATATTGCGGCGATGCTCGCCAGCGCCTCGCCGCGGAAGCCAAGGCTGCTTAACCTGAACAGGTCGTCGGCAGAATCTATTTTGCTGGTCGCGTGCGGCATAAACGCCGTTTTTACGTATCCTGCCGCGATACCGCAGCCGTTGTCCGATACGATTATCTTCTTAAGTCCGCCCCCATAGATCTCGACCGAGATATTTTTCGCGCCCGCGTCGATACTGTTTTCAATAAGCTCCTTTACGATTGACGCAGGCCGCTCGACGACCTCTCCCGCCGCGATCTTGTTGTAAACATCGGGAGAAAGCAGCTTGATCTTATTGTCCATTTATTTCTCCTCCAGTGTTTTCATTATTTCCTTGGCGCGGTCAACGACCGATTTCGGCAGCCCCGCCATTTTTGCTACCTCTATGCCGAAGCTCTTATCACTCTTTCCGAACACTATTTTATGCAGAAAGATAATACCTGTATCGGTTTCGTTTACGCTGACGCACAGGTTTTTAACGCCCGGCAGCCTGTCTCCGGCATCGGTAAGCTCGTGATAATGCGTGGAAAACAGAGTTTTCGACTTTACATCCGCGCTTAAATATTCTACTATCGCCATTGCGATCGACAGCCCGTCGTATGTTGATGTGCCGCGGCCGATCTCGTCAAGTATCAGGAGGCTGTTTTTCGTGCAGTACTTTAAGATCTCGGCCACCTCGGCCATTTCGACCATAAACGTGCTTTGCCCGCTGGCCACATCGTCGCTTGCGCCGATACGGGTGAAAACGCGGTCGGTCAGCGGTATCACCGCCATTTTCGCCGGAACAAAGCTGCCCGCGTGCGCCATCAGCGTTATCAGCGCGGCCTGGCGCATATAGGTGCTTTTTCCGCTCATATTAGGGCCGGTTATTATAAGCACGCGGTTGTCCTGTAAATCGAGCGTACAGTCGTTGGGGGTAAACTTCTCCCCCTCCAGCATGACCTCGACCACGGGATGCCGCCCGTCCTCGATGATCAGCGCGCCGCCCTCCGACATCTCCGGCATAACGTAATTATGCTCGTATGCGGCGGCGGCAAAGCTTAAAATGCCGTCAAGCGAGGATATCGCGTCCGCGACGCCCTGAATGTGGGCTGTCGCCTCCGCGATAGTCCTGCATATCCCGTCAAAGAGCGCCAGCTCCAGCTTGACGCATTTGTCCTTTGCGGAAAGGATGCTGTCCTCCAGTTCCTTTAATTCCGGGGTTATATATCTTTCGCCGTTTGCGACGGTCTGTTTCCTTTGATATCTGTACGGCACAAGGTCCACCTGACTCTTAGATACCTCAATATAATAACCGAAAACGTTATTGAAGCCGATTTTCAGGTTTTTTATCCCCGTAGCCTGCTTTTCAGCGGCCTCCAGCCTGCCCAACGCTTCGGCCGCGTTTTCCGAAAGCGAGGCTAATCCATCAAGCTCCGCATTAAAACCGCGCTTAATAAAGCCGCCGTCGCGCGTTACCGCAGGAGTCTTTTCGGTAGATATTGCCGATTCTAAAAGGCCGGAAAGCTCGCGGAGAGGCAGCAGTTTTTTATTGAGTTCCTTGATATACGGCGATTTTAAACCGGCCAGCGCGGCCTTTATTGCAGGAACGATAAAAAGCGTATCCTTTAACGCGACCGCATTCTGCGGCGAGAATGTGCCAAAGGACAGCCGGCTGATCAGCCTTTCGATATCGTAGACTTTTTTTAAATATCCGTTTAATTCCGCGCACAGGATAACGTTGCCCAAAAATTCGCCTACCGCGCCGTGCCGCGCCCGGATAGCGTTTATATCATACAGCGGCTGTTCGATCCAGGCTTTGAATTTGCGCGCGCCCATCGAGGTGACGGTGCGGTCGATCTGCTTTAAAAGCGAGCCCCTGCTCTTTTTATCGCGGATGTTTTCGGTCAGCTCCAGATTCCTGCGCGTGTTTATGTCCAGGGTCATAAAACGGCTTTCCTCGTGCACCGACTGGGATGAAAGCTGCCCCAACCGCCGCTTCTGCGTCTCGGTAAGATATTGTAAAAGCGCGCCGGAGGCAGTTGTTGCAAGCTGCCTTTCGCGGAGGTCTGAAAGCGTGACATTGAATTGGTTCCGGACTGCCGCCGCGGCCTTATCAAAAGTAAATTCGCCGTTTTCATATACGCTGAACGCGGGGACCTGCGAAAAAACGACAGCCGAAAGGTTTTTAGATGCCGCCAGCATTTCACGGTTGCAGATCACCTCGCTGGGTTTTACCCTGGAAAGGCAGTCGTTTAAACGGGACAGCGCGTTTTTCCCGTATTCCTGAACGTTGAATTCGCCGGTAGTGATGTCGCTGTAGGCCAGCCCTATTTTATCGTCCGCGTAATAAACGCACATTATGTAATTGTTCGTCTTGTCGTCAAGCATCGACGGGTCGGCAGTGCCGCGCGTCACAAGGCGCGTAACGCTCCTGTCAACAATGCCTTTTTGCCCCTCGATGACCTCGCCCTGCTCGCATATAGCCACGCGGTAGCCCTTTTCGATGAGCTTTGCGATATAGCCGTCTACGCTGTGATACGGCACTCCGCACATCGGCGCGCGCTCGGAAAGGCCGCAGTCGCGCCCCGTCAGGGTCAGGTCCAGCTCTTTACTGGCCTTTACCGCGTCGTCAAAGAACATCTCGTAAAAATCGCCCAGTCGGAAAAAGACAAAGGCGTCCTTATACTGCTCTTTTATTTTCTTATACTGCTGCATCATCGGCGAAAGCGCCATATCGTTTCTCCGTTATTATTATAAACGCTCGGTCAAATGTATTTTTAAATCGTCTTGTCTTTGATGTCCGCTTCAATTTCTTTCTGTATTTTTCGCTGCAAGCTTATCAGCTTTATCAGCCTGCCGCGCTTTATATCGAGCGGGATCTGACCGGGCAGACTGAACGCGGGCGTCCCCTCGCGCGCGGAAAACATAAACATATAGAGGTTGTTGAACCTCACGCGCTTGATAAGCTGCAGGGTCATATCGTAGTCCTCGTCCGTTTCGCCGGGAAAGCCCACGATTATATCGCTGGTCAGCACGGCGCCCTTGACCTTTTCCCTTATTTTATCAGCCAGCCCCGTATAATACGCCGCGCTGTATTTTCTGTTCATAGCGGACAGGATGCGGTCGCTGCCGCTCTGCACAGGCAGATGTATCGACTTTTTCAGCTTTTCGCAGTCTGCGATAAGGTCGATCACGCCGTCAGAGAGGTCTTTTGGGTGCGAGGTCATAAAGGATATCTTGAAATCACCGGGTACGGCGCAGAGCAATTTAAGCAGCCCCTCAAAATTTACCGGCTCGCCCGCATATGTCCCCGCATATGAATTGACGTTCTGCCCAAGAAGGCAGATCTCGGTAAAGGTCCCGGCTGCCGCAAGCTCCGTTACCTCTTTTATAACGTCCTCGGCCGCGCGGCTCCTTTCGCGCCCCCGGACATACGGCACGATGCAGTACGCGCAAAAATTATTGCAGCCGTACATAATGTTGACCCAGCCGGTTGCCCCGCGCCGGGAATAGGGCTTGCCTTCCTCTATCCCGCCTTCCTTTTCCCAAACCTCGACTACCCTGCCGCCGACCTCCGACTTTATAAGTAAGTCCTGAAAGGTATGCAGGTTATGCGTGCCGAAGATTATATCGACGTACGGAAAGCGGGTTTTCAAACGCTCCAGCGTATCTTTCTTTTGCGGCATACAGCCGCAGACGGCAATTTTAAGCGCAGGGTTCTTTTCCTTGTATTTTTTCAGCGCGCCGATGTTGCTGAAAGTCTTGTCCTCCGCGCCGCCGCGGATGCAGCAGGTGTTGAAAATTATAAGGTCGGCCGACTGAATATCTGCGGCCTCGAAATATCCGGTTGCGCTGAGCATCCCCTCCAGCTTTTCGGACTCATGCACGTTCATCTGGCAGCCGTAGGTGATGATTTTGTAGCGTTTCATAACGGATATTATACAGTTTTAAACAAAAAATGACAAGGAAAGAGCCGCCGGTTAACGGCGATATTTATTACGCGACGACGAGCAACTTGCTTGGCATCGGTTGCGAGGAGATCTAAGCAAATCGGTGTAATACCCCGCAGCTCTGCTGCGGAAAGAATATTCAAAAACTTTGTTTTTGAATATTCGGGTCCAGGGCTTGCCCTGGGGTATAATACCGATTTATTATATCATTTTTATGGCGAAAACTCCATTGAATAAGCCTTTTCGGCTGCTTTCGGCATCTTT
>JAVBLK010000053.1:0-37366 GCA_031553565.1 Eubacteriales bacterium
TCTTTGAATGTGGCGTGTCTTTTTGGCTAAAAACCGCCGGACCCGCTTGCCAATATCTCGATATTGTCTGCGCGTGTCCGTCAATTTTTATCTCAAAAATCCACAGCCAAATTCAAAGGTATTTGTTCATTGTTTCCTTAATACTCGAGCTGAATTCAAAGGTATTTGTTCATTGTTTCCTTTACCCTTCTAAAAATACCTTCAGGATATCTTTTTCCTCCGGCGCGACATAGGCGGCGCATACGGACGAGAAATCGAACGCGTTCTCGTAAGCCCTTACAACGTCGTCCATTTTGACCTTATTCACCTCGCCGATCTTTTTGTCGATGTCGAATACCTCGCCGGACAAAAGCATCGTCTTGCCCAGGATGTTCATTATCGAGACCGAGCTTTCCTGCCCTAAAATAAAGTTGCTCTTCATCTGCTCCTTGCCGCGCGCGAACTCATCCTTTGTTATGCCTTCCTTTAATACGAGGTCGATTTCCTTCCTGACCGCCGAGACCGCCTTTTCGCTGTTTTCGGGGCCCGCGCCGCAGAAAATCGAGTACATACCGCAGTTCTTGTACGCCGACTGATAGGCGTAGACCGAGTATGCCAGCCCCAGCTTCTCCCTTATCCTTTGGAACAGGCGGCAGCTCATCGACGCGCCGAACACGCTGTTGAACAGCAGCAGCGCGTATGTATCGGGATGGTTGAAGTTTATGGACGGAAAGACGAGGGACATATTCGCCTGCTCGATCTTTTTTGTCTTGCTTAAAAATTTGTTGGCGCTCTTATGCGAGCACGCGTATTCGACAACGCCGCCCGCGCCCTTAAACTGCGAGGCAAAATACTTCCCGGTCAAGTATTCGGCGTCCGCGTCCTCAATGTTGCCCGCGATCGCTATCACCACGTTCTTCGCGCCGTAATACTGCCCCATATATCCGCGTATATCGGCTTCGGTAAAGGCTTTGACGTTTTTCGCCGGCCCCAAAATCCGCCGCCCCAGCGCGTGCTTATGAAAGAGCGCCTCGGCCGCAAGCTCGTGGCAAACGTCCTCGGGCGCGTCCTCGACCATCTTGATCTCCTCGCATATAACGCCCTTTTCGCGCCCCATCTCGGTTTCATCGAACACCGAATTAAAAAACAGGTCGGATAAGACCTCAAAGCATTTTTCGCTGTGCTCGTCCACGCTCTTGGTATAATAGCACGTGCATTCCTTGGCGGTGAACGCGTTTATCTGCGCGCCGATGCGGTCGATCGAATCGGCTATCTCGTACGCGCTGCGCGTTTTCGTTCCCTTAAACAGCATATGCTCGATAAAATGGGAGATGCCGTTGTTTTTCGCCGTTTCGAACGCGCTGCCCGTCCCCACCCATACGCCGATACTGACGCTGCGCATCCCCGCAAGCTTACACGAAACCAAACGCAAACCGTTACTGTATGTCTTAAAATAATTCATAGTGTATAGTATATCACAAAAGCTGCTTTTTTTTCGGAGTTTTCTCTTATACGATATATTCCTATGTAAACGCTGATTAAAAGAGATAAATTTTGACCGAGTATTTTTCAGACGTAAAACGGCTTGTTTTGCCTTTAAAAACAAAAAAGGGCAGCCGCCCTTTTTTGCGTTTCCTGTTTTATTGCAGTCAAAGCTTTTCCACCAGTATCCTGCCGTTCATTTTGGTCATCTTGTACCAGCCGATAAAGGAATTAAAGCTGCAGCGGCGGTAAAGGTTCTGCATAACGCTGTGGTACTCGGGCGCGTAGCTGACCGATATCCCGCAGCCTATCGACGCCTCGCGCGGGGTGTTTATTATGCAGCACGGTATGTTGTTACTCTTCGCAAGCTGAAAAAGCCTCATCGATTGCGAACGCGACCTGAAAGCCGCTATTATGTTAATCATCTAAAAATATCGCTCCCTTTTCATATGTAAAACAAAATATCGGGCTTTTTTCTTTATGCGGGTTCGTCAAGTTTGCCCGTCAAAAGAAAACCGCCCGGCGGAAAAAGAAAATAAGGTTGGGAAACATAAGGAAGCGATGAATAAATGAGATCAATTTAGAGCAAGTCTTTTTTAGCCCTGGAAATGACTTGTTTGCGACGCAAATAGTAGAACTATTTGCTAAGTTAAGAAGGCATTTTCAGGCAAAAAAGACGCGGCTATAAATTATATCGAATTATTCAGCGATTCCGTAATTATTATTTGTTCCCGCTGTTCTTAGTGTATTCACCGGTTTCGTAAAAGGGCTTGTTGTCATATCGCGCTTTACGTCTAATATAATATATTATTAAGCACCCGAATATGTGAATAGAACATTCAGCCCGTTACGGTCTGTAAAACGGCTGGATTTTCATTTTGCGCGGATCAGAATAAAAGGACTGATTTTTGATGATTTACCTTGACAACGCCGCCACTACTTTTTATAAGCCCCCTATGATCATAAACGCCGTCAAGAACGCGCTGCGGTATGTCAGCGCCAACCCTGGCCGCAGCGGCCATGCGGCGGCCATGCGCGCGGCGTACCTTGTCAACAATACGCGGGAACGGGTCGCAGATTTTTTCGGCTGCGAGAACCCCGATCTGTGCTTTTTCGGCTATAACTGTACGGACGCGCTGAACCTTGCGATCTTCGGCACGGCAAAGCGCGGCCACGTGATAACGACCGCGAATGAACATAATTCCGTCCTCCGCCCGTTGTTCGAGCTGGAACGGCAGAAGGTCATAAAACTTACCGTTATCGCGCCGGATGCGTCGGGGATAGTGACGCCAAGGATGATAAACGAGAACCTCAGGCCGGATACGTATCTGGTGGCGGTCAACCATGTCAGCAACGTGACGGGAGCCGTCTCCCCTGTTGAAGAAATCGGTAAAATCACGCGGCCGCGCCGGATCTTATTCCTTGTAGACAGCGCGCAAAGCGCAGGGCATTTCAAGATAGATATGCGCGACATGAAGATCGATATGCTCGCTGCGGCCTCGCATAAGGGCCTCCACGGCCCGCAAGGCAGCGGCGCGCTGCTTTGCTCGTCCGAGGCGGCGGCCGTATTGCGCCCCGTCAGGTTCGGCGGAACGGGCACTGATTCATCAAGCGTCTATCACCCGTCCACCCCGCCGGAGGCCTTTGAATCAGGTACGGCGGCCACCCCCGCGATAGCCGGTTTCAATGCGGCTGTCCGGTATTCCGAAAAGAATTTCGAGAAAAACAAATATAAAACGGAAACATTGTCCGGGCAGCTCTTACGCGGATTGAAAGATATTAGCGGCGTAAAGATTTACACGCCGCCGCTTGCAAGGAGCGGCGTAGTCTCTTTCAACCTGCCCGACTTAAATTCTGTTGACGTGTGCAATATCCTGAACGACGAATACGGAATCTGCGTGCGCGGCGGCCTGCATTGCGCGCCGCTTATCCACAAGCACCTCGACACCCTGCAAAAGGGCGCAGTCCGCGTCTCGGTCAGCCCCGAGAACACCGAAAAGGAAATAGATTTTCTTTTAAAGGCGCTTTCCGAAATGACGGCTTGAGCGGCAAAAAAACTTTGCTCCTGCCGCTGCGGCTGTTTTTTATCATAATATATTATTTTTTCTTCCGCTTTTCCAACAGGCCGTCTATAAAACTCCGCTTGCGTTTTAGCGTTCCGAGCCCCGCCATCTCCGCCTCCTCCGGCAAATAGAAGCCCGCGCTCTTTGCCCGTAAAATCCTCTGCGTAGGATACAGCGACTTATGCCCCGTCATGATATAGCAGATAAGGCATGCCAGCGCGGCGTATACGGCAAGGCTTGTGCCGAACAGCTCGACCGACAGCACGATACAGGCGATCGGAGTGTTCGCGCTGCCCGCAAGTACCGCCACCGCGCCTACGGCCGCGAATGTGCCGACGTCCAGGCCGAACACCTGCGCAAAGGCCGCCCCCGCCGTCGCGCCTATAAAGAACGTTGGGGTCAATGTGCCGCCGCTGCCGCCGAAGGTCAGCGTTATACACGTTAGAACTATTTTTATGATAAAGTCGTAAAGCCGGACGTGCCCGCCCGCAAACGCCGCCTCGTAATAATCCGCGCCAAGCCCGAGGTACTGCCTCCCGAACAGAAATATCAGCCCGACCAGCGCCGCGCCGCCGATCAGCCCTTTAAGCGGCTTATATATCCTGATCTTATGGGACAGCCATTCAAAGAACTCCATACCGTATATCCACATAAGCGACACCGCCGCAAAGAACAGGCCGGACAGCGCGACGACCGCCGCCTGCCCGCCCGTAAATTCCAGCCCGGTGAACACGTGTGAAAAGTGCGGCACGCCCAGCCACGAGCAAATCAGCTTGCTGCATACCGCCGCAACGACCGCAGGATAAAGCACGCTGTTGAAGATCTTGCCTATCACCAGCACCTCTATCGCGAACAGCGCGGCCGCCAGCGGAGTGCCGAACACAGCGGTAAAGCCCGCCGCGATGCCGCATATGACCAGCTTCTTTCTGTCGGGATCGGTCAGCCGGAACAGCGACGCCAACCCCGACGCCGCGCCCGCGCCGATCTGCACGCAGGGCCCCTCTGTACCCGCCGAGCCGCCGCCCGCGATCGTGATCACTGTCGTCGCAAGCTTGACCGGCACGACCTTCAGCTTGATCCTTCCGCTCCGTTTATGCACGGCCTCGATAGCCTTTTCGGTGCCGTGCCCCTCGGCGTCGGGCGCAAGGTATTTTATTATCAGCGCGCTCAAAAAAAGCGCGACGGGCAAAAATACGAAATAGTACTGCCAGCCGCTTGTTACATCTATCGCCAGATGCAAAAGCTTCACAAACCCGGTACATATAAGGCCTATTACCGTGCCGGTAAGCATGGCCAGCGCCGTCCACTTTAAAACGCTCAGGAAAAGATAGCCCTGCTCGAAACTGAAAATGATTTTTCTTTCTTTTCCATTTGCCGGATTCTCCGCCCTGCCGTCCGCGACAGGCACGGGCTCCGCCGCCGGCAAATCATTGGTCCTTAAATCATCAATTTGTATGTTATTATCTTCATCCATAATACTTACTGTTAAAAAAGAGGCAAAGCCGCGCTTTGCCCCCTACCATGGAAATTTTTCCCGCTTGCCGAAGTTACGCTTTTTCAAACAGCTTCAAGATCAGCTTATATCCCTCGTCCTCAATATTTCCCGCAACGGCGCAGGAGTCCTCGTTGTACGTCACGAAGCCGCTTTTCTTTTCGGCATAGCTTCTGTAAAGGATATACGGCACCGGATCGGGCGTATGCGTCTTCAGCTTGACGGGCGTCGCGTGGTCGGGCAGGATAAGCATAGAAAAATCATAGCCCTTTGCCGACAGCCCCGTTGAGATAGGCTTTACTATACGGTCGTTCAAATATTCGACGCCCTTTATCTTGCCGGCCAGATCGCCGT
Source organism: Eubacteriales bacterium (assembly GCA_031553565.1). Classification (GTDB taxonomy): domain Bacteria; phylum Bacillota; class Clostridia; order Christensenellales; family DUVY01; genus JAVBLK01. The sequence goes on from JAVBLK010000053.1 coordinate 5,371, forward strand.
GATGGCCGCATTCGTCAGTGGCCTCGACATGCACGTAAACAAAGTCGCAGCCGTTATCCAAAACCTTTAATGCCGCGGCGGCCTTGCCCTCGTAATCGGTATCGAGGTTCCCCGTCGCCCCCGGCACGTCGCAGACCTTCATGCCTGCCGAGATAGCTATACCCTTAAGGAGGTCGACCGCCGAGATCATCGCGCCCGCTTTCCCGAATTTCTTAAAAAACTCCGGCAATACCGGCTTTTTGCCCTCGCCCCACAGCCAGATACTGTTGGCGGGGTTCAGCCCGCGCTTTTTCCTGTCAAGATTTACGGGATGATCCTTTAACAGCCCGTAGGACTTTTCCATAAAGGACAAAAACAGCGCGGCGTTCGCACCTTTCGGCAGATATTCCGTTACCGGCTTATCCGTGATATCGTGCGGCGGCGTATGCTGCGCGCCCGCCGCGCCCCCGTGCATAACAAGGCAGTGGCGATAGCTGACTCCGTTAAACAGCCCGAACTCTTCCGGCAGCCCCAGCCTTTCCGAAAGGAACTTTATAAGTACCGCCGCCTCGGCGTTGGTGATCTCGCCGCTGCTGTAATCGATCATCCGCTTTTTAGAATACGGCTCGTCCTCTGACAGCGTGACCAGGTTGCAGCGATACGTTATATCTGTATCGGCAAGCTTTATGCCCATACTCACGGCCTCAAGCGGCGATCTGCCCGTATAGTATTTTAACGGGTCGTACCCCAGGACGGACAGGTTCGCGTTATCGCTGCCCGGCTTCATCCCTTTCGGCACCGTGCGGCAAAGCCCCAGCTCGCCCCGGGCAGCCAACGCGTCGATATCGGGTTTCCTTGCGTACATGAGCGGCGTCTTGCCGTGTTCGTCCGCTCTGTCGCTCATCCCGTCGCCCAGTATAATGATATATTTCTTTTTGTCGTCCATAGCTGCAAATCCTTTAATAACACAATTATTTCATAGAATTTCCCGGTTTCATTTTGTACGGCGGTTTATTTTTGATCCCTCAATGAAAAAACTACCGCACCAACAGCCGCCGCCAAAACCAGCGTCGCGCCGCCCACTATGACAGATTCGTAGAGCCGCCAGCCTGAAAGGCCGAGCCCTGCGGCATATGAGATCTGCGCGCCCGAAAAAAGCCGGCTTATTTCGTCCAGCACCGTAAAGAACGCGCCGCCGCCCGATAACGCGGAAAGCGCGTCTAAGCTGCCCAAAAGACTGAAAAGGAACGAGAGCCCGATAGTTATCCCGACGGTTGCGCCGGTACTCTTTGTCAGCACCGAAAACATAAAAACCAGCGCGGCAGTCGCCAGAAACTGCAGCAGCCCGAGTCCCCAGAACTTCGCGAATTCGCCTGCCCCGGCGCCGCCCCAGCCGCCCGCAATGCTGTATGCAGCGATATAAACGCCGGTGACCGTAACATAGACAAGCACAGAAACGAACAGCACCATAAACAGCTTGGCAAAATAGACCCTTAAGCGGCCGTATCCGGCCGTCAGCGAGTTTTTTACAAGCCCCGGCTTGTGGTCGGCGGCGTAAAACGAGCAGAACACTATCGATATCAGAATAAGAAAAATCATAAGGTCGTTGGCGAAGAACAGCAGCGCGTTCGACCCTTCGCATCCGGGCAATATACTCATGACCGTCTCTTTATCCGGAATATCCAGCCCGCCCAAAGTACTGTTAAGCGTCAGGAACAGCGCGATCGACAGTACCATATAGATAATGCCTATGACAGCGCATATAAGTACGCTTTTATTCTTTTTCAGCTTAAAGAACTCAGCTTTCAAAATATTTATCATAAGCCCTGCCTTTGCCCGATACGGCCCATAAAATATTTTTCCAGATCGCCGGATTCCTTTGCGACGATATCGACCGTTACGCCGTCCTTTACAAGGATCTTATTGATAGTTTTAAAATCCTTGCCGTCGGTAATGCGGATAATGCCGTTATCGAAAAAGGAGGCCGCCGCGTACGCTATTTTGCCCGCCAGCAGCATTTTAGCCTTTACAATGCTGTCTACCCAGATCGTGACGCTCCTTATCTGCTTGTCGTTGAGTTCGCCGGGCGAGAAGTCGTCTATCAGCATGCCGTTGTCGATTATGCCGAAATGCGTGGCCAATTGCTCCAGCTCGCTCAAAATATGGCTGGACATAAGTATGGTCATGCCGTCTGCCGCAAGCCCCTTTAAAAGATTGCGGATCTCCACGATCCCCTCCGGATCCATGCCGTTGGTCGGCTCGTCCAAAATCAGCGCCTCGGGCCTGTTTATCAGCGCCTGCGCGATCGCAAGCCGCTGTTTCATCCCTAAGGAGAAATCCTTGACCTTCTTTGCGCCGGTATCACGAAGTCCGACCGTGGAAAGTAAGCCCTCGATATCGGCGTCTTTTTTCCCCAGCAGCAGCTTTTGCGCCGTCATACAATCCTGCGCCGTCATAGTAGGGATAAGCGCGGGCGTCTCGATGATGCAGCCTATCTTTGCGCGGTTTTTGATAACGCCGCGCCGCGTACGGTCGCCGAAAAGCTCGACCGAGCCGGAATCCGGCCTGACCAGTCCCATGATCATCCTTAAAAAGGTGGTCTTGCCCGCGCCGTTCGCGCCGATAAACCCGTATATCTGGCCGCGCCTGACGGACATGCTTACATAGTTTACAACTGCCTTTGCATTGTAACGCTTTGTAAGCCCCTCCGCTTTGATTATTACGTCGTCCATACTTATAATGATATAGAATTTGCACGAAAAAAGCAAGCAAAGGGCTGACACACTCTCCGTGAAGGATCATAAGGGCATGCAAAAAATAAAAAGATAAACCGGTATTATCCCCCAGGGGCTTCCGGCAAAAGGATATTTGAGGAAACGCTGAAAGTTTAAGAATAATTTACAGCGGCGTCTTTTCCGCCTGTAAACGCCTTCATTCATCCCGCCGCCGCGCGGCAGAGCTCCACTCGCCATACAGAATTTTATTCAGATACTGCCCCGTAAAGCTGTTTGCGTTTTTCGCCACTTCCTCGGGGGTACCTTCCGCAATTACTGTGCCGCCGCCGTCGCCGCCCTCCGGGCCCATATCTATTATATGATCGGCTACCTTTATTACGTCCAGGTTATGCTCGATCACCACGACCGTGTTGCCGGATTCGTTCAGCTTTTTTAAGATCTCCAGCAGCTTCTTAACGTCGGCCATATGCAGCCCGGTCGTGGGCTCGTCCAGGATATAGATGGTCTTGCCGGTGCCCCGGCGCGATAACTCGGCCGCCAGCTTGACCCGCTGCGCCTCGCCGCCAGAGAGCGTCGTCGCGGGCTGCCCCATTTTTATATAGCCCATCCCCACGTCGTACAGCGTCTTTATTTTGTTGTGTATCGTCGTAATATTCTCGAAAAATCCGACGGCGTCCTCGACCGTCATATCCAGCACGTCCGCGATGCTCTTGCCCTTGTATTTGACCTGCAAAGTTTCGCGGTTGTAACGCTTGCCGCCGCAGACCTCGCAGGGTACGTAAACGTCGGGCAGAAAGTGCATCTCGATCCGTATGATGCCGTCGCCGCCGCAAGCCTCGCACCTGCCGCCCTTTACGTTAAAGCTGAAACGGCCGGGCTTGTACCCGCGCTCCTTCGCGTCGGGAGTCTCGGAAAAAAGGTCGCGGATCATATTGAACACGCCCGTGTAAGTCGCGGGGTTCGACCGCGGCGTCCTGCCGATAGGGCTCTGGTCGATGTCGATGACCTTATCCAGGTGTTCCGCGCCCTCGATCTTATCAAACTCGCCGTTCTTTTCCGCCGCGCCGTTCAAAACATTGGCAAGGTACGGATAGAGTATCTGATTGATAAGGCTGGACTTGCCGCTGCCCGAAACGCCCGTCACGGCGGTGAACACCCCAAGCGGTATTTTAATGCCGATATTTTTAAGGTTGTTCTGCCGCGCGCCCGTGATCTTAAGATATTTGCCGTTGCATTTCAGGCGTTTTTCAGGCGTCTCGATACGCTGCCTGCCCGCTAAATATGCGCCGGTGACAGAACGCGGGCTGTTTTCGATATCCGAAAGCGTCCCTTCGGCGATAAGCTCGCCGCCGCCCGCCCCCGCGCCGGGGCCGATATCGACTATATGGTCGGCCGCGCGGATCGTCTCCTCGTCGTGCTCGACCACGATCAGCGTATTGCCGAGGTCCCGCAGGTGCCGCAGGGTGGACAAAAGCTTTCCGTTGTCGCGCTGATGGAGGCCGATACTCGGCTCGTCCAAAATATACAGGACGCCCATAAGCCCGCTGCCTATCTGCGTGGCAAGCCTTATGCGCTGCGCCTCGCCGCCCGACAATGTCCCCGCGCTCCTTGAAAGCGTCAAATATGACAGGCCGACGTTCAATAAAAAGTCCAGCCGCGCGTTTATTTCCTTAAATATCTGCTTTGCAATGATACTGTGCCGCTCGGATAATTTTAATGCCGACACAAATGCCTTCAGATCGTGTACGGATTTTGCGCACCACTCGGCGACATTGAGGCCGCCTACGCGCACCGAAAGCGACTCCTTTTTAAGCCTTAAGCCCTTGCATTTCGGGCAAGGCGAGCTCTTCATCAGCTTTTCTATCTCGAACTTGACATACTCGCTCTGAGATTCGCGGTACCGCCGTTCAAGGTTCGGTATCACTCCCTCGAAGCTGCCCTTTCTGGAGCCGGTGAAAAACTGGCTGCTGTACTCCATGTCGATCTTTTCACCGCCGTTGCCGTAAAGTATTATATATAGCGCCTCTTTCGAGAGGTCTTTAACGGGTACGTTCAGCGGGATATTATAATGCTTTGATACGGCGCGCAGATACATTTCGGAGATACTGCCCGTCTCCATGACCCAGCTGTTCACCTTTATCGCGCCGTCCTTAATCGAAAGATTGTCGTTAGGGACGATCTTTTGGGGGTCTATCTCGTTTTTATATCCGAGCCCCGTGCATTCCGGGCACGCACCGTAGGGCGCGTTAAAGCTGAACATACGCGGCGTCAGCTCCTCGACACTGATGCCGCACCCGGCGCACGCGTACTTTGTATTATACAGGATCTGCTCGCCCTCGTTGTCGATTACGACCAGCCCGTCGGACAATTTGAGCGCGTTCTCGATACTGTCGGAAAGCCGCTTCTGTATGTCCGGCTTTATCACAAGCCTGTCGATTATGACCGAAATATTATGCTTGATATTCTTGTCAAGGTTTACTTCTTCCTCGGCAGTATAAATATTACCGTCAATCCTGAAGCGCACATAGCCGCTCTTTTTGTAGCCCTCCAGCTGCTTGGTGTACTCACCCTTGCGCCCACGGACCACGGGCGCCTCGACCATGATCTTCCTGCCCTCGCCCAGGGACATTATCAAATCGTATATCTGATCGACCGACAGCTGCGAGATCTCCTTACCACACTCCGGACAATGAACGACGCCGATACGCGCAAAGAGCAGCCTGAAATAGTCGTATATTTCCGTTACCGTGCCGACCGTGGAGCGCGGGTTGCGGCTGGTGGTTTTTTGGTCGATCGAGATCGCGGGCGACAGCCCCTCGATATACTCGACGTCGGGTTTTTCCATCTGCCCCAAAAATTGCCGCGCATAAGAGGACAGCGATTCCATATACCGGCGCTGGCCCTCGGCAAATATCGTGTCGAACGCCAAACTGGTCTTGCCGCTGCCCGACACTCCGGTAAAAACGATAAGCTTGTCGCGCGGTATCGTAAGGTCGATATCCTTCAAATTGTTCTCTTTCGCGCCTTTTATCCGTATATAGTCTTTCATATGCTTTTCCCGTTCTTTTATCCTGTATTATTGCCGGATGTCCGGCGTTAAGTCTAATATTAACGCTGAAAGTACTCTACTTTTTATGTTCAATTTGTGTATTTACTCTATAAACAGCCGTTTTGTAGAATACTTTTGCTTGTATTTATACTGATCCGCGTTTTAAATCACTAAAACGCTGCTTAGTATTACTTTAAATTTCTGGTTTTCTGCAATATTTTCCGGAGATCCGCTATCTCATCGCGCAGTTTTATGGCGCGCTCGAAATCCAGCCCCGCGCTTGCCACAGCCATCAGCCCTTTCAGCCGCTCGATTTCGGACGGGATATCCTTGACGTCTATATTGTCGCGCTGCGCTTTCTTGGTTATCTCCAGCGTATTTTTCACGTCCTTGATAATAGTTTGCGGCACTATCCCGTGCGCCGTATTATATTCAGATTGAAGCTTGCGCCTTCTCTCGGTCTCGTTGATCGCGTATTTCATGCTGCCCGTCATATTGTCGGCGTACATGACGACATGCCCTTCGGTATTTCGCGCAGCCCTGCCTATCGTCTGGATCAGAGAGCTGCCGCTCCTTAAAAAGCCTTCCTTGTCCGCGTCCAGGATCGCCACAAGCGTGACCTCGGGCATATCCAGCCCTTCGCGCAGCAGGTTGATGCCGACAATAACGTCGAAATCGCCGCGGCGCAGCGCGTTAATTATGTCGATGCGTTCCAGCGTGTCTATATCCGAATGCAGATAGCGCGACTTTATCCCGTGCTCGTTTAAATAAACCGTCAGGCTCTCGGCCATCTTTTTGGTCATTGTGGTGACCAGCGCCCTGCCCTTTGCCGCAATCGTCTTTTCCAATTCCCGCACAAGGTCGTCCACCTGCCCCTCGATCGGCCGAACCGTTATTTCGGGGTCGATAAGCCCTGTCGGGCGGATGATCTGCTCGACTGTGCGGCCGCTTTTATTGAGCTCGTATTCGGCCGGCGTCGCCGACACGCACAAGAGCTGCGGCAGGCGCGCATTGAACTCGGTAAAGTTAAGCGGCCTGTTATCGTAAGCCGCGGTCAGCCGGAAGCCGTATTCCACAAGGCTGGTCTTTCGCGCAAGGTCGCCCTTGTACATAGCGCGTATCTGCGGGATAGACATATGGCTCTCGTCGATCATGACGATAAAATCGCGCGGGAAATAATCCAGCAGAGTAAACGGCGGCTGCCCGGGGCTGCGCCCGTCAAAATACCGCGAATAGTTTTCGATACCGGTACAATACCCCATCTCGCGCATCATTTCCAGGTCGTACTTCACCCTTTGACGCAGCCGCTGCGCCTCGATCAGCTTTCCGGCGTCCTCAAAGGCCTTTACCTGCGTCTCCATATCGGACTCGATCCGGACAAGCGCGGCAGTCAGCTTCTCGCTGCCCACTGCGTAGTGGCTGGCCGGGAATATCGCGGCGTGCTCCAGCGTATTTATCACCCTGCCGGTCAGCGCCTCGATCTCACTGACCTTTTCTATCTCGTCGCCGAAAAACTCCACGCGCAGCGCGATATCGCTCATCTGCGCGGGAAAAATCTCGATCACGTCGCCGTTGACCCTGAAATTCGTACGCTGGAATTCGATATCGTTGCGCGAATAATTGATATCGATGAGTTTGCGTATCAAGCGGTCGCGGCCATACTCCTCGCCGGGGCGCAAGGAGACGCACAGATCATAATATTCCTGCGGCGCGCCCAAGCCGTAAATACACGAAACGGAAGCCACAACGATAGTATCGCGCCGCTCGAACAGGCTGGATGTTGCCGAATGGCGCAGTTTATCGATCTCGTCGTTTATCTTGAGGTCTTTCTCGATATAGGTATCGGTGCTGGCGATATACGCCTCCGGCTGGTAATAATCGTAGTACGAGACAAAAAACTCTACCCTGTTTTTCGGGAAAAACTCGCGAAACTCGTTGCAAAGCTGCGCCGCCAGAATTTTATTGTGCGCGATCACAAGGGTCGGACGCTGCGTCCGCTCGATAATATTGGCCATGGTAAAGGTCTTGCCGCTGCCGGTGACCCCCAGCAGCACCTGCGTATGCAGCCCGTCCTCTATCCCCTCGACAAGCTTATCGATAGCCTGCGGCTGGTCGCCGGTAGGCTTGTACTTCGACACAATCTCGAATTTGTGTTTAAAGTACTCGCCGCCGCTTTGCCGCCCGGCTTTATTATCTTCTTTGATTTCTTCTTTCATAATTATGTATCTTTACCGTCAAAGGCGATTATCAGATTGCACAATTATAACATAAGTAAAAAACGAAAACAAATGTTTTGAAACAATGCGCAAAAACACGCCGCGGCATTTTTTCCCGCAGAGAAGCCTTCTCAATTATCGCAAGGATACTCCCGCGCATCGGCCGCATGCAGAACATGAAAACGGCGCTGCAAACAAACGGGCAGTATGCTTACTCCGCATACTCGAACTCTATATCCATTATCCTGACTGTGTCGCCGGTTTTCAGACCTTTTTTTATAAGAGCGTCGATTACCCCGCGCTTTTTCAGGGTGGCTTGAAAATACGCCAGCGAAACCGGATCGGAAAGCACAACGCCGCGCGCCAGCTTGTCGATAAAACCGCCGCTTACCGTGAACAGCCCTTGCCCGCCTGATATTTCAAAGGAATCTTCCTTCGGCTTCTCCAAAACCGCGAACGATTCGTCGGAAACGGCTTCGGGCGGCGGCAGGCCGGACAGCTTTTTATATACCGCGTCGATAAGCTCCTTTACCCCCGCCCTGGTCGCGGCGGAAATTTTCATAGCCTTTGCGGATTTAGGCAGCGCAGCCTTGATTTTATCCGCAGCGGCGTCGTCAATCAGGTCGCATTTATTTATTGCGATTATCTGCGGCAAACAGACAAGCTTCTTACTGTATTTTTTAAGCTCGGTATTAATGACCTTGTAATCGCCCAAAGGGTCGCGCCCGTCGACGCCCGCCGCGTCCACGACGTGCAGTATCAGCCTGACGCGCTCGATATGCCGCAAAAATTCATGGCCCAGGCCCAATCCGTCCGACGCGCCCTCGATAAGCCCGGGGATATCGGCGACGATAAAACTCCTGTCGTGATACGCGACGACGCCAAGGTTCGGCGAAAGCGTCGTGAACGGATAATCGGCTATTTTCGGTTTTGCCGCCGAAATAACCGACAACAACGTTGATTTCCCCGCGTTCGGAAAGCCGATAAGCCCGACGTCCGCGATAGTTTTCAGCTCTAAATAAACGGTATGCGGGGCGGCTGTTTCCCCGCTCTGCGAAAAGTTGGGCGCCTGGCGGGTGCTGGTGGCAAACGCCGCATTGCCCCTGCCGCCCTTGCCGCCGGATAAAAGCACGCGCCGGTCGCCGGCCTTTACAAGATCGCACACGACCTCGCCCGTTTCGTTCTTTATAACCGTGCCGCAGGGCACGCGGATAAGGACGTCGGCGCCCTTTGCGCCGTTGCAGTTACGCTGCGTGCCCTTGCCGCCGTCGCCTGCCGCGAACTTCGTTTTATACTTGAAATCCAAAAGCGTCGTCATATCTGCAGTCGCCGTAAAAATTACGTCGCCGCCGCGGCCGCCGTCGCCGCCGTCCGGGCCGCCCAAATTGGACAGCTTGGTCGACAAAAACGAGGTGCAGCCGTTGCCCCCGTTCCCGGCCTTGATCACAATTTTAGCTTTATCAATAAACACTCGCTACGCCGCGCTCCTAATCGCTTTGCCCCTTTGGGCTGATAATCTCTGCAGTGCTTTACCCGTTGCAAAAGGGCAAAGCTCATCTGCCGCTTGCTCCGCTCGTTCCGGCCAGGCGCGAAAATTTTGACGTGGTAAAATTTTCGGCCGGACTTAGAGCGGATTTGATGCTCATCATTCAACAGCAGTTGAAAAACTATTCTGCTATTTGTTTTTTATTTGCTTTATTATGCTTTCTGCGGCTTTTTTACCGGCGCCCATGGCCAGGATAACCGTTGCCGCGCCTGTGGTGCTGTCGCCGCCCGCATAAACGCGCGGTATACTTGTCTGCATATTTTCGTCAACAAGGATTATGCCCTTGCGGTCGGTCTTAAGGTCGGGCAGGCTGTCTTTTATGAGTGGGTTCGGGCTGGTGCCGACCGCGATTATCGCCGTGTCACAGGGGATGATAAACTCGCTGCCCGGCACGGGTACGGGGCTGCGCCTGCCCGAAGCATCGGGCGCGCCCAACTCGCATTTGATACATTTGACGCCGGTGACCCTACCGTTTTCACCGATAAATTCCAGCGGCGCGGTCAAAAGCTGTAATTCGACGCCTTCCTCGACCGCGTGGCGGATCTCCTCCCGGCGCGCAGGCATTTCCTCGCGTCCGCGCCGGTAGATCACCGAAACCTTGGGCTTCGTTCCGTCCGGCGCGCCTAATCTTAACGCCGTCCTCGCCCCGTCCATCGCAACGTTGCCCGCGCCGAAAACCGCTATGTTATATCCCCTTGTGATAGGCGTCTCGCTGTCTAAAAGATACGCCCCCATCAGGTTTACGCGCGTTAAATACTCGTTAGCCGAGTATACGCCGTTCAGGTTCTCGCCCGGTATCCTTAAAAACTGCGGGAGGCCCGCGCCGCTGCCGATAAAGACCGCATCGTTCTTTTCCAGCAGCTGTCCGACCGTCACGGTCTTTCCGACAACCGTATTCAGCTCGATCTTTACCCCTAATTCCTGTAGTTTCTCGATCTCTTTCCGCACCAAAACCTTGGGCAGGCGGAATTCGGGGATGCCGTAGACCAATACCCCGCCCGGCCTGTGGAACGCCTCGTACACGGTGACGTTCAGCCCCGCCGCCGCACAATCCGCCGCGGCCGTAAGCCCCGCCGGGCCGCTGCCGACAATGGCGACACTGCCGGATAAATCACCTTTCTTTACCGCGCCGGCGGCGTTATGAGAAAGCGCGTGATCCGCGGCAAAGCGTTCCAGCGAACCTATCGCCACCGCGCCCTCCATTTTACGGCGGACACAGACTTTTTCGCACTGCTCCTCCTGCGGGCAGACACGGCCGCAAACGGCGGGCAGGTTGTTTGTTTCCTTGATGACGTTTGCCGCCGCCATGATATCGCCCTTCACTATCTCGGCCAGGAATTCCGGTATCTTCACCCCGACAGGGCAGCCCGCTTTGCACGGCGCGTGCTTGCACTTGATGCAGCGCGCGGCCTCGGCCTTCGCCGTTTCTATGTCGTAATTAAAGGTTACTTCGTCAAAGTTCCGCGCCCTTTGCCCCGCATCCTGCTCGGGCTGATGATGCCTTTCTATTTTCATAAAAGTAGTGTCCTTTTGAAAAAAATATTATTTATATTTCTCTTCCACTTAGATATAAATCATAGTCGGCAGTTGTTATCATATCAACTACTCCCATACTATCTCTTCCTTGTTAGATTAATCAGCATAACAATAAACATAAATACCGCACCAAAGATTAATAATACCCCCATAGTTGTTTCTTCAATATTAATAGCAAAAATCCCAATAACTAAGCACAAAACTGAAAAAATCAGAAGCACAATCACTGGCGCATTAACTAACGGACCGAGTACCGGGTGTTTTGTTTCATCCATGTGTGCATCGTTTGTTTTTTTAATCTCAACTATTTTTTTATCTTCGTTTCTGTTATTGCCCTTCTTTTCTTCTGTTAAAATTTGATTTGCAGTATTCTTCGCTCTTGCTTTTTGTATATCCTGTGACGAATCTCTTGAGCCAACAACTGTTTTTTTTGTGGAATTTTTCTGTAAGCTTTCGTGTTGCACTGCTTTAAGAACAGCTACAATATGCTTACATACTTTTGGCGATTCCTTAAAGTGCCCACATGTACAACCAATATTTAATAGTATCTTGTCCACTATTTTAAATGCAACATCATATATGTCAATGCCGTTATAACTTCTTACTTGGGCAGAGAAATAAGTAGACTCAAAATTACTTTTCAAGTCCATCACATGGCCATTATTATATAATGTACTACCCCAATTATATCTCCTAATATCAAAACTATAATGCTTAATCCAATCATTTGAAAATGTTGGAAAAGTGTTTTTATCCATACTTTGAATAATCCTTTGTGCTATATCCCGTCAAAATCTAAATATCTATAATTGCGCTCCCGCTACAACCCCGCAGCATATATACATTATTTTAAGCGGCACATATGCTGCTGTTCGATCTCGCGGAAATTTCGCGATCTGTTTATCGCCTCGTCCCAGTCGATAAGGTGGCCGTCGAACTCCGGGCCGTGTACGCAGGCGTACTTTATCTCGCCGCCGACCGATACCCTGCAACAGCCGCACATCCCTGTGCCGTCCACCATCGTGGCGTTCATGCTGACGATCGTCTTAACGCCGTACGTTTTGGTCATATTGCAGACCGCGCGCATCATAGGCATAGGGCCTACCGCAAAAACGACGTCATACGAATTCTTATCCCTGTCGAGCAGCCGCTTCAAAACGTCGGTGACAAAGCCCTTTTCTATATAGCTTCCGTCGTCGGTCGTAAGGTACAGCGTGTCCGCCGCCGCACGGAATTCGTCCTCGTACATGATAAGCGATCTGTTGCGCGCGCCTATGATGATATCTGCGGGCTTACCCTGCGCTTTTAAAAACTTCGCCTGCGGATAAATAACGCCCGCGCCTATCCCGCCGCCGATCATCAAAACTTTTTTAAAGCCCAAAAGGTCGGTCGGATGCCCAAGCGGCCCGACAAAGTCGGCTATGCTGTCCCCTGCCTTAAGCCGGCACAGCGCATTTGTCGAATAGCCCACGCTCTGTACTAAAATAGTGACGCTGCCCGCAGCCTTGTCCATGTCGCAGATAGTAAACGGGATGCGCTCGCCTTCGGTACCCACGCGCAGTATGATAAACTGCCCCGGGTGAGCGTTCACTGTGACGGCGGGCGCGTCGATAACAAACTCGACTACATTCTCGGCAAGCCGCCGGGTCTTAAGAATTTTGTACATTATTTTTCTCCGATAAAAGTATCGCGTTTAAAATAATACCATAAAAGCGCGGCAAATAAAACAAAATAGGTATGCAAAAAATATGCGAAACTCATTGCGCCGGCTTTTGGCACGGCGCTACCAGTCTTCTTTTATGCCGGTCTTGATATCCGAATACAGCTTTTTATAGTTTTCGGTAAAGCCCTGCGGCGTGCTTGTGTCGATACCGCCCTCCGGCAGTTCGTCGCGCTCGACCGCGTCGTCGTCCTCCATTTCCGAAAGCCGCATCAAAGTATAATTATCCATTATTCGCATCCTTTTAATGAAAGATACATAAAGCCGTATTCAGAAAGCTCCTTGCCGCGCTTTATTTGCAGCTCGTCGTACCACTCGCCCAGCTTTTCCAAACCGCAATCAAGATAAATACTGCCGGCCACCGCCTCGAAAAACGCGGCCTTGACCGCCTTGGAGCCGGGGTAGTTGCGCAGCCCCGTGTCCGCGCCGTTCCCGTCTGCGAACCTGTATTTAAGCAGGTTGAAACAATTGCACACCTTGATCCAATTTTCGTCGCTTTCATAAACCGTGCGCTGCTCGCTTATATCCTTTTTGGTTTTGTCCGCACCGTACAGCCTTCGCGTAAATAAAAGCTTCAGAGCGGCGTCGCCGACCACGGCAAGCCTCTGATTCCGGTAGCTCTTGTTCTTTGCAATCTTGGTAACGTCAAAAGCCGCCTTGAACAGGGCGGCATCCAAAAATCCGCAGCATAACGTGTCCTGCAATTTTAACAGCTGTTTATCTAATTCCTTATTGTCCATAGATTATTTTATGCTTCCGCCAGCGGAAGTCTTGCCCTTATCTTTAGGAAACGCTGAATAATCCGGCATAATTTACAGCGGCGTCTTTCCTTTATAGTATTTGCAATAATCGCTGACCCCGCATTCAAGGCATAAGGGTTTCTGCGACTTGCATGTATACCGCCCGTGAAATAACAGCAGGTGGTGCGCGCGCGAATAGAATTGCGGATCGACGATATCCATCAGCTGCTTTTCGGTACCGAGCGGCGTATTGCTGCACGCAAGGCCAAGCCGGTTCGCCACGCGGAAAACGTGCGTATCGACCGCTATCGCCTGGCCGCCGAACGCAACCGCGTAAACTACGTTTGCGGTCTTTCTGCCTACGCCGGAAAGGCTCTGCAATTCCTCTATGTTATCAGGCACCCGTCCTCCGAATTTTTCCAATATATCCGCCGCGGCCTGCTTGATATGCTTTGCCTTGTCATTGTAAAAACCGCATGAAAATATATAGCGTTTCAGGACTTCGATATCCATGGCGGCAAAATCCGCCGGCGCCGGGTAATCCTGGAACAGCTTTTCCGTAACCGAGTTTACCCGCTTGTCCGTGCATTGCGCGCTTAAAATCACCGATACAAGCAGCTGGAACGGAGTGCCGAAATCCAGCTCGCACCCGGCTTCCGGGTATTTCTGCAGCAATAACGTAAATATTCTCTCAGTTTCTTCCGTCACAAAACGATTATACCATAACGCCCCTGCCGCTTGCACTAAAAATTCAGCGGGCGTCTCCAGCCGCAGGATTTCCCGGGATATAAAAATGTAGATAAAATTTCGGCGTTTACTACTGTAACAAAATGAAATGCGCCTTAATATTATGGAACATAGCTGTATACGAAACACAAAAGACAAGGTTATTAAGATACTTAAAGGAAACGATGAATAAATGAGGTTAATTTAGAGCAAGTATTTTTCAGGATGAAAACGGCTTGTTTTTGCAGCAAATAGTAGAACTATTTGCAAAAGAAAAAGACGTATTCAGGCGAAAAAGACGCCGCTAATAAATTTTGCCGATTATTCAGTGGTTCCTTAAAGGCAATTCCCTATGTACACAAAGGATGCGCAAATTTACAAAATATCTAAAAGGAGGAACGACATAATGTTTTTCGGAAATAACTGTAATAGCGGCGGCAACAACGGATGCTGCTGGGAAATAATCATCATACTTGTATTACTTAGCTGCTGCTGCGGCGGCAAAGATAAGCACGACGGCTGCGGCTGCAACACCGGTTGCGGCGGCGGCTTCGGCGGATGCAGCGAATGGATCTGGATCATAATTATCCTTTTCTGCTGCTGCGGAAATAATTTCGGCGGCAACAACTGCTGCAAATAACCACCACATCAACGGGGCGTGAAACTCATAGTCCCCTTGCGATAGACCTACAAAAGAACCTGCGCCCCGGAAATCCGGGGCGCAGGTTTATATCGGCCTTAGAGTGGCTTCGCCACATTTGTAATTTTGTGGCTGCCCTTTTATTGTTGCGATTTTTCCCAGGGCAGAGCGTAAAGCATCAGCTTACAATATGGTCGACGTCTCGGGACAGACGTACTTTTTTAAGGGTGTTACGGACAGAGGGCCTGCTCTGTATGCGGCTGAATATATAGAAGCCCAAAAGCGCGCCTAAAACGCTGAATATCACGTCGTCGATATCTGTAAACCGTGCCGCGGGCAGCAGCCATTGTAAAAACTCGGCGCCGACCGCCGACGCAAGCGCGGCAAGAAAAAACTTCATACCCGGCTTTTCCACATAATTCAGCTTGCATAATACGCCGCCGTAGATCCCCAGCGGCAGAAAGAGAAGTATGCTTGACACCGAATCCAAAATGTATTGAAAGAAATGTGCCAGCTCAAAGACCCTTGTTCCGCCGTCTGTTTTCAAGAAACTGATAAACGGCGTAAAATTTACGCCCGCGCCCTTACCCGACGGCAGATATTTCAGCGCGGCAAAACAAATGCAATAGCAAATAAAGCTCTGTATATATGCCGAGCGGTAGACGCGCGCGCCGCGATGGCGGTTGATAAAAAAATACAGCACGATAAAAATGCCGTACAGGATAAATATAGACGCGCCGACAGCGATGTTCAAATCCTTTGTACCTCAGCGGTTCCGCCGCCTTGTAATAGACTTATTCCAAGCAGCGTTTAAAATTACCAAAACGGCGGAAGGGTTTTAGACCAAAAAGACTTCGATGTTTTAGTAATTTATAACGCTGATCAGTATTATATAAGCCGGAAATAAGGCCTCAAGCCCCTGCGTTTCCTTGCTAATTATAACATAAATTGCTATAATATTCAAAGCTTTGAATGCTTTGCGTAAGAAATTCTTACCGGCTATCAATTTTTATATAAGTAAACGCTGAATAAATGAGGTTAATTTAGAGCAAGTATTTTTCAGCATGAAAACGGCTTGTTTTTGCAGCAAATAGTAGAACTATTTGTGAAGTAAAGAAGACGTTTTCAGGCGAAAAAGACGCCGCTGTAAATTATATCGAATTATTCAGCGTTTACATAAGGAATGTGCATTATGTCAGAAAAACGTGCGGTCACAATGGATAAGCTTATTGCCCTGTGCAAGGGGCGCGGCTTTATTTTCGCGGGCAGCGAGATTTACGGCGGCCTTGCAAACACCTGGGATTACGGCCCCCTGGGCGTCGAGATGAAGAACAACATCAAGCGCGCCTGGTGGAAAAAATTCGTGCAGGAAAGCCCGTATAATACCGGGGTGGACTGCGCAATACTTATGAATCCGAAAACGTGGGAGGCCAGCGGCCATATCGGCGGTTTTTCCGACCCGCTTATGGACTGCAAGGAATGTAAAGCGCGCTTTCGGGCGGATCAGCTGATCGAGGACTATGCCGCGCGCAAGAAGAAGGAGATTTCTCTTGCCGGCTGGGACAACGCCAAAATGGAAACGTATATCGCGGACAATAAGATCCCCTGCCCCACATGCGGCAAAAGCAACTTTACCGGCGTCAGGAAGTTCAACCTGATGTTTAAAACCTTCCAGGGCGTCACCGAGGAGACCGCCAGTACAGTCTATTTAAGGCCGGAGACCGCACAAGGTATATTTGTCAACTTTAAAAATCTTATGCGCACGCAACGCAATAAGCTGCCTATGGGCGTATGCCAGGTGGGCAAATCGTTTAGGAACGAGATCACCCCCGGCAACTTTATTTTCCGCATCCGCGAGTTCGAACAGATGGAATTGGAGTTTTTCTGCAAGCCCGGCACCGATCTGGAATGGTTTGATTACTGGAAGGAATTCTGCAGAAACTGGCTTTTAGGACTCAATATGAAGCCGGATAACCTGCGCCTTCGCGACCATGCAAAAGAGGAGCTTTCACATTACAGCAAGGCGACGACCGACTTCGAGTACTTCTTCCCGTTCGGCTGGGGCGAGCTGTGGGGCATCGCGGACAGGACGGACTATGACCTTAAATGCCATCAGGAAAAAAGCGGCGAGAGCATGGAATATATCAACGCCGAAACCAACGAGCGTTTTATACCATATGTTGTCGAGCCTTCCCTGGGCGCCGACCGCGCCTTTCTTGCGCTGCTTTCCGACGCATATGACGAGGAAGCACTGGAAGGCGGCGACACGCGCGTGGTCCTGAGGCTGCACCCGTATATCGCGCCCTTTAAGGCGGCTGTCCTTCCTCTGCAGAAAAACAAGCTGGGCGATAAGGCGACGGAGGTATACAATTCTTTGGCGAAATACTTCCCCGTGACGTACGACGAGTCCGCCAGTATAGGAAAACGCTACCGCCGCCAGGACGAGATCGGCACTCCATTTTGCATAACTGTGGACTTCGACACCCTGACCGACGATTCGGTAACGGTAAGGGAACGCGACAGCATGAAACAGGACAGGATCAAGCTTTCGGAATTGAAAGCGTATTTAGACGAAAAACTGTTCTATTAAACCGTTTACCACAGGCAGTAATTTTCAGGTTGATTTACTGTATCTCTCAACATTTAAAAGGCGGACGCATTTTGCTCCGCTTTTTTCATTGCCTTGTCATTCTGAGCCGCAGGTGAAGAATCTTTCCCGCATTGCTGCTAAAGGATACCTTTCCTTCGCTCAGGATGACAAACCCGGGTTCAGGATTACGCAGCCAGGCAATTTATGACACTGCCTTCAGGTTTCGATCCGACGTCCTTAATCGACCGGCGGAAAGTTGATATTATAGATACGGTTCGCGCGCGCCTCCAGCTTTAAAATATACCGCCCTTCCGCATCGCAGCTGATATCCAGCCTTATTGCGTTAGGGTCTACCTCCATATAATTGAGTATCATACAATAAAAGTCGCTCTTGATAACGCCCTGTATCCGGCTGGCGCTGCTGTGCTTGTCGGATAACAGCACGTTCTTTAAACGGTCGCAGCCCGCCTTTGACGGCGTGTCGCCGTAATCCTCCGGTACCGCTTTGGTTTTTCTGTTTATATTGTAGAACATACGGCGTTCCATCTCCTATCTTTTTTCTGTTTAGCTTACCTGTAAGAGTAAGTGTTAATAAGGCGAAATGCAAAAACGGCTAAACCCTCTTTCTCAGGTTCCTTTTTATCCTGCCCAGGAAGCCCCTGTACTTTTCCGTACAGTCGTAATAGAGCCTTGCGCCGTGGTGGATGTTCTTTGCCATAACGGAAAACGCCATATACGCCTCGCTGCCGGTGTCAACTATGCCGCCCATAAGGCTCATCGAGGTCACGCTGTCGTCCTCCGGGATGACCGCAAGCGGGAACATCTTCAAGAGCCCCGCAATGTCCTCGATATCGGGCATTTCATAATTCAATATCATATCGCCGCGCGCGCGGTTGACTATGATTTCTATGTTATCAAGCTCGTATGACTTTAAGAGGGATATCACCTTGTCCGCATCGCGGATTGCAGACAGATGCGGCGTAGTAACGACCAGGGCTTCTGCGGCGGCGGCGACCGAACGGTGGAAGCCTACGTCGATACCGGCCGGGCAGTCTAACAATATGTAATCGAAGCTTTCTGACAAACGGTCGACCACGGCCTTGATATTCTGGCCGTTAATATGCGTTCTGTCGTAGGAATGTGCGGACGGCAGGACGTAAAGCGACGGATAGCGCGTGTCCTGGATCAGCGCCTGTTTCATCCGGCACCGCCCCTCGATGACGTCGATTATGTCGTACACGATACGGTTATCGATGCCCAGCACCACGTCCAGATTATTGAGCCCTAAATCGAGGTCAAGCATAACGACCTTAAGGTTCATCGCCGCAAAGGCAGCCCCAAGGTTCGCGGTAATAGTGGTCTTGCCCACCCCGCCCTTTCCGCTGGTGATAACGATTTTTCTGGCCACGGCAATTGTACTCCTTATTCCCGTATTAAGTAGGAAAAACCTGCTCCGTCAAAGAGAGCAATTGTAAAAAGCATAGCATTTTAGCATATACGTATAACGAAAGATAATGACAAACTATGTCGGAAAATAGAATAGCCGGAAAAACAAAGGACAAAACTGCCGTGCGGCAGCACACAAACTATGCCGGAAAATAGGATAGAGTTTATCCGTAGAATCAAAAGCCTTAAGAAAAAAACGGGCGTTATTCCGTTCCGTTGCCTTTTCCGTTTGCGCCGTCCGGCGTAACGGTATTCCCGGGGTTTTCAGCGGAAACGCTTTCTTCGGTCTTTTCCCCCGCCCCGGCATCCGCTTTTTCCGCCAGTTTCTTCTGTTTATGCTTCCTTAAGGTATCGCGAAGCGAAAGCTTGCTCTCCGTGCCGCTCAGCAATCTCTTGAAATTCACTCTGTGCGCGATAAAAATAAGCAGAAATATCGCACCTATCAGCACGGCAACGGCGATAGTGTGCGGTTTTTTCTCGCCGGTAAAGAACATTATATACTCTATGACCGTCATAGAGAAAATACAGGTAAGGCTGGCGATAAAGCCGTATTCGAATACGACGAACACCACGAACGCCACAGCAAAGACCGCCAGCATTATAAGCGGGTGCGCCGCCAGAAATACGCCTATCCCGCACGCGACGCCCTTGCCGCCCTTGAACTTGAAAACAACCGGGAACATATGCCCGACTATGACGGCCAGGCCGCCGATATACACTCCCAGCTGGCTGTAATAAAAACCGCCGCCGGTATTCAGCCCAAGCTCTAATAAAAAACCGCCCAGCGCCGCAGGCACCGCGCCCTTGACCACGTCAAGGATCAGGGTCAGTATGCCCCACTTATACCCGAATTTACGGATCATATTCATGGTGCCGGGATTCCCGCTGCCGTGCTGCGAGATATCAACGTGCCTCTTATCCAAATTCCACGCGATCATCCTGGCCATGCTCCAATTTCCGAGAGCATATCCCAAAACCGCTAAAATAACAATCCTGATCCACAAATCCATAAACTCTTTCCCTCAAAGCAGACGCTATTCGCCGCTGTTGTTTTTTAACACGACCTTTATCGGCGTACCGGTAAAATCCGCGGCGGCGCGGATGCTGTTCTCTAAATATCTCTGGTACGAAAAATGCAAAAGGCGCGAATCGTTGACCTTTAATACAAACGTAGGCGGATATACCGCCGCCTGCGCCGAATACATGATCTTCAATTTCCTGCCCTTATATGACGGCGGCTCGGTCGTGGCGGCCGCGGCGTTTATAATATCGTTCAGCGCGCCCGTCGAGATGCGCCGCCCCGCGTTGGCGTATGCGTCCTCGGCGGTCTCTAACAGCTTATCGGTGCGCTGCCCGGTCAGCGCCGACATCGTGATACTCTTGAAATAACTCATGAACGCAAACTCGCGGGATAACGCCTCGTTATATTTTTCTATCGTAAAGGTGTCCTTTTCGACCTTGTCCCACTTGTTTATCGCTATAACCGACGGCTTCAAATTCTCGTGGATAAAGCCCGCAATGCGCGTGTCCTGTTCGGATATATCCTCGCCCGCGTCAAGTACCAATATCGCGACGTCGGCGCGCCTTATGGCCTCGAACGCCCTTAAAACGCTGTACGACTCCACCGACGCGTCCTCGATGCTGCGTTTGCGGCGTATCCCCGCGGTGTCAATGATGATATAGTCCTTGCCGTTTCGTGTAAAGGGCGTATCAATCGCGTCGCGGGTAGTGCCGGCAACATTGGAGACGATCATACGCTCCTTGCCGACCAGGCGGTTGACCAGCGACGACTTGCCCGCGTTCGGCTTTCCGACAACGGCGATCTTTAAGCCCTTCTCCTCGCGCGCGGCGGATTTAGGGAAATGCGACACAATGACGTCCAGAAGGTCGCCGGTATTCAAACCTTGCTCCGCCGACAGCGCGAACGGCTCGCCGAGTCCCAGCTTGTAAAAATCGTACATTGCCGAGGTATCGGCGGTATCGAGCTTGTTGACAACCAGTATCACCGGCTTGTTGCAGCCCCTTAAGACCCCGGCGGCGTCATAATCGGCCGGCATCAGCCCTTCCCTGCCGTCAGTCATCATGACGATAACGTCGGCAACGTCGATCGCCTCGGCGGCCTGCGCGAAGATTGCCTTTGTGATATCGTCTGTCGCTTTCAGATCGATGCCGCCGGTATCGACCATGGTAAAATTATAGCCGCACCATTCCACGTCCGCGTATATCCTGTCACGGGTAACGCCCGGCTCGTCCTGCACAATGGCAAGCCTGGTCCCGGACATCTTATTAAAAAAAGTGGACTTTCCGACATTCGGCCGGCCCACAATGGCGACTATTGGCATAACGTTCCTTTAGGTAAACACTGATTAAATAAGGTCAATTTAAAGCAAGTATTAAAGACGCCGCTACTAAATTATACCGAATTATACAGCGTTTACCCAGGTAAAATTCAGTAAGCATTAGTATATCAAAAACAAAGGAAACCGACAACACAAAACAGATATATTTGTACTGAAACCGGTTGCAGCCGCTAAAAATATATAACAACTAAAAGAATATTGGTGTGAAGGATACCCTTCACACCAATAATGAAAGCTTATTTAAGGAAACAATGAATAAATACTCGAGCTGATTTCGGACAGATTTTTGATACAGATTTTAAATTGCCGCCGCGGGCAATGCCGGGGCATTGACAAGGCGGGAATTTAGAAGCTGTGCAAAAAGATGCCGAAAGCAGCCGAAAAGGCTTATTCAATGGAGTTTTCGCCATGTATATGGGAAAACAGATAGGAATAGGCGAATTATTGCAATCGGGAGCGAAAGCGACACGGAAGCAAAAATTTTTAGCGGATATGGAAAGCATAGTGCCGTTTAAGGAGCGGACTGCCCCTGCTGATGCTGATACGGCGCGGGATAAAACTAAAAACAGCATAAAAAGGAATGAAATAAATCGGTATTATACCCCAGGGCAAGCCCTGGACCAGAATATTCAAAAACAAAGTTTTTGAATATTCTTTCCGCAGCAGAGCTGCGGGGTATCACACCGATTTGCTTAGATCTCCTCGCAACTTTTGCAAGCAAGTTGCTCGTCGCCCTGCGTAATAACGGGCAATCTTTGAATGTGGCGTGTCTTTTTGGCTAAAAACCGCCGGACCCGCTTGCCAATATCCCGATATTGCCTGCGCGTGTCCGTCAATTTTTATCTCAAAAATCCACAGCCAAATTCAAAGGTATTTGTTCATTGTTTCCTTAATTCAACTGTACTGACAGTACCAAAGCACCTTACTTCTTTCTCAGCTTGGCCAAAAACGGCGGCACGTTGGCGTCTTCTACGCTGACCCTGCCGGAATTGATGTCGTTGTCGCGGTATTGAGGCGCCGGCTGCGGCGCGGGCTGTTGCTGCTGCTGCTGCGGCTGATACTGCGGGTATTGCTGCATCGGCCTTTGCTGCTGCGGCGGCTGCTGCGCCGAGAATATATCCAGTCCCTGGCGTTTTGCGGGCGTCGGCTGCTGTGTGGGAAGGCCGTAATTGAGCCCCCTCAACAGATCCTCGCGGCTCTTTTGCGACAGCTGCTGCGCCGGCGAGCCGGGCACCATGCCGGGGATATTCTGCTCCATTTCCTGATTGAAGCCGGTTGCGACTATCGTGACTATCACCTCTTCGTTGAGCGCGTCATCCACGCCTGTGCCGAAGATTATGTTGCAGGACTTATCTACGACCTCGCGTATCATTTCCGACGCTTCCTTGACCTCGGACAGCGTGATATCGTTGCCGCCCATGATATGTAAGAGGATGCCGGTCGCGCCCTCGATCGTCGTTTCAAGAAGCGGGCTGGAAACCGCCTGGCGCACTGCGTCAATCGTGCGGTTGTCGCCCGTGCCGCGGCCTATCCCCATATGCGCAAGGCCCTTGTTCTTCATAATAGTGCGCACGTCGGCAAAGTCAAGGTTGATCATACTGGGCGAAACGATGATGTCCGAAATGCCCTGTATTCCCTGACGCAAAACGTCGTCCGCGTAACGGAAAGCCTCGACCATCGGCGTGTTCTTAGGCACGACCTGCGACAGCTTGTCGTTCGGGATGATGACCAGAGTATCGACCACTTTACGCAGCGCAGCCACGCCCAGCTCGGCGTTGTGCATCCTGTGCATCCCCTCGAACTCGAACGGCTTTGTTACGACCGCGACCGTAAGTATGCCCATTTCCTTGGCAATACTGGCCACGACCGGCGCCGCGCCCGTGCCCGTGCCGCCGCCCATTCCGGCGGTGATGAACACAAGGTCGGTGCCGTGCAGGGTCTCCGCTATCGCGGCGCGGCTTTCCTCGGCGGCCTTCTGTCCGATCTCCGGATCGCCGCCCGCGCCTAAGCCTCTGGTCAGCTTCTCGCCGATCTGGATCCTGTGCGTAGCGCGCGACATAAGCAACGCCTGTTTATCGGTGTTGATCGCGATAAACTGCGCGCTCTTTAAATTTACGGCTATCATGCGGTTGACCGCGTTGCCGCCGCCGCCGCCCACGCCGACTACCCTGATTTGCGCTACGGGCTGAATTGCGTTTTTAGTATCGAATTGCATTTTCTTTCTCCCGGCCATCCGGATTATATGATCCGGATGCCTTTATTTTCTATTGTGAACCCTTGTTTTTTATATATATAAGGAAACGCTGAGTAATCCGGCAAAACGCGTCTTACTTTTTAAACAGCCCTGCGAAAAAGCCTTTCTTTTTCTCAGGCTCGCCCCCGCCGTAATTGACCGCCATATCCAGCAGGCCTAATACTGACGACATATGCGGACGGTTTAATTGCGGCTGCTTGGAGGCAACGACCTCGACGGGCTTTCCGATCGCCTTGCTGATAAATTCACGCGCGCCTTTTATATATGCGATCCCGCCGCCCGTAAGGTGCAGAGGGATGTACGCGGGGTATTCTTCCTTCATATCAAGGCATTTCTTGATCACGCCGGCAATCATCTCCAGCCGCGCCTGAACGATCTCATTGACCTGCTGCGCGGGGAATTGCTTTTCCTTGCTGCCGGCCAGGATCTCATAGACGTCCTTTTCGGACGGGCTTAAAGAGAGAACAACTTTACGTTTGAGGCTCTCCGCCTCGGAAAAATTGATCTCTAAGACCTCGGAAAGATCGGCAGTAATATGCCCGCCGCCCAGCGAGAAGCTCTGCATATTTATTATGCCGTCGCCGCGCCCTAAGACCACTGATGAGGTTATATAGCCCGCGTCCAGCATCAGCACGTATTGGTCGCGCTGGCGCGGTTCGAAAAGGTACAGTATTTCCGCCGCCGCCGAGGATACGAATTCCACGTCGGTTATACCCATCTCTGACAGCAGCTTTCTGACAAAATTTATAAAACGCGTTTCGCCCAAGACATAGGATATGCGCCCCGACAGCTTTGTCGTAGACAAGCCTTCCGGATTGACGATACGCCTGTTGTCATCCGTCTGGAAATATATCGCGCCCTGATTGACCACCTCGTAATCCATGCGGTTCTCAAAAGGCTTGTGCCCTATCTCGAACAGCTCATCGATATCGAAGTCCGTCACGCGGCGTTTCTTGGCAAAATTGATATTGACGTCCTTTACGGAAGCTGTGGTAAACTCGCCCGGCATGCCCACAAACAGCTTTTTCACCCTGGTGCGGCTGTTGGTCTGCGCGTTGTTGATCGCGTAGCCGACCGCGCTGGCGACCTTCTCCGGCTCCAGCCAGTCGCCGTCCATAAACCCGCCGTACTGCGCCTCACCGCTGCCGAGTACGTTCAAACAGCCGTTGACGCCGCGCTCCCCTATCATAGCGGAGATTTTGCCTGAACCGAAATCTAAAACTGCAGTGTCGCCTTTTGCCATCATTAGTTCCTTTACGGACATTTTTCTTTAAGGCGGCATTCGCAGGCTGCCCGTCAAAAGAAAACAGTCCGGCCGAAAAAGAAAAAGGATATTTTTATATATTTATTTATGCCCGATATTTAAGCCCGTCATGAAGTTTTTTCTTTAAGGCAGCGTTCGCAGGCTGCCCGTCAAAAGAAAACAGTCCGGCCGAAAAAGAAAAAGGATATTTTTATATTATTTTCAACCCCGTCCGCCCCGTATTTCGCATACCGTTAAGGCTTGATATGATTATAGTCTTTTTACAATGCACAGTCAAGCGGACATATCGCAGTACGGTCACGGTGCGCCGTAACACGCGCCCTATCGTTTTTCGGGCGGCGGGAGTTTCGACAGGACGGGCTTCTTGCCCGTGTATTTGAACAGCTCGACGCCCGCCTCGGCGCACAGCAATACCGCAAATTCGTCCGGATAATCCTCGCAATATACGATGCGCTTTATGCCGCTGTTAATTATGATCTTTGCGCAGATGACGCAGGGCTGGTGTGTGCAGTAGATCGTCGAGCCGTCGATGGAAAGCCCGATCTTGGCCGCCTGGATGACTGCGTTCTGTTCGGCGTGCACGGCGTAGCAATATTCATGCTTTGTCCCGCTCTTGATCCCTTGCTGTCTGCGCATACAGCAGCCTTTTTCCCTGCAGCTGATAATGCCGCTGCCCGCGCCGTTGTAGCCGGTGGTAAGGATACGCTTGTCCCTGGCTATTACCGCGCCGACCTGACGGTTTTCCTGATAGCAGCTTGACCATGCGGCGACCGTAAAAGCGATCTCCATAAACCGCTCGTCCCATTTCTTCTGGCTCATCGCCGCCAGCGCGGCGTTTGTGATGTACTCGTCGTTGATTTGTCTTGGCATAATATATTAATAACTTCCTTTGTAAGAATCACAGGAAAAACGTTGGCTGTCCGCCGCATATTTATTTAGAGTATTATATCATACAACCCAAACATATTCCAACGCTTTTTTAACGTTATTTCGAAGATATGGTATTACAGAAATCTTTTGACACAATAGATTGACAGCTCAAGGTCAGCCTTGGGTAAGCAAAAGCATTAAGGAACAGTGTCGCTATGTCCTTCCCGCAGCGGAACAAATTTCGGCGTTTTCAGGCTCTTGACAACCGGCGATTTTGCCGTTTTGTGACATAATCCGCGGCATAAACACTGGATTTTCTTTGTAAAATGCTGTATAATAATTGATTGTGAGCAGGAAACACGGTAAGGGTTTCCTCTTTTTCTGTCGCCTTTTTTAAGGCGGAAAACCGGCCAGAAAGAAACCGGCGAATTCTATTTGATCATTTTTTAGGAGGTAAATATATGAAACTGAAACCGTTATTCGACAGGATCGTGATCGAAGCCATGGACAGCGATGAAAAGACCAAGAGCGGCATCGTGCTGCCTACAGCCGCGCAGGAAAAGCCGCAGATGGCCAAGGTCATCGCAGTCGGCCCCGGCGGCATAATCGACGGCAAGGAAGTCAAAATGCAGCTGAAAGCCGGCGATAAGATCCTTTACGCCAAGTACGCCGGCAGCGAGTTCAAGATCGACGGCAAGGACCTGACTATCTTACGGCAAAGCGACGTTTTGGCGATCGTGGAGTAGTGCTGCCTTTATTTTAAAAGCTTCCCGCGCATGCGGCGTAACAAAAAGATTATGTTAGCTTTTTTATAAAGCGTTCAAATCCAAAATATTTATTAGCTGCCGTGCGGCAGCACAGGAGATTATTATGGCAAAACAAATCAAACACGGCGAGGAGGCGCGCAGGGCACTTGAGGCCGGCGTCAACACCCTTGCAAACACCGTTAAAATCACACTCGGCCCTAAAGGCCGCAACGTCGTACTCGACAAGAAATACGGCTCCCCCCTCATCACCAACGACGGCGTGACTATCGCCAAGGAGATCGAGCTGGAAGACCCGTTTGAAAACATGGGCGCGCAGCTTATCAAAGAGGTTTCCACCAAGACGAACGACGTTGCCGGCGACGGCACCACTACCGCTTGCCTTCTGGCACAGGCGATCATCCGCGAGGGCATGAAGAATATCGCCGCGGGCGCAAACCCCATCATCCTGCGTAAAGGCATACAGGCCGCCACCGAAACAGTCGTAAACGAGATCAAGGCGCAGAGCAAGGAAGTCTCGGGCGCGAAGATCGGCCAGATCGCCAGCATCTCGGCGGGCGACGAGGAAGTCGGCGTGCTTATCAGCGACGCAATGAAGAAAGTCGGCAACGACGGCGTCATTACCGTTGAGGAGAGCAAGACGATGAAGACCGAGCTTACCGTTGTCGAAGGCATGCAGTTCGACCGCGGCTATGCGTCGGCCTACATGGTCACCAACACTGAAAAAATGGAGGCCGTCCTCGATAACCCCGTAATCCTGATCACAGATAAAAAGATAAGCAATATACAGGAGATCCTCCCCCTCTTGGAGCAGGTCGTCCAGCAGGGCTTAAAGCTTTTGATCATCGCCGAGGAGATCGAGGGCGAGGCGCTTACCACCCTTGTCCTTAATAAGCTGCGCGGCACGTTCAACTGCGTGGCAGTAAAGGCACCCGGCTTCGGCGACAGGCGCAAGGCTATGCTGGAGGACATCGCCGTCCTCACGGGCGGTACGGTCATCAGCGAGGAGCTGGGCGTTGACCTTAAGGAGACCAAGCTGGATATGCTGGGCAAGGCCAAGTCCGTAAAAGTTGACAAGGACAACACGACTATTGTCGAGGGCGCGGGCGAAAAGGCCGCTATCCAGGCGCGCGTCAAGTCAATAAAGGCGCAGATCGAGATCACGACCAGCGAGTACGACAAGGAAAAGCTTCAGGAGCGTTTGGCGAAATTGGCCGGCGGCGTAGCCGTCATCAACGTAGGCGCGGCGACCGAAGTCGAAATGAAGGACAAGAAGCTGCGTATCGAGGACGCGCTGAACGCTACGCGCGCGGCGGTCGAAGAAGGCATGGTCCCCGGCGGCGGCGTCGCGCTGCTGTACGCTATCCCCTCGCTGAATAAGCTTATAACCAAGCTTTCGGGCGACGAGAAGACAGGCGCGCAGATAGTCCTCCGCGCAATCGAGGAGCCTATCCGCCAGATAGCAATAAACGCGGGCGTTGACGGCGCTATTGTGGTAAACAACATCCTTACCGCAAAGAGCAAGACAAATTACGGCTATGACGCGCTGAAAAACGAGTACGGCGATATGATCCAGAAGGGCATCATCGACCCGACCAAGGTCACAAGGTGCGCATTGCAGAACGCTGCCAGCGTGGCTGCTACCCTCTTGACAACCGAGAGCGTTGTCGCCGACATCCCTGAAAAGGAAGCGCCGATGCCCGCGGGCGGCCCCGGAATGGGCGGCGGCATGGGCGGAATGTATTGATAAACATGGACATTTTTCTTTAAGGAAGTATGCCCAAGAGGCCGGTCAAAAGAAAGTTGTCCGTCCAAAAAAGAAAATTAGGACAAAAAGTTTTGGAAAAGGCCGTTTTGAAAAGAGGCGGCCTTTTTTTTATGACTTCGAACATTTTCCTTTAAGCCGATATACGTTAAAACCCGTCATTCGAGCCCGGCGAGTGGAAAAGAAAATAGGAATTTACAATTTTCAGAAAAGGCTGTTTCGCAAGGGACAGCCTCTTTTCTTTGAATTAAAAGCGGGAATGCGCCAGACCTGTTATCCGGGCCGTTGTCCGGCCCAAAAAGAATAACAGTTAAATTGATGGGATATGCAAAAAATAACCGGGCGCCATAACGAACGCCCGGCAATACTCCGGTTTATATAGTAAAATGACTAAAGGAACCACTGAATTTATTCATCGCTTCCTCAATACTGATTTCGCTAAATAATCGCCGCCCGGTCAGTCCCCGGAAAACTGCTCCTTGTGCTGCGCTTTCATGGTATACATTTTTTTATCGGCGCGGGCAAGGATCCTGCTTGCCGGGTATGTATTGGTTTCCGGCACCTCGACGACGCCGTAACTCATCACCGGCTTTTCCTGTCCGTCCGGGCGTTTGCCGTATGCCCTTAATTCCAAAAGCGCCGACGCCATACGGTTTTCCGTCTCCTGCGCGGACACACCCGGCACAAGGATCATGAATTCGTCACCGCCCACGCGCGCGGCTATGCCGTCTATAAAACGCCGCTCCAAACACCTTGCAGTATCGATGATAAACCGGTCCCCCTCGCCATGCCCCAGCCGGTCATTGAGGAATTTCAGGTTGTCGAGATCCGCGAAACACAGCGAGAACGGCCGTTTCTCGGATATAAGGCTGCTTAGGATCTCCATCCCGTAGCGGCGGTTGAACAGCCGGGTCAGTGGGTCGCGGAAAGCGTGCGCCTCCAGTTCGTTGCGCCGCTCGCTGAGCTGGCGCGTCATGTTGTTAAACACATCGGAAAACTCGCCCATAAAATCGACCTGCTGGCTGTAATCCCCTTTTTGTATCTGCTTTGCCTGCCATACAAGGTGTTTTAAGCTGGCGTGAAGGCTTTTGAGCGGGTACGCAAGTACGTTACGCGCATCCGGCGTCTTTATGTCAAGATCGCCTTCCGCCATTTTTGCCGCCATCCCGTTCTCCTCGTCGATACAGACCTTTAAGAACAAAAGGCCGTTTGCGACCTCAGAATACTCCGGGTCGATCTTATCTAAATCGATCGACGCCTTTTTGGGGTCGTAAATCATATCCTTTATGAACTTACATAGGATTTCGGGCGTTTTTACTGTTCTTGCGTTTATTGCTTCTCTCATTTCTTCCGTATAACTTCGCCCTTAAAGCGGCAGACCCTGTCGCCGCTTGCCCAGCAGTCGATCTCCTCGACGCGGTATTCCCTGCCGGTATATTCCTTAAGAATACCCGCGATAAACCCCTCGTCATAAGTACATACGTTTTCACCGGTGATCGGCAGGCCGCTGCAATCAAGGTCCTCGCCGACAGTCAGCTGGAGCGCGCCTGAAACGGCGTCATACTTCTCGAACCGCAATATCCCGATCTTATATTCCTTCAACACCCGCTGCAGCTGAGATGTGAACGAGTCAAAATCCGTCTTCAAGTCAAGCGCGTTTTTTGCAAATTCGCGCCCGGCCAGCTCGCCGGCCTCGCGAAAGTATTTGTTCGCTTTCTCCTGTCCGACAGCTTTTGTAAGCACGTCAAGCATTGTGTATTGCATAAGCCTGTAAACCAGCACGGGCATATCCTGCCCCAGGTTTTTCCTGCCTCCGGCAATATCGCCTAACGCATCCCACGAAAAAATACTGTGAGTTTTCTTATTAAATATGCTATCCATCCCGCCCCTTTTGTAAGCGTTGTCGCAACGTTTTCCCTTTTCATGTAATTATAGCGCATTTCTGCAAAAAAATCAAGGTTAAAATGTTAGAAATATGTTAACTGGGATGTAGACGGATTATGAGTGCGAAACAAATGCGCTGCGTGATGACGCAGAGTATCTGAAATATTTACGGATTTTATCTACAAAAAGATTTTTATTCCCCGCGCCCGCCGTCAAAGCCCAGGCATGTTGTGGCGGGAATTAGACATCTTTTTTTTGGCCGGCCCGCATGACCCGCCGACATAATCCCCGTCTTGCGCTTTAGCGGTGCCGCGCTTGCCTTACTGACCGCTCATAGAATGCGAGTTTAATAAATCGGTACACCCGTCAGTTTAATGACGCACTTAACGGGCGTATCATCCGGGGCAGTAATTGTAATTGCACCGTTTTCCGTAGATATAACGCAATCCGTATCGCTTGTCCATAATAATTCGCACCCCTCAAAAGTGAAACCGCTTATTTCATATAACGTCCGTCCCTCTAAATAGCAGTCAATAAACACCGTTCCGTCCGAATATAATTTCCAGCGGTAACCACCGAAACTGCTCGAGGTCTCGCTGTCCTCTTCGATCAGTTCCGCATCCGGTACAAGGATAACCCCCGTCAGCCTGATCACAAAGCTGACGCCCGACGATTCGAACAGCAGCGTACAGCCGTTCACCATACTGACCTTGCATTCGCTGTCGCTGACAGAGATTATGTCAAAACCCGTAAATGTAAAATCAAAGAACCACCATGCGTAACCGTCTTCTGCGTATATCCCGCCCTCTATTACAGCAGTATTGTCTGAATATACCGTCCAGCATACTTCGCCGGTTACTCCGCCTAGGTAATACTCTCTGAAGCCTTCCTGTACCGTTTCTGCCGTTATCCATTTCGCCCAATACTCCAAGTCGCCGGCCTCGGCGATACTGTCCGCTGCCTCGCCCGTCAAACCGGAATTACCATACCAGCCGGCGAAAATAAAACCGATCCTGGCCGGTACCGTCAAGGTAAGCGGCATGGTTTCCGCCGTAAAAGATGTAACTGGCTCTGTGAAGAATGTCCCGCCGTTTAAGTTGTAGGTTATAGTGTATGTAACAGCCGTCCACTTGGCAAACAGGTTCTTGTTCCCTAAAATGCCTTGCTGTATTTCCGTCACAAGGCTGCCGGTAAATCCGTTGTCATACCAGCCGGCAAAAGAATAGCCCACTCTTGACCCGGGTGCGGATAAGGTGATTGTCTGCGTTTCTATGGTATATGATAACGGGTTATTGTTCGTCGCGCTATACAGGTTATTGTACGTTATCGAATAGGCTACCTGCGTCCACTTGACATAAAACGCCTTATTGCCTATAGTCGTGACCTGCGTGACCGCCGCGCCGGTAAATCCGGCGTTTTCATACCAGCCGGCGAATGTATAACCGTTTCTTTCCGGCGCCGGCAAGGCGAAAGGCAGATCCTCTACCGTAAACGTCGCGGGCGGAGTTGTACTGAACGACCCGCCGTTAGGAGTGTAGGTCAGCGTGTAGGTTACCTGCGTCCACTTAGCATAAAACGCCTTATTGCCTATAGCCGTTACCTGAGTGACCGCCGTGCCGGTAAAGTTTTCATTCTCATACCAGCCGGCGAATGTGTAACCGTTTCTTTCCGGCGCCGGCAAGGCAAACGGCAGATCCTCTACCGTAAACGTCGCGGGCGGAGTTGCGCTGAACGAACCGCCGTTAAGAGTGTAGGTCAGCGTGTAGGTCAGCGGAGTCCAAACTGCCGTTAGTGTTATACTTGCGTTCCCGCTGTTTATGCCGCTTGATAATGCCGTTACCGACACATTCGCGCCCGCCTGGTATGTGCCGCTGATGCTGCCCGCGCCAGTGACCGACCAGCCCGCGAACGT
>JAVBLK010000034.1:0-14221 GCA_031553565.1 Eubacteriales bacterium
TCTTTGAATGTGGCGTGTCTTTTTGGCTAAAAACCGCCGGACCCGCTTGCCAATATCTCGATATTGTCTGCGCGTGTCCGTCAATTTTTATCTCAAAAATCCACAGCCAAATTCAAAGGTATTTGTTCATTGTTTCCTTAAAATTGCGGTTAATACGCCGTAGGCACGCAACATACTTTAAAGCAAATCAGCATATCTTGTCGCCCCGTTCTTAACGTGAAGCACCTGTATCTCGCTGTCTGTCTGGCGATAAATAATAATGTAATTATCGACTACCAGCTTTCGATAGCCTTTCTTTTTAAGGCGCTTATCTGAAATAAGGTTTCCGGATTGCGGAAACCCCGACAACTGCTCGAAAGCCTTTTCCAATTTGCCCAGCATTTTCGCGGCTTCCGCCGTATTATCGAAAGCTATATAGTCGTATATCTGCATGATATCGGCCTCGGCTACGCTGAAAATATTGACTTTAAACATTTTTCCGCGCTCTCATCTCCTGCATAACTTCGCGGTAATTCTTACCTTTATCACCCCCGGCAATTGCGGCTTCGGCTTCATTGAGTTTATCGTATATCTCATTCATGGCAAGCTGCCGGTCATAATCTGCCATACTCATCACAACCATAGTCCCGACTCCGTTTTTTGTCAAAAACACAGGCTGTTCCTTTGTAAGAACTTCAATTTCAGTAAAATTATTCCTTAAATCTGATACGGGACGAATTACGGGCATAGTATACCTCCATGTTTTGTTATCATTATATTATCATTATTATGATATTTTTGTCAAGCCATTTTTAATGTTGCTTTGAATACAGCCTCTGCGGCTCTGCCTGACGCAAACAGGATATGGAACACGCTGTCCTCCCGTCGTTGCTTTGCAAAACTAAACCGAAAGCTTTTCTCGCCAAAAAACGCCCTCCTTGCGGAAGGCGTTTTTTGAAAGATATTCTGATTGACTATTTTTACTTGTCGGACAAATCGGGCATATAGTTCATCGGATCGACCAGCTCGTTGTTTAGAGTCGCCTCGAAGTGCAGGTGCGCGCCCTGGCTCTTTTCCACTATCTGCGTTGCGGATATCGTGCCTATCGCCTGTCCTGTCACGACCTTGTCGCCTGCCTTTACCAGCGCGGCCTTATCCAGCGACTTATAGACCGAGCGGATATTGTCCTTATGGGCGATCACTATTACCGTGCCGTCCAGGATCGTGTCTTCAACCGACTCGACCGTACCGTCAAATGCCGCCAGGACCTGCGCGCCGGACGCCGCGGTAAAATCCAGCGCCATATGCGCTTCCCACTGCTTCAGCGTGGCGTTTAAGGCCAGCGTGTGCTCGGAATAGCCCTTGCTCAGGACTCCGCCCTCGACGGGCACCACAAAGGTCACCGGGGTATTCACCACGGGATCGGGCTCCGACTCCGGGGCGGGAGCGCCCAGTGTGAACACCAGCGTCAGTACGAGCGCGGTTATTACAAGCGCGCCGCCCGTAATAAAGTAATAGATATAACGCTTGAAAAAACCGGCGGCCTTTATGCTTTTCGGGCTCTTATGTTTCTTTTCCATGATTTTAAATGTACTCCTTGTTGTTAATTCGTATATGGATTATTGACAGGAAAAATTATCTTATACATTCAGGATGCAAAAAATTATTAGGAAAACGCTGATTAAATGAGATAAGTTTTGAGTAAGTATTTTT
The DNA here is from genome assembly GCA_031553565.1 of Eubacteriales bacterium. GTDB lineage: Bacteria > Bacillota > Clostridia > Christensenellales > DUVY01 > JAVBLK01. The sequence goes on from JAVBLK010000034.1 coordinate 1,693, forward strand.
TAAGTATGAAAACGGCTTGTTTTCGAAGGCAATAGCAGATCTATTGACAAGAAAAGAAGACTTTTTATGGCGAAAAAGACGCGGCACATAATTCTATCGAATTAATCAGCGGTTACTTAGGTAAACGCCATTGCACAAAAGCACAGTTCTTTCTAATATGATCCAAGGATAAGCGGAGTGCCTATTGTCACCTTGCCCGTTGCGGTATTGACCGCCGCCTGCAGGTTTACCTTTTTCCCGCCTAACGTCACGCTTTTTGTCAGTAGCCGCGAGTACGCGTACGTAACGGTTATTTCCCCGCCCGGGCTTCCGTCCGCGGATGACAGCGGTATCCTTTCGGTACATACCGTCTTGGCCCGGTACATTTTTATCACGCATTCCGCGTCTGCGGTGTTGCCGGGAAACGTTACGCTTTCGCCGTAGATATTTTCAAAGCCGCGCCTGAGCTTATCAGCGTTTTCCCCCGCAGTCTCCACGATGACCCCCGTGCCGTTCTTTGTTATAGCGGTGTCGGCGGCAAACCCTGTAAGGTCAAGCTGCTCCGACCGCGGTATGTAAAAGCACACTCTTGTCTCGCGGTATTCGTTATATATATCCGAAAGCCCGTTGTCCCAAAAGGTCAGTCCCGTAAGTATCAGAAAAATTCCTAAAAACAGCCCGAAACGCTGCGCCTGAAAATGCCTTGAAAGCCCTTTAACGCGTTTTTTGCCCGCGTTGACCGTTTCGATGTGAATCTTGCAAAAGCGGCGCTCACCGTTTTGTATATGTCCGCAATATGTCGCTGTCATAAAAAAAATTCCCTTACAAATTAAGTAAGGGAATTATGGACTGATATATGATTTTTTATAAGTGTTTGCCGAAAATTATACTGCCGTTTCCGCAGGCTTTTCCGCAGTGTTTCCCGCGATGCTTTCGGCTGCCTTGGCCGCTTTCCTTTCCGCGTCCTGTTTGGCTTTGTTTTTAAAGATAAGCGAAACGGCGGGAGTTACAATGAACGAGAACAATATGCAGCATACGCCGATGAAGGGCGCCGAAAACAATGACACGCCCGCCGCCGTCCTAAGGACATACAATACGATAGAAATAACGCTTGACGAAATCATACTGGCGTACGCGCCGTATTTATTGAGGCTGTCTTTAAAGTAAATCCCCAAAACGTACGGCCCTATAAAAGCGCCGGCGACCAACCCCCAGCTGAGGCTCATAAGATTCAGGATACTGGCCGGCCGCAATATCGCGATGACCGCAGAGACGGCGATAAACACGATTGACAATATCCTCAGTACCCAGTTTACATTCTTATCCGTTGCCCTTTTGTTTATATAGCCTTTATATAAGTCTATTGAAACCGCGCTGCTGCTGGTCATTGCCAGTCCCGACAGCGTACTCATGCTGGCCGACAGTACCAGGACCGCGATAAGCCCCAAAAGCCCCGGCAGCATCGCCTGATTTAAAAGGGTAGGAATGATTTGGTCCGGATTTTTATTAATGATGTCGGCAGACATGCCTGTGGCAAGTGTCGCCACCGCGCCCACCGCGTACGCGCCTACGCCTATAATAAGGGCGAACAGCGTGCTGACAACAGTAGCCTGTTTTATAGCTTTCTCGTCCTTTACGGCGTAAAATTTATGCACCATCTGCGGCAGGCCCCAACTGCCCAGCGAGGTCAAAAGGATAAGGCAGACGAGCGCTATCGAAAAATTGCCGAACCCTTTCTCCGCATCGACCAGCTTACCGAACGAGCTGGCCACGCTGTCGATCCCCGGCGCCCTGAATACGAATATAATCATTATTGCGACGCCGATTATCATTATTATCCCCTGGATAAAGTCCGAAATAACGGTCGCGGTATAGCCGCCGAAAAATACGTAGAGCGCGGTAAGCGCAGCCATAACGATAACTACCGCCTCAAACGGAATACCGAGAACTGTTTCAAATAAGGACGCGAGCCCCTGATAGACCGACGCTGAATACGGTACCAGAAAAATAAAGATAAGCGCCGCGCTGATAAGTTTTATGTATTTACTGTCATAGCGCTTTTCAAAAAATTCGGGCATGGTCTTGACGTTCAGCTCGTGCGTAATCTTACGCGTGCGCTTTGCAAGCACCAGCCACGCGACCAGCGAGCCCAATATCGCGTTCCCCACCCCTATCCAAATGGCGGACAGCCCGAAATCGCGGCCTGACGTGCCCGCGTACCCGATAAAAATAACGGCGGAAAAATAGGTCGTGCCATAGGCAAACGCCGACAGCCAGCCGTTGGTCTTACGCTTCCCCAACAGGAAGTCGTCGGTCGTCTTGCTGCGCTTCCTTGTAAATACCGCTATTGCGACCATCCCCGCGGCAAACAATCCCAGCACCAGATAATTAAGCCATTCCATAGATTACACTCTTCCCACTTTATGAAATGACAAAATTATACCATATCTGCGCCTTTCGTAAAAGAAAAATGTGGTATAATAAAGGAAATGGAAAAACTTCCTGAAAATATTAAACTGGTGCTGATAGACCTGGACGGTACGCTTTATGTCGGCGGCAGGCCTGTTCCCGGCGCGGCGGAAAAAGTTGACGGGCTTTTAAAAGCCGGCAAAAAGATCTGTTACCTTACCAATAATTCGTCGCGCTCGACCGCCGAATATAACAAAAGGCTTTCAGATATGGGTTTCCCGTTGAACGAAAACGCCGTCGTCTATACCTCGGGCGCGTCCGCGGCGGAATATATAAGGAATTCCTTCCCTTTCAGCCGCGTTTACCTTTTGGGCACGGAAGGCTTGCGGCAGGAATTTAAGGACGCAGGTATCGACGTTATCCCGTTCTCAGAGAACGAACGGCTGCAATACGCGCAGCATATGGAGCGCAAGGATATTATCGCCGCGGTCGGTTTCGATACGGGGCTGGCTTATGATAACCTGAACGTCGTTTGCGGGCTGATAAAGGACGGCGCGGAATATATCGCCACCAATCCCGACCGGAACTGCCCCGCGCCCTACGGCGAAATGCCGGACGCAGGCACTATCATCGCGCTGATAGAGAGCTTTTCGGGCAGGCTGCCCGACGCCGTCTGCGGCAAGCCGTTTTCCATAATGGCCGATAAATTAATGCGCCGCTATGATTTGGAAAGCAGTGAGATAGCCATGATAGGCGACAGCCTGTCCAGCGACATAAGGTTTGCCGTAAACCACGGCTTTTACAGCGTCTTAGTCATGACCGGCTGCACTGACCGCCGGAAGCTTGAATCGAGCCGCATAAAGCCGGACACGGTAGTGGCAAGTATCGGCGATCTTAAGATATGATTTCCTTTGAAAAGGCGGCCAGGTTCTTTTCCGTCTTCAAGAAGATCTCATCCATTGTTTTATTTTACGCCCTGACGCTTTATCTCCGCCGCAAGCTCTTGATTTATTTCGCCCGGTCTTAATCGCCAGCGCCAGTTGCCCTGCGGGACCGCGGGGCGGTTCATACGCGCCGAATTGTCCTTAAAGAGATAGTCCTGTATCGGGATCACCACAATTTGAGCGGGGGAGTTAAAGGCAGTTTCGATAAGGGCGGCGGCAATGCTGCTATGTTTTTCTTTGTCGTATCCTGACGCTGCCCTGACGCGCTTTTTTTGCGCGGGCGAAAGGGAATTGTACCAGCCCCTTACCGTCATATTGTCGTGCGTGCCGGTGTAGACAACGCACGGCTCCTTATAATTTTCAGGCAGGTGCGGATTCTCCGGATTCCCGTCGAACGCAAATTGCAGCACACGCATCCCCGGATAGCCCGCGTCCTTTATCAGCCGCCTTACCCCGTCCGTGATCTCGCCCAGGTCCTCGGCGATGATCCGCTGCGCGCCGAATGCCTTATTGACAAGCGAAAACAGCTCCATCCCGGGCCCCTGCCGCCACTTGCCGGTTGCCGCGGTCACGGCGCCCGCCGGAACTGCGTAATAACTGTCGAAGGCGCGGAAATGATCGATACGCACCATATCGAACAGCAAAAAGGTATGCTTAAGACGTTTCAGCCACCAGTCAAAGCCGTCTTTTTTTAACTGCTGCCAGTCATATAAGGGATTGCCCCACAGCTGGCCGTCCGCCGAGAAATAGTCCGGCGGCACGCCTGCGACCGCGTTCATATCAAGGCTTTCATTAAGGTCGAAAAGCTGAGGGCGGCTCCACACGTCCGCGCTGTCATAGCCCGCGTATATCGGCACGTCCCCGATTATCCTGACCCCGTTTCTTGCGGCATATTTTTTAAGGCTTTGAAACTGTGAAAAGAAAAGATATTGTACGAATTTATGAAAAGCGGCCGCGTCCTCCAGTTTTTCCGAATATTCCTTTAAGGCCGCCGGCCGGCGCATTTTGATATCCTCCGGCCAATCGGCCAAAGGGATATGGCCGAAATGTATCTTCAGCGCGGCAAACAGCGCGTAATCATCCAGCCAGTAAGAATTATCCGCCGCAAAAGAATTCACCGCTTTTATATCAAAATTTTTGCAATCGTATATGAAGCGTAACGCATCCAGCCTGCCCGAAAAAAGCTTGCCGTAATCGATAAACGCGCCCCTGCCGAAATCGTAAGAGGGCAGCTTTTTGCCGCGCGTAAGGCCCTCCGCAACGCACGTATCAAGGTCGATAAAATACGGGTTGCCGGCAAACGCAGAAAAGCTTTGGTAGGGCGAATCCCCGTAACCGGTAGGCCCTGTCGGCAAAACCTGCCAATACTTCTGCCCCGCCGCCCTTAAAAAATCAACGAATTCATAGGCCGCCCTGCCCAAGGTCCCTATTCCGCCCGGCGAGGCAAGGCTGGAAATATGTAACAGTATCCCGGTTTCCATAACAGTATTTATTATATCACGAAAGATAGGTAACCGCTGATTAAATGAGATAAATTTTGACCGGGTATTTTTCTAAATAAAGCGGCTTGTTTTTGAAGGCAATAGCAGAGCTGTTGACGAAAAAAGAAGATGTTTTAGGTCGAAAAAGACGATGCGTCAAAGTTCTATCGAATTATTCAGCGGTTACATAGTAAAACGTGCCGCCGCCGGTTGCGGATGAAAGAAAAGGCGCGTTTAAGGAAAAATCCTCCTGCCGTTTACAAGCAGAGGGATCCCCCGGAAATACAAATTTTTCTTTTTTGCCCGCAGATACGGCTATTTTTTCTTTTCTAAAATGCTCTTTATTTTTTCCACGGATTCGGCGCTTATCACGTGCTCGATGGCGCAGGCGTCCGATTCCGCAACGGCCTTATCCACGCCGACCACGGTTTCAAAAAACCTTGTCAGCACCTCGTGCCGGCCGTAAATATCCTCGGCGTACTTTCTGCCCGCATCGGTAAGAGTCACCGCGCCGTACTTCGCCTGCGTCAGATAGCCCCTGTCGGACAACGTGTGCATAGAGATATGTACAGAGGACTTCGCCACTCTCATCTCCCCGGCGATATCCGTGACCCGCGCCTCGCCGTTTGCCTTTGACAGCAGCAGGATAGTCTCCAGATACATTTCCATATTGGGGCTGACCTTGTTATTATCCTTCTCCAACATATACCGCCTTGCAGATTTTATGTAATTATATCATACAAACGCCATTTTACTAACTTCTTTCCTCACAGCCCGACGGAGTCCCATCCATACACTCCGCAGAAATGCCGTGCGCAGCACCCGGCGCGGTTCCCCACTATTTTGCTAAAGGATGGCAGTGGCGGCGGGTATATCAGGCGGCCTTGTAGCGGCTTACCTGACGGGCTTTTTTCGCCGCCGTTTATATCCGCCGCCACTGCCATCCATCCCTATTCCATATCCGCGTTATTATTTACAGCCGCGCCCCGTATCACACCCGTCGCAGCCCGCGCAGGGATTCCCGGCCGCTGCCGCCTTCTTCTTTTTCCTTAACGATCTTACGATAATGAACGCAACAAACGCAACCGCCGCGGCCGCGACAATGATCTCCAGTGCGCCGGCGCTGCCGGAAAACAGCGACCCGATCTGATATACCAGGAGGCACACGACGTACGCCGTCAGCATCCAGAAGCCGATCGTGATCCACAGCCATTTGCGGCTCTTAAGCTCTGACCTTGCAGTCGCGACCGCCGCCATACAGGGTATGCACAGCAGGTTGAACAGCATAAACGAGAACGCGGCAAGCGGCGTAAAGCCCAATATAAGCGCTTCCTCGGTGCCGCCGTAAAGCACTGCCATTGTCGAGACAACTCCCTCCTTTGCGATAAGGCCGGTAAAGATCGATACGACCGCCTTCCACCCCTCGGAGCCGTCCGCAAAGCCCAGCGGTATAAAGATATAGTGCAGCGCCTTGCCTATCGACGCCAGCATCGTATTATCGCTGCCCAATTCGACGTATTCAAACCTGAACGTAAAGCTGGACAGAAACCAGATCACTATCGTGGACGCGGCGATTATGGTCGTCGCACGGATAATAAAGCCCTTCGCCTTGTCCCAAAGATGTATCATAAAGCTTTTTATCTGCGGCAGCCGGTAGGACGGCATCTCCATAATAAAGTGCGACGCTCCGCCCTTCAGCAATGTATTTTTCAAAATAAGCGCGGCAAGGATCGCTATCAGGATCCCGCTCAAATACACCGCGAAAACCATGATGTCGGCGGACGCGGGGAACACAGCCGCGGTTATAGCCGCCCAAATAGGCATCTTTGCCCCGCAAGAGAAAAACGGCATAAGCATTATGGTCAGTTTTTTCTCTTTCTCGCTCTCTAACGTACGCGTGCCCATCATCGCGGGGACCGAGCAGCCGAAGCCCATCAGCATGGGGATGAACGCCCTGCCGGAGAGGCCGAAACGGCGCAGCGCCCTGTCCATAATAAACGCGACCCGCGCCATATATCCCGTGTCCTCCATGAACGCCAGGAATACGAACAGCAATACTATCTGCGGCAGGAAGGTCAGGACGGAGCTGACGCCGCTGTAAACGCCGTCTATTATAAGGCCGTGGACCCAGCCGCCCTCGGCCGCGCCAAGCACGCCCATAAGGCCGGACAGCAGCCCGCCTATCCACTCAAGGAAAAGCTCGACCAGCATTTGCAGGAATACGCCCGGCGAAGGGATCCCGTTCAGCTCGCCCAAAAACGACGGTATTGTGCCGACCGCGCCCAGCTGGTTCAGGAACAGGAAGTCGCTGGAAAAAGTGAGATGGAACGCCGCAAACATAAACAGCAAAAACAGCGGTATGCCCCAAATACGGTGAGTCAGCACCTTGTCTATCTTCTCGGTGCGGGAAAGCTTGCCTTTTTCCTTCTGCGCCTTTACGATAGCATCCTTAAGGTTTTGGGTTATGTATTGATACCTGATATCGGCGATCTCGGCCTCGTAATCGGTCTCCTGCCCCTCGACGGTATATGATTGCTTTATGTCCGCCACTTCGCCGCTGAAGGCCGCGCTGTGCTTTATCTCCAGCTCGTCGCCCTCTAAAAGCTTTGTCGCATGAAAGACCGGGTGCTCGACCTGATGCCTTTTCACAAGATCAAGCAGCTTGTTGTACTGCTTTCCGATGGGCGAGCCGTCCAAGACCGAGGTCCCGTCGCGCGGCAGTTTCGCCCTTAAGTACGCAACGTCCATAAGCGTTTTGATGTTCTCGTTCCGCAGCGCGCTGATAGGCACGATCGGGACTCCCAGCGACTTTTCCAACGCGCCGGTATCGATCGTAGTCCCCTCCTTGTTTATTACGTCCATCATGTTGATAGCGATAACGACGGGGATGCCGATCTCCAGGATCTGCGTAGTAAGGTAAAGGTTGCGCTCTAGATTAGTCGCGTCCACAATATTGATTATCAGGTCCGGCTTGCCCTCTATCAAAAAGTTGCGGCTGACGACCTCCTCGGGCGTATACGGCGACAGCGAGTATATCCCCGGCAGGTCGATGATACCGACCGCTTCGGGCAGCTTCTTATATTTGCCCTCTTTCTTCTCCACAGTAACGCCCGGCCAGTTGCCGACATGCGCGGTGCTTCCCGTCAAATTATTGAACAGCGTAGTCTTGCCGCTGTTCGGATTCCCTGCCAATGCAAATTTCATATAACCCTATCCTTCTATTATTTCAATGCTTTCGGCTTCCGCTTTACGTATCGACAATTCATATCCGCGCACGGTGCACTCCATCGGATCGCCGAAAGGCGCGACCTTCCTGACCGCCACCTCGGTGCCCGGCGTAAGCCCCATATCGAAAATCCGCCGCTTCAGTCCGCCCGCAGCCGTGATCTTTTGTACAACGCCCTTCTCGCCGGGCTTTAAATCCTTCAACAGTTTCATAAATAACAGCTATCCTTTAAAAAAAATTCCCAAAAAGTTTTCTACCTTAAAAATAATCCGGCTTTTCAGGGTTTCCTATGATATGGACTCTTACAGTAGTTCGCGCCGGTTTTTTAAGGAAACGATGAATAAATGAGGTTAATTTAGAGCAAGTATTTTTCAGTATGAAAACGGCTTGTTTTTGCAGCAAATAGTAGAACTATTTGTGAATGAAAGAAGACGTTTTCAGACGGAAAAGACGCCGCTATAAATTTTGCCGAATTATTCAGCGTTTCCTTAACCTGAAAAAAATCGCACTTGGCGCGAAGCCCTCTCCCGCGGCGGCGGAGATGGGGCGTCAGCCGGGCAGCAGTTTAAAAATCCGCGACAGAGCTGTACCGGCGTACGCGGAGGAGCGGATTTTTAAATCGCAGCCCGGATCACGCCCCGTATACGCCGCCACTACTCGACGTAGATTCGTTGAGCCAACTCCCTGTTCAACGCCACATTCCCGTCCTTGACCTTGATGATAAGGTTGCCTCCGTTGCCTGAAAGCGGCGTTATTTCCTGCCCGGCAAATATGCCCCTGTCCTCTAAGTGATGCCTGAGTTTGTCGTCGGCGACCGACGTCTTGACTATTTTCGTGTTCCGCCCCAACGGAGCGATCGTAAGAGGAAGCATATTTTTTTCTCCTTATATGTTAGTGCAGACTAACATATACCCTGAAAACAAACTGCCATACAAGCAGTTTTGTTAGTTACAGCTAACATTATATACCTGACCAATATATCTGTCAACGGTTTGACACATGTTTTTCAAAATCTTTTATGCCGCCGCCATACCGCCATTACGCCATCGACAGCAGCCGGCATTCAAAAACCGATTCGGCCAGGATCTTGCAGATATTCAGCGCCTCCTCCACCCCCGCAGCGTCCAATATCAGTGTGTTCAGCCTGTCGGTGTCGCAATTCCCCGCCGCCGCCATTATGCCGCAGCAAAGCGCGCTTACCGGCACGGAGTTGTAGCCCGCGCACCTCTTGCAGGCGGCGCCGCCCGCACTTATGTCGAAGGCGCGCGCGCCGTAAAACGCGCCGCCGCATATGCCGCATTTTTCAGTCTTGACCTTAAAGCCGCATAAGCCAAGCAGTTTTAACATAAAATTGAGAAGCGTCAGCCTGCACCTTTCGTAAGCTGACCCGCCCGCCGACGGCAGCTTTAAAAGCTCGTTCAAGGTCTTTAAGACCAGCACAAATATCTGCGGATTGCTTTCGGCCGCGGGCACCGCTTTATCAACCAGCTCCACCACCGCGGCGGCCGCCGCAAATTTATCGGGATCGGCGCACAGCGAAAAAAACGATTCCTCTACCGCGCAGCCGGTGACAACGGGAAGATCGCCGGAGCCGGTCAGCACATATTCCGAAAAGCAAAAGACCTGGGCGGGGATCTTCATTTTAGCCTTTGCCTTTTTGACGCCGCGCATTACGGCGTTTATCTTGCCCTGCTCCAGCGTGTAGAGCCTTATTATCTTATCGTTATCCTTATAGTCGGAAGCCTTTAAGACTATCCCGCGCACCTTGATTTCGGACATACTGTCATTATAGCATAAAAGCCGGCAAAACCTTTAGGTTCGGCCGGCCTTAATATACGTCTGCAAAAAAATACCACCTGGCCCGCGGATCACATGACCGCCGTATACTTCACCTTGTGTTTGACGTACGCCGATGCGCACAGCGCAAGTATCAGCGTATTTATGCAAAACGCCGCCAGCGCGATACCCAGTACTGCCAATGTGAGTAAAAGGTCGGGCATACCGTACTTGATCCAAAAGTACGCCGCGGCGGCGCCCGTCAGGATAAGCAGCAGGACCAGCGATACAGCCGCGTATTTTGCCGCTTTCTTTGCCAAAGGCTTTACGGGGTTAAAGTCGAAATTCTGCGCCGCGATAAAGAACTTAACCTGCGTGTCGGTGTGGACGTTCAGCCTGATCTGCGCAGCGACAGAAAATAGCAGGAACACCGCCGTCGCGATTATTATCAAAACATAAAGATAATCCATTATTTATTTACCGCCTTATTATATACCGACGTCAGCGTCGGTTTTTTTATGCCGTTTATTTTCACGCCGTACCTGTCGCTGATCTCGCGGAATTTATCTGACAGCTCGGCATTGCTGCCCTCGCCCTTAATCGAGTACGCCTTCGGATCGCCTCCGCAAAGCTCCTTGGGCCGACCCTCCAAAACGAGCGAGCCGCGGGACAGTATGCCGACTTTATCGATACTTGCGCCGCACATCCTGGGGTCGGCAAGGTTCAGGATGACCGCCTTGTTTTTCAGCTTCAGCCCGAAAACCAGCTTGTCCAGCGTCTCGCGGTTGATCTTGTTGAACGGCAGCTTGTCCGCGTTTATTATGACCAGCGGCGGATCGTTGAACATCGAGAACGCCACGCACAGATTCAAGTATTCCGCGTCAGTCAGCTTGCTTATCACAACGTCCGCACGGCGCATAAGGGCGGCGACTTCCAAAAGATAGTTCACGCGCGCGGCCTTTGCGCCCTTTGCCATCCTTACCCCGCTGCAGCCGTACTCGAGATATTCGCGGCAGGTCATAAACGAGAACAGCCTGTTGGTGTCGAAGGTGTACGCCGCCGCGGCCGATACCGGCAGGCCGCACAGCCTGCTTTCGTCGTCAGCGATAGTTACGTCCTTCAGCCTTGCCGCCGCGATCCTCAGGATCAGCCGCTTGGCGCGTTCGTCCTCGCCAAGCAGCGCGTACGCGCCGCCGTAAGGCACCTCTATCCTGACGCTGTCGATCAGTTTTTCACCGCTCAACCGGGAGACCGTTATGCTGCCGGTATCGATCCCGGTTTTTTCTGTTTTTACCGCCATTTGTTTTCTCTCCGCAATAATCCCGCGTTATTATGATAAAGGAACCGCTGAATAATTCGATATAATTTATAGCCGCGTCTTTTTAGCCTGAAAATGCCTTCTTAACTTAGCAAATAGTTCTACTATTTGCTGCAAAAACAAGTCATTTTCCGGGCTAAAAAATACTTGCTCTAAATTAATCTCATTTATTCATCGCTTCCTAAATTTGTATAAGCATTATTGACGGCAGATTTATTTTTTATACTTGCTTTTTCACTTAATTGTTATATAATTGTATAGGAACCACTGAATAATCCGGAATAATTTACAGCGGCGTCTTTTTTGCCTGAAAACGTCTTCTTCTTTTGCAAATAGTTCTACTATTTGCTGCAAAAACAAGCCGTTTTTATGCTAAAAAATACTTGCTCTAAATTGATCTCATTTATTCATCGCTTCCTATATATTCATATTTTCTGTTACAGACGGAATTATTATTTTTATTTATACGGAGGACAAAGACAAGTTTATGTCAAATCTGATCGCTGCGATCACGCCGACGCGCTCCTTGAGCCCGTTCTATATCATTATCGACGTGATATTCCTTTTGTTCCTTGCGGGACTTTTGGTATATCAAAAGAAGTTTATGACGCTGCTGTTCGGGCTCGCAGGCGGCATCCTTTATTTTATCGTTGATTACGGCATTTTTTACCTTGCCCTGGAAACGCGCGTTGTGACCGGCGCAAGCACCTTTTGGTTTCTTTTATGGATGTCGATGAGCTACGGCTTTACAAACTTCATCTGGATATGGCTGTGGCTGGCGCGTGACAAACGCCTCTTGGAATGGTCGCTCTTGATACTTGCCGGATGGTTCTGCATACCGCTTATCGCGCAGAACTTCGGCGGCGAGGCCACTATCATGAGTACCCGCGCCACGACCGAATACCACGGGGCAATGGCGGTTATGCTGTTTGCAGGCTACGCGATAGTCTGCGTTATGAATATGCGGCAAAAGGACAAGGCAAAGCGCGTCAACCTGTGGTGGCTGCTGGCGATTGGTATATTGGTGCAGCTGGGCTGGGAGGCGATGCTGCTTTTGGGCGGCATACGGCCTATGAACGACAGTACGCTGATGACGCTGATCGTCAATTCGCTGCTGGAGACGAACTTGGGCATCCCGTATATTTTCTTTATACAAAGGGCTCTGTACAAGCGGCGGAACGAGGATCTGTCCAGGGTGAAAAGCCATGCCGCCGCCGAAGGCGTGCCGGTATTTGTCTGACCCCGGCCCGCTTGCAGGAGTGGACAAATTCGTGGCTATCAGATAAACTCGTACAAAGAAATAGGAGGAGTTTTGTAGCAGCTCCAAAACTTAACGACTTCGCCATAGGTATCGAGCAGGCGCCTTCGGTATTTGAGCTTTGCCTCGCCGAATTTA
>JAVBLK010000024.1:0-38524 GCA_031553565.1 Eubacteriales bacterium
CCTTTCGTTCGTTCTTCCTACTTCGCTGTAGGGAAAATGATGAGGGAACAGGGGGTCTAAGGGGGACATTGGGTTCCTTATTGTCCCCCTTTATCCGCAGCCTCTTATCACTCTTCCTTTCATGTTAACTTAACACTCCCATGCCGTTTCGTTTAAACTGAACTGGCTGTTATACAGGTCGCAATAGAAGCCCTTCTTTTCCATCAGCTGCTCGTGGTTGCCGAACTCGACGATATCGCCGTGGTCCATAACAAGTATGTTGTCGGCGTCCTTGATGGTGGACAGGCGGTGCGCGATGACGAAGCTGGTGCGGTTCTTCATAAGCTCGGCCATTGCCGCCTGTATGTGGATCTCGGTGATCGTGTCAACAGATGAGGTCGCCTCGTCCAGTATCAGGACGGACGGATCGGCAAGCAGCGCGCGGGCAATGGTCAAGAGCTGCTTCTGCCCCTGCGAAAGGTTAGATGCCTCCTCGTTTATCACCGCGTTATATCCGCCCTCCAGCGTCTTGATGAATCTGTGCGCCTGCGCGGCGAACGCCGCGTCCTTGATCTCCTGGTCGGTCGCGTCGGGCTTGCCATAGGCAATGTTGTCGCGGATAGTGCCGTTGAACAGCCATGTGTCCTGCAGTACCATGCCGATATTATTGCGCAGCGCGCTGCGCTTGACGTCATAGATGTTGGTGCCGTCAAGGTATATCGCGCCGCCGCTTATGTCATAGAAGCGCATCAAAAGGTTGACGATAGTCGTCTTGCCCGCCCCGGTAGGGCCGACGATAGCGACCATCTGTCCGCGCCTTACGTCGATATTCATATCGTGCATAAGGATCTTGTCCTCGGAATAGCCGAACTTGACGTTTTTAAACGAGATGTCGCCGCGGACCTTTGGCAGCTCCTTCGCGTTTTCTTTGTCGGGGGTTTCCTCTTTCTCGTCAAGCGTCTCGAACACGCGCTCGGAGGCCGCCATGGTCGATTGGAGCAGGTTCATTATCTGCGCCATTTGCGCGACGGGCTGCGTGAACTGGTTGGTGTACTGGACGAACGCCAGCGCGTCGCCCGCGTTCAGCTTGTTCTGTGAAACGAAGATCATGCCCACAACGCTGATCACAACGTACCCAAGGTTGTTTACGAACGTCATGATAGGGAACATAAGGCCCGAAAAAAACTGTGATTTCCAGCCCGCGTGATAGAGGTTTTCGTTGATCTCGCCGAATTCCTTGATCGCCCTTTCCTCGTGGTTGAAGGCCTTTACTATTTTGTGCCCGGTATACATTTCCTCGACGTGGCCGTTCAGCTGCCCCAGGTATTTCTGGTTGCCGGTAAAGAACCGCTGCGAGAATTTCATAACGATCATGATCAGAACCATGGCGACCGGTATTATCGCCAGGGTTATCAGCGTCAATATCCAGTTGATCGTCAGCATCATTATAAGGATACCGACTATCGTAATGATTCCTTGGATGATCTGCGTCAGGCTCTGTGAAAGGCTGGTCGACACAGTGTCCAGGTCGTTGGTTATGCGCGAGAGGATCTCGCCGTGCGTGTGGTTGTCGTAGTATTTAAGCGGCACCTTGGTAAGCTTCTCGCAGATCTCTTTCCTTAAACGGTATACCAGCTTCTGCGACATGCCCGCCATCAGCCAGCCCGAAACAAAGGACAGGACTGTGGAAAGCGCGTAAAGGCTGGCGCCGAAGATCAGGATGTTCTGTATCGTATTGAACTCGAGCACGCCGCCCTGGAACGCGCCCATCATGTCGCTGCCGCCCGTGCCCGTGAACGCAGCAAACAGTCTGTTTATCGCGCCCGCCAGGATTTTCGGGATAAAGATACTGCCCACCGTACCCAGGACGGAAAGTATTATCATCAATATTAGTTTTACGCGGAACTCCTTCAGCTCGTGCAAAAGGCGCCTAAAGGTCTTGCCGAAATCCTTTGCCTTGCCGCCGCCCATGCCGCGCATCATAGGGCCTCCGCTGCCGGGGCCTCCGCTCGTTTTCTTGGGCTGTGTGTTCGCGCTTATATTATTTTCGGCCATTATGCGGTCACCCCCTGTTTTAACTGGCTGTTTGCTATCTCGGCGTAGGTCTGGCAGGAAACCAGCAGCTCGTCGTGCGTGCCGCTGCCTACTATTTTACCGTGTTCGACGACCAAAATATTATCCGCGTTCATGATCGTGCTTATCCGCTGCGCGACGATCAGGACAAGGCTTTGCTTCGTTATAAGATTGAGCGCCTTCCTGAGTTTCGCGTCGGTTTTAAAGTCAAGCGCCGAAAAGCTGTCGTCAAATATGAAAACCTCGGGCTGTTTGGCGATAGCGCGCGCCATCGAAAGGCGCTGCTTCTGCCCGCCCGAAAAGTTTGTGCCGCCCTGCGCCACGGGCGCGTCGTATTTTTCCGGCAGCTTTTCTATAAAGTCCGCGGCCTGCGCGATCTTTGCGGCCTTTGCGACCTCCTCGTCGGTAAGGTCCGGGCTGCCGAATTTGATGTTTTCTTTGATCGAGCCGGAGAACAGGACGGACGACTGCGGCACAAAGCCTATGCGGTCGCGCAAGTCCTTTTGCGTTATGTCGCGGATATCGACGCCGTCAAGAGTGATGCTGCCGTCCGAAACGTCGTAAAAACGCTCGACAAGGTTAATGATAGTAGATTTGCCGCTGCCCGTGCCGCCGATTATTGCAACCGTCTCGCCTTTTTTCCCCGAAAAGGAAATGTTCTGGACAGAGGGCTCCTCGGCGCCGGGGAAGTAAAAGGTCACGTTGTTAAAGGCGAGGCCGCTGTCGTCCTTTATATCTGCAAACGGCCTTGCGTCCGGCTTGTCTTTTATCGTCTCCTCCATATCCAGCACCTGGTTTATGCGCTTTGCCGAGGCCGAGGCGCGCGGGACGAATATGAACAGCATCGCCAGCATCATGAACGACATCATGATACGCATACAGTACTGCATTACCGCCGTAAGGTTGGCAAGGTATAACAGGCTGTCTGCGTTCAGCGTGCCGACATAATACAGGATGATCGTAGTCATATAAAAAATGAACATAACGACCGGCATCATCACCGCCATCACGCGGTTGACCTTGATCGAGTTCTGCGCCACGTCCCAGTTGGCCTCGTCATACTTTTTGCTCTGGACATTATCCTTGTTGAAGGCGCGAATTACCCGGACGCCGGTTATGCCCTCCCTTGCGACAAGGGTCAGCTTGTCGATGCGGCGCTGCATACTGGTAAACAGCGGCATGGCGACGATCATAACTACAATGATAAGGATAATCAGCGTCGGGACCGTGCCGGCGAGCACAAGGGTAAGCTTTGCGTTCTTACTGACGGCCATTACGATTCCGCCGATCAGCATGATAGGCACGCTGATCATCATACGCATCATCATTACCATAACGTTGACCAGCTGCGTGATGTCGTTGGTCGTGCGCGTGATAAGGCTGGACGTGCCGACCTTCTCGAACTCCGACATCGAAAAGCCCTCGACCTTTTTAAAGACCGCTGCCCTTAAGTCGCGGCCGAACGCGTTTGAGGTGCGCGAAGCCAGAAACCCGACTATCACCGCGCAAACCATTGCGCCCGCGGCGTACGCCAGCGCGATGCCGCCGTAGCCCAGCATTTTGCCCGTCGCGTCCTGCGCGCTGATAAGTCCTACGACCTTCGCCATCTGGTCGGGCAGCAAAAGCTCTAACGCGCTCTGCCCCGCGACAAACAGAAAGACCCCCAGCACCGCAAACACGTAAGGCTTAAGGTATTTTACAAATAGCTTTAACATAATTTCCTTTGATCCCGGCTCCCGATTGTAAAGTGCGAAGCAACTCTGGTTAAATGGTTTTTTATCTGATAAATCTGCCGGAACCAGTTTTACTTAGACTATATATGTATTTTGCGCCAACTTGTGAAAAAATAAGCGGCCGACAGGCGGCTTATTTTTCCGGATCCGGTAATGAGTCTGCCGGCGCATAGAAAAAGGAAACCTCACGTTTCCTGCATTATCCATTATATCACCCGATTGTCAAAAATGTGTTACAAAAATATCGACTTTTGGACGCAACGGCAAAAGCGGTGTGATTACCCGCGCAAACTGCAATTGACAAAAACGGCCTTTTGTTATACACTGAAACCTCAAAAACACGGGAGATAATTATTTTATGTTAAGGTATTACACATCCGAAAGCGTTACCGAGGGGCATCCGGATAAGATCTGCGACCAGATCAGCGACGCGATTCTAGACGGTATAATAGGGCAGGATAAGAACGCGAAGTGCGCATGCGACGTGGCGGTCAACACAGGGCTTGTTTTGGTCATGGGCGAGATCACCTGCGACGGCTATGTCGAGATGGCAAAGCTTGCCCGCGCCGTCATAAAGGATATCGGATATACCGACGCCGCCTACGGCTTCGATTATAATTCCTGCGGGATGCTTGTCTCGGTGGACGAGCAGTCGCCCGACATAGCGATGGGAGTCCTTAAGAGCGCCGAGTACCGCGAGAAGGGCGATATCAAGGATCTTACCGGCGCGGGCGACCAGGGGATGATGTACGGCTTTGCCTGCCGCGAGACAAAAGAGCTTATGCCTATGCCGATCACTTTGGCGCACGCGCTGACCCGCCGGCTTGCCGAGGTCAGGAAAAGCGGCCTGATCAAATATTTAAGGCCGGACGGCAAGGCGCAGGTCACCGTGGCGTATGAAAACGGAGTACCGAAATTTGTGGATACGGTCGTAGTCGCCGCGCAGCACAGCCCGGATGTTACGCATGAGCAAATAGAGGCCGACCTTTATAAGCACGTGGTACAAACGGTCATCCCCGGGAATATGCTGACCAAGGAGACCAAGGTCTATATCAACGCCACCGGAAGATTTGTTACCGGCGGCCCGGCGGGCGACAGCGGCCTTACCGGCAGGAAGATCATCGTCGACACGTACGGCGGCTATATCCCGCACGGCGGCGGCGCGTTTTCGGGCAAGGACCCGACCAAGGTTGACCGGAGCGCGGCGTATATGGCGCGGTACATCTGTAAGAACATCGTTGCGGCGGACCTGGCAGACAAATGCCAGATGGAAATCGCCTACGCGATAGGCAGGGCGCACCCCGTCGCCGTCTATATCGACTCTTTCGGCACAAGCAGGTACGATAACGAAAGGCTGATAAAGGCGGTAAACAGCGTCTTTGATTTAAGGCCGGCGGGCATAATAGAAACCCTCGACTTAAGAAGGCCGATATACCAGAAAACCTCCAATTACGGCCATTTCGGGCGTCCGGGATTTTCGTGGGAGAACACGGATAAGGCCGAGGCGCTTAAAAGAGCCGTAAAGTAAACAATGAACAAATACCTGTGAATTTGGCTGTGGATTTTTGAGATAAAAAGTAACAGACACGCTTGGCAATATCGGGATATTGCCAAGCGGGTAGATTATCGGAGGAACGCTCAGTCCCGGCCAAAGGCTGATACCCTCCCAAAACCCTCCGTCGGGAGGGTTTATTTTTTGCCGTTTTGCGTTTAAAATATTTTTATGGGGGAAAGGGGGGAATGGGCGCGGCGGGAAAAGGAGAGGCATCGCTCCGGCGATTTCTTTCGGACCGGCGGGCAGAAAAAATGCTCCGGTTTACCGTAAGCGCGTAAGGGGATTGTTTGGCGGCGCGGTCGCCAGGGAAACAGATCAAGCGGCATATGAAAAGGAGAAATCATGACTGAATCATCAAAAAAAGCGGCGCACAAGGAAGCCAAAAAGCAAAGGGCGGCCAAAACGCCGGGTAAAAAGAGGGCGATTATAGCCTTGCCCATTGTCGCGATCCTTGTGATCGGCGGCGTGCTGGGCGTGCTGTGGGCGGGCGGCGTATTCGACAAAAACGGGAAAACGGCCCCGGTCGATTTCCTTTCGACCTTCGCCTCGATGGAGACCGAGAATTCGCACGAGCTTGTCGCGGCGTATCAGGGCGGCGACGGCAGCATACACCTGATATACAAAACAGGCGCATTAAAGAAAATGTTCGTAGACCTTCTGACCACGCCTGTGCTGGTCACTGACCTCAACAGCGGCGGCGGAGTGACGTTCACGAAGGGTACGGTGGAAAGCAGCTCTATCAGCAAGGGCGTGTCCAGAAGCGTAACGACGTCCTCCGAGCATATGCAGGGCGTCAGCGTCACCGTCCAGGTAGGCACCGGGGATATCCTGCCTGTCAGCGCCACGTTTTCCACCGCACAGACAAACGAGTGGCGCTTCGGCAGCAGCTCGACCAACGAGATAAGCGAATACGCCGAGGTGGGCACGACGCTCACGGTCGAGGAAAGCCATTCGGCGGATTACAGCAAGTGCGAAAAAGGGAAATACTACGCGTACGCGTACTACGCTAACTTCGACATTTTTATGGACGTCGGGATAAAGATCGACGGCTCTACAAATAAATGGACGGCGACAGGTGCGCGGGCGTGCTACGGCCTGACCAAGGAAAAACCCTATATCGCCTTCGTGTCCTCCGCCGACGGCAATTTCGACGTCCCTGCAACAGTTGAAATAAGCAAGCTTGAAATGTCGAACTACATAAATTCCGACGACGTGTTTTTCGAGGGCGGGGGAACGGCCGCGGAACCGTATAAAATTTATTCGGCGCCGCAGATCCTGTATATCGGGCTGATGCCCTCAAAATATTTCAGGCTGGAAAACGACGTAGACCTGTCGGGCTGGCAATGGGTAAACAATATAACGTTTTCGGGCTCCCTGGACGGCAACGGCAAAAAGATAACGGGGCTGAAGCTGGAGTACGAGGGCGCAGAAATCGCGACAAGCAGATACTACGGCCTGTTTTCGCGCACCGGCAGTACCGCGACGATAAAAAACCTTGCGATGGAGGGATGTACGATAAAGGTATCCGCCTCGGCGCAAAGCCACGCGGGCGCGGGCTTCATCCATGCAGGGATACTGGCCGGCTCGGGCGGCGGCACTTTTACCGATATCGAGTTACGCAACAGCTCGATAGAGATATGGCGCAGCAAGTCCACGTCGGGGGGCATAGCGGGCGTCTTTAACGGCACTATGACGAACTGCAAGGGCCTGGGCGTCACAATGAAAGGCAACGGCGACATGGGGATCCTGGCGGGGAAACTTGATAACGGCGTCCTGAAAAACTGCACAGTCGGCAGCTACCGTCTAAGCGAGCTCAGCGACAAGCTGTCAAGGATAGAGTATGATTGCGTCAACGAGTCGCGCAGCGTAGGCGGAATGGCGGGTTTTATGACGGCGAAGTCAGGCTCGGATTCGTATGAAAAAGAAAACATGGCGATCATCAGCGGCGGCAGCGTCTCGGTGGAATTTGCATTTTCGGGAGGAGGCAGCGGATTCAATCCGCAGGCGGGCTATGTCACGGGCGACCTTCAGGGCGAAATAGAGGACGTTAAGGTCGTTTTCCAGAACAAGCTGACGAATGCGATGGTTTACGGTTTTGTCAGAAGCTTTGATGCCGATACGGGCTTTAAATACCTTTTTGATTTAGGGGAAGAAAGGTGGGCTTTGGTAATGGCATCGATTGCCCTGGGTTATGGCAGCTCGGCGTACGGCGGCTATTACGAGATGGGCGCGGGCACGAACCACTGGGCGATAGATTGACGCCGTAAAGCCGGCTTCCGGGTTTGCCGGAATGATTGCCGTAACGTTTTATACCAAATAAATACTATAACGTTCCGCGTTTTGGGCGGCGCCCGGGCAAACCCGGGCGCCGCTTGCCTTTTCGTGCGGATTAGGGTACAATTCTTTTACGGCAAAAATACACTTTGGAAGCGTAACAGTGGTTTTAAAAGGCAGCGTAGAAAACATAATATTCGTCAACGAGGAGAACGGCTATACCATATTCGACCTTGTGTCGGAAAACGAGCTGGTCACCGTCACCGGCGCCTTCCCGAACCTTTGCGAGGGTGAGGAGCTTATTCTGACCGGCGAGTATACGATAAACCCGAAGTACGGGCGGCAGTTCAACGCCGTTTCGGCGGACAGGCGCGTGCCGACAGACGAATACGCGCTGTCGAGATATCTTGGCAGCGGCCTGATAAAGGGCGTGGGGCCCGTCACGGCGGCGGCGATCGTGCAGAAATTCGGGAAAAAGACCGTGCAGGTGATCGAGAATTCGCCGCACTTCCTCTCTGAGATCAAGGGGATCACAAAGGCAAAGGCGCAGGAGATCGGCCGCGCCTTTTCCGAAATAAAGCGGATGCAGGCGGCTATGCTTTTCCTGCAAAAATACGACCTTTCCTTAAACCTTTCCCTAAAGATCTTCCAGGAATACGGCGACGATACCGAAAAGCTGTTATCTGAAAACCCCTACCGCCTGGTCGAGGAGATCGAGGGCGTAGGCTTTTTAAGCGCGGACAGGATCGCGCAGAAGATGGGGGTGGAGCCCGAAAGCCAGTACCGTTTGCGCGCGGGGATAAGCTATTGTTTGGAAAACGCGGCGCAGACCTCGGGCAATACATATCTGCCCGAGCCTTTGCTGATTGACGGGCTGAAGAGCCTTTTGCGCTGCGAGATAGACGAGGATACCTATATTTCGGCCAAGAAAGACCTCATAATAAACGGCAGGATCAAGGCGGTTGCCGACGAGGAGCAGGGCTTTTGCAGGGTCGCGCTGTGCCGCTATTACGCCGCGGAAAAGAGTATCGCGGCAAGGCTGATAAAAATAATAAGCGGCGTAAGCGCGCTTTCGGCAGATCCCGACGGCGAGATCGCCGACTATGAAAGGCTGCACGATATCGAGTTTGCGGGAAAGCAGCGCGAGGCCGTAAGGGCGGCGGTAAACGGCGCGGTTACCGTCATTACGGGCGGCCCCGGCACGGGCAAGACTACGATCGTAAAGGGCATAATATACGTCCTGAAAAAGCGCGGGATAAAAACCGTGCTGTGCGCGCCGACGGGCAGGGCGGCAAAACGCCTTTCACAATCGACCGGCGAGGATGCCAAGACTATCCACAGGACGCTGGAGGCCGACTTTTCGCGCGGCGGCGGCAGTTATTTTACGTACAACGAGAGGAACCCGCTGGACGCCGGCTGCGTCATAGTCGACGAGGTGTCGATGGTGGACGCGCAGCTGATGGCGGCGCTTTTGAAGGCTGTTAGGAGCGGGTCGCGCCTGATCCTTGTCGGCGACAAGGATCAGCTGCCGTCTGTCGGGGCGGGCAATGTCCTCGCCGATATCCTGCATTCGGGGAAGGTGCCCGCAGTTTATCTGGACACGATCTTCCGGCAGGCCGAAAGCAGCCAGATAATTGTCAACGCGCACAGCATCAACAAGGGGATAATGCCCGACCTCAATAAAAAAGACAGCGATTTTTTCTTTTCGCCCAAGGAAAGCGGCGGCGATATCAACAGCACCGTTTTGGAAATGTGTACGCGCCGCATCCCCGAATTCCTCAATATAGAGCCCCTTTCGATACAGGTGCTTGCGCCGATGAAGAACGGCCTGTGCGGTATCGATAACATAAACGCCGGGCTGCAGAACCTTCTGAACCCGCCGTCCCCGCTTAAGCGCGAAATAAAGCTGGAAAACATCATTTTCAGGACGGGCGACAAGGTCATGCAGACGCAGAATAATTATAATATCGAATGGCGCAGGGCA
Organism: Eubacteriales bacterium; assembly: GCA_031553565.1. Classification (GTDB taxonomy): domain Bacteria; phylum Bacillota; class Clostridia; order Christensenellales; family DUVY01; genus JAVBLK01. The sequence continues at coordinate 9,599 of JAVBLK010000024.1, forward strand.
GGGGCAGGATTCTCCGGCGGCGGAACCGGGGTCTTTAACGGCGATATCGGAATAATATCCGAGGTGACGGAGGACAACGAGCTGCTTGTCATGTTCGAGGATGATAAAGCCGTAAAGTACGCAAGGAACGAGATCGGCCAGCTGACGCTCGCCTATGCCATCACGATACACAAGAGCCAGGGGTGCGAGTTCGACGTCGTTATCATCCCCGTCATATCGGGCAGCTATATGATACTGACGCGGAACCTTTTATATACCTCCGTAACGCGGGCGAAAAAAATGTGCGTGCTGGTCGGCAGCCGCGAAAATATAGGCCGCATGGTCAGGAACAACTATACCGCCGAAAGGTATACTATGCTTTGTTCGCTTTTAGAAACCGAATGGGATAAACATATAGATATATAAAGGAACCACTGAATAATTCGGCAAAATTTACCGCGGCGTCTTTTTCGCCCTAAGTAAGAAGCAATTTGGTGAGCCTGCGCAGCCGTCATTTGCCTTCGCCGGTCGCCAATGTCAAAACATACACGGCTTTTGTCCCGGCCTTTTTCAAAACCTTCGCGCATTCGTTCGCCGTACTGCCCGTCGTGAAGATATCGTCTATCAGCAGTATGTTTTTCTTTTTCAGCCGCGTCTTGTCAAAGCCGCCTGTGACAGCGTACGCGCCCTCGACGTTTTTCGCCCTTTCCGCGGCGGGCAGAAGCGCCTGTTTCCTGGTTGTGCGGACCTCGGCCAGCGCGTCCGGCAAAAGCGGAAGGCCGGTTTCCTTGCAGAATAACTCCGACAAAACCTGCGATTGGTTATAGCCGCGGCTCTTTGTTTTTATCTTGTCCGAGGGGACGAACGTAACGGCATCTATGCCGTATGGTTTTAATTCCCGCACGTAATAATCCGCCATCATCCGCGCAAAGTACGGCGCAAGGAATTTATCGCCCGCTTTATAATCCTTGACAAGCTTTGCCGCGGCGCTGCGGTAAAGTACGGGCGCGCGGGCAAGGGCGAATTCTCTTTCCGTAAATTTGCACGTCTGGCAGAACTCGGACATGTTTTGCAGCGCGACGCCGCATTTTAAACAGATATTTTCAGTCGTGAACGGGAAATCCTTACGGCATTTTTTGCATAAACAATAGTCGTCATCCGCGGGGAGCTCGTCGCCGCAGGAAATACACTTTATCCCCTCCGGGAAGAACGCGTTTGAAATGCCGCGCAAAATACGCTTAAAAAAAGAAGCTTCCGGACGGCTTCCGCTGCCGGCTCCGCTATTATCGTCATCGTTTTCCGGCGGCCTACGATCCGTCATTTTACCGTTGTGTAGCTTTTCAGCGTGTACGAACTGACCTGCGACACCTTGCCGTCTTTAAGCAGAGGCTGCTCATAGCCCAGAAGCAGGCACGACCTTATCAGCGAGGGCGTGCCCGAGATCATCAGCTTGTCGCTCAATGAATAGAAGCAATACAGCGGCGCGCCTTTTGCAAAAGCGATATTTACGGAAACGATATTCTTTCCGTTGCCGTCGGTAGGCAGTGACAAGAGGCTTCCCTTATAATCCGCCACGCCGCTGTCGGCGACAGTTAATTGGCCCGCCGCCGAAACCGTGCCGTACGACATATAGTCGGTCAGGTTGAATAAATTGTACGCCTGGGAATAGTTCAGCTTTAATTTAGTGCCCTCGATACTTGTGCTCATAAGCGCCGAGCCGAGGTAGAAAAGCTGGCAGTCGTCAAAAACGCCCGAGAGCGCCTTGGGCTTTATGCTGATTGCCCTGGTCCCGGCCGCGTCGGTGATCATACCCGCGCCCGCCGTTTTTCCGACAGGGTAGGTGAATTCTGCCGAAAAGCTCTTATCGGATAAATCGTATTTTTTGGAGGTTTCCAAAGAGACGCTCTTTTTTACGCTGACGGGCGACATAGTGCCGTCAAACGCCCTGAAAACGACCTCGCTGTGCGCGGTGTCCGTAAGCCCGGCGTAGTCGATCCCGTCCGCGGCGAAATACGGCGGGGTGGAGGCATACTTTAAGGTAACGTCCATGGTTATCTGCGCCAGCGTGTCGTCCAGCTTTTTGTATTCCAGGGTCATTTGCGAAACGCCGTCGGTGTATACCGTTTTATTATCGGCCGAGCCGTTGTTTATCTCAAACGCGTAAACCGCTTTTTCGTAGCCGTCCTTAACGACCGAGGCCATCGAGCCGAAGGTCGGAACAGCCGCCGCGCAGCCGATCAGGATGATTGCAGTTAAAACAGCCGCCGCCGCGGCAAAAATCTTTTTCATAACGGGGATATTATAGCATAAATCCGCCGCCTTGGGATAATAAAAAACCGCGGCAAAAGCGGCCGGCAAAAAAACGGCCAAAAGCCGCCGGAGGAAATGGCGGTATATATGCTGCCTTGCGTAAGCTTTCCGTGTTATAATATATAAATGCAGGGCGCGAAGGAAAAGGATCCCAAAATACTTAAGATAATAACCGGCGTTACTTATGCGGCGGCGGCGGATGCCGCGCTTAAGGAAATAGACCCCCGAAAAAAGACTGTCGTGCTGACGCCCGACAGGTTTACGTTTGCAACCGAGCGGCGGCTGTTAAAAATACTGGATATCCCCGGCAGCCTGGAAATAAGCGTCCACAGCTTTGACCGCCTGTTTTACGCGGTCTGCGGCACGGCGAAAACTATGCCCGCCGCATCCGCCATAATGCTGCTGCAAAAAATCATTTCAGAGAACCTTAAGGAACTGAAATGCTTTAAACGCAGTGCGGAATTCCCCGGCTTCGCCGAAAAAATATACGGAGTGATCAGCGCGTTCAAGGCTAACCGCGTGCCGCCGGAGGCCGTGCCGGAAAATCTGCCCGACAGCGCGCTTTCTAAAAAGCTTTCGGATATAATCTTCCTTTACCGCAAATATACTGAGGCGGCGGCCGGATACCTTGATATATACGACAGGATGAGCCGCTTGTCCGGCTATATCGCATCAGGCGGGGCGGGCGGCTGCCGCGTGGTCCTGTGCGGATTTGACAGCTTGAACGCGCTGGAGCTGGATATCGTAAAACAATTCCTTGCCGCCGGCTGCTGCGTCACGGCGGCGACGGCTTACCGCGAGGGGCATCCGTTTTATCCCGGCGGCCTTGCCGCCGCGCTTACCGCGGCCGCGGCAGAGGCCGGCGCCGCAGTTGAAACCGCCGCCGCGCCGCTGCCGGAGTCAGCCGTGGTTTTCCGGCACTTATACGATAATCCGGGCATATACGCGTCCGAACCGGTCGTGATCAAGGATAACTCCGTCAGCATATTCGAGGCCGAGAATATATACGCCGAGGTCAGGAAAGCGGCCGAGATGATCTCGGTCTATACGCGGCGCGGCTACCGGTTTTCCGATATAGCCGTCGTATGCCCCTGCCCGTCCGAGTACGAGCCGGCGGTCAGCAGCATCTTTCCGCAGTACGGGATCAGTTTTTTTATCAGCGCGCCGGCGCCCCTGCTTAATCACCCGCTGTATTCCTATATCGCGGCAGGCGTAGACGCGGTCGCAAAGGGCTATGCCGCGGCGGACGTGCTGGCCTTTATCAAGAGCCCTTATTCGGGCATTTACGGTATCACCGGCGGCGAAGTAAATATTTTTGAGAATTACTGCATCGCGTTCGGCATAACGCGCGGCGGCTTTTTCGAGCCGTTCACCTTTGCCCGTGAAAAGGAGGAGGAGGAGCTTAAAGTCGCCGAATGCGTACGAAAAAAGCTGGCGGCCGCGCTGAAGCCGTTCTCTAACGCCGCAGCGTCGGGCGGCTGGCCGCAGCTGATAAACGATATTCTGGACAGCGGCGCGGACGTTACGGACGGACTTACGGCGCTTGCGCCGTACCGCACCGCCGAGCTGCTGCGTCAGGGCGGCGACGGCTTTTCCGCGATCGCGGCCGAGATGAACAGGATATTTTCGGGCGCGCATATAAGCCCGCGGCAGTTTAAAGAGGTTTTAAGGCGCGGCTGCGAGATCTTTTCGATCAGCGCGATTCCCGAAACGCAGGATTGCGTCGCCGTCGGGGACATAGGCAGCGTACGGCTGGCATCGCCAAAGATCCTGTTTATGTGGGGCGCGTGCGACGGGAAATTCCCCGCCGAGGGCGAGGATACCGGAATGATAAACGATACCGATATCGGGACGCTTTTGGCGGGCGGCGTTAAATACGAGCCGTCCGCGCTGGAGTCCGAGATACGCGCGTCCAGCGAGGTATATATCGCGTCAATAACGCCGAAAAACGCGCTGCATATCTCTTACCCCGCGGTCACGCCCCTGGGTGCGGCCTCCGCGCCTGCAAAGCTTATATCCGACATAAGCCGCGTTGTCAGAAAGAACGGCTTGCCGCTGATGCCTTACGACAAAAATTATGATATTTTCAACCTGCCGGGCCTTGCCGACAGGGCGCGCGCGGCGTCGCTTTCCGGCGATATTTTCGCGCCAACGCTGTCGGCGGCGCTGCGCTCCCATGCGGTGCTTTCGGCTGCGTACAAAAATACCGGCTCGGACGGCGGCGCGGAGATCACCGCATTAAGGCGCGCGCTTATCGATAAGGGCGCGCTGGCCCCGGGCGGGGAACGGCGGCGGTACGCGCCTGAAATGCGGGAGGTAGACAATGCCGCAGGCCTGTTCTTTTACCGCTCCGCCACCAAGGTTTCGCAGGTGGAAAGCTTTTATTCATGCGCGTTCTCACATTTTCTTGAATATGGGTTAAGGCTGAAGGAACGGCGCGTTTCGCGCCCCGACGCGGCGAATATCGGCACGCTGCTCCACGCGGTTTTAGAAAGCTTTATGAAGGAAGGGATGAAACGGCAGGGCGGCGAGGTGTTTGATTCGGTCATAAGCGCAAAAGACTACGCGCCTCTTCTAAAGGATAAAAATAACGCGCCGCTTATAAAGCGGCTGAGGAACGAGTGCGGGACGGCCTGCGCCGCGCTGAAAACGCAGCAGGAATATTCGCGCTTTACGCCGGCGCTGTTCGAGCCGGACTTTTTAAACGAGCCGGGCTTTACGCCGCTTATTATAAAAGCGGACGGCAGGGAAATAAAGCTTTCCGGAAAGATCGACCGTGCCGACTTTTTTTCGGCGGACGGCAAAAAATACGCGCGCGTCATCGATTACAAGAGCGGCGCGTCGCCGGTGAAATTTTCATACGGCGGGCTCTACAAGGGGACCGGCCTGCAATTGATGGTCTACCTTGCGTACCTGCGCGGAAACGGGTATCTGCCCGCGGGCGCGTTCTATTTCCGCGTGCACGACGGCAGGCGCGGCGGCTTCCGTATGAACGGCGTGGTCTGCGGCGGGGACGGCTTGCCCGCAGCCATGGATCTGCGCCTTTTGGATTGCGGGACAAGGAGCGATATCATCCCCTGCGAAACGACGGCGAAGGGCGCGTACAAAAAGGCGGCCTACGTTGTGACGGCGGAGGAGATGCACGGCCTCCTGGATTACGCGCTTTTAAAGGTGCGGCTGGCCGCCGCAAGGATAGGCGCGGGCGAGTGCGCATGCGTACCGCTTGACGGCGCGTGTAAGTTCTGCCGGTACGGCGGTATCTGCCTTTTTGATCAGGAGAACGGCGTCGTCAGAAAACCCGAGATGTCAGTCAGGAAGGCGGCGGACCTTTTTGAAGGCGATATATTCAGCTGATACTGATCCGCATAAGGGCGGCAACAGGCGGCTTATCAAACGATTTGAGCGGAAAACAGGAAAAAATGGCGCAAAAGAAAAAAAGCGATAACTTAATACGCTGGACAAGCGGCCAGGAAACGGCGATAACGGACGGATCGAACAGGATCCTTGTCGCCGCATCCGCCGGCAGCGGCAAGACCTCGGTCATGATACAGCGCGCGGCCGCCTTGATCGAGGCCGGCGCCGGCCTTAAGGATATGCTGATCGTGACCTTCACCGTAAACGCCGCCGCGGAGATGAAAACAAGGCTGTACAGGCTGCTGGAGGAAAAGCGGACGGGGGTGCGGCGCGAGGATCTGAACCTGGCCGACATCGGCACGCTGCACTCATTCTGCAAAAAGCTGATAACACGTTTTTTCTACAAGCTGGATATCGACCCCGGCTTTGTTATCGCTAACGCTTCCGAGACCGGCGCGTTCCGTTCCGAGGCCGCTGACGGCGTGATCGGTCATTTTCTAGGCGCCGGCGACGCCGTGTTTTCCGAGATGGCCGACTACCTCTCGAAGGGGCGGCGGGACGAGGCGTTAAAGGGTGCGGTAACCGCCATATATGATTACTCGCACAACAGCGCCGAACCTGAAAAGTGGCTGGCGGCGGCGGATAATTTTATTAAGGCCAGTGACGCCGGGTCTGACGCCGCGCTTGCCGCGTATGCCGCTAAGCTGGCGGAGGCCGCCGCGCTTTTTTCCGAAAAGTACGACGCGGTGAAGCGCAAGGAGGCGCGGCTGGACTTCATCGACCTGGAGCGGTACGCGCTGGAGCTTATGAAAGACCCGGAGGTCATGGCGTTCGTTTCACAAAAGTACAAATACATATTCGTGGACGAGTACCAGGATATCAACCCTAAGCAGGAGGAAATAATCCGCGCGGCGTCGCAAGGCGGCAGCCTGTTCATGGTGGGCGACGCAAAGCAGAGTATTTACGGCTTCCGTTCGTGCGACCCCAAGATCTTTTCGGACAAAATGCGCGACGCGGCGCATCATAAAATAATCCTGTTAAACGATAATTTCAGGAGCCGGCCGGAGATCCTTAAATATTGCGACGACATATTTTCAAGGCTTATGACCGAAGAAACCTGCGGCATCGATTATGCGGGCGGCAGTATTTTCAATGCGGGCGCGGTATACGACGATGTTTCCGGCTTTCCCGCCGTATCCTGCCGGTTCGTAACGGGCGGCGGCGCCGAGGAAGAGGCGCGTCTGATCGCGGCCGCGATCGCGGATCTGTTAAAAGAAAAGATATATTTTCCCAAGGAAGGCTTGTCCCGGCGGATCGAATACGGCGACATAGCGATACTTACCCCGGTGATCCGCGGCGCGTATCCCCGCGCAGTGATAAAGGCGCTGACCGCCGCAGGGGTGCCGGTAAAGAGCGAGGTCAGCCGCGACCTTTTCGCCTTGCCGGAGGTCAGTCTGCTTATCGACTTTTTAGCCATAATAGACAATCCGCTGCAGGACATACCGCTGGCGGCCGTTATGCGCAGCAGCTTTTTCCGGTTTACCGATAACGAGCTTGCATGCATCAGGCTGTCCGCACCCTCCGCAGGATATTTTCACGAATGCGTTTTTGGCGGCCGCGGCGCGAATATTTCCGGCGGGCTGAAAAGCAAGCTTACCGCGTTTACAGCCGAGCTGGACAGGCTGAAAAAACTTTCGGGCGCGGTTACGGCGGCGCAGCTGCTGGAGAGCATATGCGCCGGATATGACTACATGGGCGATATAATGGCGGGGGACTTGGGCGAGGAAACCGCCGCAGGGATAGAGACATTTATCGATATCGTTAGGAACGATCCGTTATGTTTGACCCTCGGCGGCTTTATAGCCGCTGCAAACGCCCTCAGTGAGGCCGGCGAATCCGAGCCCGCGCCGCCCGCGGGAGCAAACGTCAGGGTCTCGACCATACACCACGCCAAGGGTATGGAGTTTCCCGTCGTCATAATGATGGCGGCGGGCTTAAAATTTACCGACAAAAATATCCGCCGCGATATAATCGCCGACAGGGATATGGGCATCGCGGTCAAGCCGCAGTCGGAGGACGAGCGGGCGACGCGCAGCGCCGCCTTTTATCAGATCGCGAAAAAGCGTTTTGCCGAGGAGTGCCGGGAAAAAATGCGGCTGCTGTACGTCGCGCTGACAAGGGCGAAGAACCACCTTATAATAACGGCGTCCGGCGCGGGGGAGGGCGGCCCGTGCGCCGGTGCCGGTCCGGACAGTATAAACGGGGAAGAGGCGGCCGGGCCGGAGGACAGCGGCAGCGCGGCGGAAAACGAAAATCCGGCGCTGGTCGGGAAAAGCTTTTTGTATTGGCTGGAGAATATCAGGTCAAGCCGTTGCGAATACAGATATTACAGCGCGGAGGAATGTATAAGGCCCGGCGAGGGAGCCTGCCGCGCCGTGCCGGCGGCTGCCGATCCCCTGTTTATTCAAGCGTACTCGGCCGCGCCCGACAAAATATATCCGTTTGCGGCTGCCGCGGCCGCGCCGGCGAAGACGACTGCGACACGGCTTAACGCCGAGGCGCAGCGCGGGCAGGAGCAGCTCTTTTCTGACGAATACGCGGGCGAGGACAGGTTGACTGCTGGTCACGCCGGCGGCGGCAGAGAGGCGGGCATCGCCTACCACGCGCTGTTTAAACACATAAATCTTGCCGCCGTTACAAACAATGAAATAAAGGCTGAGATCGCTGCCCTGGTAAGGGACGGGAAGCTCGCTGCGGACGCAGCCGCGCTGATAAATGCGGACAAGGTTTCTGCGGTTATGCGCAGCGCGCTGATGGACAGGGCCAGAAAGGCGGACAGGGTATGGCGCGAACAGGATTTCCTTTACACCTTGAAGGAAAACGGCGCCGAAACGCTGGTGCAGGGAACGATCGACCTTATGTTTACCGAAAACGGAGGGCTGGTGATAGCGGACTATAAGCTGTCGTCGCGGCCGGCGGGAACGGTCGCGGGATATTACAGAAAGCAGCTGGAGATATACGCCGCCGCAGCGTCAAGCATCCTGAAGCTTGAGGTCAGGGAAAAAGCGGTGATCCTTATAAACGGCGGAGAAGCCTTGGCCTTATGACAGGAAACGGCAGGCGGCAAAACTTCGGGGCGCGGCATGAACGAAAAAACGGCGGAAAATTCGCGCGGTTTTGCATATTTCCTGTCGAAAAGTCATTAAAAACAAAACATTGCCCTGGACGCGCCGAATGTGTTATAATATATTAAGTTGGAACGCTGAAAAATTTGGCACAGAATAAACAATATATTAACGGAGAAAAATTTTATGATCCAAAGAATAATTGATTTTTTCAACGGGATAGTCAGTGGCTTGAACGCCGACTATGTTCTGTACGGCGCGGCGGGGCTTGCGGTATTGATGTTTATCATAATGCTGATCGTCCCGGGCTATGCGCCGCGCTTCAGTAATGCGGCGAAAAAGACGACAGCGTATTTAAAGCAGAACACGGGGACCGACAGCCTGGACGACAGGATGGACGCGTTTGACAAGCCCGTGCGCGGCGCGTGGAAGAATTACCGCGCTTGCTCGAACGGCACCGTGCCGCTGTACCTTACCCAAAGCGTGTGCGTGGACACCCCTTTTGCAAACGGCGGCGGCAGGAACCGCGCCAGAAATTACTTTGTTATCACCGCGTTTATCGCGGTCATAAGCTTCCTTTTAAACCTGCTGATAATAAAGGGCGCGGTCATAACGGCCGGCGAGTTTATCGCGCCGGCGGCCGCCCTGATCCTGGGCGCGGTGTTTGCGCTGATCCTGGCGGCCGTGCAGAAAGCAAGGTATAAGAAAGCCTTGGGCGCGTATCAGGATCTTGTTTCCTGCCTTATCGCCTACATGCCTTCCGATAACAAGATTACGCTGGCCCTGCCCGTGGGCGCGACAGTCCATCCCGAAGCCGCGGCCGAGCCCGCGCCCGAAAACGAGGGGCAGATGAAATTCGGGGATTCGCAGATATATTACGGCGAGGAGAAAAAAGAACCGCCTGTGTCAGGCGTTTACGCCCCGACGCCTTTTACGCCGCCCGTATACGCCGGATACGCACCCAAGACGGAGCCGCCTGCGTATTCCGCGCAAAGGCCGTATGCCGAGCCCGTAAAAGAAGACGTAGTCGCCCAGATCGAACGGATAACGGCGACCGGCGCCAGCAAGCAGACGATGCTGGAGGTCGCCAAGCTGTTGCAGGCCGAGCGCGCCAAGACAGAAAACAAATCGCCGGAACAGCAGCGCCGCTTAAATTCCGCCCTCGCCACCCTGCTGAAGGCGATATCGGACACAAACAAATAATAAGATCCTTAGTAAGAATACGATAAAGACGCCGCCGCAAAAATCTTGCGGCGGCGTCTTTTTTTGTACAACACTTCTTTACTCTACAGCGTCCGCGCTATCTTGACAATTTTGTCAGATCGACCAACCTTCCGTATTTTCTGGCTGTTTCGACTATCTGCGCGTTTATTACCGAGTCGGCTTTTATTATGATATCGCGCGAGGCGTTATAGATATTTTTTACGACCCTGCGGCCCAGCAGGAATGTGTAGCTGGCGATGATCCTTTCGGGGATATGTTCCAGCTGGTGCGGCCATATGCGGATATCCTCGCCGCTGTCAACAATGATAAAGCCGGCTGCTTCCTCTGACGCGGGCGGCTGCGGCCAATCCTCCGCGGCGCCGCCTTTTAAGCGGTTCGGCGCGGCCTTGGTTATCCTTACTGCCTCGTCAGCCTTCTTTTTTTTTATTGCGGCGGGGACGGCCGTTCCGGTATTTTCATCCGGCTGCCCGCCTTGGTAATATTGCGGCTCTGCGGGGCTTTCGGCGGGCGCGCGTATCGAGTAATTATCATATATCTTGTAATTATCGGCGGCCTTATTGCCGGCTTTAAGGTTTTCTTTTTTTTTGTCCCCGGCGTCTCCGCCTGTATCGGGGACAGCTTTCGCGCGCTTGATTTTTGCGTCCGACGTCCATACGCGCACCCCGCTGTCTGCGTCAGCGTCTGCATAAGTTTCAGCGTCAGGCCGCTTTTCGGCGTCCGCCTCTGTTTTTGCAGGGCTTTCATGGGGGGCAGCGTCCTTTACGGTTACTTTGGTGCGGCTTTCGGTACGGCCGGCGGTATCGGCAGGAGGATCGATATTTTCAGCCTGTTTTTCAGAGGAAACGGCGTCGGCCGCCGCCGGGCGCAAGTTTACCTCCGCGCCGTTTATGATCAGCTTAGGAAAGACCGGCGCCGGGTCCTTGGCGCGATCGACCTCCGCCTTTACCTGCTCTTCAAACTTTGCCTGCTGCGCCGCGGCGTCAAAGTCAAGCCGCTCGTCCTCAAAGGCCTGACCGGCAAGAGCGTCCTGATTGTCCGCCTTGACGGCCGTCACCTCCGAAACCTGCCCGCCCGTCCTTAACTTAACTGTTTTTTTCGCGGCGTCCGCATCGCCGGCCGGAGCGGTTTTTATCTTTTCCGGCGATTTTTCACGCGGCGCGCGCTTAACAAAATTGTCTTTTGCCGCAGCCGGCTCCTTCGGCCCGGACGCGGTATCCCGCTCTTCCGGCTGGTTTTCCGCGGTCACCTTCCTCCCGATATCGGCGGGCTTGGGCAGAGGGACTTTCTTTGCCGCTGCCTGGGTTTTTACGCGGTAGCCGCCCGTTGCCGTCACAACGATGTCGCGGCTGCTGCTGAAAACCTCGGATAAGGGAAGGCTCTTGTTCTTATCGTATATAAGCTCGACAACGCCGTCCTTTTCATTTAAGATGACGTCCGAAACGATGCCGGTATGCTTGCCTTCGGCAGTATATATACGGCAATTGATCGGATTATTGTCGTTTAATGGCGCGCTGACGGCGGGGACGACCGCTTGTCCGTTTTTAACCATGATCGCGTTCTCGCCCACAAAATATATTTCCGGGAACGGCACCGCTTTTTCGTCGCACTCGGCGTCGTTTTCGTCGTACAGCACCAGCCACTCGGCTTTTTTAAGCTTGTTGTCAAAGCTGATATTCTTGATAATGCCCTCGATCCGTCCCCCGTGCAGGCTGATCAGCGGCTTGGAAAGATAATCGCTTGCTTTTCGCATATAATAATAACCTCACTGTTGATTTTTTGTAAAAAGACACTGCCGTCTGTAAACACAACTATATATATGCCGGTTGTGCTATAATAATAACGGGCGGTATGCGAACGCTTTCGCCTTCCGCTTTAATGCCGTGCGCCGCGCCGTAAAACCGCGGAAACGCCGCCTTTTCCGTATTTTACGGGCGGTATATAAGGAAGCTTCTGTATGTACGTTAATGTTCTGCTTTCGATCCTGATGCTGGTCGCGCTGATCCTGCCCGGATTCATTTTGCGTAAATTCAAGATGGTGTTCAAGGTCTCGGTTTCCAGCCTTGTCGCCATACTTTTGTACGTCAACCAGCCTTTTCTGATCATCAAGTCCTTTTTGTACGACAGCTCGAACGGACTCGACCCTTACGACGGCAATTTTTTATTATGCCTTTTATATGTGTTCCTTATCTCGATCGCGGCACAGCTGCTGCTGTTTTTCGTGATGAAGCTGTGCATGCGGAAGGTGCGCCCCGTTGAAAAGTCCAGGGCGTACACCTTTGCCGGGATATTCGGGAACATAGGCTTTATCGGCATCCCTTTCATCGCGGGGGTCATGGCGGACAGCCCGCAGCTGCCCGCCGCGTTGATCTACTGCACGGTTTTCAACGTGACCTTCAATATGCTGATGTGGACGGTCGGCGTATATATCATTACCGGCGACCCTAAATCGATGAGGCCGCTGAAAATGATCCTGAACCCGTCGGTGCTTGCCCTCGTTGTCGCGCTGCCGCTGTTCTTTTTGAAAATCGACCTGCACGCGACCCTTGCGGGCAAGACCGCGGCAAAGTTTATCGGCTTTATCGGCGATATGACCACGCCGGTCGCAATGTTCATCGTCGGTATCCGGCTGGCGGATATGAATATCAAGGAGATATTTACCGACGTCTGGGCGTGGGTGTGCAGCGCGGTAAAGCTTGTGGCCGCCCCGCTTATAATGACCGGCATCGTCCTTTTATTAAGGCTGACGGGAATGTTCGGGACGGGGGAGATATACGAGAGCTACGGCAAGGCCGCGCTGACCGTGCTGATCGCGCTGTCGGCGCTGCCGTCGGCGGCCAGCACGATTGCTTTCACCGAGAAATACAGGGGCGACACGCAGACCGCGTTAAAGGGTTTTATGAACAGCACACTCTTGTCGGCGGCGCTGCTGCCGCTGATACTGATGCTGCTTTTATCGCTGCTTTGATGAAAATCACGCAAAAACGGCGCGTGACAAAGGCAGGACTGTATGCTATAATAATGATACAAGGGCAAAATGGCCGGGCTAAGCTGCTTCCTTTTCTTGACGGCTGCCGCTTTTTAAAAAGACGCCTGCCGTGAAGATAAAGGTTTTTCAATTTATATGAGAGAACTTAAATACAAGCTTGTGTCCTGCGATATGGACGATACCCTGCTTAAGAGCGACAATACGATAAGCCAACGGAACCTTTTTGCGATACGGGAGTTTGAGAAGCGCGGCGGCGTGTTTATGGTCAATACCGGCAGGATGCACGCCTCGGCGGTAAAGCGCGTCGGGGAGCTGGGACTTGACTCCGCCACGCCGGTATCCGCGTTTCAGGGCGCGATGATCTCCAGGTTTAACGGTGCAGAGCTCATGTTTTATAAGCCGCTGGGGTACGAAATGTCGCTGAAGGTCGTTGAGGAGGCCGAGCGGCTGGGGATATACGCCCAGATTTACGATAAGAACGACTTCTATTTTGTGCCGCCCGCGCCCGGGATGCCCGATTACGGCCGGCTGTACGCCGAAAGGTGCGGCGTCGAATATAAGAACGTCCCGTCGCTTTCGGGCCATCTGAGAAAGACAAAGATGGACTGCGTCAAGGTCCTGCTTATGGACGAGCCGGAAAAGGTGAAGGGGCACCTTCAGTATTTCGGTAAAATGCTGGGAAACTCCGCGATCGTCAACACCTCGTCGCCGTATATGTGCGAAATATTCAGCGCGGGGGCAGGGAAGGACGTCGCATGCGACGAGATCTGCCGACTGATGGGGATAACGATTGCGCAGTGTATGGCGATCGGCGACAGTATGAACGACTACACGATGATAAGGCACGCGGGGCTGGGCGTTGCGGTCTCGAACGCGCTGCCGGAAATCCTGAAGGCCGCGAAATACATAACGGACTCGAACAACGATGACGGCGTGGCAAAGGCGATAGAAAGGTTCTGCCTGTAAAGCGGCGCGGAAAAGTATTGCCAAAGGCCTGCAAATATTTTTATGCGTAACCGAATATATTACTAAGATGATTCGTATGGAGGAGTCTTATGGATAAGAAAACTGCTGAGAAAACCGTGACGGCAGAAAAGAAGGTCAAAGCTGCAGATACTTTCGCAAGCGGAAACGCAGCCCCGGCTGCAAAGGCGGCAAAGCCTGCCGCTGCCAAAGCGAAGCCTAAGGCAAAGCCCGCTGTAAATGCCGCGGCGGCAGGCAAGCCCGCGGTAAAAACGGCGGCAAAAGCCGAAACAGCGCCGCGCGTAAAGATTCTTTTTGCCGCGGCCGAGGCTTTCCCGTTTTGCGGCACGGGCGGACTGGGCGAGGTGGCAGGGTCACTGCCGAAAGCCGTCAACAAGGATAAGGGTTTTGACGTGCGCGTTATGGTGCCGTACTACAAGGACCTTATCCCTGCCGAATTTTCGTCAAAATTCAAGTTTTTGACCAGTTTCAATGTCCAGCTCTCGTGGCGGTCGCTGTATTGCGGCATATTCGAATACGACTACGAGGGCGTAAAATATTATTTCCTGGATAACGAATATTATTTCAAGCGGAACGCGCTGTACGGCTTTTACGACGACGGCGAGCGGTTCGCGTTCTTTTCGCGCGCGGCCGTCGAGGCGCTCTATCTAATCAATTTTATCCCCGACATCCTGCACGCCCATGACTGGCAGGCCGCGCTGATACCCGTGTATTACAAGCTTTATTATATGCACAACCGCGCCGGCTACGGCAAGATCAAAACCGTTTTCACCATTCATAATATCGAGTACCAGGGCAAATACGGCCGGGAGACGATAGAGGACCTGTTCGGGATATCCAAGCAGGAGCTTCATTCGCTGGAGTACGGCGGCTGCATAAACCTGTGCAAGGCGGCAATGGATTACAGCGACGCGGTGACGACCGTCAGCCCGACCTACGCCAAGGAGCTTATGTCGCCCGCGTTCTCCTACGGCTTGTCCGAGATAGTTAAATGGAACGCAAACAAGCTGACGGGGATCCTGAACGGCATCGATTATACCGGCTATGACCCAAGGACCGACGACGCATTGTTTGTAAAGTACAGCCCGGATACCTTTCCCGAAAAGGCCGGGAATAAGACCGGCCTGCAAAAAATGCTGGGGCTGACCGTGGATCCCGATATCCCGATGATCGCGGTCGTGACAAGGCTGGTCGCGCACAAGGGGATGGACCTCCTTAAACAGGTCGTTCATGATATATTGAAGCAAAATGTGCAGATCGTGCTTTTGGGCAAGGGCGACGCGGACTACGAGGGTTATTTTACCTATGTCGAGCGCAATTACGAGAAGAAGTTTAAGGCCGTGATAGCCTTTAACCGCGATATGAGCCGTAAGTTCTACGGCGCGGCCGATATGTTTTTAATGCCCTCGCGCACCGAGCCGTGCGGGCTTGCGCAAATGATAGCCTGCCGTTACGGCACCCTGCCCATCGTCAGGGAGACCGGCGGCCTTTACGACAGCATACAGGACTGCAACAGCGAGAACATGGGCAACGGCTTTACGTTTTCGCGCTACGACGCCGAGGACCTTGCCGGCGCGATATCGCGCGCCCTTTTGATGTATAACAACAACAGAGCGGTATGGGACGCGCTTGCGGCAAGGATAATGCGGATAGACTTCTCATGGGAAAATTCGGCAAAGAGCTATAAGGACTTTTACAAGGGGCTTTTATAACTATATAGAGACGGCCGCGGCGGCAAAGATACGCGGCGCCCGTTGCATCTTTGGTACGGTCAGCGCGTTTATCCCGTTTTGTCCGGCGGCAAACCATTTACATATATGCTAAGCGGCGGTTAAAATGAGTGATTTCTCATTTTAGGCGCAGATTAGTATTACTTAAAAAAAGGAATACGATCTGATAAAAATGAAACTGAACATCGAGGAGGCGCGCAAAAGCGTCAAGGATAAGCTCGCGCGGTATTTTGCGGCGGACTTTAAAACCGCCGTTCCGGAACAGATCTACAAGGCGGTCGCAATGTGCGTCCGCGACATTTTGCTTACCGAAAAGCAGGAATTCCACAAAAAAGTGTTGGAACAGGGCGGCAAGCGCGTATATTACCTGTGCATGGAGTTCCTTTTGGGCAGGTCGCTGAAAAACAACCTTGCCAACATGCAGCTGGAGGGCGTTTTCAGAAAAGCCTTGAAAACGGACGGCTTTGACCTTGACGCCCTCTTTGAAATCGAAACGGACGCCGGCCTTGGGAACGGGGGCTTGGGGCGGCTGGCCGCGTGCTTTATGGACTCGCTGGCGACAGGGCACTATCCGGCGATCGGATTTACACTGCGCTATGAATACGGGCTTTTCAAGCAGCGGATCATCGACAGCTGTCAGGTCGAGCTGCCCGATATCTGGCTGGACACGGGCGAGGCGTGGATGGTGCCGCGCAGCGACAAAACCTTTAAGGTTATGTTCGACGGGCATTTGACGGAGCGTTGGGACAGCGGCCGGCTGAAAACGGAGCATACAGATGCGACCGTGTTCGAGGCCGTCCCGTATGATATGATCATAAGCGGCGCGGGCGGCGAAGCTGTCAGCGTTCTCAGGCTGTGGCGCGCGCGCACCCCCGGCGGCTTCAATATGACCTATTTTTCGCAGGGCGACTATTCGCAGGCGATCAAGGCAGACGGCGAGGCCGACCTTATAACAAAGGTTTTATATCCGTCCGACGACCATTACGCGGGCAAGACCTTAAGGATCACCCAGCAGTACTTTCTGGTCTCGGCATCGGTGCAGAATATTATCCGCGACCACATGCGCTCCTACGGGTCGATCGACACGCTGCCCGACAAGGTTGCCGTACACATAAACGACACGCACCCTGCGCTGGCCGTGCCCGAGCTTATGCGTATCTTAATGGACGAATACGACTTTTCGTGGGATAAGGCGTGGGATTTTACCACGCGCATAATAACATACACCAACCATACGGTCATGGCCGAGGCGCTGGAAAAGTGGGGCGAGGAGCTTATCGCCACCAAGCTGCCGCGCATCTACGCCATTATAAAAGAGATAAACAACCGCCTGCTTAAAGAGGTCTGGGACAGGTACGCGGATGTGCGCCTCCAGGAGAGCGTCGCGATCATCTATAAATCTCAGGTAAGGATGGCGAACCTGGCGGTATGGGGGTCGAACAAGGTCAACGGCGTTTCCGCGCTGCACAGCGGTATAATAAAGGAAACGGTGTTCCGCGACTTTTACCGTATGTCGCCGGATAAGTTTACCAACGTCACCAACGGCATCGCGCACCGCCGCTGGCTGTGCCAATGCAATCCAAGGCTTAAAAAAATGGTGGACGGGCTGATAGGCGACGGCTATATCCATGACGGCGGCAGGCTCAAGGACCTGATAAAGCATCAGGACGACCCCAAGGTTTTGGGCGAGCTGGCCGAAATAAAGCTGGCAAACAAGAAAGACTTTGCGGATTACATCTCGGCGAAGCAGGGCTTTAAGATAAACCCTTACTCCAGGTTCGATACGCAGATAAAGCGGCTGCACGAATACAAGCGGCAGCTTTTAAACGTTATGAAAATTATCTCGCTGTACCTTGACCTTAAGGACGCCCCGGACCTTGATATTACGCCGCAGACGTTTATTTTCGGCGCGAAGGCCGCGCCCGGCTATTTTCACGCAAAGCGTATCATCAGCCTTATCAACGCGCTGTCGGCGCAGATACAGCAAAGCAAGCGTATCAAGGAAAAGCTGGACGTGCTTTTTGTGGAAAACTACAACGTTACTGCCGCCGAAAGGCTGATACCCGCGTCCGAGGTCAGCCAGCAGATATCGCTTGCGGGCAAGGAGGCCAGCGGCACCTCGAACATGAAGTTCATGCTGAGCGGCGCATTGACCCTCGGCACACTGGACGGCGCCAATGTCGAGATATTCGAGAGCGTCGGGAAAGACAATATGTTCCTTTTCGGGCTGACCGCAGCGGAGGTCGCGGATCTATGGAAAAAGGGCTACTACGCAACCGCATATTATTCCGGCGACGAAAAGATCCGGCGCATAATCGAGACGCTTAAGACGGGCTTTTCCGGCGAGAGCTTTGCCGATATCGCCGGCTATCTGGTCTCGAACAATATTATGTCCGACCCATATATGGCGCTGGCAGATTTCGGCAGCTATATGTGCGCGCACGGCGAAATGGATAAAAAGTACAAGGACGCGGCCGCGTGGAATAAGTCTTCGCTGATAAACATAGCCGGATCCGGCAGGTTCGCCGCCGACAGAAGCATTAAGGAATACGCCGACAATATATGGGGCTTAAAGCCGATAGTTTAAACGTCAATGATATGATAACCTTCGACCCTAAAAAAACAGAGCATAGATCCCCGTCCGCGGCAATACCTGCGGGCGGGTTTTTGCGTTTTTCGATACGCGTAAAAAGGGCGGCGGCGGCTGTTTCGGCCACGCTTTTCCTGCATAAGGACGGCGAGGGGAAGGTGCCGTATCCGATGGGGTGGAGCGGTTTGGCGGGCGCGGAGGACGTATATGCCGCTGAAATAAATATAACGACGGCAGGCCTCTATTTTTACAGCTTCCTGGTCGAAACGCCGGACGGTGAGGTCAAGGCGGGCAGAGGCGTTTGCGGCGCAGCCGAAACGGGCGCGGCAGAGGATTTTGTGCTGCGGGTTACAAAAAACGGGTACAGACCCTCCCGGAAGCTTTACGGCGGCGTAATCTATCAGATTTTTCCCGACAGGTTTTCTGACGGCGGGCAAAGGAAGAAAACGCGCGGCGACGCAAGATATCGTACCGACTGGGGCGGCGTTCCCTATTTCCTGCCCGAAAAAAACGGCAAGGTATTGAACAACGACTTTTTCGGGGGCAACCTGTACGGTATCGCGGAAAAGCTCCCTTATCTGAAGGCATTAGGGGTCACCTGCATATACCTTAACCCGATATTCCGCGCGTACAGCAACCACAAGTACGATACGGGCGATTATATGGAGGTCGACCCCGATTTCGGCGGCGGCGCGGCATTTGACGGCCTGATAAGTAAAGCCGCAGGTCACGGCATTGACATAATCCTTGACGGCGTGTTCAGCCATACCGGCGCGGACAGCCGGTACTTTAATAAATACGGCAATTACAACGGGACGGGCGCGTACCAATCGAAGGATTCAAAATATTACAAATGGTACAAGTTCCGCCGTTTCCCCGACGAATACGAATGCTGGTGGGATTTTGACACCCTGCCGAACGTCATTGAGGACGAGCCGTCCTATGACGCGTTTATAAACGGTGCGGACGGCGTGGCGGCGCATTGGCTGAAAAAAGGCGCGGCGGGCTGGCGGCTAGACGTGGCGGACGAGCTGCCGGACGGCTTTCTGGATAATTTCAACCGTGCGGTAAAGGCCGCAAGGCCGGACGCGGTCATAATAGGCGAGGTATGGGAGGACGCGGCGGCTAAGGAGGCCTACGGCAGGCGCAGACGGTATTTTTCAGGCGGGCAACTGGACGGCGTGATGAACTATCCGCTTAAGGACGGCATAATCGGCTTTGTAAACGGGCGCGGTATCGCGGGGCTTGCGGGCGCGTTCCACATGATGCTTGACCATTATCCCGCCGGGTCGCTGCATACGCTTATGAATATTTTGGGTACGCACGATACGGCGCGGATACTGACCGAACTCGGCGGAGATAAAAATAAATTAAAGGCCGCCGCCGCACTGCAATTCACCGCGCCGGGCGTGCCGGCGGTATATTACGGCGACGAGGCGGGAGTGACGGGCGGAAAGGACCCGTTTTGCCGCGCCTGCTTCCCGTGGGGGAAGGAGGACAAGGCGCTGACGGCTTATTACCGGCGGCTCGGGGCGATAAGAAAAAGATACCGCGGCGTTTTTGCTGCAGGCGGCACCGAGATCCTTTATTCAAAGGACAGCGTCTTTATCTTCCGCCGCCTAGGGCGCGCCGCAGAATTGATCACCGCCGTAAACGCGGGCCCCCGGGATTTCGAGTTTGAGCTTTCAAGAGAGTACAAATGCCTTTTGTCGGGTAAAACCTACGCTGGCGGCTGCCGTCTTGCGGCAGGGGAATCGGTCATATTGGCGCCGGCGCAGGGGAGGCTATGATTTTTTCTTGCCCGTGCTTCCTTTCTTCTCCGGCGGCGGAACTTCCTTTATGATGCCGTTGGCCTTTGCCTTTTCGGGCTTGACGGCTTTGGGCTGCGTATGTATAATGCCGTTTGCGGCCGGCGGCGCAGGCGTTTTGGGCGCCGGCGGCGACTGAGTACGTATAATGCCGTTGAAACCGTCCGGGATTTCGGGCGCGCGTCCGGCGGGATCCGCGGGGGCGCGGCCGGCCGCCCTTTGCTCGATCGCCATCGACAGCCGCGTGTGCCTTGCCTGAGAGTCCAAAAAAGTGCGCAGCGCGGGAGAATCGGCGCGTCCCTTTAAGGCTGCGCCTGCCGGATTGATCATCGCCCCGACGTCGCGCGGCGAGAGCGGCGGCGCATCGGGCGCGGCCGTCGTCTTTTTCGCCTGTCCGTAATCCTGTACGGGCGGAAAATTGCCGCTGTCCGGGGAAGGCCGGGCGGGGGGCTGCTGGCGCGCCTCTGCGCCGGGATCGCTGTCCTTATAACCGGAGGCCTGGCCGGGCGGCGCGATGCGCGTGTACATACCGAATTTATCCATATATATCTATGCTATTCGGGCCCGCGCGCGGCTATAACTTGTTTAGGCCGGGATATATATCTTTTTCGGGCGGTCCGTTTTATCAGTTGACTATTTGGGGATAATTACGCTATAATATGCTTTACGGTAAAATGCGCATAATGTTTTGTGTGATATTATTGCCGGCACAGCTTATAACGGAGTAAACACAATATGAAAAAGAACCTAGGAAGAGTATTTTTGATTGCGTGCTTTGCGGCGGCCGCCGCCATGATTTTCGGCGCATGCGGTTATTATAACACGAAACTTACGGGTCAGGATACAACATACGCCGTGACCAGCAACGGCGGCAGCGTCGTGCAGTACGGCGATTATGTCTATTTTGTCAATGGCACGACGTCGGGCTATTCCGACAGCGAGGGCGACGCCAACGTTTGGGGCAAGGTTGAAAAGGGCGGCGTTTACCGCGCCAAGCTTCAGGGCGGCAGGGACGTCAATAAAACCGAAGACGGCGTAGAGTATAAGGAATATGCGCGTACGGGGGACGGCCGGGATATAACGATAAAGACGGCCGAGGCGACCAGCTATTCGACCGGCGAGAAGCTGACATTGATCGACAGCGCGGTCATCGAGCGCGTTATCCCCAAATACATCACATTTTCTAACGACCAAAACGCGGGCATATTTATATACGGCGACTGGATATATTACAGTACGCCCGTAAACAGCCGCAGCAAGGCCGGCGAGGTCGAGGCTCACTTAAGCGAGTTTTACCGCACAAAGGTTGACGGTCAGAACACCCAAAAGATCTACACATCGGAAGAAGACGTAAAGGCGTACAATTTCTATCACTATGACGGCAAGGTGCACCTTGTGGTCCACGAGGGCGAAAACCTTATCACAGTGCCGATGACCGGCAGCCGTATCGGAAAGAGGGGAACGCTGACCGACGGCATCACCGAGGTCATGTTCCCCAGAAAGGAAACATATTACAAGGGCATAAACGAGGACACCGCGTCCGATTATGTATACTATACCCGCGCATTTGACGAGGACGACTATTCAGTTCAGGGCAACGTGTTTGAACGCCGCCGCCCTGACCTTTCGACCGGGACGAGCCTGCGTATCGGAGACAATAACAACACATATTCGCCTCTTTCCTGCGACGGCGACGTATTGTTTTTTTACGAGACCAAGCCGACCTCAACTAATAAACAGCTGATCGCGCAGAGGATATCGTATATCGAGGTCGAGGAGCCGGCGCTTGACAAGAAGGGCAACGAAAAGAAGGACAAATCGGGCAACGTCATAATGGAAAAGGTTAAAAGGCCGTTATATGACAGGCAAACCGTAATAGCCAATGTGACCGCCGACATGACGAAGGTAATGGCTTACGCCGGGCCGAAGTCCACAGCGGGCGCGATCGCAGTCTCATATGCGGTCACGCTGGAGAACGGGTATCTGGTGCGTTATGCGCCGTCGGCGGCAGCCGCCCCGTTTTCACAAACCGAATCCGACGCCACGCTGCTCCGTATCAGCGATAACAAGATTTATTTTCAGAGCGGCGGCTCTATCTCTTGTGCGGATCTTTCAACCGCCGCGCCGCCCTCACAGATCAATAAGGGCAGCGTTTCCATACTGAACAACTACACTATCGACATCGCGGCGGGGATGCTGTGGTTCTTTAAGGATACGCTCAACCAAAAGGATTTTCCGATCGAACTGCGCAGCGAAAGCGTTTCGGCTAATTATATGTATATCAAGCAGCTGACCGGCGGCACGGACTCGCCTGAGTACTTTATCGGCGTTGTCGGCGCGGATGAATTGCCTGAGGTCGAGGAAGAATAACTACCGTACAAAAAACAATGATTTGAAAAGCCCCGGTTCGCCGGGGCTTTTGTTTTTGCTCTAAGAAAAATCGCAGCAAAAAACCCGGGCAGCCACAAAATTGCAAGTGCGGCGATGCCGCTTGCCGCGGCCGGGATGGCGGGTCCTGCACGGAAACCGAAGGCGCATTTTGTCGGAAAACAGTAAAGAAAGTCTACGTATGTCGTATTATTTTAAAAAATGTTAAACTATTTTAAAATTCGTGCAAATATGCTTGCTTTATTGAAAATAATATGCCATTATGTAATAAAGCAATACAATATAGCGTTTAATAGCACCGCTTAACCACAATATACAGTAAGACGCGGCATATAAAAGAGGAAAAAGGCGGGACGGGAATCTGTGCAAAAACAACATAAAATATAAAGATAAGAAAAGGGTAAATGTAAAATGGAAAAAATCAAGATCGGTTTTATCGACGACAGCGCGCAAATGACGAAAATGTACGAGGACTATTTTGCGAAAGAGCCGGAATTTACGGTTATAGGCTGCGCGGCCAACGGTGCGGAGGGGCTTAAGCTGATACAGCAGGAAAAGCCGGATATCGTTCTTTTGGACATCGTGATGCCCGAGCTTGACGGATTCGGCGTGTTGGAGCGGCTGAAAAGCTTGCCGTACCGCCCGAAGGTAATAATCGTTTCCGCACTTTCGCAGGAAAACTTCATAAACATGGCGCTCCGCGGCGGCGCGGACTATTATATGATAAAGCCGTTCGACTTTCCCGCGCTTAAGGGCAGGGTGTTAGAGACGGTCAGCCCCGTAAGAAGCGGCGCGGTAGGCGTGCCCATGATCCTGTCCGATTATCGCGCGGCCGAGCCTATCGCCAAGTATTCCAAGAACAGGTCGCTGGAGGAAAAGATCTCCAACATATTTATAACCGTCGGCATCCCCGCGCATATCAAGGGCTATCAGTTCCTGCGCGAGGCCATCAAAATGGCGATCGACAATCCCGAAATAATCAACTGCATAACAAAAAAACTCTATCCCAGCATCGCCCAGAAGTTCGAGACCAGCTCCAGCAAGGTCGAGCGCGCCATACGCCACGCGATCGAGGTCGCCTGGAACCGCGGCAAGATCGAAAACATCAATTCCCTTTTCGGCGTGCGCGTCTATACCAACAACGAGAAGCCGACCAACGGCGAGTTCATTGCGTTGGTGGCGGATAAGATGCTGATAGAAGGCGCCTGAAAGAAGGCCGCATCCGCTTCGGGATTGACCTGAAATCCCGTCCCGCCGACCTAGCGCGTACGTTTCAGTACGCAGCGTCGGCCGGCAGGGCAGGATTTCAAGTCACTGCCTCGCGTCTGCGGCCTTCTTTCCAGTCACGCGGGCGGCGCATATGCGGCGGGATCGGCGCGCAAAGTTTTCTTTTTGCGCCGTCACGTATGTCGATACAGATTCCGTCGCCGAAAGAAAACCCTTCGCGCCGCTGCCTTGCATCTACGCCTTATTTTCCCGACTGGATGGCGGCGGATAAGCTTCGGGATTGACCTGAAATCCCGTCACGCCGACCTAGCGCGTACCTCTCAGTACGCAGCGTCGGCCGGCGCGAAAAGTATTCTTTTCGCGCCTTTCGCTTATTTTAAGGAAACGATGAATAAATGAGGTAAATTCAGAGCAAGTATTTTTAAGGCAGAAAACGGCTTGTTTTTGCAGCAAATAGTAGAACTATTTGCAAGGAAAGAAGACGTTTTCAGGCGAAAAAGACGCCGCTATAAATTATATCGAATTATTCAGCGGTTCCTTAGATAAAGTAAATCAACTTTACGGTTTCAGGTTCGAGTAGATATTCGAGGATAAAATAATTCTTTCGGATTAATCAGCGTTATTAAAGTTTCCGTCGCAAAAAAATCTTTCGCGCCGCTGTCTGCGGCCTTATTTTCCTATCAAGCGGGCGTCAGGGGGATGCCAGTCAGAGGGCCGCGGGTTGTTTTATCGCCGTGCGTTTGGCGCGCTATTTGTTGAAACGGATGTCTTGACAAAATATAACATATTTAGTAATGTAATGGTATTGAGGTTTATTTTAAAGAACCGATGATATTTACAGCGCATCTTCTTTTCTTGCAAATATTGGTCTGCTATTTGCTGTAAAAACAAGCCGTAAATAGAATGCAAACAGCAACCTTACGGAGTATAAAAAAATGCTGTCAGTAAGAAACCTAAGAAAAACATATAAGATTAAAGGCGGCGGCGAGGTAAAGGCGCTTGACGGCGTAAGCATAGACTTCCCCGACAGCGGGATGGTCTTTCTTTTGGGAAAGAGCGGGTCGGGGAAAACGACTCTTTTGAATATCGCGGGCGGGTTGGACAAGCCGGACGGCGGCGAAATAATAATTAACGGGAAATCAAGCAAGGATTTTGCGCCCCCGGACTATGACGGTTACCGCAACGCGTACGTCGGTTTTATATTTCAGGAATTCAATATCCTGGGCGGTTTCACCGTCGGGCAGAACATAGCGCTGGCGCTGCAGCTGCAAGGCAGGAAAAACGCCGGGGCCGAGGCGGAAAGCATTCTGAAAGAGGTAGGCTTGGCGGGATTCGCCGACCGCATGCCGGACACCTTGTCGGGCGGGCAGAAGCAGCGCGTTGCGATCGCAAGGGCGTTGGTGAAAGACCCGATGATCATTATGGCGGACGAGCCTACCGGCTCCTTGGATTCCGAGACGGGCGCGGACATTTTCAGTTTATTGAAAAAGTTGTCCGCGGACAGGCTTGTCGTAGTGGTTTCACATGACCGCGAAAACGCCGAGAAATACGGCGACCGTATTATCGAGTTAAAGGACGGCAAAGTCGTATCCGACAGAATTCCTGATAGTAAAGCTTTGGCCGCCTCGCCCGTTTCTACGGCGGTGAAGAAAGAAAGCAGGAATAATAACGCCGTATTCATAAAATCAAGGCTGCCGTTTGCAAACGCCGCAAAAATGGCCGGGGCAGGCTTAAAACTGAAGCCGCTGCGGCTGGCGGTGCTTTTACTGGTTTCTCTTTTGGCGTTCGGGATATTCGGGGTCGATTCGACAATGATGATGTACGACCCGAATTATACATTCGCAAAAGCCCTCGAAGGAACTGCCTGTGACTCGGCGGTTTTGATCAAGCAATACCAAGCGAAATGGACGGATATATACAATATATCCGGTAAGGAAAGCAAAACAAGCGAAAACCAGATTCGCACAACGCTGATCGGCGAATCCGAGCTGGATAGGATGAATAACGCCGGTTCCGGGATCAAATTCGCCGGCGTCATGAATCAGGATCTGTGTCCCGGGTTTATTGAAGGGAATATCCGTATCACGCGCGAAAAGCGGGCGGATTCAAAATATTACGATACGGACGGCTTTTTCGGATTTTCCGACGCGGGGGAGCAGTATCTTAAAGACATATTCGGCGAAAACGTAAGGCTTGCGGGGCGTTATCCTGAAACTGACGATGAGATCGCAGTATCCGAATACATGTATGAAACCTTTTTGACCGGAGGATTGTATGTTTTAAGCGGGCAAAGCGGCGATTACGAAAATCTTACAATTGCATCTTATGACGATTTGATCGGCCAAACCGTGGAGTTGAATGGGCTTAACAACGTATATAAGGAAAATTATATTATCACGGGAATATACCGCACGGGCGTAATAGACCCTAAATTTCACCTTCTGAAAAATATACATAGCGAAGAACAGTATAACAGGGGCAAGGATCCCTTATACGACGAATTTAAGGACAGCTGCGATTACAGCTTTCACACATTGGCCTATGTTTCAGACACGTTCTATGAGAACGTTATTGCGTATAGAAGATATCAGCCTTGGACGCATATGGACGCCGGCAGCGCGGAAATAGTGAATTCCGAATTCAACCGCATCAGCACTTCCGGCGGAATGCCTTACTTACTGCCGGAGTGGCTGGGGCAATATTCCGCACAAGCATCGGTCTATAATTTTAAAAGCGGCGAGCGGATAGACGCGTCGGCAATAAATTCTGTAAAAGCGGACGAAACATATATGTCGTCGTATGGACTTCGGAACAGAGCGTATTATCTGTCCATATCGAAAAAAGACGGCACAAAATATTCCGACACACACAGCGGATTTATGTATTCTTTTTACAAGCTTTCTTATGCTGTAGGGTCGCAATGGCAGGGCGGGGCCGAATATCAAAAGCCAAGGGTAAGGTCAGTTACCGACGAGGATATCAAGATCATAATCAACGCGTTAAACGCCGATTGGGACTCTTGGGCCAGGAACGGGGAAAACCCGATTTATTATGTTTATAACGACATTGATAAGTTTTATTATAGTGGCGGCAATACGCTAAAAATCCTGGGCGTTTATATGCTCGGCAATTATGATCGGAATTTTTGGCTTGTAAACGAAAATTTCATTACATCGAATACCGACAAATACAGTTATAAAATGAGCGTAAGGACTACAAAATATGTTAAACCGGCCGACGCGAAATACGACGGTATAATTTCCCCCGTAAAGACCGGCGCGCAGGGAATAAATCATATCCTTTCTTTTGCGAAAAAGGCGGCGGACGATTCATTTTTTGCATTGCAGAGCAGGGTTTATTTTGATGTGGACTATGTGGTCGAAATGGTAGAGACATATTTACTATGGATTTTTGTGCCGTTAGGAGTAATCTTAGCGCTTATATCTGCGTTACTTTTATTTAACTATATTTCGATCTCTATCGCGGACAAATGCCGGGAGATCGGTATTTTGCGCGCGGTAGGCGCGAAAGAAGGGGATATATACAAGATATTTTTTATCGAGAGTATAATAATCGCCGCTGCTTGCGGGATCCTGGGGGTCATATTTGCAATTGGCGCCAGCGCCCTTATCAATTCAATATTTGCGGAGGGGGCGGGATATCAGTTTTTTAATTTCAGATTTATTAATGCCTTGATCATCTTGGGGATAACGGCGTTGATAGCTTTTACCGCTACGTTTTTCCCGATCCGGAGGGCTGCGAAGAAGTCGCCTGTGGAAGCTATCAGGGCGTTGTAAAACAGTCAATTGGATATTTTCCCTCAAGGCGGCGTCTGCCGCCTTGATGCGTTTATCCGGCGGCCGGAAAAGGCGGCAAACAGCGGCTTTACAGCCGCTTTGGCGCCGGTCAGATTTGTAAAAAAATTTTTAAGCGAAAACACTTGACTTTTCTCTGTTATGTGGTATAAATATTTGCTATTGCCTTGCATATAATACTGCAAGAATAAAAAATCGCGGGAAGCTGCCGGCTTATTTTTAGGGACAGCTTGCAGGCGGCGGAACTGCTTGATTTTTCAATTAACAAATACGGATACTTTTCTTTATCCTTATTTTCTTTTTTGGCCGGGCTATTTTCTTTTGACGGGCATCCATGACCTGCGGCCTTGAAGAAAAATGTCCGATAAAAAATTGCGGAGATTTTAATGGCGCTTATCAAAAAGAAGAACGAGAAAGTCGAATATGTTATCTGCGAGCGGTGCGAGCTTAATTATGTGCCCAGGAAGCAGAAATATTGTAATGTGTGCAAGGCAGAGATGAGTGTTGACGGCGCGTCGATGCTGCTGCCCGATGAGGACGAGGAGCTTGAAAAGCTGTGCCCCGTCTGTAAGATCAACTATATGAATCCTGACGAGGACATGTGCTTTCTGTGCCAGAAGGAAAAGGCGGAGAAGGCAGGCGCCGAGGAAAAGGATTGGGGCGAATTTGATAAGGATGAAACGGAAACCGCGGTAGAGGAAGAGCCGCTGGATGATATCCCGCTGTCCGAACTCGAGGCCGAGGAAGAGGCTTTGGAGGAGGACGAGGATGAGTTTTCGTCCGAGGCCGACGATTTCGAGTATGTTGACCCCGATTCCGATGAGTTCGACGACCTGGACGAGGAGGAAGAGGACGACGACGAGGACATAATATAAACGGTATCGGCCTTTTTCTGTTGCGCCGTGCATTCCCCGGGCAGGCGTGCGCGGAGAAGTGTTACGTTAAATACACAAAAGACTTATGTAACCGCTGATTAATTCGGAATAATTTACAGCTGCGTCTTTTTCGCCTGAAAACGTCTTCTTCCATTGCAAATAGTTCTACTATTTGCTGCAAAAACAAGCCGTTTTCTGACTTAAAAATACTTGCTCTAAATTAACCTCATTTATTCAGCGTTTACTTAGAGACTGATTAAAAACACGCCGTATATGATTCTTGCGGCGTGTTTTATATTATTCGCGACGACGAGCAACTTGCTTGGCATCGGTTGTGAGGAGGAGCGAGCAAATCGGTTAAATACCCCGCAGCTCTGCTGCGGAAAGAATGGGGCTGTCTCAACAAGAGGCAGTCCCTTTTGTCGTAAAAGGAAGGAAAAAAAAGGCGTGTGGATCCTGTGGGAAGCACACGCCTTTTGTGTTAAAATGGTAGTGTCGAGGTACCATTTAACATGAATAAGTTTAGTATAA